>NZ_JBFAHL010000009.1:0-378542 GCF_040654155.1 Amycolatopsis sp. NPDC050768
GCCGCCGCCAAGAAGTAGCACCGCGAGCCTGCTGACCGAGCTGCCGGCTCGTTGACAACGGACCCCCCGTTCGTCAACGAACCGGCATCAGCCGGACGCGCCGTCACCCATCGCCAACGACCCGCCACCGCCGAGGGATCACGTGCCTCAACCTCAAAGACGAAACCGGCATGACCAACGTGATCGCCTTGGTCGAGCTGTTTCACCGGAGCAGGAGGGTTCTGCAGAACCATGCCGCCGTCGTCGTCCGCGGTATCGCCCAATCGGCCAGGGCACCGTGTCCCTCGTGGCTAACCAGGTCACACCGCTCGATCTGAAGGCTCTGGCGATGAAGTCCAGGGGCTTTCGGTAAGCCGGCAATTGGGTGGCGAGACTTGGCACACAGTGTGAAGGCTCTCAGCCCGGCGGGGTGGCGGCGGTCCCGGTCTCCTCCGCCGGGGTGATGGTCTCTCGTGGTTTCTTGCCACCCTTACGTTTGTCCGCGCGCCACCACAGCACATTGCCCCAGGAGAAGAAGATCACGAGCGCGGCACAGACCACGACGTAGATTCCGAGGACGATGAGCGGCAGCGTGATGCTGTTGCCGTGGAAATACAGCGTGTTGCGGACCAGGTAGAGGCCATTTCTCGGCGGCAGCACGACCCCGATGTCCTGCCAGAACGGCGGCAGGTACGCGACCCCGTTGCCGCCGCCGGTTGAGGGATTGCCGAAGAAGACGACGATGACGACCGTCACCAGCGTGCCGAGCGGACCTATCAGACTCTGCAACGTCGCAGCGAGTAGCGCGACCGCGAAACAGATCAACGCGAACTCCGGCCACAGCTTCCAGAAGTTGCTGCCCACATCGGGATAAGCCCGCAGGATCGGGCCGGCGATCAGGTCGACGACCAGACCGACGACGATCGAGTAGCCGAGCAGTACCGTGACGCGGCGGTGGGCCGCCGCCGTCTTGGTGCGTTGCATCGCAAACGTGGACCCGAGGTAGCCGGCCACCAGCAGAACGAACAGGGCCAGGCCGGGAACAACCCCCTCCGGGTCCTCCGGCGGGAGCGTGTTGATCGGCTTCGCTTGCAGCTTCACACCCTCCTGCCGGGCAGCCTCCAGGTATGCCTGCGGCATCACGAACGGAGCCCACAGGCTCGCCGCGACGTTGATGATCAACGTGTTGGTTTGCGGGACAAATCCGCCGTAGATCTCGGCGTTATTCGCCGCGTTCTCCAGGTCGGCCTGGTTCGCGTACTGGTGGATGTCCAGGCTGACATTCTTCTGCACGTCCGTGGTCAACGATGACGACCCCGTGACCCCCCAAGGCACGTTGTGAGCGACGACCCCATGGTTCGCCGAAATGTAGGTCGTCGCCATGATCGTCGCCAAGACGAGGGCGATGAGGAGGCCGATCAACAACCGTCCCCACTGCGGTGCCTTCGAGTCCTTGACTTCGTCTGATTTCCCGTCCGCCTGCGGGCCGACCCCATCCGGCTGCTCCGACGCCACCAGCTTGCCTCCTCCCGAGGTGAACGACTCCGGCCTGCGTCGTCGGTCGGCTCAAACAGACCGGGTAGCGCGGATGGGCTGACCGCCGGCGTGGGTGAGACGTAGTCCCTCGTGTATCGGAGCCGGTCTCGTCGCAATGAGAATCACCTGATGAAGGTGAGCCGGGCGCCACGTCGCCCTCTGTGAACGGCGAGGTTCACAGGGTTGTGACAGCTGAATGACAATGGGGGGTGACAGCCTTTCCCTCACCGGCAAGTCCTCTCACCCGGTCTACAGCGTGGCAGCGAGATCAACGTGGCGAGGGCCGGTACAGGACAGGCATACAGGGTTCATTGCGCCTCCGGCAGCACCACCTCGGAACGCACTGTCGCGCAGAGCGACCGCGCGGCCGTAGCCCCCACCCCAACTGCTTTCGCAACGTCTCCGTAGAAATTGGACGCCGGTGCGTTGTCCAATGCTCGGCGTTCAGGACGCGGGCTTAGTTCCAGCTTTGCGTCATCAGGCTGAACACGGTGAAGTGACTTTGCGCCGCTTGACACGCTTGGGGCAACAACCGTTTCAATCGGCGGTTTCGGCGTGTGCACGGCAGGCACCTCGGCGGCAGCGGTGGTGGTCCCCGTCTGGCGCGATGATCGCAGCCTCGACTTTCGTCTTCGCCCATTCCTCGACGTCCTGGAGGCCCCCAAGCAAGCCCGGGCCCACTTCCGCCCAGCCGATGAGCAGCAGCGGTCCGACCGCGTCGAATGCCGCCTTGTCCCCTTGACCCGAGCAGACGGGATCGGCGACGTTCAGCGCACGGGTCACAGCGCTGGCCGCGAGCAGCAAACGCCGGGCTGGCTGCACAACACGGTCGGGAGCACAGTGAAGAGCGAGGTGCCGGGTGCCCACCAGCAACCCGAGGACCGTCAGGTCGACCGCCGGAGCAACGAGTGGAGCGACGTACGAGGGGACTCCGATCCGAAGAGCCAACGCCAGGACGTTTCCGAAGCCGAAAAGAAAAGTCAGCCCGATCACGATGCCCATCACCGTGGTCACGAACCCGGTCACGCCCGACGAGGTGCCCAGCATGGCCTCCCGCGCATCGACGAGAGGTCGTATGTGTCTTCGATGACCAGTGTGCCGGTCAGAGGGGGTTCACCACGTGATGATGGTCTGCGTGGTGCCCCCGACGGGGTTCGAACCCGCACTGGGTCGATTTTAAGTCGACTGCCTCTGCCAATTGGGCTACGGGGGCACGAACACCTTAGCGGGACCCCCGCGGCCCGTCAGATGCGCGGCGTGTGATCCGCCACAGCGGACGCCGGCGACAGCCCCGAAGCGCCCGATGGCGACAGCGCGTCCATCAGCAGGTCCAGATACCGCCGCCACCCCTCCGAAGCGCCGGCGGGGAACGACGGCAACGTCCCCACCAGCATCAACACCAGCCGCGGGACGTCGTCCGCCACCAGGTCCGCGCGGAACACGCCCGAGGCCTGGCCGGCGGCCACCAGGGCAGCCACCGGCGAGAAGAAGCGCCAAGCCAGATCCATCGTCAACGCACCCACGTTGTTGGCCGCGGCGAACAGCGGCTGCTCAACCGCCGCCAA
This sequence comes from Amycolatopsis sp. NPDC050768, assembly GCF_040654155.1. Taxonomy (NCBI): domain Bacteria; kingdom Bacillati; phylum Actinomycetota; class Actinomycetes; order Pseudonocardiales; family Pseudonocardiaceae; genus Amycolatopsis; species Amycolatopsis sp. NPDC050768. The sequence goes on from NZ_JBFAHL010000009.1 coordinate 3,081, forward strand.
ACCCACCGCGGCTTCCAACGCGAGATAAACACCGTCGCGCGGAGCCGCGGAAGCAGCCCGCGACAGCACCGGCACGATCACCTCGTCGAACCGCGCCTCCAGCACCGCCCGCACCAGGTCCTGCTTGTGCGGGAACCGCCGGTACAACGTCGCGACCCCGACGCCGGCCGCGGCGGCGATCTCCTCCATCGGCACGGTGACGCCGCCGGCGGCGAAGACCGAGTAGGCCGCGTCGACGATGCGGCGGGCGTTGCGGGCGGCGTCAGCACGCAGCGGCTGCGGGGGCATGCCCTACACTACCAACTGATAGCTCACTATCACTTGGACAGGAACCTCCCATGGCAGAAGGCATCTCCCGTCGACGGCTGTTCAAAGCGACCGCAGCCACGGCAGCCACAGCAGCCACCGCGGCCATCCCGGCGACTGCGGCCCGAGCGCAAACCGACGTAGACCTCCGCACCTTCCCCTCGCCCGACCTCCCGCCCTACGTCGACGAGCTCCCGATCCCGCAGACCATCCGCGGCGACCACCGCCTCGCCATGGCCGAGTCCACCCACCGCTTCCACCGCGACCTCGCCCCCGCGCCCACCTGGTCCTACGGCGGCGCCGAATACCTCGGGCCCACCATCGAGGCCCACGCGAACCAGCGCCTCGAGCTGACGTTCGACAACAAGCTCGGCCGGCACCTCTTCGCGGAAGACGTCGACCCCACGCTCGACGGTGCGTCCGAGGAAAGCCGCGTCAAACCCCACACTTCGGTCCACCTGCACGGCGCCGTCACGCCGCCCGAGATCGACGGCCACCCGATGGACGTCTTCCTCCCCGGCGAGCACCGCACCTACCGCCACGAAAACCGCCAGCCCGCCGCCGGCCTCTGGTACCACGACCACGGCATGGGCCTCACGCGCCTGAACGTCCACGCGGGACTCGCGGGCATGTACCTCCTGCGCGACGAAGGCGACACCGGCGACCGCACCAACGCGTGGCACCTGCCCAGCGGCGAGTTCGAACTACCGCTGATCCTGGCCGATCGCCGCTTCCACGCCGACGGCTCGCTCAACTACCGCACCCTGACCCTCGTCCCGCAGGGTCACTGGGACGGCGGCCAGATCGGCGACCGCATGACGGTCAACGGCAAGGTGTCGCCGTACACGAACGTCGCCCGCGGCCAGTACCGGTTCCGGGTGCTCAACGCGTCGAACTTCCGCGCCTACCACTTGTTCTTCCGCGACCGCCGCCCGTTCCACGTGATCGGCAACGACGCCGGCCTGCTCGACACGCCCGTCGTCACCACCGACGTCCGCCTCACGCCCGGCGAGCGCGCCGACCTCGTGGTCGACTTCTCGGACCTCGAAAAGGGCGAACACGTCGACCTCATCAACGACCAACGCGAAGCCGCGCTCATCGCCCTCGTCACGGGCGCGCAGCCGCTGCCCGACGTCGTGCGTTTCACCAGCACTGGCGCGAAAGGTCACCAGCAGGCGCTGCCGACTCGCCTGCGCGTCACGAAAAAACCGTCGGCGCCCGACCGCCGCCGCGTCGTCACGCTCACCCAGGACCTCAAGCTCACGCGCTGGCCGCCGGTCGGCATGTCGCTCAACAACCTGTGCTTCGAGGACGATCCGATCGCCATGCCGCGCCAGGGAACCACGGAGCTGTGGGAGGTCGTGAACCTCACCATCGAGGACCACCCCGTGCACCTGCACCTGGTGAACCTGCACCTGCTCAACCGACAGATGTTCGACCCGGTCGCCTATTCACTAGCGAACCCGCGCCCGCCGATGCACACGGAGTGGGCGCCGCCGCCGGATGACTTCCTCCTCGGCGCACCCCAGCCGCCCGCGCCGTGGGAGGCGGGGCCGAAGGACACCGTGAACTGCCCGCAGAACACCGTCACGCGCTTCCTCGTGCACTTCCCGACGGCCGACGAGCTCGGCTTCGACCCGGACGCGACGTTCACCCCGGCCCGGCACGCGATGTCCGGCATGACCATGGCCGAGCACGACATGGACATGGACATGGACCTCCAGGGCTACGTCTGGCACTGCCACATCCTCGACCACGAAGACGACTGCATGATGGCGCGCTACCGCCTCGTCCAGTAACCGAAAACGCGAGAAGCCGGACCTCCCGACAGGAGGTCCGGCTTCAGCGGAGGAACGAACTCAGCCCTTCGAAACCCGGGCGAACTCTTCCTTCGGGTTGTTGATCTGCCCGAGCGAGATCACCTCACGGCGGAACAGGCCGCCGAGCATCCAGTCGAACAGGATGCGGGTCTTGCGGTTCCACGTCGGCATCGCCTTGAGGTGGTACGCGCGGTGGAAGAGCCAGGCCGGGAAGCCCTTGATCCTCAGGTTCAGCGCGTCGGCGACACCCTTGTGCAGGCCGAGGCTAGCGACCGCACCGAGGTTCTTGTGGAAGTAGTCCTTCGGCTGGCCACCGCGCAGGACCTTGATGATGTTCTTGGCCAGCAGCGTCGCCTGGCGCACGGCGTGCTGCGCGTTGGGCGGGCACGTGGCCGTCGGGTCCTGCTCGGTACGCGAGAGGTCGGGGATCGCGGCGTTGTCGCCCGCCGTCCACACCTCGGGGTGGCCGACGACCTGCATCGCGGCGGTGGCCTCGACGCGGCCGCGCTTGTCGAGCGGAAGGTCGGAGTCGGCGAGCACCGGGTTGGCCTTCACACCGGCCGTCCAGATGAGCGTATCGGTGTCGAACTCGGTGCCGTCCGAGAGCACGACGTGGCCGTTTTCGAACGACTTCGCCGCCGTCGACAGGTAGACCTCGATGCCGCGCTTCTCCAGCTGCTGCACCGTGTACACACCGAGCGTCTCGCGGACCTCGGGCAGGATCCGCCCGGCGGCCTCGACGAGCACCCAGCGGATGTCTGCGGGCTTGATGTTCGGGTAGTAGTTCTCCACCGCGAACCGGGTCATGTCCTCGAGCTCGGCCAGCGCCTCGATGCCGGCGAAGCCGCCGCCGACGACCGTGAAGGTCAGCAGGCGCTTGCGCAGCTCGGGGTCGAGCGTGCTCGCCGCCTCGTCGAGCTTGGTCATGATGTGGTTGCGCAGGTAGATGGCCTCGCCGATGGTCTTGAAGGCGATGCCCTGCTCCGCCAGGCCCGGGATCGGGAGGATGCGGGCGACGGCGCCGAGCGCGACCACGAGCACGTCGTAGTTCAGCGTCTCGATGTGGCCGTCGGCGGCCTCGACCGTGACGGCCTTGCGCTCGTTCTCGATCTTCGTCACGCGCGCGGTGAGCACGTGGCAGCGCTTGAGCACGCGGCGCAGGGGCACCACCACGTGACGGGGTTCGATCGCGCCGGCCGCAGCCTCGGGCAGGAAGGGCGCGTAGGTCATGTGCGGCTGAGGGTCAACGACGGTCACGGAGGCCTCGTTGGCGCGCAGCATCTTCTGGAGCCCGTACGCCGTGTACAGGCCGACGTAACCACCACCGAGGATGAGGATCCGAGTCGGTTCCGACTTAGCAGCCATGTCTCCATAGTCGCACTTGCCGAGCCGTATCGCTCGGGTACCCCGCCCTGCTGTGACCAGCGTCGCCATGCAGGCGGTAACGATTCAGAAGAGGCCGGCGGCCCTGGCCGCGGAGGCGAACACGTCACACACCATCGCGTGAGTCACACGGCCCGTCTGGACATTACGGGGTGACACGTGGTAGCAGCCGTGCAGCTGTAAGTCACCGAGCTCGACGACGGCCCCGTGGCCGAACGCCGGCCGCGGCGACGGCACCGGCCGGCCCGCCTCGGCGAGCACCGGCAGCAGCGCCTGCCAGCCGAACGCGCCGAGCACCACGACGGCCTTCAAGGTCGGGTGCAGGAGCCTCAGCTCGTCGGCGAGCCAGTGGCGGCAGGTGTCGCGCTCGGCCGGCGTCGGCTTGTTCTCGGGCGGCGCGCAGCGGACGGGTGAGACGAGGCGGGTGCCGCGCAGGGTGAGGCCGTCGTGCTTGTCAGTGGACGTGGGCTGCGACACCAGCCCCACCTCGTGCAGCACGCGGAACAGGAAGTCACCCGACGGGTCGCCGGTGAACATCCGCCCGGTGCGGTTGCCGCCGTGCGCCGAGGGCGCGAGCCCGACCACGGCCAGCGCCGCGTCCGCCGGCCCGAAGCCGGGCACGGGCTTGGCCCAGTACTCGTCGTCGAGGTAGGCGGCCCGCTTGGTGAGCGCCACGTTTTCGCGCCACGCCACCAGCCGCGGGCACGCGCGGCACCCGGTGACGGCGGCGTCGAGCTCCGCGAGCGTGTCCATCAGCGGCCGGCCAGAGCCGCGCGGCACAGGTGGTCGGCCGCGCGCGTCGTCTCGGGCAGGCGGTAGCGCGGGGTCAACGCGAGCGTCAGCCGGCAGGCGTGGTCGAGGCTGATCAGGTGGCCCGCGGACACGTAAACCGGTTTCACACCGGGCCTCGTGCGCACGACGGCGCCGAGCTGCTCGTCGCCGTCCAGCAGCGGCGCGGTGTCGCCGCGTTCCGGGCCGGGCTCCGCGTGCGTGCCGACGAGCCGCGTCTTGCCGACGCCGAAGGCCGGGATCCCCGTGAGCACGCCGAGGTGGCACGCGAGCCCGAAGCGCCGCGGGTGGGCGAGGCCGTGGCCGTCGCATGCGAATACCTCGGGCGGGTGCGTGAGCGCCGCGATGGCGTCGAGCAGCGGCGGCAGCTCGCGGAAGGCGAACAGGCCCGGCTCGTACGGGAAGGTGACCTCGCCCGTGATCACGCGTTCCTCGACCACGCGCAGGTCGTCGAGGGCCAGCGTGACCGCGGCCGCGGCGATGCGCGTGCCGGCCGGGTCGTAGGCGACGTCGAGGCCGGTCACCGTCGCCGGCGCCGGGCAGGCGTCGGTGAGGTCCACGCGGCCGCGGAGCGCGTCCTGGACCTCGCGGGCCTCGGGAATCGTGACGGGCCAGCGCATTCCGCCAGCTTTCCACAGCCGTCCCCAGCCCGGTTGGCTAAGTTGGGTCCATGTCGGACACCACCGAAGAGACCCCCGAAAAGCCGGCCACGGCGGAGAAGCCGCCGGAGCCCGTCGACGACCTCGTGACCACGCACCACACGCTCACGGTCAAACGCCGCAAACTGGCCTACACCGCTCAGGCCGGGCGCGTGGTGCTGCGCCAAGAGGTGCTGAAGGACGGCAAGTCGGAGGGCCACAAGCCCAAGGCCGAGGTGTTCCTCACCGCCTACACGCTCGACGACGCCGAGCCGGGCTCGCGCCCGGTCACGTTCGCGTTCAACGGCGGCCCCGGCTCGTCCAGCATCTGGCTGCACATGGGCCTGCTGGGCCCGCGGCGGGTGCTCTCGGGTGACGTCGACGACCTGGTCGCGCCCCCGTACGGCCTCGACGACAACAGCGAGACCCTGCTTCAGCACAGCGACCTCGTGTTCATCGACCCGGTCTCCACGGGCTACTCGCGCGTGACCGAGGGCGGCGAGTCGAAGGACTACACCGGGTTCCAGGAGGACATCGACTCGGTCGCCGAGATCATCCGGCTGTGGGTCTCGCGCAACGGACGCTGGCTGTCGCCGAAGTTCCTCGCCGGCGAGTCGTACGGCACGCTGCGCGCGGCCGCGCTGGCCGGGCACCTGCAGGACCGCTACGGCCTGTACCTCAACGGCCTGCTGCTCATCTCGTCCGTGCTCGACATGGGCACGCTGCGCTTCCACGAGGGCAACGACCTGCCGTACTCGCTCTACGTGCCAACCTACGCGGCCATCGCGCACTACCACGGCTTCCACGGCGACCGCCCCCTCGACGACGTCCTGGCCGACGCCGAGGACTTCGCGGCCAAGGAACTGCCGTGGGCCCTGGCGCGCGGTGCGCGGCTGTCCACTCAGGACCGCGCGGAGACCGTGGCCACGCTGGCTTCACTGACGGGGCTGTCGGAGTCCTATGTGGACCGAGTCAACCTGCGGATCGAGCACGTGCGCTTCTTCACGGAGCTCCTGCGCGACCGCGGCCTGCTCGTCGGGCGCATGGACGGCCGGTTCACCACGTGGGAGGTCGACGGCGGCCGCGAGCACATGAGCGACGACGCGTCGATCTCGCGCATCATCGGCGCGTACTCGGCCGGCTTCAACCACTACATCCGCGACGAGCTCGAGTACAAGAACGACCTGCCGTACGAGATCCTGTCCGGCGATGTCTTCAAGGCGTGGTCGTACAAGGACTTCGAAGGCCGGTTCGTGTCCGTTGTGGACTCCGTGAGCGCCGCCATGCGGGCGAACCCGCACCTGAAGGTCCACGTCGCGTTCGGTCATTACGACGGCGCCACGGCATACTTCGCGAGTGAGCACGTGCTCGCCCACCTGCAGATCCCGGACGACCTGCGCGACAACATCGAGACGGCCTACTACCCGGCCGGACACATGATGTACGTGCACGAACCGACGCGGATCCAGCAGTCGAAGGATCTGGGGAAGTTCGTGAAGTCGGCTTCGAACCGGTGATTCTTTCGAGTCGTTCGGGTCTTTCGGTCTAGAGGACGAGGTCGGCCAGCCGGTCGACCTCGTCCGGATCGGCCACGGTCGGCGTGAACGTGAGCTCGTTGAGCCCGGCTGCCTCGAAGTCCCGCACGATCGCCCTGATCTTCTCCGGCGTCCGCACGGCTCCGTCGGCGATCGTGTCGGCGTGGTCTCCGGCGTAGGCGTAGTAGGAGCGCAGGTACTCGTCGCCGCTCTCGGGTTGTGCCGCCGAGAAGTACGCCAACCCGAGCAACCGCGGCTCGCCGACCCGGCCGGCTTCCGCCCACGCGTCGCGGATTTCCCTGACCGTCGGCTCCGCCCGCGCCGGCCCACCACCGGCGCCGGTCCACCCGGCCGCGTGCTCGACTGTCCGCCGCACTGCCCGCTTGCTGTGCCCACCGATCAGGATCGGAATCCCCGGCGGCTCCGGCACCACGGCCCTCTTCTCGCCCGGAAAATCGCCGTCGGCCACGGCTTCACCACGCCACGCCTGCTTGAGGTAGCTCAACTGCCGGTCGAACGCCGCCCCGCGCCCGGCGAAATCCCGCTCCGCCGGCAGGTAGTCCGACTCGCGCGCACCCACGCCGAGCCCGAGCGTCAGCCGCCCTTCCGACAACGACGCCACGGTGCCGGCCACTTTCGCCAGGACCGCGTCCGGGTACGTCGGCCCCAGCACGGCGTTGGTGACCAGCCCGATCCCGCTCGTCGCCCCGGCCACGCCGGCCAGCGCCGTCAACGAGTCCAGCGACGGGTACGCCACCCGCCCGATCGTGGACACGAAGGCAAACCCGCGCTCCTCCGCCCGGCGTGCCCACTCGAGCACCAACGGTCCACTCGTGCCGGGCACCGTGTTGGGAATTCCGATACCGATCCGCATGTCGCCAGTGTGCAACCCCGGGCCGTCTGCCGCAGCGCTCGGCTCACGGCACGAAAGCCGCGCCGACGCTCTGGTTGTTGGCCTCGATGAGGAACGAGTTGTGCGCCGCGTTGGCCGTGACCCTGGTGTACACCACGAAGTCGCGCGAACACGTCGCGACGATCGGAACGTTCGTCACCCAGGTGTTGATCTTGAAGTGGTGGACGGTGTTCGTCACGGTCACGCCTGCGAGGGGACCGTTGGTGGTGGTGTTGCAGGGATTGCCGTTCGCGTCGAGCTGGTTCACCACGAGCTGCGTGCCCACCAGCGAGTTCGCGCCGTCCATCCGCGCACCCGCCGAGCGTTGGCACAGACCGTTGTTGGCGTTGTAGCAGACGGTGATGTTCACATCGCCGATCGCCTGCACGACCGTCGCCCCGGCGGGCGCGGTGAACGACACGGAGTTCGCGGTCGCCGCGGAGTTCACCAGCACCTTGCCGTTGAACGTCTGCTTCACGGCGGCGATGGGCCCGTCGACGTCCTGTAGGTACGAGGAGGCGAGCACCGAGATGTGGCCGCTGACGTTCGCCGCGTGGTTCACGAACTGCGCATACACCGCACAGGTGAGCGCGCTGTCCGCCGGCGCGGTCACGAACCCGCGGGTGAGCAACGTCTTCGCGGTGTTCGCGAGCACGTTCTGCCCGCTCACCAGCTGCGCCGCGTTCACGGTCTGCCCCGGCCGCCGGCAGTACACGAGGTGCGAAACCTCTGTGACCTGCGCGGCGTCGTCCACGTTCAGCTTGCTGCTGACGTACCGCGTCTCCCCGGCCGGCACGGTGACCGCCGCCCCGAGCGCCCGCGTGTGCTTCCCCGCGGCCGGCGTACTGGACGGATCACTCGCGTACCCGCCGGGCGCGGAAATCGGCACGGTCGTCGCGGCGTTCGCCGCCCCGGCCCCGGCCAGGAGCCCCGCCACGACCATCCCGGCCACGGCCACCTTGGCCCACCCACCACAACGCACAGCCCCCACCCCCAAGGCGCGGCACTCGACGCGCCGCCCCCATCGTTGGGCGCGCCGGTTTGCGGTGTCAATGCCCCTATTCGCGATTCACCACTTGGCGCGAAACGGCCCTGTGCCAAGGCCGAAAACCTTGACACAGGGCCGTCAACCGCGAGAACTACTGCTTCACGTACTTGGCCCCATGCGTCACAGCCGCATAGGCATCCACCGCACCATGCCCGTAAAACGCGTTGAACGAAGCATTCCCCGTACAAGTGGCCGTGAACGACGCGTCCCGGCCCTCGTCCAGGTAGTCCACCGTCCGCGGCACCGGGCAGGCGACCTGGGAAGCCGTCCCCTCCAAAACGCGCTGCACCGCATCCGGGTCCATGCCGAAGCCGGAACCCGACTTCTTCCCGTACTCGGAAACAATCAACGCCGCCACGCCGGCAGCGTGCGGCGTCGCCATCGAAGTCCCCTGCAGCCACTGGTAGTACCCGACCCGGCCGTCACGAGCGACGGCCTTCTGCACACCCGCGGCGACCCCGGCCGGAGTCACGTTGCCGGCCTCGTCGACGTTCCCCTCGGCCACAGCCACATTGCGCGGGTAAGCCGACAGGATCTCGTTCTCCACCTTCTGGAACCAAGGCGTCCCGAAGCCGTCCCGGAAATACCCACCGGGCGCGGAAACCGAGATCTGCTCGGTCCCGTAATTGGAGTAGTCCGCCTTCGCCTGCGAGGGCCCGAAAGCACCCACACCGATCGTGTGCGGGCCTTCCGCCGGGAGGTTGAAGCAGGACGCGTTGTCGATCTGACGCGGGTGCGCCGAGGTGCTCGGGTAGTCCGGGCTGGTCGCGTCGGGCAACGGCGCGCCGAGGTCCGTGTGCTCGTTGCCGAGCGCGACGACCATCGAAACGCCCTTGCGGTGCGCGTAGTTCAGCGCCCGCGTGGTGGCCTCGATGACGGTGCGCTGCTCGGCCTGCTCCTCGGCGGAGTCGGCCGGGTTCGCGCGGCAGTTGTAGAGCCACGGGTCGGTGTAGAAGCTCATGTTCACCACGTCGATGCCCGCGTCACCGGCGTAGGTCAACGCGTCGACAGTCGACTGCAGGAAGAAGAAGCCCGAGTCCTGGCCGGCGCGGATGTTCACCAGCGAGACGCCCGGCGCGACGCCCGAGACGCCGAAGCCGTTCACCGCCGCACCGATCGTGCCGGCGACGTGGGTGCCGTGGCCGTTGTCGTCGTGGTCCACGGGGTCGACGCAGCCGCGGTACTCGCACGGACCGTCCACCACCGCGCCGTTCACATCCGCGACGATGTCCCGCGTGAAGTTGCGCGAGTCGGCGCGGTCGAAGTTCGGCGCGATGTCCGGGTGACTGGCGTCGATGCCGGTGTCGATGATGCCGACCTTCACGCGCTTGTCACCGGGCTGCACGGTGCGCGCGAGGTCCGACCGGGTGGACTTCAGGCCCCAGAGCTCGTCGTCCAGCGGGTCTGTACCAGAAGCACCACGCTTGGCACCGGAAGCCTTCCCCCGGCCCTCCTTCTCGACCGCGTCGTGCTTCACCTTCTTGCCGTCCCGCGGCGCCGAGCCGATCGCCTTCGACCGGGCCGCGCCGAACACCGCGCTGCTGGAAGACACCCGCGCCACGAAGCCCGAAGCCGGCGCCGAAGCCGTGATCAGCCCGACGGCGTCGTTCCGGGCCACCACCGTCCCGCCGGCGGCCTCGACCGCGGCCACGGCGGCGCCGACGTCCGAACGCGCCAGCACCGTGAACTCCGTGACCGGGCCGGACACCCCCGCCGACGCGACCGGCACGAAGGAAGCCGCACCGAGCAGGGGTACCGCCAACACGGCGAGAAGCAGTCTGGGTCTTTTCACGAGTCCTCCTCCAACGCGAAAACCGACAATGCAACGTACATACCGGACACACGTCGCAGCAATCGTCAGGAGGAGGAACCCGACTAAAGTCAGGGCACCACGGACCGGGCTTCCGCGAAGTGACACGCCGAGAGGTGCCCGTCGGTGCGCGGCGAGAGCTCGGGCACCTCCGTGGCGCAGATGTCCTGCGCCTTCCAGCACCGCGTGCGGAACCGGCAGCCCGACGGCGGGTCGAGCGGGCTCGGCGGGTCGCCCTCGAGCCGGATGATCTGCCGCTGCCCGCGCACCTCCGGGTCGGCCACGGGCACGGCCGAGAGCAGCGCCTGCGTGTACGGGTGCGAGGGCCGCTCGTAGATCTCGTCCTCGGTGCCGATCTCCACGATCTTGCCCAGGTACATCACGGCCACGCGCGTGGCGAGGTGGCGCACCACGGACAGGTCGTGCGCGATGAACACGTACGACAGCCCGAACTCCGTCTGCAGGTCGCCGAGCAGGTTCATCACCTGCGCCTGGATGGAGACGTCCAAAGCGGACACCGGCTCGTCGCAGATGATCACCTTCGGCCGCAGCGCGAGTGCCCGCGCGATGCCGATGCGCTGGCGCTGCCCGCCCGAGAACTGGTGCGGGTAACGGTTGAGGTGCTCGGGGTTGAGCCCCACCACGTCCAGCAGCTCGCGCACCTTCTGCGCGCGCGAACCCTTCGGCGCCACCTCGGTGTGGATCTCGAACGGCTCGCCGATGATGTCGCCGACCGTCATCCGCGGGTTCAGCGACGTGTACGGGTCCTGCAGCACGATCTGGATCTGGCGCCGCAGCCGCCGCAGCTCACCGCCGCTCAGCTTGAAGATGTCGCGGCCCTCGAACGTCGCCCCGCCCGCGGTCGGCTCCTCCAGGCGCATCAGCACCTGCGCGAGCGTCGACTTGCCGCAGCCCGACTCGCCCACCACGCCGAGCGTCTCGCCCGGCGCCAGGTCGAACGAGACGCCGTCGACGGCCTTGACGTGCCCGACGGTGCGCTTGAACAGCACGCCCTGGCGCACCGGGAAGTGCTTCACCAGCTCCTGCACGCTGAGAATCGGCTCAGACACGGCTTTCCACCACCTCTTCGGCGAAGTGACACGCACTGACCCGGCCGAACCCGAGACTGTGCAACGACGGCCGTTCCTCCGAACAGCGTTGCTCCGCCCGCTTGCACCGCGGGTGGAACGGACAGCCCGAAGGGATGTGGAGCAGGCTCGGCGGCAGCCCCTTGATCGTCTCCAGCGTCTGGCCCTTGAGATCCAGGCGCGGCAACGAGTCCATCAGCGCCGCCGTGTACGGGTGGCCAGGTGACTTGAACAGCTCGCGCACGTCGGCCTGCTCCACGATCCGGCCCGCGTACATCACGGCGATCCGGTCGGCGACCTCCGCGACCACGCCCAGGTCGTGGGTGATGAGGACCAGCCCCATCTGCCGTTCGCGCTGGATCTCGCCCAGCAGGTCCATGATCTGGGCCTGCACGGTCACGTCGAGCGCCGTGGTCGGCTCGTCCGCGATCAGCAGCACGGGGTCGAGTGCCAGCGACATCGCGATCATCGCGCGCTGGCGCATGCCGCCCGAGAACTGGTGCGGGTAGTCCTTCACGCGCCGCGCGGCGGCCGGGATTCGCACCAGGTCCAGCAGCTCGATCGCGCGCTTGCGGGCGTCCTGTTTGGACATCCCCTGGCGCACGCGCAGCTGTTCTTCGATCTGGAACCCCACGGTGAACACGGGGTTCAGCGCCGAAAGCGCGTCCTGGAAGATCATCGCGATCTCGGTGCCGCGCAGCTCGCGCCGCCGCTCGGGCGTGGCCGTTAGCAGGTCCTCGCCGCGGTAGCGGATCGAACCGCCGGTGATCACCCCCGGCGGCATGTCGAGGATGCCCATGATGGTCTGCGCGGTCACGCTCTTGCCGGAGCCGGATTCACCCAGCACCGCAAGGGTTTCGCCGGCGTGCACGGAGTAGCTCACGCCGTTGAGCACGTTGGCGACGCCGTCGGACGTGCGGAACTCCACCTGGAGGTCTTCGACCTCGAGCAGCAGTTCGTTCTGTGTATCGGTCATCGGCCGCTACCTCGACTTCGGGTCGAGCGCGTCGCGGATCCCGTCACCGAGCATCACGAACGCGAGCACGGTGATGGTGACGAACGCACCGGGGAACAAGAGCATGTGCGGGTCGGCCCGGAAGTAGTCGCGCGAGTCGCTGATCATCACGCCCCACGAGATCACCGGCGGCCGCACGCCGATGCCGAGGTACGCGAGCGTCGCCTCGGCGCCGATGGCCGCGCCGAGCGCGATGGTGGCGTAGACCAGCACCGGCGCGAGCGTGTTGGGCAGCAGGTGCCGGAACACGATGCGCGGCGTGCTGGCGCCGAGCGCACGAGCGGCCTTCACGTAGTCGAGCTGCTTCGCGACCAGCGTCGCCGAGCGCATGATGCGCATGGCGACCGGCCAGGTCAGCACCGCGATGGAGCAGACCACCTGCACGATGATCGTCACGGCGCCAGGGTTGGAGCCGGGCGCGTTGAACGTCGTGAGAATGACGATCGCGCCGAGCACGAACGGCAGGCCGGCGAAGATGTCGCCGAGCCGCGAGAGCAGGCTGTCGATCAGGCGGCCGTAGTAGCCGGCGAGGATGCCGACCAGCGAGCCGAAGACGACCGTCAGGATCGTCGCGAACACGCCGACCAGCAGCGACGCGCGAGCGCCGTAGATGGTGCGGGTATAGACGTCGTAACCCTGGTTGTCGTAGCCGAACCAGGCGTCGGACGACGGGCCCTGGTTGGCCTTCGTCAGGTCGCCCATCCCGGGGTCACCGTGCGCGAACAGGCCCGGCGCGACCGCGATGAGCACGATGAACACGATGATCACCGCGGAGATCACGAACGCCGGCTTGCGGCGCAGCTGGCGCCAGGCGTCACCCCACAGGCTGCGGGGCTTCTTCGCCTCGGTCGCGGAGTCGTCGATGCGCGACAGCTCCGCCGCGTCGACAGCCGTGCCCCCGACGAGGTTGGGGTCAGTCATAGCGGATCCTCGGGTCGAGAACGGCGTAGAGCAGGTCCACGATCAGGCTCATCAGCAGGTACACGAGCACGAGCAGCACCACGACACCCACGACGGTGGCGCTCTCGCGGTTCTGGATGCCGCGGAAGATGAGCCCGCCCAGGCCGTTGATGTTGAACACGCCCTCGGTCACGATCGCGCCGCCCATCAGCGCGCCCAGGTCTGTGCCGAGGAACGTCAGCACCGGGATCACCGAGTTGCGCAGCAGGTGCACGCCGACCACGCGACTGTTGGGCTGGCCCTTCGCGATGGCCGTGCGGATGTAGTCGGCATGGCGGTTCTCCGCGATCGACGTTCTCGTGAGCCGCGCGACGTAGGCCATCGAGAGGCTGCCCAGCGCGATGCCGGGCACGATCAGCTCGCCGAAGCCCGGGTTGTCCGACACGCTCGTGTCGATGATGCCGAGCTCGGTGCCCAGCACGAGCTGTAGCACGATCGCGGTCACGAACACCGGCAGCGAGATGAGGAACGTGGTGGAGACGAGCACCAGATTGTCGAGGAAACCCTTGCCGCGCAAGCCGGTCAGCACGCCCGCGGTCAGGCCGATCACGGCCTCGATAAGCACCGCGACGAGCGCCAGGCGCAGCGTGATCGGGTAGGAGGTGGCGATCAGCTCGCCGACGGAGGTGCCGTTGAAGGTCTCGCCCCAGTCGCCCGTGAACAGGCTGCCGAGGTACTTGAGGTACTGCAGGATCAGGTTGTCGTTCAGGTGGAACTTCTCGGTCATCAGGTCGACGTAGGCCTGGGGGCAGGCCGTCTGACCGCACTTGCCCGAGAAGGGATCACCCGGGACGGCCCACACCAGCACGTAGATCAGGAAGGTCGTTCCGAAGAACACCGGGATCAGCTGGAGCAGGCGTCGCAGGACGTAGCGAATCATGCGTCAGTTCCTAGGAGTGCGCGCCGGGCGAGCCGCGAACCGTCCTTTTGAGACGGTCCGCGGCTGCCCTGGTGATGGGACGTCTTCTCAGCGCGTCACTTGGTGACCTCGACCGACGAGTAGTCGGCGCGGCGGCGGAAGTCGAGCGTCACGGTCTTGGTGTGCTTGGACTTCGCGGCCACACCCTTCTCGTCCCAGACCGGGATCGAGGGCAGGTCCTTGGCGATGGCGTCCTCGGCCTGCTGGTAGATCTTGATCGCGGCGTCCTTGTCCGGCGTGGAGTCGGCCTGCTCGAGGAGCTGGTCGACGGCCGGGTTGGTGTAGACCGAGTCGTTCGACGAGGCACCCGAGCGGTAGATCGGGTTCAGGAAGTCCTCGATCGACGGGTAGTCGGCCGACCAGTCCGAACGGCCCATGCCGGTCAGCTTGTGGCCCGTCACGATGCTGCGCCACTGGCCGAAGTCCGTGGCCGGCACGAAGTCGCACTCGACGCCGAGCACGTTCTTGATGCTGTTGCACGCGGCCACCAGCGGCTCCTTGCGGCCACCGTCGGCGTTGGACGCGATGGTGAGCTTGCCCTTGAAGCCGGACTTCGCGAACGCCGCCTTGGCCGCGGTCGGGTCGAACTTGCAGAACTCGCACACGGCCGGGCGGTAGCCCTCGATGCCCTGCGAGACGTAGCCGTCGGCCGGCACGTAGGTGTCGTTCATGACGGTCTTGGTGATCTGCGTGCGGTCGATCGCCATGGAGATGGCCTTGCGCAGGTCGAGGTTGTCGTAGCCGGGCACGTAGTACGGCACGGCGATGGTGCTGATGCCGAGCAGGTGACCGATGACCAGGTTGTCCTTGAGATCGGTCTTGTACTTGCTGCCGGCCAGCGCCGAGGGCGGGAGCGTCTCGATGAAGTCGAGCTTGTTGCTCAGCAGGTCCTGGTACGCGGTTTCCTGGCTCGCGTAGATCTTGATGTCCAGGTCCTTGAACTTGACCTTGTCCTGGCCCTTGTAGTCGTCGTTGCGCGTCAGCTTGATGTCGACGTTCGGCGTGCGGCTGACGAACTTCATCGGGCCGTTGCCGATCGGGTGCTGCGCGAAAGCCTTGGGGTCCTTGAAGAACACGTCGGGCAGCGGCGCGAAGGCCGTGTAGCCGATCTTGGTGGCGAAGACCGAGAACGGCGCCTTCAGCGTCACCTGGAACTCGTAGTCGCCCTTCACGACCAGGCCGGACATCTTGTCCGTGGTCGGCTTGGCGTTGTCGTCGGCCGGGTGGACGTCGTCGTAGCCCTGGATGTTCTCGAAGAACGTGCTGTTGATCTGGCCGTTGGGCGAGTAGGCGCCGTAGTTCCAGGCGTCGACGAAGTTCTTGGCCTTGACCTCGGTGCCGTCGTGGAACTTCCAGCCCTGCTTGATCTTGATGTCGAAGACCTTGGAGTCGGTCGTGGTGATCGACTCGGCCATCTGGTTGTAGGGCTGCGCGTTGTCACCCTTGAACGCGACCAGCTCGGCGAACATCGCGTCGACGGCCTTCGAGCCACCCAGCTCGTTGGTGTTCGTGGGGATCAGCGTGTTCTGCGGCTCGGTGCCGTAGACGGTGAAGGTCCCGTTGGGATCCACCTCGCCGGACGACCCGCTACTGCTGGAGCCACCACCACACGCGGCCAGGACCAATGACAAGGTTGTCACCACCGCGGCGGCTCCCCAGAGCCTGCGTGAACGCCGCATCGTTCCCCTCCATCTCGTATTCCCGAAAAGTGAGATGGAGGTTATCGGGCTATTGGCGGTTTGTAACCAGATCGCTCGGTTGCAAAAGAGTGACAACCTTGTCGCTCACCCGGGCAGAGTACGACCAAGGTCTTGTTGATCACTGCGCGTGTCCGCGCTGCTCCGCTCAGGCGAGCGACAGCGCGATTCCGTCGAGGATGTCGTGTTCGCTCACGATCAGCTGGTCCGGACCACCGCGTTTTGCGAGCTGCTCGGCCAGCACCTGCACGATCACCGCGCCCCCGCCGATCACGTCCACCCTGCCCGGATGGATCACGGGGTTGGCCGCGCGGGTGGCCCGGTCGGCCGCCAGCAGGCTCGTCGCGAGGCGGTCGATCTCGGCGTGGGAGAGCTTCGACAAGTGCGTGCGCTCGGAGTCGTACTCGGGCAGCTCCTGGGCGACCGCTGACAACGTGGTCACCGTGCCGGCGACCCCGATCCAGGTCTTCGCCTTTGCCACGTCGACGACGTCGAAGGCCTCGGTGAGGATGGTCTCGGCGGTGGTTTTCGCCCGGGCGATTTCTTCGTCGGTGGGCGGGTCACCCTTGAGGTCGCGCTCGGTGATGCGGACGCAGCCGATGTCCACGGACTTGGCCGCGAGCACCTCGGCGCGCTGCCCGTCCCACGTGCCGAGGACAAGCTCGGTCGAGCCGCCGCCGACGTCGACGACCACGAAGGGACCGTCGTCCGGGTCCTGCTCCCCGACCGCGCCGGTGAAGGACAGCCGCGCTTCCTCGTCGCCGCTGATCACTTCGGCCTCGACGCCGAGCGTCTCGCGCGTCATGGCGAAGAACTCGTCGCGATTGCTGGCGTCCCTGGTGGCAGAGGTGGCGACCATCCTTATCTTTTCGACGCCCTTGCGCCGCGCCGCGATCGTGTAGTCGGCGAGGGCTTTTCGCGTCCGCTCCAGCGCTTCCGGCGCCAGGCACCCGGTGGCGTCGACGCCCTGGCCGAGGCGCACGATGCGCATCTCGCGGTGCAGGTCGCGCAGGTCCACCGTGCCGTCGTGGCGCGGCGTCAGCTCGGCGACGAGCAGGCGGATGGAGTTGGTCCCACAGTCGATCGCGGCTACACGAGGCATGGCGTCGACCTTACTGGGTCGAGGTCAGGACTCTGGGGCGTTGCTCGTCGGGCTCGGTGAGCCGCTGCTGTCGTCGGGCTGTGTGGAGCTCGGCGGGGCGCACGGCGGGAGGCTCGTGGTGGTGGTCGTGGTCGTCGTGGTGCTGCTCGGCGGTGTGCTGTCCTGCGTTGTACTGGATTCGCAGGTCGGCGTGGTGCTGGTAGTGGTAGTGGTGTCGGTCGAGGTGCTGCTGCTGGGGCCGTTCGGCGGCAACGACGTCTGCGGCGGCCCACTCGGCGGCGTACTGGACACCGGTGGCGGCGGCACAGCCGGCGGCGGCGGGTTCACGCCCGCATTGGGCGCCCCGACGGGAATCTGGCTGTCCGGCAGCGGCGCGACGCCGTTGCGGTAGGCCTCGGCCCACAGGATGACGGTGTTCACGTACACGTCGGAGTTGTTGTAGCGGTAGATCGCCGTGCGCAGCTGGTCCGGGTTCGCGACGTCCAGACCGCCGGAGCAGAGGTAGCGCGCCGTGGCCAGCGAGGCGTCGAACAGGTTCTCGGGGTCTGCGGCGCCGTCACCGTTCCCGTCGGACGCGTACTCGCGCCACGTCGCGGGGATGAACTGCGCCGGCCCCACCGCGCGATCCCAGACGGTGTCGTGGTCCAGCACGCCGCCATCGGTGTCCGGGATCGCCGCAAAGGGCCCGGTCCCGTTGAGCTCCGGGCCGAGGATCGGCTCGAGCGCCGTGCCCGCCGCGTCGACGTATCCACCCCGCGCGTGGTTGGACTCGATCCGCCCGATGCTGGCGACCAGCGCCCAGTCGATGTGGCAGATCGGCTGCTCGTGGGCCAGGATGTCCGCCGCGTTGTGATACGCGGCCAAGGCGGTGGTCGGGATGCCAAGGGGCCCGGTGGGCAACTCGTAGGCAGGCAACGGCAGCGGGACGGGGGAGTCGGGCAGGCTGCCGTCGACAGCGACCTTTTCCACCTGGGGGTTCTGGGGGTCGTACCCCTGCTCGAGGGCTACTTCTTTGGTGTGGGTCGTCGGCAGACCGGCCGTCCACGCCCCGATGGCCAGCGTTGCGGCGATCGCCGGCACGACCGCCAGGATCCCGACGGCGATGGAGAACGCGTTCCGGTGCTTCGCGGTGACCTTTCGGCTGCGGTACCGGGCTTTCCTCGTGGCGATCCGCAGTGCTCGCGGGCTGTGACTCGGCGGGGCTTGATCGGGCCTTGACCAGCGGCGGGGTCTGTCTTGGTCTTCTTCAGCGTCAGCGTCAGCCTCAGCTTCCGCTGCTTCTGCTTCGCCCGCTTCGCTTACTTCGGCAGCGGCTCCGGCTCCGTCTTCACCTGCTCCGACCACTTCGCCGACCTCGGCAGCGGCTCCGACTTCGCCTTCTTCACCCGCTCCGGCCAATTCGCCGACTTCGCCTGCTGCGGTTTGAGCAACACCGACCTGCGCTTCTGCCTCGGCATCGGGTGCCACGACCTCGGTTCCACCGGCTACCTCGGCGTGAGCTTCGTCGACTTCGCCCGCTTCAGCCTGGGCCGCTTCGCCCTCCGCGGCGCTCGCAGCTCCGACTCCTTCACCCTGGGCCGCAGCTTCGCCGCGCGCTTCGACTTCAGCCGCGCCACCTTGACCCGCCGCGGCCTGACTTCCTTGCCCTTCGTCGGCTTGCACGGCTTCAGCGGCTTCGACTCGCACTACAGCTTCGCCGACTGCCGCGGTCGCGTCGGCCCTGGCATCTGCGGTGGCTTCGGTCCCAGCCCCCTGCGGCTCGGCGTCGTCTGCCGCCTCAGGTTCGGTCGCTTGAGCTGGTTTGGCTTCGGCGTTGTCGGTGAGGGCTCCGTCGTCCGGTGTATCCGATTCGCGCCGAGCGTCCCCAGCCAAATCTTCAGCCTTGGCTGCGATCCCCGGGCCCTGCGCGTTTTCGCCATCAGCCGCATGCTCGTTGTTGCCGCCTTCGGCTTCTTCGCGGCCCTCATCGCCCGGCGGTTCTTCGTCGTCCACGTCTGCGATCGCGGCGTGTTCACCAGCGCCCAGCTCTGACTGGGCTTCCTCGGTCGAACTGTCGGCCTGGCCCGTGATCTCCTCGGCGGGAGCCCCACTGGCGGCCAGCTCGGTCGAGCCCTCGTCGGCGGTCTCCGCATTGGAGGGTTCCTCGCCGAGGTTCTGGCCGCGACCGTCCACATCGCTCGCCTCGACTTCGGCCGAAGCCTCATCGCGAGGGGCGTCGCCGTGGGGTCCATTGCGGAGCTTCCGGGCGATGTGCCCGAGTCCGCGTGGCGCCCGCATGGTCCGAACCCTCCTCGGGGTCACCCGGTGATGAGCCCGATGGTTGCCTACGTCGTGTGAAGATTCCGTACTCAGCTTGGCGGCGGGTCACCCGTACGGGAACCCACAGATGCAGTAACTGCCCGCCTGTCCGGACTATCTGCACACGAGACGGAAGCGTTACCCCTCTTCGGCTGCGGCGCACTCGCCCGAGGGCCAGCCCTGGGTGTGGAGCCAGGCGAGGGTCTCGTCGCCGAAGGGGTTGACGCCCGGGCCGGCGGCAAGGGTGTGGGCGAGGTGGACGTGGAGGCACTTCACGCGCCCCGGCATGCCGCCGGCGGTGACCTGCGTGCCGAGGGACTCGATGGCGTCGCGCTCGGCGAGGTAGGTCTCGTGCGTGCGCAGGTACGCCGCGGCGAGCTCCGGGTCGGTCTCGAGCCTTGCGGTCATCTCCTTCATCACGCCGGACGCCTCCAGCGTGCCGACCAGCGACGTCAGCCGCGGGCACGTCAAGTAGTAGAGCGTGGGGAACGGGGTGCCGTTCTCGAGCCGCGGGCTCGTCTGCACCACCGACGGGTGCCCGCTCGGACACCGCGCCGCCACGGCCCGCAACGCACGCGGCGGCCGCCCGAGCTGCTCCTTGATGATCTCCCGGTCTGCATCGGAGACCGGCTCGAAGCGGGGGGTTTCCGTGCTGCTGTTGCTGCTGTTCACGCCCCCCAGGTTAGTGCCGCCGACGCCCGGCCCCTCCGCCACCTCCGCCTGAACCCCCGACTTATCCACAACTCGACTCCCCTGTGGACAACTCGGCCCCCCACGTCCTCGACCGCCGTTTTCGCCGGCCCCCGCCGGTAGAATGGGATGGGGACGCCCCCCTTGGGAGGGCGGGGGCCTGTGGTCCCGGCGGCGGCGTCCGATAAGTGCCCAAGCGAGGCCAGACGCGGCGGGGATCGCGGGCGTTATGGCGCGTCCACGCGATCCCCGCGCCGTGTCACAACCCACTGACACCAGGCGTTTTCACGCCCACCCGAGACACCTCCGCCCCCGCGTCGTCCTCCGCGTCATCCTCCGACTCCCACCGCAGCAGGTCACCCGGCTGGCACTCCAGCACCTCACAAAGCGCCGCCAGCGTCGCGAAGCGAACTGCCTTGGCGCGGCCGTTCTTCAGCACCGCCAGGTTCGCCGGTGTGATTCCCACGCGGTCCGCGAGCTCGCCCACCGACATCTTCCGCCGGGCCAGCATCACGTCGATGTCGACGGCGATGGGCATCAGATCACCTCGTCGAGCTCGGCCTGCAGCTGCTTCGCCTCGACGTCGCGCGCGACGGCCCGGGCGAGGAGCATCCGCAGGACCAGCACGATGAGCGCGACGCCCAGGATGGCGACGCCGATCCCGCCCATGATGAGGGTGACGCCCGGGTCGTCGCGCTGGCCGGGTGCGTTGATGGCCGTGACCGCGAACCACACGAGGGCCGCCGCCACGATCGCGCCGATGACGGTGTCGACGTAGCGGAAGGCGGCGTGGGTGAACACGATGCCGCGGCGCACCATCGTCACCAGCCGCCACACGCTGACCACGGCGACCTGCACCGTCACCAGGCCCAGGATCGCGAGGAGGCGAAACGCGGTGAGCGGCAGCGTCCCGTCCTCCGGGTCACTCCCGGTGACCAGCACCCACACCATCAGCACCTGGATCAGCACGGTTCCGGTGAGCACCACCGCGAGCACCGTGCGCAGCGCGTTCACTGCCAGCTTTCCCACAGGCCAACCTCCCATCGAGTTACGATGGGAATCTATCGATTTTCGATAGCCTAGGCAAGCCGCAAAAGAGAAACGGCGGGGTACCCGAAGGCACCCCGCCGCTCAACCCAAAACCAGACCGTCACCCACCGGAAACCGAGTCCCACAGCTTCTCGTACCAAGACCCCTGCGGAACCGCCGCCGGGTTGGCCGCGGGAGGCGGCGCGGAAGGCTGGTCCTCCGGCAGCTGCACGATGTACGGCGTCTCCCCCGGCTTCACGTACCGCAGCCGACGGCGGGCCTCCGCCTCGATCTGCGCCGGGTCGCTCAGCTGGGCCTTGCGGTCGCGCAGGACGTCGACTTCCTTCTGCAGCTGGGCTTGCTGCGCCTCCTGGTCACGCACTTCCGACCGCTGGCTCAGATACGTCCGCAGCGGCACCGCGACGGTGAACGCCAGCGCACACACGACGATCGCCACCACGGCCGCGCGCCGGGTGGTCGACATGCCGAGCACTTTGGCCGCGCCCGACGCGCGTTTCGCCGCGAGGCCACGGCGTAGCCGAGCCCTCGTCGTCTCCGCTGACGAAGCCTCCGCCGTCCGACGCCGGGCCGACGCGGGGCGACGGGCCCGTGTGGACCCGCCTCCCTCGGCGCGCCGCGTCCGAGTGGACCCGGCGCCGTCGGCTCGGCCTCCGCGGCGGCTGCGCGCCCTCCCCCGGTCGGCCATGGAAACCCTCAGGCCTCCGCGGTGAACCGCGGGAAGGCGAGGTCGCCGGCGTAACGCGCGGCGTCCGCCAGCGTCTCCTCGATGCGCAGGAGCTGGTTGTACTTCGCGATCCGCTCGCCGCGTGCCGGGGCGCCCGTCTTGATCTGGCCGACGCCCGTGGCGACCGCGAGGTCCGCGATGAACGTGTCCTCGGTCTCGCCGGAACGGTGGCTCATCATCGACTTGTAGCCGTACGACGTGGCCAGCGACACCGCGTCCAGCGTCTCCGACAGGGTTCCGATCTGGTTGACCTTCACCAGCAGCGCGTTGGCGGCGCGGCGGGTGATGCCCTCCTCGAGGCGGTCCGGGTTGGTGACGAACAGGTCGTCGCCCACGAGCTGGACCTTGTCGCCGACCTCGGCGGTCAGCTGGACCCAGCCGTCCCAGTCGTCCTCGCTCAGCGGGTCCTCGATGGACACGAGCGGGTAGTCGCGCAGCAGTTCGGCGTAGTAGGCCGACATCTGCTCGGCGCTGCGCTTGGTGCCCTCGAACGTGTAGGCGCCGTCGGCGAAGAACTCGGTGGCGGCGACGTCCAGCGCGAGCGCGACGTCGCGGCCCGGCGCGTAGCCGGCCTTCTCGATGGCCTGCAGGATCAGGTCGAGCGCCTCGCGGTTGTTGCCGAGGCTCGGCGCGAAGCCGCCCTCGTCGCCGAGGCCGGTGGACAGGCCGCGGCCCTTCAGCACGCCCTTGAGCGCGTGGTAGACCTCGGTGCCCCAGCGCAGCGCCTCGCGGAACGACTCGGCGCCGATCGGCGCGATCATGAACTCCTGGATGTCCACGTCGGTGTCGGCGTGGGCGCCACCGTTGAGGATGTTGAGCATCGGCACGGGCAGCACGTGCGCGTTCGGCCCGCCCAGGTAGCGGAAGAGTTCCAGCTCGGCCGACTCGGCGGCGGCCTTCGCGACGGCCAGCGAGACGCCGAGGATCGCGTTGGCGCCCAGGCGCGACTTCGCGGGCGTGCCGTCGAGGTCCACGAGCTTCTGGTCGACGATCCGCTGATCCACGGCGTCGACGCCGACCAGGTCCGGACCGATCTCGTCGAGCACCGCGGCGACCGCGCGCTCCACGCCCTTGCCGTTGTAGCGACCGGTGTCCCCGTCACGCAGCTCGACTGCTTCGTGCTCGCCGGTGGACGCACCCGACGGGACAGCGGCCCGCGCCAGCGTGCCGTCGTCGAGCGCCACCTCCACCTCGACGGTCGGGTTGCCACGCGAGTCCAGAATCTCGCGCGCGCCTACCTGCTCGATGAGAGCCACGCCATGCTCCTCAGTGGGTCGTGCCTGCGGTGACGCCGCCCAGAGTAGCCGTCCGCGGCTTTCACCCGTTGGAGGCACGGCCATTCCGCTCAGTGCCCGTCAGTGGGCTTCCGAGCCCTCCGGCCGCACTTCACGCCACCCGGACGGCAGCTCGACGATCTCCGACGTCTGCTGCCAGAACGTCCAGCTGTTGCCCCCGGGATCCGCCACCGTGAACACGCGCGCGCCGTACGGCTGGTCCTGCGGCGGCTCCGGCTCGGCGTCCTCGCCCAGCGCCGAACGCACGCGCTCGTACTGCGCGTCGACGTCGGTCACGTAGATGATGTTGAGCTGCCCGACCGGTCCCTCGACGCCCTTGGCCGCCCAGTACTCGGAACCGACGCCGGCGAGCTGGACCGTTCCGGTGCCCGCGCAGAGCGTCGCCTGGAAGACCTCCCCGGACGCGTCCTCGAACCGCACTTCCTCCCGGAAGCCGAAGACCCTGGTCAGCCACTCCAGCGCCGCCGTCGCGTCGGTGTAGTAGAGGTAGGGCGCCAGGCCCAGGTAGCCGGGTTCCTGTCCGCTGCTCATGGCAGGACAGTCCACCACGACCCGTCCGCCGCCTCGTGCGAGGCCCTCCGGAGCGGTATCGTCGGAGTGACCATGACGGACGCCGCAGCAGCACCAGAGCCCACCGGCGAAGACCGTTTCCGCGCCTTCCGCCAGGCCGAGGATCTGGTCGAACGCCACCGCCCGCTCGACGCGCTCAAGGCGCTCGAACCCCTGCTCGACGAGACGGACAAACCGAGCGTCCAGCTCCTCGCGGGCCGCGCGTACTTCCACTCGGCGCAGCTGCGCCGGGCGGAACGCGCGTTCACACGAGTCCTCGAGCTGGATCCGACGGATCACTACGCCCGCTTCGTCCTCGGGCGGACCCTCCAGCGCCTCGGCCGGTTGGCCGAGGCGCTGGCGCAACTGCGGATGGCTTCGGCGATGAACCCCGTGCCGGAGTACCTGGAGGCGATCGCGGAAGTGACGGCGCGGATCACGTTGCAGGATCGCTGACGGGCTGTTCGGGCTCCGCGCCTTTCCCGATCGGCGCTGTCGGGCTCGGTCTTCTGGCCGGTCAGCGGTTGCGCGGGTGTGGCCTTTCGGCGCCGCCGCTCGGCCGGTCGGCTGATCCGGCGGACCCTCCTCGTGGGCGAATCTTGAGTCATCACGGAGAACGACCCGAGGAGCTCGAGATGAACGTCTTCACCTTCATCGCCGTCTACGCCGGCCTTGCCGTCCTGCTGCTGGCGGCGCTCTCGCCGGTGATCGTCGAGCTGGACGCGCGGTTCCCGGCCGGCCGCCGCCAGCGCGCCGCCGCCGCTTCGCCCGCCACTCCCGCCGCGCCGCGTCCGGCGAAGGCCCTCAAGGGCACGCGGATCACCGCCCACGCCTGAGGCGCCAGTGACGCGCCGCTCTGGCACGGCGCGAGTGCGGCACCCTGCCAACTCGCCGACTTATCCACACCGTGACTCTCGCCCGCGAGGTTGTCCACAGATTCCGCGAAACCCGTTGCCGGGCCGCTGACCTCGGTAGACTGGGTTCGGGGACGCCCCCCTCGGGAGGGCGGGGGCCTGTCTTCCCGACCCGCTGTCAGGGAGCGACGCTCGCCGCAGCGTACGAGTCCGCGGCGGAGAACACGCTCTGCACGTAATCCACCGAAGCGTTGTAGAACAACATCGCGCGCCACCAGCCCGTGGGAGTGCCGAGGTCGTCGCCACCGGAGCAGAGGTAGCGGGCGGCCGTGAAGGCGGCGTCGTCGATGTTCTGGGGGTTGGCGGGTTTGCCGTCGCCGTTGGCGCGTTCGGCGTACTTCTTCCACGTCGCCGGGGTGAAGTGGAGCGGGCCGAGTTCGTGGTCGGCTTTGCGGTCGCCGTCGAGGGCGCCGGAGTCGGTGTCCGCGCCGACGGAAGCGCCGACGACAGCGGGAGTCATGTCACCCGAGGAAGACACGGTCAGCGAAGGCGTGGCCAGATGGCCGATGCCGGCGAGGGTCGCCCAGGACAGGTGGCAAGCCGGTTTCTGACGGCGCATCCACATTTCCGCGCGGCCGTACGCGGCGAGAACCCGAGCGGACAGCTGAGTCTTGCCCGCCACGCGCGCGGCCCACGCGTCCAGCTCCGCCTGGTCCGATTCCGTCGGACGGTCGGGCGGGGCGGCCAAACCGGCGCGCGGAGCCGTAGCACCCGATTGGGGACGCTGCGGTGGCACCGAGAACGACGACGTCGCAGCAGGAACGGGCGGAGCGGCCGAAGGAGCCGGGTTACGCACCCCGATCGTCACCACCAGCACGATCCCCGTGAGTACCAGCCCCAGCGACAACGCGATCCGGCTGACGTAGCGACGAGGCGGAGACGTCGTCTGAGTGGTATCGGCCACCCGGACAGGTTACTTCTCCCACCTTCGCGTGACGCCACATCGGGTGATCACGAAACGCCTCGCGCCAGGCGTCCCGAGCCGGACACGGCCAGGCCCCGATCGAACACTCCCCGATGCCGTTCCGCCTCACAAAAGGCAAGCGGACGGTTAACTCCCAGCCCCAGCCGCCCACATCACACAATTCGTTATGGATCCGCCGTTCACCCCGCTGACCTGCGGTTACCCTAACCTAACCCGACCGGGTAGTCCGTTTTGTCCGATCACTCAGGGGTTCCCGGGCGTACGCTCCTCTGGACTTACAGGCAAGCCTTACCTAAAAACATCAGGTCAGGTATGCGGAGGAGGGCTGAGCAGTGGTGTTTTCGAGCGCGCTCATCGGGTTGCGCGAGGGGCTCGAAGCCGCCCTCGTGGTCAGCATCCTGGTGGCGTTCCTGGTCAAGACGGACCGGCGCCACGCGCTGAAGTTCGTGTGGCCGGGCGTGGGTGCCGCGGTGCTGCTGTCGGTCGCCGTCGGCGCGATCCTGACCTACAGCACCGCGCAGCTGAGCTTCGAGCACCAGGAGCTGCTCGGCGGCAGCCTCTCGATCGTCGCGGTCGCGTTCGTCACGGCGATGATCTTCTGGATGCGCAAGGCTTCCAAGCAGATGGCCGCGGAGCTGCGCGGCAAGATGGAGGACGCGCTCAACGTCGGCCCCGCCGCCGTGCTGCTGCTGTCGTTCCTCGCCGTCGGCCGCGAAGGCCTCGAGACGGCCGTGTTCTTCTACTCCGCCGTGCAGACCGCGCAGTCGGACACGATCCAGCCGCTCATCGGGTTCGTGGTCGGCATCGCCGCCGCGATCGTGATCGCGTACCTGCTCTACCGCGGCGCCGTGCGGTTCAACCTCGCGAAGTTCTTCACGGTCACCGGCGTGCTGCTGGTGTTCGTCGCCGCCGGCGTGCTCGGCTACGGCCTGCACGACCTTCAGGAAGCCGGCTTCATCCCGGGCCTGACCACCCTCGCGTTCGACGCGTCGAGCGCGCTGCCGGAAACCTCCTGGTACGGCGCGCTGCTCAAGGGGATCTTCAACTACTCACAGCAGACCACCGTGCTGCAGGCGATCGCTTGGGTCGCCTACGTGGTGATCGTGCTCCCGCTCTTCCTCAAGCCCACCAAGAAGAAAACCGTCACGGCTGAAGCCGCTGCGGCCGCTGTCAAGGAGTGACCGTGCCCCTTTCTCCCAGAACCCCACTGGCCGTGCTGGCCGGAGTCGGCGCCCTCGTGGCCCTGTCCGCGTGTGACAGCACCGATTCCGCGTCGAGCGGCTCCGGCGCGGCGGGCCCGATCAAGGTCGAGGCCTCCGACAGCACGTGCGCCGTCGCCGTGAATACCGCCAACGCGGGCAACGTGACGTTCGAGATCACCAACAAGGGCACCAAGGTCACCGAGTTCTACCTCTACGCCGAGGGCGACCGGATCATGGGCGAGGTCGAGAACATCGCCCCCGGCCTCAACCGCCGGCTCATCGTCGAGGTCCCCGAAGCCGGCAAGTACCAGACGGCGTGCAAGCCGGGCATGGTCGGCAACGGCATCCGCGGCGACTTCACCATCACCGGCGGCGCGCAGAAGCAGACCGACACCAACGCGCAGAAGGCCGAAGCCACCAAGAGCTACGCCACCTACGTCGCCAACAACACCGCCGCGCTCGAGACCGAGACGCAGAAGTTCGTCGACCTCGTGAAGGCCGGCAAGGTCGACGAGGCCAAGGCCGAGTACGCCACCACGCGCGTGTACTACGAGCGCATCGAGCCCGTCGCGGAGAAGTTCGGCGACCTCGACCCGCTGATCGACGTGCGCGAGGCCGACCTCGAGTCGGGCCAGCAGTTCACCGGTTTCCACCGGCTGGAGAAGGACCTGTGGGTCACCGGCCTGCAGCCCGACAGCCCGCAGGTCGCCGACAAGCTGCTCACCGACGTCAAGGACCTGGTCACCAAGACCAAGACGCTGCAGCTGAGCGCGCTCGACCTCGCCAACGGTGCCAAGGGCCTGCTCGACGAGGTCGCCACCGGCAAGATCACCGGCGAGGAAGAGACGTTCTCGCACACGGACCTGTGGGACTTCCAGGCCAACGTGGACGGTTCGAAGGGCGCGATCGCTTCGCTGCGCCCGATCCTGCAGGAGCGCGACCCGGCTCTGGTGTCCACTCTGGACAAGCAGTTCGCCAACGTTCAGTCGCTGCTGGACAAGACGCGCGTGGGTGACGGGTTCAAGTACTACAACCAGCTGTCGCAGGACGAGATCAAGGCGTTCGCCTCGGCGGTCGACGCGCTGAGCGAGCCGCTGAGCAAGGTCGCGGAGGTTGTGTCGAAGTGAACGAAGAGGGCACCCGCGTCTCCCGCAGGAAGCTGTTCGGCCTGGCGGGAGCGGGGGTCGCCCTGGCCGGCGCGGGAGCGGCGGCCGGGGTCGGCATCGACAGGATGGGTGGCTCCACCGCACAGGCCGCGGTGACCACTGTGGACTTCCACGGCGAGCACCAGGCCGGCATCGTCACGCCGACCCAGCAGAACTTGCACTTCGCCGCGTTCGACGTGACGACGACCGACGTCGGCGAGCTGCGGCAGCTGCTGCGCACGTGGACTTCGGCGGCGCGGCGGATGACGGCCGGGCAGGAGGTCGTGCCCAACGGAGCCGTCGGCGGCGCGGCCGAAGCCCCGCCCGGCGACACGGGCGAGGCGCTGGACCTTCCGGCGTCCGACCTGACGTTGACGATCGGCTTCGGCCCGTCGCTGTTCGACGGCCGGTTCGGGCTCGCGGCGAAGCGGCCGGCGCAACTGATCGACCTGCCGCTGTTCCCGAAGGACAAGCTCGACCCCGCGCGCACCGGCGGTGACCTGTGCATCCAGGCGTGCGCCAACGACCCGCAGGTCGCCGTGCACGCCGTGCGCAACCTCGCGCGGCTCGGCTTCGGCGTCACGGAGGTGCGCTGGTCGCAGCTCGGCTTCGGGCGCAGCTCGTCGACGTCGCGCGAGCAGGCCACGCCGCGCAACCTGTTCGGTTTCAAGGACGGCACCAACAACATCAAGTCCGAGGACACCGATTTCCTGCGCGACGATGTGTGGGCCGTGGCCGGTGACGGCCAGACCTGGATGGCGGGCGGCTCGTACCTGGTGGCGCGGCGGATCCGGATGCACATCGAGACGTGGGACCGCGAGCCGCTGGAGGGCCAGGAGCAGATCGTCGGCCGCACCAAGGGTTCCGGCGCGCCGCTGGGCCAGACGGCGGAGTTCGACGAGGTCGACCTGGGCGTCCGCGGCGAGGGCGGCGTGCCCCTGATCGCCGACGACGCGCACATCCGGCTGGCTTCGCACCAGACGTTGAACGGGACCCGGATCCTGCGGCGTGGCTACAACTTCGTCGACGGTTCCGACGGCGTCGGCCACCTCGAAGCCGGACTGTTCTTCCTGGCTTTCAACCGCGATACGCGCAAGCAGTACGTGCCCATGCAGCAGGCGCTGTCGTCGAAGGACGCGATGATGGAGTACGTGCAGCACACGGGTTCGGCGCACTTCGCGGTTCCGCCGGGCCTCACCCCCACCTCGAACTGGGGCGACGGCCTGTTCGCTTGACTTCAAGTTGGGTTGAACTTGCACGGTGGAGTGCATGTTCACCTCAGCAGAACTCGACTACCTCGCCACGCAGGGTCTCGGGCGGCTCGCCACGCAGCAGCCGAACGGGACCCTGCAGGTCAGCCCCGTGGGCTTCACCTACAACGCTGACGCCAAGGCCATCGACATCACCGGCTACCACCTGACGCAGAGCCGCAAGTACCGCAACGTCGCCGCCAACGGCCGCGCCGCCTTCGTGGTGGACGACCGTCCGTCGCTGAACCCGATGCGCGTGCGCTGCCTGGAGATCCGCGGCCGCGCGGAGGTGCTGACCGACGTGTTCGCGCCGGACGGCCACCTCGACGGAGCGGTCATCCGGCTCCACCCGGAACGCATCATCAGCATGGGCATCGACAACGCCGATGTGCCGCCGTTGGAGATGAAGCCGAACAACCGCAACGTCTGAGGGCGCTACCGGATCGTCGGCCAGAACCCGCTCCGGTGCTCGGCCACCGCGTCCACCGGCTGGATCGCGAGGGGTGCACGGGGCCGGCGGCGGGGGTTCAGTGCCGGGGAATCAGCGCCGGCGTCGCCCGTCCTCGACGTCGAACGGTGCGTTCACGCTTCCGCCCCCGCGCAAGGCACCGGTGCGCGATCATGCTTGCATGGCGACCAAATCCGAGGACGGGCGTTATCCGTCGACCGAGCCACACGAGTCGGGCACGCTGGAGGTCGGCGACGGCCATTCGCTGTATTGGGAGGTGTCGGGCAACCCCGACGGCAAGCCGGCCGTCGCGCTGCACGGTGGTCCCGGCTCGGGGAGCTCTCCGGGAACGCGGAGCCTGTTCGACCCGGACCGTTACCGCGTGGTCGTGTTTGACCAGCGCAACTCCGGGCGCAGCACCCCTTCGGCGACCGACCCGGTCGTCGACCTGTCGGCCAACACCACCCAGCACCTCGTCGCCGACATCGAGGCCCTGCGGGTCCACCTGGGAATCGAGCGCTGGCTCGTGTGGGGTGGCTCGTGGGGCGTCACGCTCGCTCTCGCCTACGCGCAGGCACATCCGGAGCGCGTGACCGAATTGGTGCTCGCGGCCGTGACCAACGGCGACCGCCGCGACACCGACTGGATCACTCGTGACATGGGCCGCGTTTTCCCGCGCGAGTGGGAAAAGTTCCGCGATGGCGTACCCGCCGCCGAACGCGACGGCGACCTGTCAGCGGCCTACAGCCGGCTGCTCCACGACCCCGACCCGGAGGTCCGCGCCAAGGCCGCACACGGGTGGTGCGAGTGGGAGGACACGCACATGTCGCTGGCCCCCGACGCCGCACCGCGCCTGGCGATCGCCGACCCGGCGTTTCAGCTGACCTTCGCCCGCATCGTGACCCACTACTGGTCCCACGGCTGTTTTCTGGACGACGGGCAGCTGTTGCGTGACATCGAGCGGCTCCACGGGATTCCCGCCGTGTTGATCCACGGGCGCTACGACGTCAGCGGTCCGCTCAGCACAGCCTGGGCGCTGCACCGGGCCTGGCCCGGAAGCGAACTCGTGGTTCTCGACGACACCGGTCACGGCGGCGGCAGCATGACCACGGCGATCATCGCCGCCACCGACCGCTTCGCCCGCGATCAAGACCAGTGATCGTTGCGGCCTGGAGCCGGTTGCCGTACCCGCCCCCCGTGCGGGTACGGCAACCGGCGGTTCTCAGCGGCGGGCCCCCGCCACCGCGTAAACCCCCGTGCCCAGCAGGAACAACGTGCCAGCGAGCCACCAGGACACAGCGACGTCCGCGGGCTGCAGCGGCCACGCCACCACCTCGTACAGGCCCTGTGGATCATGCGGTGCGAACAACGCGACCACGATCCACAGCAGCGGGAACGTCCACCCGAACTGGCCGCCGAACGCGAAAGCCGCCAAGCCCGCCAGGCCGACGAGGCCGAGGCCGTCGCGCAGGATCACGGCGGCCGGGATCGCGGACGCCTGCACCGCCAGCAGGACTCCGACGGCGAGGGCGCCGAGCACGACGAGGTGCACCAGCCGCCGCGGGAACCAGCCGAACGCGGCGGTGCGGTCGAGGTCCACGTCCTGGCCCGACAATCCGGTGGCCGCGACGGCGATCGACGCGCCCAGCGCCAGCGAGGCGAACACCACCGACCAGTCGGCGCCGGCGAGGACGCGGATCACCGCCGGACACAGGACCAGCGCCGCGAGAGACGCGGGCAGCCGGCGCGAGCGGGCGTAGAGCGTCATCCACCTCATCGCGACGCTCCGGTCAGCAGCGCGTACGGGTCACCGGAGCAGGTCTGCTGGGCCTGGCGTGCCGCGGCGACGCGCGTGAGCTGCTCGGAAGCGGGCAAGGCGCGCAGCTTCGTCCACGCGTCACGCATCGACGTGGTCATCGAGGGGCCGTAGATGTCGGCGTGGGGCGGGGTGACCAGGTCGCCGAGCAGCCACGAGGCGACGACATAGCGGGCCGCCGAGTCGGTGACCGCACCGGAGCACACGGGGGCGCTCGCGAGGATCTCGTACTCGAGGGTCCGACCGGTTGTGCCACGCAGGAGGTAGCTGTCGCGGCGCACGACGAGCGCGGTCGGGTCACCGGGGCCGTGGCTGACGTACTCGGAATCGGTCGTCTCCACGATGTGCGTCGGCGTAGAAGGCAGCTTTGCCAGCCGAGCCAGGGCGTCCTTGCCCGGACCGGCCACAGTGGACAGCCAGTCGGCATGCAGGGTGGTGACGCACACCGGACCGTCGCACACGGGCTTGCCCGCGCCGGTGCTGTCGGTGAAATTGTCGGCGGCCGAGGCCGGGAAGAGCGGAAGGGCGACGGCCAGCCCGACGACGGCCGGCAGCACCGCGGACCAGCGCCGCGCGGCCAGCACGAGGAACCCCGTCGCGGCCAGGCCCAGCAGCCAGCACAGCTGGCCGATCGACACGGCGAGAACCGGATCGACGAGTGGGCTGCTCGGCTGCGTGATCGTGGGCGAGAGCAGCGCGATGCGATTCGGCACCGCCTGCTCCACCGAGCTGCCACGTTCCCCGGCGATCTGCAGCACCACGCCCACCACAAGCGCCACGACCCCGGCGGCCGGGGCCGTCAACGGGTGCGGCAGCAGCCGGCCGACGGCGAGCCCCACGGCGACACCCGCGACCACCGAAGCGATACCGACCAGCAGCGGCAGCACCCACGTGAACGTGAACCGCCCGTCGTTCGCGATCACCTGCCCGAGCCCGACCGCGACGATCACGAGGTAACCGACCACAGCGGCCAGTCCCATCACGAGCCCGACCTTCGCCGTGCGCCGCCCGACGGGTAGCGGGGTCGTGGTCAGCAGTTCTTCCATTCCGGACCGCCGGTCGCGCATCCCCTGCAGCGCCGCGCCGCACACGATGATGGGCCACAGCAGCGAAAGCAGGTAGCGCGACCACAGCACCGACGGTGTCCACTGCAGATCCCAGGCCACGGCGTCCCTCGACCACGGCCCGCTGAACAGGAAGAAGAACCCCAACCCTACGGCCAGGAGCACGAACAGGAGCCAGGGCGCGATCGTCCGTCGCGCCTCGGTGCGCAGCACGCTCACCAGGAACCCCTCCCCCGGTCGTGGTTGAGCAGCGCCGAGTAGCCGCGTTCGATGGGGCTGTCGCCGATGTCTTCGGGAGTGCCCGCGGCGGCCAGCTGGTCGGGCGTGCCCTGGAAGACGAGCTTGCCCTCGGCGAACAGCACCACGTCGGTGCACGCCGTGGCGACGTCTTCCACCAGGTGCGTCGACACGACGACACACGCGTCCTGTCCGAGCTGCGCCATGAGCTCGCGGAACCGCACGCGCTGCGCCGGGTCGAGACCCGCGGTGGGCTCGTCGAGCAGCAGGATCTGCGGGTCATTCACGATGGCCTGCGCGATGCCGACGCGGCGGACCATGCCGCCCGACAGGGTTTTGAGCTTGTCGTCGGCGCGGTCGGCGAGGCCCACGCGCTCGATCGCGCGCTGCACGGCGGCGGGAATGTCCTGTTTGGACATTTCCTTCAGCCACGCCAGGTACTCGACGAACTCCCGCACCGTGAACCGCTTGTAGTACCCGAACGTCTGCGGCAGGTATCCGATCCGTCGGCGCAGGCGGCGCTGGTCGATGTGTCCCCCGACCGACTCACCGAGCAGCGCCAGCCCGCCTTCCGCCGGCCGGAGCACTGTCGCCAGGGCTCTGATCAGCGTGGTCTTGCCGGCCCCGTTGGGCCCGAGGAGGCCGTGGACTCCCTTGCCCAGGGACAAATCCAGGCCATCGACGGCCATTTTCCGCCGCCCCACCCGTACTTTCAGCGCTTCCGCCTGGATTTCCCAGGCATAGGTCGACGGAGCGACCTCAGCGGCTTCGACTGCCCGCATGTCCATTGTCCCCTTCCTCCCTCAGTGGTGCGCGCTGAGCCGAGTGAACGCGCTCCGGCGGAGCACCACCACCACGGCCGTCAACGCGAAGATCCCGCCCCAGACCGGGAGCGATCCCGGTTGCAGTGCGAACGAAGACCCCTTGGCCAACATCGGCAGCACCAGCACGGCGATCCACGCGGCCACTAGCACCGACGCCGCGCGGCTCACGCCGATGAGCCCGCCCAGCGCCAGGGTTCCTGTGGTGAACGCGAGGCTCGGTAGCAGCGCCAGCCCCAGATTCGTGCCGGTGAGCCAACCCGCGACCAGCAGCACGGGAACCACGGCCACCAGCACCGCCGTGGTGCGGCGAAGAACGAGGTCCAGACCAGCCCGCGGGCTGGCGGCGACCAGTTCGTACGCCGGGTCGAGGCCACGTGACCACGACGCCGCGACGCCCAGCACCGGCAGCACCGGCGCGAAAATCTGGACGAACGACAGGTTGCCCTGGAATCCGCGGTCGAGCAGCACGGCCACGACCGCCACCAGCACCGTCATCACCAGCCACGGCAGCATCACCGGGGTCGCCCAGCTACGGGTCCTGAAGCGGCTGGGTACGCGTTGCGGCTTGGTGGTGAGCTGGGCCTGGAGTCCATTCCAGACGTCGGTGATCAGCGGGTCCGATGTGGACAGTTGTGCGAGCCGAGCGCGGCAGACGGCACACGTCTCCAGGTGGGCCTCGGCGGCCCACTCCTCGTCGCCCGGCAGCGTGCCGCCTTCGAGGTAGCCGGTGAGGAGTCGATCCGGGACGTGTTTCATGTCAGTGCCTCTCGCATGGCGATCCGCGCGCGGCGCGCCCGCGTCTTCACAGTTCCTTCCGGCAGCCCGAGCAGCACGGCGGTCTCGCGGACGGACAGCCCGTCGAGCACCATCGCCTGCAGGACCTGCCGCAGCTCGGGGGCGAGCATGCGCAACGCGTCACCCACCTCGTCGCCGACGGTGGCCTTGAGCGCTTCCTCCTCCGCCGCCGGCGCGGTGACGTCGACCTGCGTCACGGTCGGCACCTGCGCGTGCTGCGCCCTCCGCCGAAACGCGTCAACCAGCCTTCTCACGGCGATCGTCCACACCCACCCGACCGCCGACCCGCCGGCCGCCGCCCCCGCGAACGACCCGGCCGCCCGCCACACCGCCAGGTACGTCTCCTGCATGACCTCGGCGACAACCTGCTCATCCGCACAGCGGCGCCTCAACCGCACCGCCAACCACGGCGCCGTGCGACGGTAGAACTCCTCGAACGCCGCCCGATCGCCCCGCGCAGTCCGGCGGACGAGCTGCTCCTCGTCCACCTCTGGCGCGGGCTTCTGGTGCTTCACATCAGGCAAGACGCCGCGAATCATCCCACGGTTCTCGTGGCTGTGTGGTTTGGGTCACACCAGTGGGTGCAGAGGCAGGCGAGCCGCCGGCGGGAGCGGCGACAGCTGCGAGGTGGCGCGAAAGGCCTGGACCGCCAGCACGGCGAAGCGACAAGAAGCAGCAACATCCGTCGACCAGCGCCGCCGTGGTCACACCACCGGGTGCAGAGGCAGGCGAGCCGCGGGCGGCAGTGGCGACAGCTGCGGGGTGGCGCGGAAGGCCTGGATGGCCAGGGCGGCGAAGCGCCGTGAAGCCGCGACGCGCGCGGCGGGCGAGGTGGCGTGGATGCCGTTGTTGGCCATGAGGACCAGGACGAGGTCGTCGACCACGAAGTCGGGGCGGAGGTGGCCCGTGGTTTTGGCGCGGCGGGCCAGTTCGGCGATCGAGGTGAGGGCGGAGTCGCGGGTGGTGGTGAAGTCGAAGGCGCGCGGGAAGCGCGAGAGGAAGGCCGCGGTGAAGCCGCGGTCGCGGGCGTGGACGTCGAAGAGTTTTTCGATCACCAGGCAGAAGCCGAGCCAGGGGTCGGGGGTGGCGAGGCCCTCGTCGACGATCTGCCGGCAGACCTGAAGCTGATCGGCGAAAGCCGCGCCCGCCAGGTCTTCCTTGGTCGGGAAGTGGCGGTAGAGCGTGGCAGGGCCGACGCCGGCGCGGCGGGCGATTTCGCGCATCGGAACGTCGAGGCCTTCGGCGGCGAAGACCTCGCGGGCCGCGGTGAGGATGCGGTCGCGGTTGTCGCGGGCGTCGGAGCGGAGGGTGCGCGAAGCATCCGCGGGCGAAGCCTCACCCCCCGAGACCGCGGAGTCGGGGTGCGAGGTCTGAGGCAAACGAGCCGTCACGCTCTCACTTTAGCCGAAACGGACGCCCCCGTCCGTTAGCGTCGGCGGCGAGATCGAGAGGAGAACACGCAGGTGAAAGCAGTGGCGATTCAGGAGTTCGGGCCGCCCGAGGGGTTGCGGGTCATCCAGGCAGCGGAGCCCACGCCCGGGGCAGGGCAGGTGCTGATCGAGACCGAGGCCATCGGGGTCGGCGGGGTCGACGCGGTGATCCGGCGCGGCACGCTCGGCAGTTACGGCTTCAAACCCGGTCACATCCCCGGCAGCGAAGTCGCCGGGACGGTCGTCGCGGTCGGGGCGGGCCTCGACGAGAGTCTGAAGGGCCGGCGGGTGTGGGCGTTCACCGGCACGGGCGGCGGGTATGCCGAGAAGGCGGTGGCCAGCGATTTCCTGCCGATCCCCGAGGCCCTGACCAGTGAGGACGCCGTGGCCATCGGCACATCGGGAGCCGTCGCGCACTTCGCGCTGGCGCACGCGCACTTCGAGGCCGGCGAGTCCGTGCTGGTGCGCGGGGCGGCGGGGAGCATCGGGGTGTCGGCGGTTCAGCTGGCGGCAAGAAACGGCGCCAAGAACGTGGCCGTCACGACCTCGAACCAGAAGCGAGGTGAGCGCCTCGAGAAACTCGGCGCGACGGAAGTCCTGGACCGCGCGGCGACCGGCGAAGGCAGGTACGACGTCATCGTCGACCTGATCGCCGGCCCGAACCTGCCGGACTTCTTCGACAAGCTCAACCCCAACGGCCGCCTCGTCGTGGTCGGCGTGGTCGGCGGGATGCCACCCGGCGATCTCGCCGCGAAGCTGCTGCAGAACTTCCAGAAGTCCCTGTCGTTCATGACCTTCAGCGCCGACACCGTGCCCCGCGAGGCGCTGCAAAAAGTGCGCCTGGAGCAGTTCAACGACGAAACGTTCCAGGGCGTCGTCCACGAAATCCTGCCGCTCGACCAAGCCGCACTGGCCCACCGGAAGATGGACGACGGTGAGGTCTTCGGCCGGATCGTCCTGAAGCCCTAACCCTGGATGAAGTCGCGGACGGACGTCACCGGGTCGCCCGAGCGCACCAGCGCCTCGCCGACCAGGACGACGTCCGCGCCCCAGCCGCGGTACTCCGCGACGTCGCCCGGACCGGCCACGCCCGACTCCGCCACGCGCACACGGTCGGCCGGGATCTGTGGGCCGAGCTCCTTGAACACGGTCCGGTCGACCTCCAACGTCGTGAGGTCACGAGCGTTGATCCCCAGCACCTGCGCGCCACAAGCGACCGCGCGCTCCAGCTCACCGGCCGTGTGCGATTCGACCAGCGGCGTCAGGCCCAGCTCCACCGCGAGGCCGTACAGGTCGTCGAGCAGCGAACCCTCCAGCGAGACCACCATCAGCAACGCCAGATCCGCCCCGAACGCCCGCGCCTCCCACAGCTGGTACGGCTCCACGATGAAGTCCTTGCGCAGCACCGAAACGTCCACCCGCGCCCGCACGGCTTCGAGGTCCGCCAGCGACCCGCCGAACCGGCGACGCTCCGTCAGCACACTGATGGCCGCCGCGCCGCCCTGCTCGTACTGGCCCGCGAGCGCGGCCGGGTCGGTGATGTCGGCGAGCGCGCCCTTGCTCGGGCTCTTGCGCTTCACCTCGGCGATGATCGACACGCCGGGCGCGCGGAACGCCGGCAGCGGATCCCGCGTCGGCGGCAGATCGCGTACCCGCGCCTGCAGGTCGGCCAGCGACGTCGATCGCTTGCGGTCCTCCAGATCCTCGCGGACACCCTCGAGAATCCCGTCCAGCACGCTCATACCCAACTCCTCCACCGACGACCGGCCAACCACCATCGTCGGTCCACCCGGGACAGAAGGCACGCGGGAGTGCGCGCGATCACTGCGTGACGTACCGCCCAGGGCACACAGCGTGGCCGAACAGGCGCCTACCGCACCACCGTGTCACCCAAAAAGAAGCCCGAAATGCCCGTTACGGCCAGAACTTGCGCCAGCCGTCCGCTTCCAACGTCGACGGTTCCACGCCCGCGTCCCGCGCCGCTTCCTCAGCCGCCCGGATGTCACTCGCGAACTGCTTCGCGACGGCCCGCAGCTCGCCCTCCGGGTCAGTGCCCGCCCGGCGCGCGGTGGCGGCCGTTCGGAACAGCTGCGAGGCCGGGTCCGAGCCGGCCGGGAACAGGTCCAGCGGAATCCCCGCCCGCCCGCTGCGTTGCCCGAGCTTGGCGGCCAACGCGATGGCGGGCTGGCCGAGCGCGATACCGTCCACAATGGAGCGACGCTGCTTCTCCGCCTGCTTGAGCTCTTCCCATTTCAGGTTCTGCTGGTCGACCGTGGCCACCTTCGCCGCGTCGGTGAACACGTGCGGGTGCCGCCCGACGAGCTTCGCCGTCAACGCCCGCGCGACGTCGTCGATCGTGAACGGATCCTCGGCGTCCTCCGCGGCCAGGCGGGCGTGGAAGAGCACCTGCAGGAGGACGTCGCCGAGCTCTTCGCGAAGGGCCTCGCGGTCGTTCTCCTCGATGGCGTCGAGCAGCTCGTAGGTCTCCTCGACCAGGTACTGGCGGAGCGTTTCGTGCGTCTGCACCGCGTCCCACGGGCAGCCGCCGGGCGAGCGCAGGCGGTCCATGACCTCGGCGGCTTCCACCAGCGGCGCCACCGGGGCCTCGATCACGCGCGCACCCGCGGCCACCAGCGCGGCAGCTTCCGGCGATGACGACGAAGCCGTGATCAACACGCGGTCACCCGTTATTCCCGCCGGAACCGGTGTCACGCCGAACTGCACAGCGTCAACGTCCGAAGCCGCGTACACAGCGGCGCCACGCACCAAACCGACCGCTTCGGCCGGCACCGTCGCCCCGTGCGCGACGACGACAACCGACCCGCTCACTGCTGAGTTCACTGCTGAGCCGGAGCACTACCCCGGACCGGCAGCACGATGCCCTGGAAGCTGTTCGCGTTGGCCGCGAGGTCCATGCCGACCGGGTCCCACACGCCGTAGCGCGGGTTGATCTTGTAGTCCACGTCGTTCACGTACGGCTGCAGCAACCGCACCCCGATCGCCCCGATCTGGTCGGGCGTCGGCTGCTGGACCTGGTCAGTGGCCACCGGCTTGTCGGTAGCGCGCTGCCGCACGATGGCCGTGACCCACCACGTCGGCGCCGACGTCGGGTTCGGCTGGAATGCGATGGCCGTGTTCGCCGGAACGCCGAACAGCACCGTCGCGGCGTCCTCCGGCGACGAAAGCGCCGGCGCCTGCTGCCCGACGTTGCCCTGCGCGCCGCCCTGGATCTCGGTCTGGATGGCGTTGGGGTTGGCCGCGTACTCCTGGGCCTTCGCGATGGCCTGGCTCCGCGCGGTCGCCGCGTCGATGGCCGGCGCTTCGCTGTCGGACGTCGGCGCACCGATGCTCGTGTAGTCGAAGTTCACCGACAGCGTCGGCAGGTACTTCGCCGCGAGCTTCTGCTCCAAGTACTGGTCGGTGATCGCCTCGCGGTGGTCACGCACGCGCCAGACGAGCTGCGTCACGGCCGCGGGCTGGTCCTGCGCGAGGTTCTCCGGCAGCACTCCGGCCAGCGGATCGCCCTGCGACATCGCTGCGGAGATGGCGGCGTCGTCGGTAGACAGGCCTTCCTTCTGGGCGGCCTTGCGCACCACGGTGTGGAGCAGTTGCTGGCGCACGATCTCCCGGCCCACGAGGTCGAGCTTGTGCTGCGCGGCGAGCTGCTGCGCGTATGGCTGCTCCTGGACGGCCTTGTCCAGCAGGCCCTGCACCTGATCGATCGTGGTGACCTGGCCGTCGATGACGGCCGCGGCGCCCACCTGGCTGGGCCCGGCGCCGCACCCGGCGAGCAGCAGGCCACTGGCAACAACACCCACCAGCGCGCTTGACCGTTTTTTCGAGCCGAGGCGCCCCATGATCCGCATCACAAGCCATACCCTCTCACACCGCCGCCCCCGAAACGCAACACCATCGGGGTGCGCGAAGCGTTATTGTCGACAAATGGACTCGTGGTTGTCGATCGAGGTTCTCGACGGGGAGTTCGCAGCGCACAGCTGGCAACGCGCGCACGGCGACAACCTCACCGAAGCCGCCCTGACCCATGGCGCCGAACAGTGGACGTGGCACGTCCACCGCTGGGGCGTCACGCTCGAGATCGAGTTCGCCACGGAGGCACAACGCGACCGGTTCCGCGGCCTCCCCGCGGTGACGGCCGCCCTCGACGCCGTCCCCGACCCCGAACACGGGTTGTTGGTGTACCCCGGCCGCGGCGGCGGCTCGGGCTCACGCGTGCCGCGCCACCCCCGACCCCTACCGATGGCCGACGCGGGCGCGGTGCCTACGCCGAAAGAGGAAGTCCGTTTACAGCTGGCAACAGGTGAGCCGCCGATGTTCCAGCTCAGTTCAACCGGCTGAGAAGCTCCTGCCAGGCGACCGCGGGGACGGTGATGTGGCCGGCCTCGCGGTCCTTCGTGTCCCGGACGTGCACGTCGCAATCGGTCGCAACCTCCACGCAGTCACCGGCATTGGGACTGTAGCTGCTCTTGCGCCATTCGAGGGACATGCGACTGCTCTCCTGGTGAGTAGAGCTCGGTGGCCATGTCGGCTATGAGCTTCCTCGATTCTGCCTCACCGAGCGCAGCGCTACCAAGGCGCTTAAGAACACCTCGATAAGCCTTGATCTCCTCAGGTTTCTCCAGGAACAGCGAAGCCACCTCGCTGTCGATATACGCAACCGGCCCGAAGTCCTCCGAATCGATCAGCTGGAAGTGACCTGCCACCGCAGCGTGACCACCGACCGCTGCGGGCATGATCCGGATCGAAACGTTCGGCCGAACCGCCAGCTGCAAGAGGTGGTGCAGCTGCCCCGACATGACACTCTTGTCAGTCCTGCCCACCTCAAGTCGCAGAACGAACTCATGCAAGAAGAAGTCGAACTTGATGAGAGGCTGCCGGCTCAGGAGCGTCTGCCGCGACATGCGCGCGAAGATCAGCTGATCAAGGTCGTCGCGGTCAGGCACCGTGCCAGCTTCCTCGGCCAGCGCTCGTGCATAGGCCGGAGTTTGCAGAAGGCCGGGCACGATCATCTCTTGGTATGCAGCGATCGCGCTCGCGCGCTCTTCGTGCCATACCAGCGTTTTCACCTGCGCTGGCAAGTTTGGATAGGTCTCCAGCAGGCCTGGCTCATCGAGGTCATCGCACAGCGCATATACCTCCGCAGCCTCGTCACCGATCACGCCCATGAGCGTGAGCATCTTGACCACGTCGATGTACTTGCTGCCACGCCGCGCATTGAACATGTTGGAGATGCGGGTGGGCGGCCAGTCCAACCGGCGCGCCATTTCCCGCACTCCCCAGTGGTGCTCTTCCATCAGCTCTCGCAGGCGGACACCGAGCTGGCGGCTGCGCACGGTCGAATAGCGGTCATGCATGGCAAGGAGCGTACGGCCGCAACCGCTTCCGTGACAGCGTTTCCGCTGGTAGTTCGCCCGAAGAGGCGTGGTGTCCCGAGCCCGGCACAGCGTCACACGGGCGCGGGGGTTTTCGTGAGCTGCGCCAGGAGCTTCGTGCACCACTCGAGCAGTTCGACATCGCGCAGTGTCGGCGCGCCCATGCGGCCGCCGGCCGGGCCTTCGGTGGGTTTGGGCACGGAGACGGTGTTGGTCACCGCCTTGTACAGCGCCTTGGGGTACAAGCGTTTCAGCCGCACCATTTGCGAATCGGCGAGCGGTAATGGCGCGAAGCGGATGGTGTTGCCCTGCACGGCAACCTCCGTGACGCCCGCCGCGCGGCAGGTGTGGCGGAAGGCAGCCACCGCAAGCAGACGGTTGACGGGGGCGGGCGGCAGGCCGTAACGGTCGATGAGTTCTTCGCGCACGGCGTCGAGGCCCGCGGTGTCGGGCGCGGCCGCGATTTTGCGGTAGGCCTCCAACCGCAACCGTTCGCCTTCGACGTAGTCGTGGGGGATGTGGGCGTCGATGGGGAGGTCGACGCGGACTTCGGCGAGTTCCTCCTCTTCGCTGGGCTCGGCGCCGGCGTGGCGGCGGAAGGCTTCGACAGCTTCGCCGACCAGGCGCACGTACAGGTCGAAGCCGACGCCCGCGATGTGGCCGGACTGTTCGGCGCCGAGGATGTTGCCCGCGCCGCGGATCTCCAAGTCCTTCATCGCGACGGCCATGCCCGCGCCGAGCTCGGTGTTCTGCGCGATGGTCGCGAGCCTGTCGTGCGCGGTCTCCGTCAACGGCGCTTCCGGCGGGTACAGGAAGTAGGCGTAGCCGCGTTCGCGGCCGCGGCCGACGCGTCCGCGCAGCTGGTGGAGCTGGGCCAATCCCAGTAGGTCGCCACGTTCGACGATGAGGGTGTTGGCGTTGGAGATGTCCAGGCCGGTTTCGACGATCGTGGTGCAGACGAGCACGTCGTACTCGTTTTCCCAGAAGCCCTGGATGATCTTTTCGAGCTTGTCCTCGTTCATCTGGCCGTGGGCGGTCACGACGCGCGCTTCGGGCACCATCTCGCGGATGCGTTTGGCCGCCTTCTCGATGGAGGAGACGCGGTTGTGGACGTAGAAGACCTGGCCGTCGCGCAGGAGCTCGCGGCGGACGGCGGCGCCGACCTGCTTGTCGTCGTACCCGCCGACATACGTCAGGATCGGGTGCCGGTCTTCCGGCGGGGTGAGGATGGTGGACATCTCGCGGATGCCGGCGAGCGACATCTCCAGCGTGCGCGGGATGGGGGTGGCCGACATCGTGAGCACGTCCACGTGGGTGCGCAGGGCCTTGATGTGTTCCTTGTGCTCCACTCCGAAGCGCTGCTCCTCGTCGACGATCACGAGGCCGAGATCCTTGTACCGGATGCCGGTCTGCAGCAGGCGGTGCGTGCCGATGACGATGTCGACCTCACCCTCGGCGAGCTGCTCCAGGACCTGGTCGGACTCGGCCTTGTGCGTGAACCGCGAAAGGCCCTTGATGGTGACCGGGAACGACTGCATGCGCTCGGTGAAGGTGTTCAGGTGCTGCTGTGCAAGCAGCGTGGTCGGCACGAGCACGGCGACCTGCTTGCCGTCCTGCACCGCCTTGAACGCGGCGCGCACGGCGATCTCGGTTTTGCCGTAGCCGACGTCGCCGCAGATCACGCGGTCCATGGGGACGCCGCGTTCCATGTCGGCCTTGACCTCGTCGATGGCGGCGAGCTGGTCGTTGGTCTCGGTGAACGGGAACGCGTCTTCGAGCTCGCCCTGCCACGGCGTGTCGGGGCCGAAGGGGTGGCCGGGCGCGGCCTGGCGGGCGGCGTAGAGCTGCACGAGCTCGGCCGCGATCTCCTTGACGGCCTTTTTGGCGCGCGCCTTGGTGTTCTTCCAGTCGGAGCCGCCGAGCTTGTTGAGCGTGGGCAGCTCGCCGCCGACGTAGCGGGAGACCTCGTCGAGCTGGTCGGTCGGCACGAACAGGCGGTCGCCCGGGTGGCCACGCTTGGAGCTCGCGTACTCCAGCAGCAGGTACTCGCGCGTGGCGCCGGCGACGGTGCGCTGCACCATCTCGACGAAGCGGCCGATGCCGTGCTGGTTGTGCACCACGTAGTCGCCGGCCTTCAGGGCCAGCGGGTCGACGGCGTTGCGCCGCCGCGACGGCATCTTGGCGTTGAGGTCCTTTGTGGACGTTCCGGCGTTGGCGCCGCGGCCCGTGAGGTCGGCTTCCGAGAGCACCACGAGGGCGCGCTCGGGTGAGACGAAGCCGTCGACAAGGGCTCCGCAGGTGACGGTGACGACGCCGGCTCGCGGGGCCTCGGTGATGCCTTCGCCGGCCAGCGCGGCCGGGACCTCGGCCGCGGTGAGCTGCTCGACGGCGCGGCTGGCCGTGCCGTGGCCCGCGACCACGAGCACGCCGGTACCGCCGGCGGCCACATGGGCGCGCAGGTCGGTCATCGCGCGGTCGAACTCGCCGCGGTAGGCGGGCGCGGCCTCGACGCCGACTCGGTAGACGTCGGGGTCTTCGCTGCTCAGCTGGGTGATCGTCCACCAGGCGCGCTTGGTGTCCTGCGCGTGCTCGGCGATCTCGGCCAGATCGCGGTAGGCCGAAGCGCCGAGGTCGATGGGTGCCTGCCCGCCCGCCGCGGCCGTGGTCCACGAGGCTTCGAGGAACTCCTGGCCGGTGCGCACGAGATCGTGGGCGCGGGCGCGGATCTTCTCCGGGTCGGCGAGCAGCACGTGACTGCCGCGCGGCAGGGCGTCGGTGAGCAGGGTGAGCTCGCCGGCGCACAGCACCGGAATGAGGGCTTCCATGCCTTCGACGGGGATGCCGTCGGCGAGCTTCGTGAGCATCTCGGCCAGCTGAGCGTCTGCCTCATAC
This sequence comes from Amycolatopsis sp. NPDC050768, assembly GCF_040654155.1. Lineage (NCBI taxonomy): Bacteria > Bacillati > Actinomycetota > Actinomycetes > Pseudonocardiales > Pseudonocardiaceae > Amycolatopsis > Amycolatopsis sp. NPDC050768. The sequence goes on from NZ_JBFAHL010000009.1 coordinate 47,021, forward strand.
GTGACGGCGAGCTCGGCGGCCTTGGCCTTGACGTCGGCGGTGAGCAGCAACTCGCGGCACGGCGGCGCGGTGACGTGCTGGATCTCGCCCGGCAGGGAGCGCTGGTCGGAAACCGCGAACGCGCGGATCTCGCTGACCTCGTCGCCCCAGAACTCCACGCGCACGGGGTGCTGCGCGGTGGGCCCGAACAGGTCGAGGATGCCGCCGCGCACGGCGAACTCGCCGCGCTTCTCGACCATGTCCACGCGGGTGTAGGCGAGCTCGACCAGGCGCTCCAGCAGGCCTTCGAAGCTCTGCTCCTCGCCGACGGCCAGGTCGACGGGGTCGAGCGAGCCGAGGCCGGGGGCCATGGGCTGGATCAGGCTGCGGACGGTGGAGACGACGACCTTGAGCTCGTCGTCGCCCGTGTGCAGGCGGTGCAGCACCTCGAGGCGGCGCCCGACGGTGTCGGCGCGCGGCGAGAGGCGCTCGTGGGGCAGCGTCTCCCACGAGGGGAAGTCGACGACCTTCTCGCGCCCGAGCAGGGCTTCGAGGGCGGCGGTGAGCTCGTCGGCCTCCCGGCCGGTGGCGGTCACGGCCAGCACGTGGCGGCCCGCGCCGCCTCTGGATTCGTCTTCGGCGAGCGCGGCGGCGACCAGCTGACGTGCGGTCACGGCGCCCTGCAGCTCGAGCAGCGGGGCGCCGGCGCGTTCGATGACGCCGCGCAGGGCGGGGTCGGGGAGGATGGCTTGGAGGAGTCCGGACAGTGGAGCGTCGGTCACGTCTTCCAGACTACGTCGGGGCACCGACAGTCCGGGGGCGACCTAGCGACGAGGGCGAGTTTCCAGCCGAGGTTGGTGGCGTCGCCGAGGCCGACGTTGAGGCCTTGGCCGCCGTGCCCAGCGCGATGGAGGCCTTCTCGTCAGCTCAGCCGGTGGATGATCGCCGCGGCGAAGTTCTTGCCGACCGTGAGCGGGTCGGGTCCCGGTGCGCCGGGACCGAAGCCGACCGCGGAGAGTCGGATCGACTGGCCCGGGCCGGTCATGACGAAGATCATGTAGCCGGTGTCCGGGCCGTGCGTGATCTGGCCCAGCAGCGCGCGGTGCCCCGCGATCGTGCTGACGGTGAGCTGCTGGACGCCCGGGTCCCGGGTCTTGTCGGTTGTCGGGTAGGCGGTCAAGGTGACCAGTGCGCCTGGTGCACCCCACTGGCAGGCATTGCCGCTCGGGTCGGGGACTTCCGCGCCGTCGATGACCACGTTCAACCGGACGGCGTCTTCGTGAGCCAGAGCCTGGCAGGGATGATCGGCCAGGCCGGCGATCGTCGGCTTCGCCGCGGCGGTCGAGGGGGTGGTCGGTGGTGCGGTCGGCTTTGGGGTCGGGTTTGCGGTCGGCTTTGTCACCGATGACGCTGTTGGGCTCGTCTGCCGATCGGGCACGCCGCAGGCGACGACACCCATTAACACCAGCGCGAAAGCCACCGTGAGCCGCTGCATGCGTCGCACCGTACGTCCGGCACTCGGGACCGGTCCCGGCAAAGGCGCCGCGCTGCTTACTGCTTGATGCAGCGTCGCGACGTTGGCTGATTCCGAGGATCACACTTTCGGGGCGGGGTGTTGCGTACTAGCCCGCACTCGTCGGGCGCCTTTCGTGTGCCGCTCGGTATCTGCCCCAGAACCCCTACAACCCCCACGACGCAGAGCCCACCCTCCCAAAGGCCACCCTGGATCCATTCTACCGGCGCACACCGACAAAACCGGCGGCCTGCGGGACCTTGTCCACAGCCGAGCGCAGTTGTGGACAACCGCGGACAACTGCCGGGCAACGAGGGGACAGCCGCGGCGCAACGGGTTCGGCAGGGCGTCACAGGCCCGCGTGAAAAGCGTTGCGCCGCAGGGGGTTCGTCGCGGAGGGGCGGATAGTCAAGGCCGGCTGGGGTGGCCGGCCGCCGCGCGGCGAACCCCGAGGAGAGGGTGCGGCTTAGCCGGCGGTGACTGCGCGGCGGTTGATGTTACGGGTGGTGTCGCGGTTCCAGTCGGGGTCTCCGGTGATCTTCATGGCTTTCCTTTCGTGTCAACGGATCCCCCGGGTGGGGATCCATTCACGACACGGATGGAAGGCGCTCGGGGGTTCAGTGTTGCGGAAAATTGGTCGGCAAGAGTCCGGACAGCAGGTGCAGCTGGTCGGCCACCACGTCGGCGTCCAGGGCGGCGATGCGGATCAGAATGTGGTCTGCACCAGCGAGTTCGTACTCGCGCAAGCCGGCCGCGACGGTCTCGACCGGGCCCGTGAGCATCGTCTGGATGGTGCCGATCGCGGACAGCGGGCGGCCGTACGCGGCTTGGCAGTAGGTGTCCAGCGACCGGCGGCCGCGGACGGGGTCGTCGGCGATGAAGGCCGTCGCGAAGAGCGCCGGGGTGATGGGGCGGTCGGAGAGGGAGCGGATGGTGGTGAGGCCGCGGGCGTAGTCGGCGGGGTCGGGCGGGTAGGGCAGCCAGCCGTCGTAGAGGTCGGCCGTGCGGCGGAGGGCGGACGGCGTCGCGCCGGCGAGCCACAGCGGGGGGCCGCCGGGGCGGGATGGCGCGGGGACGTCGGGGAGCCAGTCGTGGTGGAGGACCTTGCCGTGGAACGAGCGGGGCGTGCCGGTCCAAAGGTCGCGCCAGAGGCGGGCGACGTCGTCGAGGTGGGAGAAGCGCGTCTTGAACCGCACACCGACCAGGTCGAACTCCGGCTCGCTGAAGCCGGGGAACCCCGCGCCGAGGCCGAGCACGAGGCGGCCGCCGGAGAGCTGGTCGAGGGTCGAGATCGTCAGGGCCGCTTGCACGGGCTGACGGAACGCGGGCAACAGCGCGGCGGTCCCCACCGTCACGCGCTCGGTGGCCTGCGCGACAGCGGTCAGCAAGGTGAGCGGCTCGGCCCGCGCGCGGACGAGCGAGTCGCCCGCCCAGACGGAGTCGAAGCCGAGGCGCTCGGCCTCGCGCGCGAGCTCGACGACGGCGGTGACGGGAAGCTGGGCCTGCCCGGCGGGCAGGAGAAGTCCGTAGTGCATGCGGTCGAGATTGTTCCGCCGCGCGTCCGGCGGCAATTCCCTTGAAGGAATGGCGCGGGTTCTGCTTGCCTGGCCCCATGGACCCGGCCTTCGCCACCGCGCTGCGCGACGCCCGCACCCGCCGCCGCCTCAGCCAGCTCGACCTGGCCCTGGCCGCCGGCACCACGCAGCGGCACGTGAGCTTCCTGGAACGTGGCCGTTCGGCTCCCGGCCGCGGCATGGTCGTCCGCGTGGCCGAAGCCCTCGGCCTGCCCCTGCGCGAACGCAACGCCCTGCTCCTGGCGGCCGGCTTCGCCCCGCGCTACGCCGAGACGCCACTGGACGACCCCCGGCTGGCCCCCGTCCTCGATTCCTTGACGGCCCTGCTCGACGGCCACCACCCGTACCCGGCGCTGATCATCGACCGCTACGGCACCCTGGTCTCCGCGAACGACGCCTTTACTCTCCTGACGGAGGGCGTCTCGCCGGACCTGCTGGCGCCACCCGTGAACGTCCTGCGCCTCGCCCTCCACCCCGACGGCATGGCCCCGCGCATCCACAACTTCGCCGACTGGGCGCAACACGTGCTCGAACGCCCCCGCCAGGGTCTGCCGGATCCGCGTCAGGCCGAGTTGCTGGCGGAGCTGACGTCGTACCTACCCGCGCCTTCGCCGCCTTCGCCGGACCACCTCGGCTTCGCGGTCCCCCTGCAGCTGTCCACCTCCCTGGGCGACCTCCACCTGATCACCGCCATCACCCGCCTCACGACGGCCGTCGACGTGACGATCGCGGAGCTGAGCCTGGAGACGTTCCTGCCGGCGGACGCGAAAACGGCGGCTTTGCTTACGGCGCAACCCACCCCGCCAACTGCCCCGCCAGCAACTCCACCCCCGCCCACATGACCGCGGCACAAACACTCCCCACCACAAACCGCCGATAAGGCAGCCCAGCCGACCCGGCGACGCGGGGCACCAACGTCCGCACCCCCGCCGAACACCGGCCCAAAACCACCGCCGGCACGCCGAACCGCACGATCACCGACTCAGCCCGGTCCCAGCGCGCCGCGCCAACCCGGCGCCCCAGCCGCGAAGAGCGCAGCCGCGGGCCCAACATCCGCCCCTCCCAGTACGCGACCTGGTCGCCGAGAACAGCGGCACAAACGCACACCACCAATGCCATCCACCAGGACAAGGTCCCCCGCTGCACCAGGAAACCCATCAGCAGCAAAGTGGACAGTGTCGGCAGCACGATTCCCGGTAGCAGAGCCGTTTCCGCCGTGATCACCAAGGCACACACGACGTAGACGACCACCGCGGGTGCGTCAAGAAGCGGGTGCAGCAGAGCGTTCACGGGAAACCCCGGCGGAAACCGGCAAAGCGGCCCGATACACGAACGCCGGCGGCAAGTTCCGCCACACCACTGGAGTCCGCTCGACCACGAAGAAGCGGCTGCGCAGCAGGCGGGCGAAGCGGCGGGCCGGCGGTGTCCAGGCGGTGTGCGCGTAGGCGAACGTCGTGAAGCAGCCGCGCGGGGACAGGATCGAGCAGGTCGAGTCCAAAATCTCCTGCTGTCGCGAAGACGGCATGGCGGTCCAGGGCAGGCCGGAGATCACGACGTCCGGTGGGGCCAGCCCCAGGGAACCCACCGAGGAAGCCGAGCCGGACACCACCGAGACCGAGGGGAACCGCGAACGCAGCGAAGAGGCCAGCCGGGGATTGATCTCCACAGCCGTGAAGGACGCAGACGCCGGCAGCAACGCCAGCACCGCCGACGTGAACACCCCCGTCCCCGGCCCCAGCTCGACGACCGAAGACGCGCCCTCGAGACCCAGGCCTCGGGTCATGGCCGTGGCCAGGAACCCCGAACTCGCCGCGACAGCACCCGTCAGCATGGGGTGCCGGAAGAACTCCGTGGTGATCGACATGTTCCCGAAACTAGGGACGCCGGGTGTGGCCGCGGATCGGCCGATCGGGCCGCGTGGGTCGTCCCATCGGAGGAGGCGAGGCATACCGCGGAAGGACGCGGCGAGCGGCCGACGAGCGTTACGTTCGGAGACGTGCGAGCACTGGTGATGTGGGTACGCAGGCAGCGCTGGACGCTGGACCTGCCGCTATACGCCGTCTTCGTGCTGCTCGGGCCGAACATCGCGGCCGGCGACTGGTCCCTGCGCCTGGTGCCGCTGGCGTTCCTGCTGCCGTTGCTCGTGCGACGGCGGTGGCCGCGGACGACGGCGGTGCTGATCATCGCCGGGGTGGTGGCCGTCTACACGAACGAGGTGTGGGCGTTCGACCGCGGACGCAGTGAGCTGGCGATGGCGGTGGTGCTGTTCACGCTGGTCAAGAAGGGTGACCGCCGGTTCGCGGCGGTCATCGCGGCGGCCGTGCTGGGCCTCGACTGGATGTGGGGGGCCACGTGGGGCGTCGCCACGCAGTACCCCACGTTGACGATCGTCGGGGTGCTGCCGCTGCATATCGCGGCGTGGGCGCTCGGCGAGTTCTTCCGCGCGAAGGAGCAGCTGACCGACGAAGAACGGCTGCGCGCTGACCTCGCGGTGTCGGAGCGGCAGGCGCAGGCACGCGCGGCCGTCGCGGAAGAGCGCACGCGCATCGCGCGCGAGCTGCACGACGTGCTCGCCCACAGCATGAGCGTGATCGTGCTCAACGCGGAGGGCGCGAAGCTCGCGCGGCACCAGGACCCGGACGCCGTGGACCGCACGCTCGACACCATCAGCCGCACCGGGCGCGGGGCGCTCGCGGAGCTGCGGCGGCTGCTCGAGGTGATGCACGCCGGCGAGCCCGCGCGCACGCCGCAGCCGACACTCGACGAGCTGCGCACTCTCGTGGAACAGTCCGGGCGCGACGTCGAGCTCGAGGTGACCGGTGATGCCACCGACCTGCCCACGGGCGCCGCGCTGCAGGCGTACCGGATCGTCCAGGAGGCGCTGACCAACATGCTCAAACACGCTCCCGTCGACGCGTCCGCCCGGGTGCGCGTGGAGTTCACGCGCACCGAAGTGCTGGTCGAGGTGACGAACACCGGGGGCCGCGAGCCCGTGGCGGCCGGGCTGCCGTCGTCGGGGCGCGGGCTGGCCGGGATGGCGCAGCGCGTGGAGCTCTACCGCGGCAAGCTCGAGACGGGCCCGCTGCCCGACGGCGGGTTCCGCGTGCTCGCGACGCTGCGGACAGGCGCGGCGCGATGACGTCCGTGCTGATCTGCGACGACCAGGAGCTGGTGCGCGTCGGGTTGCGGATGATCGTGGACAGCCAGCCGGACCTCGACGTCGTCGCGGAGGCGGGCGACGGCGAGGAGGCCGTGCGGATCGCCCGCGAACGACGACCTGACCTGGTGCTGATGGACGTGCGCATGCCGGTGCTCGACGGCGTCGCCGCGACCGAGCGCATCTGCGCCGCCCTGCCGGACGTGCGGGTGCTGGTGATCACGACGTTCGACCTCGACGAATACGCCTACTCGGCCCTGCGCGCCGGCGCGAGCGGGTTCCTGGTGAAGGACGCGCCGTCGGACGAGATGCTGGTGGCCATCCGCGGCGTGCTGCGCGGCGACGCGATGGTGTCGCCGTCGGTCACGCGGCGGCTGCTCGACCGCTACCTGGCCGGGCGGCCCGTCGAGTCGGCGAAGCTGGATTCGCTCACCGAGCGGGAGAAGGACGTGCTCGGACTGATCGCGCGCGGGCTGTCGAACGGCGAGATCGCGGGCAAGCTGTTCATCGGCGAGACGACGGTGAAGACCCACGTCGGGCGCGTCCTCGCCAAGCTGGGCCTGCGCGACCGGGTGCACGCGGTGGTGTTCGCGTACGAGTCGGGGCTGGTCCGGCCCGGCGATTGAGACGCGAACGTCGCATTTGTCGGGCATGCTGGGCGGTATGCGCCTGCCCGGAGTCGTGCTGCTCGCGTCAGTCGCGGTGCTCGCTGCCGCTTGTTCGGGGGCGGCGAGTGCGCCGCCGCCTTTGACGAGCGCGCCTTCGGCGGCGTCTGCCACCGGGTTTCGTGTCGAGGAGGTGGCGGGCGGGCTCGAGCACGGGTGGGACGTCGGGTTCCTGCCGGACGGTTCACTGCTGGTGCCGCAGCGGCCGGGGAAGCTGGCGTTGATCCGGGGTGGGCGGACCACTGAGGTGCGCGCCGATTTCTCCGACGTCCTCGTGCAGGGTGAGGGCGGGCTGATGGGGATGGTGCTCGCGGCGGATTTCGCTTCGTCGCGGGAGTTCACGACGTGTCAGACGCATCAGGAGGGCGGCCGGGCGGTCGACGTCCGGCTGGTCACGTGGCGGCTCGCGCCCGATGGGGCCAGTGCGTCGAAGGTGCGGGATCTGCTGACGGGACTGCCGGTGAACCCCAGCGGCCGGCATTCCGGCTGCCGGCCGACGCTGGCTCCGGACGGCGCGCTGCTCGTCGGGACCGGGGACACGGCGCGGTCGACGATCGCGCAGGACCGGCACAGCCTGGGCGGGAAAGTGCTGCGGATCAACGCGAAGACCGGGGAAGCGTTGCCGGACAACCCTTTCTATGCTTCGACGGATCCGCGTGAGCGGCGGATTTACACCTACGGGCACCGCAACATCCAGGGCGTCGCGATCCGGCCCGGGACCGGGCAGGTGCTGACTTCCGAGCACGGGCCGACGTTCGACGACGAGGTGAACTTGATCCGGCCCGGCGCCAACTACGGGTGGGATCCGTCGAAGGGCGGGACGGATTCTTCGTACGACGAGAGCGTGCCGATGACGGATCTCACGCGCTTCCCCGACGCCGTCCGTCCACTCTGGACTTCCGGGGAGATCACCGAGGCGACCTCCGGTGACGCGTTCCTGACCGGACCTCAGTGGGGTGCCAATGAAGGTGCGTTGGCCGTGGTGGCGTTGAAGGGGCAGAAACTGTTGCTACTGCACCTGGATGCCGCGGCGAATGTCACTTCGGTGACGCTGCCGCCGGAATTCGACGACCGGTTCGGGCGGTTGCGCGCCGTCCGTTCGTCGCCGGACGGTGCGCTTTACGTGACCACCTCGAACGGATCGGATGACAAATTGCTCCGCGTCACCCCGGGCACTTAAGAGCCCTGGTAGGCGCCGCCGTTGACGTGGACGACCTGACCCGTCACGTGGCCCGCGCCGGGACCGGCGAGGAACTCCACGACTTCCGCGATGTCTTCCGGACGGCCCTCTCGTTTGTTCATCGTGGTGGCGACCAGCCGGCCGCGGCGTTCGTCGGTGAGCTTGCCGTGGAAGAATTCCGTGTCCACGATCAGGCCGGGCGCGACCACGTTCGCGGTGATTCGCCGCGGCCCCAGAACCCTGGCGACATCCGAGTTCCACGCCTCGACGGCGGCCTTGGCCCAGCCGTACGAACCGGCGCCAGTGTGTGCGGAGATGGACCCGATGGTGATGATTCGGCCGTTGTCGGCGATACGGTCGCGCAAACCCGCCGTGACCAACGCGGCGGTGAAGACATTGGCGCGGAAATTGGCCGTCCAGGCGGTGTTCAGGGTGGCGAGGTCGATGTTGTCGTCGCGGAGGAAATCGGTGTTACCGCCGGCGTTGTTCACCAATACCTCAACGCGTTCCGGCAAGGCCGGCAAGGCCGCCTCGACGGCCTCGTGATCGCCGGCGTCGAACGCGACCGCCTTCGCACCGAGCAGCGCCGCGGCCTCGGCGAGCACGCTCTCGCGGCGGCCGGTGATCGTCACGCGGTCGCCGGCGCGCGCGAACGCCGCCGCGATGGCGTAGCCGATTCCCGTGCCACCGCCGGTGACCACTACTTCCCGGTTCATCACTTACATCCTTTCCCCAGTGGACGAACACAGACCGTACCGGGATCGGCCTAGGATCTGCCGTATGACTGAGATCGACCCCGCGTCGACGGCGCTCGTGCTCGTCGACTTCCAGGAGCGCATCGTCGCGATGCCGACGACGCCGTTCGCCGGGCCCGAGGCCGCCGCCAACGCCGTGCGCCTGCGCGACGCGTTTTCCGAAGCCGGCGCGCAGATCGTGATCATCCAGGCGATGCGCCCGGGCTCCGAGGGCGCGCCGGGCAGCGACGTGATCCCGGAGCTGAAGCCGCGCAACGGCGAAAAGCTCGTGGTCAAGGCCACGATCGGCGGCTTCTACAACACCGATCTCCACGCGCACCTGCGCGACGCGGGGCGTGCGCACCGTCGTGTTCGGCGGCATCGCGACGGAGTTCGGCGTGGAGTCGACGCTACGCGCCGCCGCGGACCACGGGTACGCCGTGATCGCCGTGTCCGACGCGATGACGGGCCTTTCGGACGTGTCACACGAATCGTCCACCACGAAGATCTTCCCGCGGCTCGGCACGGTGCTCACCACGACCGAAACCCTAGCGGCGCTGGGATGATCGACAAACTCGCGTGGCTGCACGTGGTGGACGGCCGCGTGCTCGCGGCGGTGTCTTCGGGCAAGGACACGTGGTACCTGCCGGGCGGCAAGCGCGAGCCGGGCGAGTCGGACGCCGAGGCGCTGGTGCGGGAGATCGCGGAGGAGCTGACGGTCGCGCTGGACCCGTCGTCGCTCGCGCCCGCCGGCGTGTGGGAGGCGCAGGCGGACGGGCGTTCGGCGGGCACGGTGGTGCGGATGACCTGTTACACCGGCACGTTTTCCGGCACCTTGGCGGCTTCGAGCGAGATCGCCGCCTTCGATTGGCTGGGTTTCGAGGACCGTCCCCGGGTGTCCGCGGTGGTACAGCTCATCTTCGACGACCTGCACGCGCGCGGCGTGCTCTAGCTGTCGCCGAGCTGCTTCTGCATCGCCGCGGCCAGCGCGTTGAGCCCCGACAGCGGGCGCACCATGACGACGAGCTCGTCGATCTCGCCGGCTCCGTTGGTGCGCAAGAAGTCGCAGCCCTCCACTTCACGGTCGCCGACGCGCGCGGTGAAGACGAGGGCGTGGCCGTGGTCGTCTTTCAGTTCCCGCTGGTAGCCGAAGTCCTCGAACACCGCGAACGCCGCGCGCAGGATCGCCGCGACCTGCTCGCGCCCCTGGTAGGGCCGGTGCACGGCGGGGCTGCGGAACACGGCGTCCTCGGCGAACAACGCGATGGCGGCGTCGAGGTCTTTGGTCTCGACGGCTTCCCGGAAAGTCTTCATCGGATGATCGTCAAGCACCGGCGCCGTTCGGACAAGCCCCCAGCTCAGCCCAGCAACCTCGGCTTGTGCTCCAAATGCGACAACCCGTTCCAAGCCAAGTTCACCAGATGCGCCGCCACCTCATCCCGCTTCGGCTTGCGCGCGTCCAGCCACCACTGGCCCGTCAACGCCACCATCCCCACCAAAGCCTGCGCGTACAGCGCCGACAGTTTCTCCTCGTACCCGCGCGCCGCGAATTGCTGGGCGAGGATGTGTTCGACCTGGCCCGCGATGTCGTTCAGCACGGTGGAGAAGGTGCCCGTGGAGCTGGCCACCGGGGAGTCGCGGACGAGGATGCGGAAGCCGTCGTGGGAGTCCTCGACGTAGCTGAGCAGGGCGATCGCCGCTTGTTCGAGCATGACGCGCGGGTGGCCGCCGTGGAGGGTGTTGACCATGCGGTCGAGCAGGAGCTGCGTTTCGCGGTCCACGACGACCGCGTAGATGCCTTCCTTGCCGCCGAAGTGTTCGTAGACGACGGGTTTCGAGACGTTCGCGCGGGAGGCGATCTCTTCCACCGAGGTGCCGTCGAAGCCCTTCTCCGCGAACAACGCGCGCGCGACGAGGAGCAGCTGTTGCCGGCGCTCGCTGCCCGTCATGCGGACGCGCGTCACCGGCGCCGCCGGTCGCGCACCGGTGACCGCTGCTTCGCGCTTCGCCCTTCGTCTCCCCGCCATGCGCAGCAGGGTAGCCGCAGCGTGTCACGCCATCGGAGTGAGCACCGTTCGTGAGAAGGCGCCGCCCGAAGCGGCGGAGTGCGCGACAGCCTTGTCGACCTCGGCCAATCCGAACCGCGTCACCCGCTCCGGTGCCAGGTCGAGCGCACCCGACGCGACAAGGCGGATGATCCCGACGTTGGCCGCGCGCGGGTACATCCATTGGCCCCGCACCGTCACCGAGTTCCGCATCAGCCACGGGTACGGCAGGGACAGATCCGCGCCACCGAGCATGCCGACACCGCCCATCAGCACCACGCGGCCGTGTTCGCGCACGGTCATCGCGGCGGCGCGGGCGACGGACGCCGGGGCCCGCGGCGGGAGCAGGTCGAGCACGAGGTCGACGGGACCGTTCGCGCCCATCGCGGCACGGTCCGTGTCGGCGTCGCCGCAGAGCTCGACCGGCCGCACGCGCGTGCCGAACCGGTCGGCCAGCAGGTCGAGCACCGCCCGGTTGCGGCCCGGCGCCACGACGCGGCCGGCACCCATCGCCAGGGCCACGGCCACCGCGCAGCTGCCCAGATTGCCGGTCGCGCCGCTGACCAGCACCGTCTCTCCGGCCGCGAGCCCGCCCGCGAGCAGGCCGCCATACGGGATCACGTGCACGCCCAGCGCCGCCCACCGCACGGGATCCACGCCGGCGGGCAGCGGATGGACGTTTTCAGTGGGCACGCGCATGAGCTCGGCGAACGCGCCGTCGTGGAAGTACCGCGACAGGCGCGCGCCGCCCTCTCCGCGGGAGCTCCAGCCCTGCAGCGTGATGTCGGGGGTGAGGGCATCGTCGCGGGCGCGAACGGTCGAATCGCACCACACGAGGTCACCCGGAGTCAGTTTGGTCGCGTCCGTCCCGACGCGTCGCACCCGCCCGATCCCCCCGATGCCGGGCACCACGGGCGGTTCGAGCGGATACCGCCGTTCACCGCTGAACACTTCGGCGGCGTACGGGGGCACGATCGTCGCGAGGACCTCGACGAGCACTTCGCCGTCCGGCGGATCGGGCACCTCGCCGACGACGAGCGGGGAACCGAAAGCGGTCAGGGTGGCTGCGCGCACGGGAAAGCCTTTCTGCTCAAGCACTTTCCCGAACGGTAGGACCACGCGAAGGCATGCCGGAAGCGAAGATCAGTCAACCCGGGTGTGCGTGATCCGCATGGTCCGGGCACGACACGAGCCGCCGGCGAAGACGCGGCGCGCTCAGGCGAACGCGGTGTTGCGCGCGTGACCCTCCCAGGCCGTCAGATCGGCGCGCACCTGGTCGAGGTGGCCGCCGATGGCGTCGACGGCGTCCGCGCCGAGGGCCAAGCGCAGCGGGGTGTCCGGGGCGTCGAGCGCGGTGAGGATGGCCGCGGCGGCCTTGGCGGGGTCGCCGGCCTGCGTGCCGTCGGCGTCGACGACGAGGCGGCGCGTGGGGCCGACCGAATCGGCGTAGTCGTCGATCTCGCCGCTGCGGCTCGTGCTGCCCCACAGACCGGTGCGGAATGCGCCCGGCTCCACGATCAGCACCTTGATCCCCAGGCGGCCCACCTCGTCGGCGAGCCCCTCCGACAGCCCCTCCAACGCGAACTTCGTGCCGCTGTAGGCCGAGAACCCCGCGAACGACAGCTGCCCGCCCATGCTGCTCAGCTGCACGATCGCGCCGGAACGCCGCTCGCGCATGTGCGGCAGCGCGGCGCGCACGAGGGCCGCGGGGCCGAAGACGTGCACGTCGAACAGCGACCGCAGCTCCTCGTCGGTGGTCTCCTCGAACGCGCCGACGTGGCTGCGGCCGGCGTTGTTCACCAGCACGTCGAGCCGGCCGTGCCGAGCGATCACCGACGAGACAATGGCGTCGACCGCCGCGAGGTCCGTGACGTCGAGCGCCACCGCCTCCACCTGGTCCGGGTGCGCGGCGACGACGTCGGCCAGCGTTTCGGTGCGCCGCGCCGCCGCGACCACCACGTCGCCGGCCGCCACCGCGGCCTCGGTAAGCGCGCGGCCGAAGCCACTGTTCGCGCCGGTGATCAGCCAAACCTTGTTCATGTCCTGAGCCCCTTTCGCTTCCACCGACTCTGGGCGAAATTCGCTCGCGGGTCCAAGACCTGCTGTGATAACCATTGGCTATGGACGTGCACGGCCGCGATCTGCGGTACTTCGTCACGGCCGCCGAGGAGCTCCACTTCACGCGCGCGGCCGAGCGCCTCTACGTCTCCCAGCCCGCACTGAGCAAGCAGATCCGCATGCTCGAACGCCAGCTCGGGGCGCCATTGTTCGATCGCGACCGCCGCGAGGTCCGGTTGACGCCGGTGGGCGAGGCCTTGCTGCCGCACGCCCGCCGGGTGCTCGCGGAGTGGGACGCGGCGCACGACGCCGCCACGCAGGCGAAGGCCGAGCAACGCGGCACGCTCGTCGTCGGCATGAGCACGAGCCCCGGCCGCGGCGGCATGCTGCCCGCGATCCGGTCGAGGTTCACCGACGAGCACCCGAACGCCCGGCTCACGCTCCGCCAGGTCGGCTGGCACGACTCCACGGCGGGGCTCGCCGACGGCTCGACCGACGTCGCGTTCGTGTGGCTCCCGGTGCCGGGCGCCGAACGCTACAGCTGGGTCGTGGTCGCCGAGGAACCTCGTCTGGTCGCGATGTCCGCCGCCCACCCGCTCGCCGGGCAGTCCACAGTGGACTTCACCGACCTGCTCGACGAACCGTTCCTCGCCCTGCCCGCCGACGCCGGCCCGCTGCGCGACTACTGGCTCGCCCCGGAAGCCCGCGGCGGCCACGCCCCCGTGATCGGCGCCGAGATCAGCAGCGCGGACGAAACCTACGAGGCCCTCGTCGACGGCCGCGGCGTCTGCCTCATCGCCGCCGGCAACGCACCCCTGCTCACCCGCGGCGACGTCGTCGCCCTCCCGGTGCGCGGCGTGTCCCCGAGCCGCCTCGCGCTGGCGTGGCGCAAGGACGACACCCGGCCGCTGGTCCACGGGTACGCGCGCGCCGCCCGGCTGGCCACCCAACGCGATCCGGAGCGGTGAAACCCGGCCCGGTCGAACCAGCCCTCAAATAAAAGCGGACCACCGAAAACCGGTGGTCCGCTAAGAAAACAGAAAGACTCAGCCCTCGGAAGCGATCCTCGCCAGCCGCTGCGGAGTCGGCCAGCGCACGTCGTGCACCCAGCCGAACTTCTCGAACATCCAGATCAGGCGGGCCGACATGTCGATCTGGCCGCGCTTCACGCCGTGGCGGGCCGAGGTCGGGTCGGCGTGGTGCAGGTTGTGCCAGGACTCACCGAAGGAGAAGATCGCCAGCGGCCAGAAGTTGGCCGAGCGGTCACGCGCCGCGAAGGGGCGTTCGCCGATCATGTGGCAGATGGAGTTCACGGACCAGGTCACGTGGTGCAGCACGCAGATGCGCACGAGGCCGGCCCAGAAGAACGCGGTGAGCGCACCCCAGAACGACCACGAGATGAGGCCGCCCAGCAGCGCCGGCAGCGTCAGCGACAGGAGCGCCCAGAGCCAGAACAGGTCGTCGACCTTCCGGATGGCCGAGTCCTTCACCAGGTCGGGCGCGAAGCGGGCCTGGTTGCTCGTGTCACGCTCGAACAGCCAGCCCATGTGCGCGTGCCAGAACCCGCGGGCGATGGCGGCCGGCGAGGTGCCGAACATCCACGGCGAGTGCGGGTCGCCGTCGCGGTCGGAGAACGCGTGGTGACGACGGTGGTCGGCCACCCAGGTGATCACCGGGCCCTGCAAGGCGATGCTGCCGGCGATGGCCATCACCACACGCAGCCACGGCTTGGCCTTGAACGACCCGTGGGTGAAGTACCGGTGGTACGCGACGGTGATGCCCAGGCCGCTGACGCCGTAGAACACCACGAACAGCGCGACGTCGACCCAGGTCAGTCCCCAGCCCCACGCGAACGGGACGGCGACCAGCAGGGCCACCAGCGGCGCGAGCACGCCGAAGTACACGGACAGCTGCACGCCGATGCCGCGCTGACCTTCGATGATCGGCTTGGGGCCCTTCGGGGCCGGCGGCTCTCCAGCGGGCTGGGAACGGTCGAGGGTGGCCGTCATACAGTTCACTTCTTCCTACGAGCCCCTGCGAAGGGTGACCTAACCTACGATGCCGTAAGTTACGGTACAGGAGGTTTCGAGCCCTGGGGAGGCCCGAAATGTCTGTTCCGGTCCGGCGCGGTTCAACCCGTGAAGTACCCCGGGCGCGGGCGCTTCACCCTCCCGCCACCACTGTCGCCGATCATCGCTATCCTGACCAGGATCGATCCGCCGTAGTGTAATCGGCAGCACTTCAGATTTTGGTTCTGACAGTTCAGGTTCGAATCCTGGCGGCGGAGCAGGCGTGTGACCAACCCGAGGCGAGACAGCGAAGCGATGGGGGTGTGGGGCGGCTGAGCGATGGAGCGATCGACCCCGGAACCGCCCGGCGTCCGACTCTCGTCGAGATGTCCGACGCGTGGCTGGTCGGCCGCGCGCGTGAGCTGATCGCCGCCGTCCAGCGGCAGGAGTTCGACAAGCAGCTCGAGATCGTCGAGATCATGGACGGGCTGCTCGAGGAAACCCTGCGCCGCGGCGAACCGACGCTGGTCGCGCAGCTGCTGCGCGCGTCGGCGTTCGCCCGCCTGGTCACGCGCGGGCTGGCCGCCGAAGCGGAGCCGCGGCTCGACGAGATGCTCGCCCACACCCGCCGCCACGGCCTGTCACTGCTGCGCGCCGACGCGCACGCGTTGCGCGGGCGCCGGCTGGTGCTGGCCGCGCAGGAAGATGCCGCGCTCACTGAGATCGCCCGCGCGCTCGCGATCCTCGACGACTCCACGATCCCCGACCGCCAGGTCGGCGTGCGCAACTGGAACCGCATGCAGTCGATGGCGCTCATCGACTGCTGGATCGTGCTCAACCAGCTGGGCGTGTACGAGGCGGCCGAAGAGGTCATCAGCCGCGCCCACCAGGCGATCCGCGAGAGCGCGAGCCCCCACGAGATCACGCTGCAGCTGATGAACCGCGTGAAAATGCTGGTGGGCTGGGGCCTGCGCCTGGAGCGCATCGAGCAGTACGACGAGGCGGCGGAGAAGTTCCGCACCGCCGCGTCGATGGCGGTGGCGGCCGAGGGTCCGTTCGCCGAATCGCTGTTCCCGCGCAAGGCCGGCGTCTCGGCCGTGGACCAGGTGGGCGTACTCGCTTCGGCGCTGGCGCTGCACAACCCGGCCGCGGAACACGTCGACCGCCTCAACCAGATGCGCCACGGCCACCACTTCCCGCACGAGCAGGAGATCGTCGCCATCGCGCTCGCGCGTTGCCTCGACCGAGCCGGGCGCCGCGAAGAAGCGCTCGACGTGCTGCGCGAGACGCGCAAGGCGATGTCCGAGGACATCTCCCAGCCGTCGATGCGCCTCAACATCGCCCGCGAGCTCGCGCGGCTCGACACCACGCCGGACTACGCGTCGGGCGCCAGCAAGTCGCTGATCGACTACGCGACCACACTCGAGGCCGAGATGTGGACGCTGCGCGAGTCGCAGATCGCCACGCTCAACGCGCGCCGCGAACACGAACGGCTGTCGGCCGAACACGGTGCGATCACGCAGCAAGCGCTGCAGGACCCGCTCACCGGCCTGCCCAACCGCCGCGCGCTCGACGAACGCCTGCGCGCGCTGGCGTCGTCGGCCGACGCGCAGCCGCTCGCCGTCGGGCTCGTGGACCTCGACGGGTTCAAGGGCGTCAACGACAAGCAGTCGCACGCCGAGGGAGACAACGTGCTCCGCGTCGTCGCGAGCACGCTGCGTGACGCCCTGCGCGGCGACGACGTTGTCGCGCGCTACGGCGGGGACGAGTTCATCGTCCTGCTGCCGGGCGCGCCCGCGTCGGCCGCGAAGATGGCGCTGGGGCGCGCGGTGAAGTCGGTGGCGGAGCTGCCGCACCACCTTTCGCACGGCGTCACCCTGTCCATCGGGCTGGTGTCGCTGCGGCCGCAGGAGCGGGCCGAGCAGGTGCTCGCGCGCGCGGACGCGGCGATGTACGAAGCAAAACGCGGTGGGGGCAACCAGGTCACCTCCGCGAATTCGATGGCGGGCGACGCCGGCGCGAGCTGGCCCGCGGAGAGCATCCCGGCCGACCCCTCGTGGGGCGCCGAGGAGCCCACGTAGGATCGTTGCCCGTCGGAACGAGCCGGTAAATCGTTGTTGGGAGTCTCGTTGAGCGGCCCGCTGAGCACGCTGATCCTCGCCGCGGGTGAGGGCACCCGCATGCGTTCGTCCACCCCGAAGGTGCTGCACCCGATCGCCGGGCGCCCCTTGGTGGAACACGCCGTCCGCGCCGCGGCCGGACTGAACCCCGAACACCTGGTGGTGGTGATCGGCCACGGCCGCGAAGCCGTCGGTGCCGAGCTGGCGCGCGTCGGCGAAGTGCTGGGCCGCGAGGTCACCACGGCCGTGCAGGCCGAGCAGAAAGGCACCGGCCACGCCGTGTCGTGCGCGCTGCACGAGCTGCCCGCCGGCCTCACCGGCACCGTGCTCGTGAGCTACGGCGACGTGCCGCTGCTCGACACCGAGACCCTCGCCGCGCTGCTGGCCGAGCACACCGGCTCGGGCAACGCGGTCACCGTGCTCACCGCCGTGGTCGAGAATCCGGCCGGCTACGGGCGGATCGTGCGCGACGACGCGGGCGTGGTCCAGTCGATCGTCGAGCACAAGGACGCGACGCCGGCGCAGCACGAGATCACGGAGATCAACTCGGGCGTCTACGCGTTCGACGCCGCGGTGCTCACCGACGGTCTCTCGCGGCTGTCGACGGACAACGCGCAGGGCGAGCTGTACCTCACCGACGTGCTGGGCATCGCCCACCACGACGGCAAGGGCGTCGGCGCGCTGGTGGTCGACGACCCGTGGGTCACCGAGGGCGTGAACGACCGCGTGCAGCTGGCGACGCTGGGCGCCGAGTACAACCGCCGGATCGTGCGCCGCTGGCAGCGCGAGGGCGTGACCGTGACCGACCCGAACACCACGTGGATCGAAGCGGACGTAACGCTCTCGCGCGATGTGCTGCTGGAGCCGAACACGCAGCTCAAGGGCACCACGTCGATCGGCGAAGGCTCCGTGGTCGGCCCGGACACGACGCTGACCTCGGTGACGGTCGGGGCCGGCGCGTCCGTGGTCCGCGTACACGCCGACCAGTCCGAGCTGGGCGACGGCGTGAACGTCGGCCCCTACACCTACCTGCGGCCCGGCACCAAGCTGGGCGCGAAGGGCAAGCTGGGCGCGTTCGTGGAGACGAAGAACGCGCAGATCGGCACCGGCACGAAGGTGCCGCACCTCACTTACGTGGGCGACGCGACCGTCGGCGACCACAGCAACATCGGCTGCTCCAGCGTCTTCGTGAACTACGACGGCGTGAACAAGCACCAGACCGTCGTGGGCTCCCACGTGCGACTCGGTGCGGACAACACACTCGTGGCGCCGGTGCGGATCGGTGACGGCGCTTACAGTGGAGCGGGTGCGGTGATCCGGGAGGACGTGCCGCCTGGTGCACTTGCGCTCTCGGCGGGGCCCCAGCGCAACGTCGAGGGCTGGGCGGTCCGGCGCAGGCCGGGCACGCCCGCGGCGGAGGCGGCGGAAGCCGCGCTCGCCGCGAGTGAGGACACCGCCGTGTCCGTGTCGGAAGCAGGAAACGACGGGGAGTCGCCAGCATGAGTCCGAAGCAAGGTACGCCGAAGAAGAATCTGATGCTCTTCTCCGGCCGGGCGCACCAGGAGCTCGCGGAAGAGGTCGCCAAGCACCTCAACGTGACCATCACCCCGCAGACCGCGCACACGTTCGCCAACGGTGAGCTGTTCGTGCGGTTCGAGGAGTCGGTGCGCGGTACGGACGCCTTCGTGATCCAGGCGCACACCACGCCCATCAACGAGTACGTGATGGAGCAGCTGATCATGGTGGACGCGCTCAAGCGCGCCTCCGCCAAGCGGATCACCGTGGTCATGCCGTTCTACCCGTACGCGCGGCAGGACAAGAAGCACAAGGGCCGCGAGCCGATCTCGGCCCGGCTCATCGCCGACCTGTTCAAGACCGCGGGCGCCGACCGGATCATGACGGTCGACCTGCACACCGCCCAGATCCAGGGCTTCTTCGACGGCCCGGTCGACCACCTGATGGCGCAGTCCGTCCTCGCGGACCACATCAAGGCGACTTACGGCGACGCCGACATCACGGTCGTTTCGCCCGACTCGGGCCGCGTGCGGCTGGCGGAGAAGTGGGCGCAGCAGCTGGGCGACCGGCCGATCGCGTTCATCCACAAGACGCGCGACCCGGACAAGCCGAACCAGGCCGTGGCCAACCGCGTGGTCGGCAAGGTGCAGGGCAAGCTCTGCGTGCTGATCGACGACATGATCGACACCGGTGGCACGATCGTGAAGGCCACGGAGGCTTTGATCGAGGAAGGTGCCGCCGACGTCGTCATCGCCACGACGCACGGGATCTTGTCGGACCCCGCGACCGAGCGGCTTTCGCAGTGCAAGGCGCGCGAGGTCATCGTGACGAACTCCCTGCCGATCCCCGACGAGAAGCGGTTCCCGGGGCTGACGGTGCTGTCGATCGCGCCGATGCTGGCGGAGGCGATTCAGCAGGTGTTCGAGGATGGCTCGGTGACTTCGTTGTTCGACGGGGCTGCCTGACAGTTTTGGGTTTTCCTTTTCGCCGTCGGTGGATTTCGATCCGCCGGCGGCGAAACTGTGTGTGCCGCGTGGCGTGGCGCGGCTAGGTTCGTGCGTCATGGGGAACTTCAAGTTCGGTGTCAGTCTGCGGACTGTCGATTCGTCGTTCGTCGGCTTGTGCCGGCGGGCCGAGGAGCTCGGGTACGACGCGATCAGCGTGCCCGACCACCTGGGCGCCGGCCGCCCCGCGCCGTTTCCCGCGCTGGTGGCCGCGGCGGCTGCCACTTCTCGACCGCGCGTGGGGACGTTGGTGTCGAACCTGCCGTTCTACAACGTGGCTTTGTTCGCGCGAGATGTGGCGAACACCTGGGTCCTGACCGGTGGGCGGTTGGAGCTGGGGCTGGGTTCGGGCCACATGAAGTCGGAGTTCGACGAGGCCGGGTTGCCGTGGCTGAAGGCTGCCGATCGGATCGCTTACCTGCGTGATGGCTTGGCCGAGCTGCGTTCTCGGTTCGGCGCGGATCTTCCGCCGCTGCTGATCGCGGGCAACAGCGACGGGGTGCTGTCGCTGGCGGCGTCTGATGCGGACATCGTGGGGTTCGCCGGTCTGCGCCAAGCCCCGGGTAAGCCGCCGGGGACGTTCGTGCTGGATCCGGCTTCGGCGATGGATGCGCGGGTGGCGTACTTCCGGTCACTCGCGGGAGGTCGGGAAATCGAGTACAACATGCTGGTCCAGCGGGTGGTCGTGACCGACGATCGCCGCGCCGCCGCCGCGGAATGGCAGGCGTTGACAGACCCGGAACCCGGCGTCGACGAGCTCCTCGAAGCTCCGCAGCTGTTGCTCGGAACGGTCGACGAAATCGTCACGCAGCTCGTCGAGCGCCGGAAACGGTACGGGTTTTCGTACATCACGGTTTTCGACTCGATGATGGAGACGCTGGCACCGGTGGTCGCTCGGTTGCGCGGCCGTTGACCACCGAGTGATCCACAACTCGATCATCCCCGTGCGCGGTTCTCCGTCACCCGGTCGACCAAGCCGTACACGAGGGCCTCGGCCGCGGTGAATCGCCGCTGCCGCTCGGCATCCGCGCGAACTCGCTCGACGGGTTGACCACTGCCGGCCGCGATCAACCCCACGACTTCGCTGGTCCACTTGTCGAGCAGAGCGAGCCGCACCGGCGACGGATCCGGCTGGAGCTGAGGAAGGCTCAACGCGACCACGGCCTGCGGGATGGCGGACCGCTTGCCGGGCGTGCCACTCGACACGAGCAGCTGTGCCATGCCGGCGGCCAGCCCCATGGCGCAGGTGGCGACGTCCGGTTTGACGAGGTCCATCGTGTCGAGGATGGCCATGCCGGCCGTGACGGAGCCACCGGGCGAGTTGATGAAGAAGGTGATGTCGGCACTCGCGTCCGCGTCCTCGAGGAGCAGCAGCTGCGCGGTAATCGTGTTGGCGATCGCGTCGTCGATCTCGGCGCTCAGGACGACGATGCGCTTTCGCAGCAACTGTTCGGCGTGCGCACTGAGGTCAAGGCTGCGAGAACCGGCCGGCTCTCGCTCGCTGTGGCCGGCGTGGTCTGCCGACGCCGGGTGCCGGCCGGAACCGGGGTGCCGAACCTCGGAGGGGCCCGAAACGTAGTGGGAGACAATGCCTCCCCCGGTCTCGTCGATGTCGCGGCGGCCGGGCTCTTCGCCGGTTCCGCCCGCCCTCTCGGCGGCGACCGCGGATTCGGAAGCCAGCTCGTCACCCAGGTCCCGCTGCGCCCGCACGGCTCCGGTCGAGGGGCGGAGAATCCCGCGCAGCCGCCGAGCCACGTCATCGCGGCGCGTCACAGCCGGACCTCGCGCCGTCCAGAGCACGGCGGTTCGCGATCAGTGGCGTGGCTTCCGAGCGGCTCAGTCATACGCGCGACGGTAACCATGCGCTTCGGGAGCGGTCCCGGGCAACGCAGCGGACACGGTTTTCAGTCCCCGGCCACGCTTTCCGCCGCGGAACGCACGGCAGCCACCGCGTCGCCGGCGATCAACGTCAGGACGCGGCCCAGCAGGCCCTCGGGGACGGCTTCGTCGTCGATGTCCCCTTCCACGGCCAGGCCGTTGCTCAGCGCCAGCAGGATCACCGCGAACTCTTCGGCCGGCAACGGCAAGGAGAAGCCGAACCCCGAAGCCAAGCGCTCCAACGCGGCCGCGATCGTCCGCCGGACAGCGCGGCGACGGTCGCGCAAGGCAAGTCTGCGGTCAGCGTCGTGGTGCGCCAGGGCGAAGAACTCCGCCAACAGCCGGTGCCACACCGCATCCGTGCGCATTTCGTGCATCAACACCGCCGCGACGTCCGCGAGGCCGGCCGCGCCGGTGCCGGCGGAGGCGAAGCTCTCGAGGCTGGCGGAAAGCCGGTGCGCCGCGTGTTCCTCCATCAACGCCAGCACCAGTTCGTCTTTCGACGCGAAGCTGGAGTAGACCGCGCCCTTCGTCAGGCCGGCGGCGGCCGCGACCTCGGTCAGCTTCGAGGCCTCGATGCCCCGGTCGCCGAAGACCTGGAACGCCGCGTCGAGGATTCGGCGGCGCGTTTCAGCGCGCGTCGGCCGCGTGCGGCCCGGTGCGGGCATCGGGGTGAATCCTCCTGATCAAGGGCTTGACTTTCACGAAGTCAACTCAATACCTTCAGGTATCCAATACCGGGAGGTATTCGATGTCAAGCGCACAGCGGTACCTCGAGAACGGCACCTGGCACGAGCGCACGTTCGCCCAGCTCCACGAAGACGTCGCCCGCTCCCACGAGTCCAAAGTGGACGATCCTCTGGTCATCACCCTGCCGGAAGAACCGCTCCCCGCCGCCATCGAGAACGAACTGCCGCGTTCTCCCTCGAAACCGGGATCAATCCGGACAAACACACCTGGCACGCCGACGAACGACTGCGCTCGGTCATCGCCCGTGACGTGGAGTCGGTGAACGCACGCTATTCTCCGCCCGAGCGAGTCCGGGACTTCGCGCTCGTACGCAAGCTGTTCTCCGTCGAGTCCGGTGAGCCGACCCCGGCCCTCGAGATCCGCAGGAACGTCGTCGCCGCGCTCTACCCCACCCCCTGAACCACCGGCAACGCCGCCGGTGACCGTGAGGAAGGACCCTTCTCCATGAGGAAACTGCGGACCAAAGCGGCTGTGCTGGCCGCCGTGGCGCTCGTGGCGGCCGCGTTCACCGCCGCGCCCGCGCAGGCGGCCGGCGGCAACAACGACCCGTCATGCCGCCCGAGCGCGGCGCACCCCCGGCCCGTGGTCTTCCTCCACGGCTTGGGCGCCACCTACTACGAGGACCTCAACTTCCTGCAGTCGGCCGTCGCGGCCAAGGGCTACTGCACCTTCAGCCAGACCTACGGCGCCTACCCGGGCTTCCCCGTAGTCGGCGGGCTGCGCCCGATCGCCGACTCGGCGGGCGAGATCAAGCAGTTCATCGGCCAGGTGCTCGCCGAGACCGGGGCGTCGCAAGTGGACATCGTGGGCCACTCCGAGGGCGGCTTCCAGTCCCTCTACGTCACGAAGACCCAGGGCATCGCGGACAAGATCGGCTCGGTCGTGTCCATCGCGCCGCCCACGCACGGGACCACGTTCGCCGGCCTCACCAAGCTCGCCTACCTGCTCGGGCAGGGCGAGCGCGACGCCGTCGGCAAGGCCCTGTCCACGCTCGGCTGCCCCGCCTGCGACGACCTGATCACCGACGGCGCCGCCGTGAAGAAGCTGACCACCGGTCCCATCGCACAGGCCGGCGTGAAGTACACCGTGATCACCTCGCGCTACGACGAGCTCGTGACCCCCACCGACACGTCGTTCGTGCGCGAGCCGGGTGTGGTGAACGAATACGTGCAGGACACGTGTCCGTTCGACCCGGTGGGCCACATCGGCGAGGCGTATGACCTCAACGTCTGGAACCTCGTCACGAACGCCCTCGACCCGGCCCACGCCACGAAGTTCTTCTGCACCGTCGGCTCCCCGGGCTGACCCGAGCCGGGGCCCCTCGGTTTCGAGGGGCCCCGTCCGCGGTCAGTACGCGACGGTGAAGCGCGCCCGGCTGTGGCGCGCCTCGTCGATCTCGTCCACGAACGCGATCGCGAAGTCGTCACCGCCGATCTGCGAACGGCCCTCCTCGTCGGACAGCAGCACGTCGCCACCCACACGGAACGACCCCGTGCGCTCGCCGGCGTTCCACGCGCCGAACTCCGCGGCCGGGCTCACGTAGAACCATTCGACGTCGCCGGGCAGCTCGCGCAGGGCGGCCAGAACCTCGGCGTGGCTGCTCGCCTCGGGCTTGTACGCGTCCGGGAAGTCCGGCGTGTCCAGCAGCCGCGGGCCACCCTCGGCCACGAGCAGCGAGGCCGCGCCGCCCACGAACGACAGCCGCGCACCGGCCGCGCGGGCCGCGTCGGCGAGCGTCGGCAACGCGTCGAGCAGCTTCTGCCCCTCGTCGTTCACCCGGCCCGGGGTCGCGATCACGATCACGTCGGCCCCCTTCGTCACGTCGGCGACGAACCCGGCGTCGTGCATCGAGCCCGTGCGGGCCTCGACCTCGGCGGGCAGGCCCTCGGCCTTGCGCGCCACCCCGACGACCGCATGCCCGCGCCGCAGCGCCTCGTCCGTGATCCGGCCACCGGCGTACCCCGTCGCGCCGAACACCACCAGCTTGCTCATCTTCCGCTCCTCCTGAGGACACCTCGACGACGTCGAGGGTACGAACGGAAGATCCACTACTTCAACGAAACCAACGCACCCCGCGGTAGGCGTGCAGGTCAGGCGCCGAGCAGGGCGAACGACTTCGCGAGCTCGGCCTTCACCGCGTTCGCGTCGAAGGGCACGTGCACCTCGCCGACGGCCGTCGGCTTCGCGAGCACCTGGTAGCTGGCGGTGCGGTTGGGCAGCGAGAACTTGACCGAGCACGACATCGTGATGGTCGCGTCGGCCGCCGCGTCACCCTGCGTGGTGCAGGTCTTCGAGCCGAGCGAATCGGCGCTGACGTCGATCGTGAGCGTCACGTGCACCACGGGCTTCGAGCCCGAGCTGTTGCCGACGACGCTGTTGGTCACGTCGACTGTGGCGGTGCACGAGCCGACGAAGTCCTTGCAGTCGAGGCGGTCGTTGGTGACCACCACGCTCGACTGCGCGAGCCCGTCGAACGGCTGTCCGAGCCCGCCGACCGTGTTGTCGAAGTCGGTGTGGAACTTCTTGAGCGCGTCGCCGGTCAGCGACTTCACCTGGAACCCGGTGCCGAGCTTCGGGCCGCCCAGCGGGTCGAGCAGCGCCGGCGCGAACGAGACCACGCGGAAGGGCTGCGCGGTGGTCACCTGCAGCGCGCCGAGGCCGCCGCCGAGCTGGTAGACCTCCGTGCCGTCCTCGAGCTTGCGCTTCACCGGGTCGGCCGTCTGGTTGAGACTCGACAACGATTTGACCAGCCCGGTCACGAGCTGGTCCGGGGCGAACCGCGCGCCGGGGTCCATCGGCAGCTCCGTACCGACGGTGTGCACCCAACCGGCACCGAACTGCGTGCTGTTTTCCTCGAGGCCGTGCGACTTCCAGTAGTCGGCGTCGGCGGAGAGGTAGAGATCGTCCCCGAGCTCGGTGACCTGCACCACGTGACCTTCGAACGGCAGCGCGCCGAACCCGTCACCATTGCGAGTGATGCGGAAACCGAGACCGATCGGCTTGCCCGACGCGTCCTTCACCGTGGTGTCGAGCTCCAGCGCGGGCGCCTTGCCCAGCGCGTCCAACGCGGCGTCCACGGCATCTCGCTGCTGCGCCAGCCGGTCGGCTATCTGCTGGTCAGCGGCGGAAACCCCCGCCGAACCCGTCACCGCGACCTGACAACCCGCCAGCACCCCACCCAGTAGTACGACCGCCGCGGCGATCCATCGAGCCCGCATTCTCGCCCCTCTTTTCCGCGGGGATCATCCCATGCCCGCGGCACGCGCCTGCACCACCGGAATCGAGTCGTCGCCCGCCGGCCGACCCAAGGTTTAGTCGTGCGGGGCCACCCACCGCAACCTCCTTGTCGAACGAGGGTTTACACTTCTCGAGTTGTCTCGGCGAGGCGGGAGCACCCTGTGGTGCCCAGCGTGATCGACGCGGCGGCTCGAGAAGCCCCGTGGAATGTGCACGCTTGGAAACTCGCCGCCGTATGCAGCCGATTTTGAACGCTGATTTGTGAACACCGCCCCGAGCAGAGATCGACGATCCCCGCCGCCACCTGCTGCACCGAATTGTGATTTGAAGGAGTGCTACACCGTGTCCGAGGTACGTCTTTCCGTCGAGCCGCGCACCGAGTTCGGCAAGGGCGCCGCGCGGCGCACCCGTCGCGCCGGCAAGATCCCCGCGGTCCTCTACGGGCACGGCTCGGACCCGCGGCACTTCGCGCTGCCGGCCCTCGAGTTCGCCCGCGTCGTCCGTGAGAACGGCAGCAACGCCGTGCTCACCCTCGACCTCGAGGGCTCCAGCGAGCTGGCGCTGACCAAGACCATCGTCGTGCACCCGCTGAAGAACTACATCGAGCACGTCGACCTGCTCGTGGTTCGCCGCGGCGAGAAGGTCACCGTCGACGTGCCGGTGGTCGTCACCGGCACCGCCGGCCCGGGTGGCCTGGTGAACCAGGACCTCGGCGTCGTGCAGATCGAGGTCGAGGCGCTGCACATCCCGGACCAGATCGAGGTCTCGGTCGAGGGTCTCGAGATCGGCACCCAGATCACCGCCGCGCAGCTCACGCTGCCGCAGGGCGCGAACCTGGTGACCGACGGCGAAGCGCTGGTCGTGGCCGTGAACGAGCCGCAGCGTGAAGAGACCGCCGGCGAAGAGGCCGTCACCGAAGGCGGCGAGGCTCCCGCCGGGGACGCCGAATAAACTCACTTCCGTGAGTGAAGACCTGCCTGGGGCCGGCGAGCTGATCGTGCTCGCCGGCCTCGGTAATCCCGGGCCCCAGTACGCCGGCAACCGCCACAACGTCGGCTTCATGGTGCTCGACGAGCTGGCCACCCGCATCGGGGGCAAGTTCAAGGCACACAAGAGCGGCGCCGAGGTGCTCGAGGGGCGGCTTTCGGGCCGTCGCGTGGTGCTGGTGAAGCCGCGTTCGTTCATGAACCTCTCCGGCGGGCCCGTGGTCGGCGCCGCGCGGTTCTTCAAGGTCGAGCCCTCGGGCGTCGTCGTGGTGCACGACGAGCTCGATGTGCCGTTCGGCGCGCTGAAGCTCAAGCTCGGCGGCGGCGACAACGGGCACAACGGCCTTCGTTCCATCACCAAGTCGCTCGGCACGCGTGAGTACTACCGCGTGCGCTTCGGCATCGGCCGCCCGCCGGGCCGCCAGGATCCCGCCGATTTCGTGCTGAAGGACTTCTCGACGGTCGAGCGGAAGGAGCTCCCGTTCGAGGTCTCCGTGGCCGCCGACGCCGCCGAGGCGCTCGTGGCCAAGGGGCTCACCACGGCCCAGAACGAGTTCCACGCAGGCTGATCAGCCGGTTGCTCTCTGTTAGTGATCATGAGTGGCGCTGCGTAGTTTTTCCTCACTCGATGGGCGGCTTATAGGGCCCTGATCGAGTCGTCCCGACGCGCTCGGGGTTCCCGGTGCCTCGGTGACCGGTTAGGACGGAATGCGGGAGTCCGCACACCGACCCTGAATCGGAGAATGTTTCATGTCGTTCACCGCCGAGGACCTCACCGAGGTCACCTTCGGTAACGCCCCGATCGGCCGCCGTGGCTATGCCAAACAGGAGGTCGACGAGTTCGTGCGGCGCATCGCGAAAACGATCGCCGAAGAGGACGACCTGACCGCGGCCGAAGTCCACCACGTCATGTTCAACAAGCCGCTCATCGGCAAGCGCGGCTACGACGAACGCGAAGTCGACCAGTTCCTGGACACCGTGGAGGAACAGCTGGCCGACCTGTCCGGCCGGCGCGCTCCCGCCGTGCCCGGCGCACGCGACGAACACGAGGCGACCGCCTCCCGGGCCCCGCGTCCGGAGGTGACGGAGAACGCCGAGTCCTTCCAGGACCGGTAGGTCTTTCCGGCCTTGACGACGTCGTTCCCCCGCGGCGCTTTCCCGGCCTGCGTTTGTCCTTCTTCCTGAAACAACCCCGCCCTCCGGACTTCCCAAGCCCCGAGAACACGGAACCGGCCCGCTCACTGTGGTGAGTGGGCCGGTTCCGTGTTCTGCCTACGTTGCCGGTCGAACCCGAGGTCAGTGGTCCGCGTTGTGCGCGATCTTGTCCGCGTACTGCACCGCAGTCGCCGCGCGCTTGACCTTGCCCGAGGGCGTCTTGGGCAGGCTGCCGGCCGGCAGGACCACCACGGCGAACGGGCGCATGTCCACGGCATCACGGACGCGGGCGGCGACCTGCTTCGACAACGCGCGTTCGGCGTCCGCGTCGCCGGCCAGCTTGGACTCCACGACGACGGCGAAGCGTTCGCGGCGGCTGCCCGCGTCGAGGCGGACGGCGACGGCGTTGCCGGCGCGCACGCCCTCGACCGACGTGGCCGCGCGTTCGATGTCGGTGGGGTACAGGTTGCGGCCGCCCATGATGATGACGTCCTTGCGGCGGCCGCAGATCACGATCTGGCCGTCGATGAGGTAACCGAGGTCGCCCGTCTTCATCCAGCCGTCGGCGTCCTGGGTGTCGAGGGGGCCGTCGACGGTGAGGTAGCCCGGGGTGACGGCCGGGCCGCGGAGGCGGATTTCGCCGACTTCGCGGTCGCCCAGCAGCGAACCGTCCGCGGAGACGATGCTCGCCTCCAGGCCGTCCAGCGGACGGCCCAGCACGGCGAAGGAGCGCACCGCGTCCGTGCCGCGCCGAGAGTCGCCCTCAGGGACCGGGACGGCGCGGTCGTCCGCCTCCAGGGCGTCGGCCTCGACGACGTCCAGGGTGAGACCCGTGAACAGCGGCGCGAAAGACACCGCCAGAGTCGCCTCGGCCATGCCGTACGCCGGGAACACGCACTCGGCCGGCATCTTGAAGCGTGCGCCCGCGTCGACGAAGGTCTGGACGGCCGTCTCGTCGATCGGCTCGGCGCCGTTGAGTGCGATGCGGAGCTTGGACAGGTCGTAGGCGTTGTCGTCCTCGACGCGGGCCATGCGGCGGCCCACGATGGCGTACGCGAAGTTCGGCGCGGCCGTGGTGGTGCCGTTGTACTTGGAGATCAGCTCGGGCCAGATCAGCGGGCCGGTCAGGAACTCGACAGGCGTGATCTTCACCAGCTCCACGCCGAAGGTCATCGGCACGGTCAGGAAGCCGACCATGCCCATGTCGTGGAACGTCGGGAGCCACGACACCATCACGTCGACGTCGAAGTCGAACTCCGCGCGGTCGACCATGGCCTTGACGTTGGTGTAGAGGTTGCCGTAGGTGATGCGCACGGCCTTGGGGTCGGCCGTCGAACCGCTGGTGAGCTGCAGCAACGCGGTGGCGCCCTCGTCGGTGGGCACGACCTCGGCCAGCGGCTCGGCCTCGGCCAGCTCCGTGATCAGGCGGTGCTGGATACCCTTCTCGGCCAGCACGGGCGCGAGCTGGTCGAACGGCTCGCCCAGCACCACCAGCCCGGCGCCGATCATCCCCAGCACCTTGACCGTGTCCTCGGCCCACTCGGCGAGGTCCGTGCGCGCCGTCGGCTGGTGCAGCATCGTCACGCTGCCGCCGGCCAGCCACACGGCCTGCACGGTGGGCGCGATGAGCACCGGCGCCGCGGCCAGCACGGCCACCGCGCTCCCGGGCTTCAACCCGCCCGCGACCAACCCACCGGCAATCTTCTTGGCCTGGTCGTGAACCTCGGCCCACGTCCGGCGAACCGGCTCCTTGGGCTCGCCCGTGACCATGCCGCGCTGCTGACCCCGCCCCGTCGCCGTCTCGACGAGCGTGTCCACGAACCGACTCATGCGCGACAGATTACTGTCTTGTTGTCAACGCTCGCCTGCGGCGGCGTGAACAGCGTCGATCAAGCCGTCATTCGAGCGCTTCGGACGTCTCCAGCCACGTCGCCTCGACGTCTTCCTTCTCCGCGTGCACGCTCTTCAGCTCCGTGTTCAACGCGATGAGCTTGTCCGGGTCCGTGGCCGCCTCGAGCAGTGCCGCGTGCAGCTTCTCCTCGCGTTTGGCCAGCTGGTCGAGCTTGCGCTCCAGCCGGCCGAGCTCCTTCTGCGCGGCCCGGATCTCCGCGTTGCTGCGCTTGGCCTCGGCCTTCTCCGGAGCTGCCGACGCCCCGCGCCCCGGCGTCGCCGCCTGCAGCTTCGTGCGGCGGTTGAGGTACTCCTCGATGCCGCCGGGCAGGTTCGTCACGTGGCCGTCGCCGAACAGGGCCACGGTCGTGTCGCAGACGCGCTCGACGAGGTAGCGGTCGTGCGAGACCACGACCATCGTGCCGGGCCAGCCGTCGAGCAGGTCTTCGAGCTGCTGCAGGGTGTCGATGTCCAGGTCGTTGGTGGGCTCGTCGAGCAGCAGCACGTTGGGCTCGGCCATCAGCAGCCGGCACAGCTGCAGCCGGCGCCGCTCGCCACCCGACAGGTCACCGACGGGCGTCCACTGCCGTTCGGCCGGGAAGCCGAGCTTCTCGCCCAGCTGCGACGCCGTCATCTCCTGCTTGCCGAATACCACGCGCCCCGCCACCTGCTCGATCGCCTGCAGCACGCGCAGGTCGGCCGGCAGGTCGTCGAGCTCCTGGCGCAGGTGCGCGAGCGCGACCGTCTTGCCCTCGACCCGCCGCCCCGTCTCGGGAGTGACGTCGCCGCCCAGCAGCTTGAGCAGCGACGTCTTGCCGGACCCGTTCACGCCGACGAGACCCACGCGGTCACCCGGCCCGATCCGCCACGTCACGTGGTCCAGCAGCGTCCGGTCGCCGACGCTGAACGACACGTCTTCCAGCTCCAGCACCGTCTTGCCGAGGCGGCGCTTGGCGAACGCCATCAGCTCCACGGAGTCGCGCAGCGGCGGCACGTCGGCGATCAGCGCCTCGGCGGCTTCCACGCGATAGCGCGGCTTCGACGAGCGCGCCTGCGGGCCGCGGCGCAGCCACGCCAGCTCCTTGCGCGCCAGGTTCTGCCGCTTCTCCTCGGCCGTCGCGGCCAGGCGCGCCCGCTCGGCGCGCGCGAAGATCCAGTCGGCGTAACCACCTTCGTACTGCTCGACGCGCCCTCCTGTGACCTCCCACGTGAGGCTCGCGATGGTGTCGAGGAACCACCGGTCGTGGGTCACGACCACCACGGCGATCCTGCGCGCCAGCAGGTGGTCGGCCAGCCAGCGGACACCTTCGACGTCCAGGTGGTTGGTGGGCTCGTCGAGCACCACGAGGTCGAGCTCGCCGGTCAGCGCCGCGGCCAGCGCGACGCGACGGCGTTCGCCACCGGAGAGGTTCGCGGTCGGGGTTTCGAGACCGATCGCCGTGATGCCGAGTCCGTCCACAATGGACCGGACGCGCGCGTCGGCGGCCCATTCGTGTTCCGCGCCATAGCGTTCGAGTACGACGTCGCCGACCGTGCTGCCCGAAGGCAGCTCGGTTCGCTGGGTGACGACGGCCATGCGCAGGTCACGAACATGGCTCACCCGGCCGGAATCCGGCTCGCTCAGACCCGCGAGCACCTCCAGCAGCGTGGTCTTGCCACCACCGTTGAGACCGACTACGCCGATGCGCTGTCCGGCGGCGACGCCGAGAGAAACGCTGTCCAGCAGCGGTTTCACCCCGTACGACTTGCTCACCGACTCCAGGTTGACCAGGTTGGCCATCCGATTCAGCCGATCCTTTCCACAATGGACAGATGTTCAGGCGTGCACACGCGGTGGCGTGCCACGGGGTGCGTCGTCGCCGCCGACCAGCCGGGCGCCAGGCACCGGGCCATGGGCGACGCGCACGGTTCGGCACACGCCGGCGCCGGACAGCTCGGCCGCCACCTCGACGGCGGCCTGCGCGTCGGCGCAGAGGAACGCGCACGTGGGCCCCGAGCCGGACACACACCCGGCCAGCGCACCCGCGTTCACGCCCGCGCGCAGCGTGCGGCGCAAGCCGGGACGCAGCGACACGGCGGCCGCCTGCAGGTCGTTGCCCAGCAGCAGCGCGAGCTGACGGGGGTCGCCCGACGCGAGGGCCTCGACGACCGGGGTGTGCGAGCCGATGCGCGGCGGGTTGCCTTCGGCGCGCAGGCGGTCGAGCTCGCCGAACACCTTCGGCGTCGACAGGCCTTCGGTGTCGAACGCGAGCACCCAGTGGAACGTGTGGCGCGACAGCACGGGCACGAGCTGCTCACCGCGGCCGGTGCCGAGCGCGGTGCCGCCGTAGAGTGCGAAAGGCACGTCGCTGCCGAGCTTGCCCGCGATGGCGGCCAGCTCGTCGCGCGTCACGTCGAGCTTCCACAGCGAGGCCAGGCCGACGAGCGTCGCCGCCGCGTCGGCGCTCCCGCCCGCCATACCGCCGGCGACGGGGATGCCCTTGCGCAGCACGATCCGCACCTTCAGGTCGTCTCCCTCGGCGCGGCCGGCGTAGGTGGAGAGCTCCTGGGCCGCGCGCCAGGCGAGGTTGGTGGCGTCGGTGGGCACCGACCCCTCCCCCTCGCCGAAGACCTCGAGCCCCGGGTCGTCGGTGGCCGCGACGGTCACCTCGTCCGTGAGCGACAACGCCTGGAAGACGGTGACCAAGTCGTGGTAGCCGTCCTCGCGCAGGTCACCGATGGCCAGGTGCAGGTTGACCTTGGCCGGGACCCGGACGGTGACTGGTGGTGGAACTACGGCGAGCACCCGTCAAGCCTACGTGGCCGGGCGCCTGGGCTCCCCACCAGGAGAAAACAGGCATCCTCAGGACGGCTGTCCCAACCTCTCGGACACGTCGACGCCAACCTTGGACCCCGGGACCCGCGCACCGCGCGAGGAAGGGCCCGTTGAAGGAATCGGAGTCCTTCAACGAGCCCTTCACGGCACCGACGGGGTCGGCTGGGGTCAGGCGGCGACGCTCTGCGCGGCCCGCACGGCCGGCGTCACGTGAGCGCCGCGGTCGGCAATCCACGCCAGCGCCGCGTCGGCTCGCTCGCCGCGGACACCGATGCGGAAACGAGCGATCGGGGTGTCACCGATGCGCGTGAGTCCGCCGCCGATGGTGGCGACCTCCACGTCGAAGCGACCGGCCGCCTCGGGCAGCAGGGCGCCGACGGACGCGAAGCCGATCAGCACGACGTCGGCGGACCGGTCGTACTTCGCGGCCTGCGCGCGGGCGGTCTCGATCACCGGCAGCACCGCCTGCGCGGTCCAGCTGCCCGGCGAGGCGATGAGGTCGAGCACGTGACCGCGTTCGACGACCGCGCCGTCTTCGAGCACCGCGACGTCGTCGCAGACGCGGCGGACGACGCCGGCGTCCGGAGTGGTCAGCAGCACGGTGGTGCCCAGCTCGGCGCGCGCCCGGTCGAGCACGGCCAGCACGGCGCCGGCCTCCTCGGGGGCGATGCCGGCGGTGGGGTCGTCGGCGAGCAGCACGGCCGGGCCGGCGGCGAGTGCCCTGGCCACGGCGACGCGGCGCAGCTGGCCGGGCGTGAGGTCGGCCGGCTTCTGCGCGGCACGGGCGGTGAGGCCCACGAGGTCGAGCAGGTTGCCGACGCGGGTCTTGCGCTGCGGCCCGTCGATGCCGAGCTGCTCCAGCGGGGTGGCGATGTTGCCGGCGACGGTGCGCTCGGCGAGCAGCTCCGGCTTGGTGCCGACGACACCCAGCTGGCGGCGGACCTCACGCAGCCGGCGGCCGTCGAGCGCACCGGTGTTGAGGCCGTCGAGCCGCACGACACCGCGGTCCGGGCGCTCCTGCAGCGCGATGCAGCGGGCGAGCGTGGACTTGCCGGAGCCGGCGGGGCCCACCACGCCGAAGAGGGAACCGGCCTGCACGTCGACGCTCACATCACGCAGCGCGGCGACCGGATTTCCGTTGAGGGGAAAGGACTTGGACACGTTTTCGACAGTGATCACGAAGAGAGCTCCAGGCATGAGGCGCAGCACCGTTTCCGGGCGCGCCGGGCGTCACCGAATTACCGTCCTTTTCGGACGGTGCGCAGAATTGCGGAAGAAAGGATCAGGCGATGACTGTGGAGCGTCGACACGCACATACCGTGCGGCGACCTTCATCGACGACGCGCCGCCGGGTCAACAGGAGCGGGCGGGCTACCCTCTGCATCGGAAACAGCCTCCATCGGTCCTGGCTGTAGCACCTGCCCCATGGGGGGTGGTTGCTGCGACTTCGGCGAGCCAGGTCTCTCAGTCGCTCGGGATGGACGTTTCTGAGTAAAGCCGATCCCATTGGGTGAACGCAAGCGCGTTGGTGCAGATCACACGAGTGGTGGTGCCCGGATACCGGGACACCCGCAGCCACATCGTGGACCCCGAAAGCTCCGGCACCGAATTTCTTCCGCGCGGCGAATCCGACGCCTATTCCACTGTGGACGCTGCCGATCCCTGGTGGAGCTGCGATTCCGGCACGGGAATCGCGGGGCAGCTCGCACGTGGGTAAATGACGGTTCGGCGAGGTAGTTCGCCACGGCGAGACACTTCGTCTTCCCGGCCGGACGTCCACTCCCGTCCACGAGTCGAATCCGGACGTCCGTCACGCCCGTTTGTGATACGTGCGTATCGGATACAGTCGTACCACTACAGCGGAGGAGGACCGTGGCGCACCGGGTCGACCACGAGCAGCGCCGGCGCGAGATCGCCGGGGCGGTGTGGCGCATCGCGGCCGAACGCGGGCTCGACTCCGTGAGCATGCGCGAGGTGGCCGCCGAGGCAGGCGTGTCACTGCGGCTGGTGCAGTACTACTTCGAAACGAAGCACAACCTGCTCGTGTTGTCCCTGCGTTACCTCCATGAACGCGGCGAGCAGCGCACGCAGGCCCGCATCGCGGCACAGCTCGACCAGAGCGTGCGCGGCGTGGTCCGGACTCTGCTCACGGAGCTGCTCCCGCTGGACGCCGAGCGCGAACTGTCGCTACGCGTCCACCGCGCCTACTTCAGCCGCACCCACAGCGACCCGGCGCTGGCGAAGGTGTTCCTGCACGCCGAGACGCCGATCGAAGACCTGCTCACCAGCCTGTTGCGCCGCGTGGCGCTCCCGCCTGGCGTCCAGCCGCGGCACGAGGCCAACCTGCTGGTCGCGGGCTTCACCGGCCTGGGCCTCGACGTCCTGCACGGCCGCTTCACCCCGCCCGAAGTCCTCGCGACGCTGGACTACCACCTGCGCCGGATCTTTCAGGCTTGAGCCGCGAGCCGGACGAAGTCGTGCACGTCGAGCTGCTCGCCGCGCGTCTTCGGGTCGATTCCGGCCGCCACGAGGAGCTCGCCGGCGCGATCGGCCGAACCGGCCCAGCCGGCGAGGGCCGCGCGCAGCGTCTTGCGGCGTTGGGAGAACGCGGCGTCCACGACCGCGAACAGGCGTTGCCGCTCGACGCCCTCCATCGGAGTGCCGCGTTCGAAAGCCACGAGGGACGAGTCGACGTTCGGCACCGGCCAGAACACCGACCGCGGCACGGCGCCGACCTTGCGCGCCGGCCCGTACCAAGCGAGCTTCACGCTGGGCACGCCGTAGATGCGGCTGCCGGGACCGGCGGCCATGCGGTCGGCGACCTCCGTCTGCACCATCACCATCCCGCGCTGCAGCGAGGGAAGCTCGGCCAGCAGGTGCAGCACGACGGGGACCGCGACGTTGTACGGGAGGTTCGCGACCAGCGACACGGGTTCGGCCGGCAGATCAGCCGCGCTGATCCGCAACGCGTCGGCGCCGACCACGCTCAGCTGATCCGCGACGGAAGAAGCGCGTTCGGCGGCAGTGCGCGGAAGCCGCGCCGCCAGCTTCGGATCGATCTCGACGGCCACCACGCGGGCCCCGGCGTCGAGCAGGCCCAGCGTCAGCGACCCCAGCCCGGGTCCGACCTCGAGGACGACGTCGCCCGGCTGAACTCCGGCCAACTCGACGATGCGGCGAACCGTGTTGGGGTCGTGCACGAAGTTCTGGCCGAGCTTCTTCGTCGGCCGGACGTCGAGCTCGTCCGCCAGCCCGCGGATCTCGGCAGGCCCCAGCAGTTCAACCACCGGGGAAGCCTACCGAGCCTCGGGAACCGCCGAACTCAGGCCCGCTTGCCGCAGACCGGCCAGGCGCTGTAGCCACCGCGGGCGTCGCGGACCTTCTCGGCGATCGAGATCTGCTGGGCGCGCGAAGCCTGGTTCGGGTAGGACGCGTACGCGTCGCCGCCGTAGGCGTCCCAGGTGCGCTTGTCGAACTGGAGGCCGCCGTAGTAGCCGTTGCCGGTGTTGATGGACCAGTTGCCGCCGGCCTCGCACGCCGCGATGCGATCCCAGGCGGAACCGTCGCCGATCGCCGGGTCGGCGGGCTTCATCGAACCGACCTTGAGGATCTTCGGCTTGGCCTCGAGGAGGACCTTGACCGAGACCTGCTCGCGGGAGATCTCTTCGCCGTTCTTCTTGGTGACCTTGTAGGTCACCATCTTCTGGCCCGCGGTGCCCGGGTCCTCAACGGTGGTCTTGCCCAGCTCGAGCGTCGGGTCGTCGACCTTCTGCACGTCGGGGTCGATGGTCTCCTGCTGGTTGACCATCGAGACGCCCATGCGGCTGACGTGGACCTCGGCGCCGTCCTTGAGCGAGACGTTCAGGCCACCCTCGACCGCGTCATCCGGGCCGAGGCTCATCTTGAAGTCGGAGAGGAGCTCCTTGGTGGTCACCGCGTTGGTGGTGACCTGGCGCGGCGCGTTGGTGCCGTCGAAGAGCGTGACGTGCTTGAGGGTCTTGACCTGCACGGTCGAGCCCTCGAGCGGCAGCTCGCCGGTGCCCGGCATCGACGTCCAGGCGCCCTTGCCCATCATGTCGGCCATGCCGAGCTGGGTCATGGCCTCGCCGAGCGTGGTCGCGCGCACCCAGGACGGGCGGGACACACCGTCGACGACGAGGTTCAGCTGACGACCGCGCTCGAGCTTGATGACGCCGCCGTCACCGACCTCGGCCTGCGGCGAGGGCGAAAGCGAGTCGTGGGCGCCGACCGAAAGGCCGGCGTCTTCCAGGACCTCGCCGACGGTGTCGCCGTAGCTGTGGACGGTGACCTCGTGGCCGTCGACGTCGACGGTCACGCTCTTGTTCATCGCCAGCGCCGCGGCACCGCCGCCGCCGACGGCGATCAGGACCGACAGCACCGCACCCTTGAGGAAGCGGCGCTTCCAGACGCGGGTGGCCTCACGCAGGCCGTCCTCGACGGCGGCCTTCTTGGCCTCCGGAGAAGCGGTGCGGTCCTCGGCGAGCTCGTCCGGGAGGGCGAGCGGCGGGAGCATCGTGGTCTCGGCGTTGATCAGGCGGATCAGCTCGTCGACGTCGACGTCGATCTCGGCCATCATCGCGTCGGCGTCGGGCCCGAGGGCCGCGAGCACGTCCTGTTGGGTCACGTACAGCTCGTCGGAGAATCCAAGCTCTCCATAGGCGGTGTCGTCGAGCTCTCGCTCGAGCACGGCCACCGAACCGGCGGAAGAGAATAGGGTCTGCGCAGCACCACGGTTCTCGGTGCTATGGCGCGAGGCACCCTGCCTGCTACCAGTCACTGGGTCGTTCCCTTTCCCAGGACAGGACGTGTCACCACGACCTGTTCCTTCGTCGCGACGCGCCATTCGGCGCGCCTCTCAAGTCCGACACCCCCAGTCAGCGCCATCGTCACGGTCCCGAGTCGTACCAACCTCGGTGCCGCTTCCCCGACGTGCACTGACGTGACTGTGGGCGTATCAGCCAGATCCGCGTCTGCGGTTCCGACCGGCACGATCACGGGACAGTAACGGAGGTCGCCGGGTTGCGCAAACACCCCCCGGAGTGTCGTGACCTGTGTCACTCGTCAGTGTGGGCTAGTGCGTTCCCCGAACGTCGCAATCCGTTCAACCCGTTGTGACACTGGGCAATTGGTAGACGCGTTCGGCAGTGGTCCGGACCGCTTGGGCCACTTCGTGGACCGCTTCGCCCCTCAGCGCCGCGAGGTGCCGGATGGTATATGCGGTGCAGTAGGGCTCGTTCGGGCGCCCACGGAACGGGTGGGGGGTCAGGAACGGCGCGTCGGTCTCGGCGAGGTACTGCCCCGTCGGCGCGAGCCGGGCGGCCTCGTGGAGCCCGCGGGCGTTCTTGAAGGTGACGGTGCCGGCGAACGAGAGCACGTAGCCCTTGTCGAGGCAGCGACGCGCGATGTGCTCGTCGCCGGAGAAGCAGTGGAAGACGACGGTGTCCGGTGCGCCCTCTTCGTCCAGGATGCGCAGCACGTCCTCGTGGGCGTCGCGGTCGTGGATCATCAGCGTCTTGCCGAGGCGCTTGGCGAGGTCGATGTGCCAGCGGAACGCGTCCTGCTGGGCGTCGTGCGGCGAGTAGTCCCAGTAGTAGTCGAGGCCGGTCTCGCCGACGGCGACCACGCGCTCGGCCGACGCCAGACGCTCCACTTCGGACTTGTCGGCGTCGGAGAACTCCTTGGTACGCGTGGGATGGATTGCCACGGCGGCGAACACACGCTCGTCCCA
This sequence comes from Amycolatopsis sp. NPDC050768, assembly GCF_040654155.1. Classification (NCBI taxonomy): domain Bacteria; kingdom Bacillati; phylum Actinomycetota; class Actinomycetes; order Pseudonocardiales; family Pseudonocardiaceae; genus Amycolatopsis; species Amycolatopsis sp. NPDC050768. Next base: position 85,034 of record NZ_JBFAHL010000009.1, read on the forward strand.
CGTGGACGCGTCGACGGCCCAGCGCGCCGAGGCGAGGTCGTCGGCGACCGTGACGACGCGGGCCACGCCGGCACGTTCGGCGCGGTCGACCATGGCCGTCACGTCGGCGGCGGTCACCGCTCCGCAGGCGTCGAGGTGGGTGTGGGCATCCACGACCGCGGCGGGCAGGCGGTCGGGAATCGGCGGCAGTTCGCGCTTGTCTTCACCCATGCCGTGAATCTACTGCGCGGCGAAGCCGCTCCGTTGAGGGCGGTGGAGGGGAGGAAGGCGGAGTAGACGGCATGACGAAGGGCGCCCCGCGTGAGTCCTCGAGGCGCCCTTCACAGCGTCGACAGTGCTACTTGACGATCGGGGCCCAGTCGGGGCCGTCTTCACCGAGCTTCGGGTCGAGCTTGGTGAACAGCGGCGTCGGCTTCTGCAGGGGACGGCCGACCTCGATCGGCCGCGACTCCCACTTGGCCTGCTCGCCCGCGTAGTCACCGGTGAGGATCGGGTTGATCCGGCCCGGGATGTCGAGGTCCTCGACCTCCTGCAGCTGCGGCTGCGCGGCCCACACGCCCGTGCCGCCGAGCGCCTCGTGCACCTTCTGCGCCGAGTGCGGCAGGAACGGCGTGAGCAGCGTGTTCGCGTCGCTGACCACCTGCAGCGCGGTGTGCAGCACGCTGTCGCGGCGCGCGGGATCGTCCTTGAGCTTCCACGGCTCCTGGTCCGACAGGTACCGGTTGGCGGCCGTGACCACGCGCATCGCCTCCGACGCCGCCGCCTTGAAGCGCGAGCGGCCCAGGTGGGCGCCGGCGACGTCGAACGCCTTGCGCGACAGCGCCTTCAGCTCCTCGTCGGCCGCCGTGGGGGCGTCGGGGCGCGGGATGGCGCCGACGTTCTTGTGCGCCATCGAGATCGAGCGGTTCACGAGGTTGCCCCACTCGTTGGCCAGCTCGAAGTTGGTGCGGCGGACGAACTCGTCCCACGTGAAGTCGGTGTCCTGCGTCTCCGGGCCCGCCACGGAGATGAAGTAGCGCAGCGCGTCGGGGCCGAACTCGCGCAGGAAGTCGTGCACGTAGATGACCGTGCCGCGCGAGGTGGAGAACTTCGAGCCGCTCATGGTGAGGAACTCGCTGGACACGATCTCGTCCGGCAGGTGCAGCTTGCCGTACTTGCCCGCCTGGCCGCCGTGGTCGCCCTCGCCGTTGTGGCCGAGCAGCAGCGCCGGCCAGATCTGGGCGTGGAAGGTGATGTTGTCCTTGCCCATGAAGTAATAGGAGCGCGCGTCGGCGTTGTTCCACCACTCCTGCCACGCGTCGGGGTTGCCGGTGCGCCGCGCCCACTCGACGCTGGCGGAGAAGTAGCCGATCACGGCGTCGAACCACACGTAGAAGCGCTTCATCGACTGGTCGCGCCAGCCGTCGAGCGGGATCTTCACGCCCCAGTCGAGGTCGCGCGTGATCGGGCGCGGCCGCATGTCGTCGATGAGGTTCTTGGTGAAGTTGAGGACGTTCGGACGCCAGTCGTTCTTCGTCGACAGCCAGTCGCCGAGTGTCTTGGTGAACGCCGGCAGGTCGAGGAAGTAGTGCTCGGTCTCGACGAACTTCGGCGTCTCGCCGTTGATGCGCGAGTGCGGGTTGATGAGCTCGGCGGCGTCGAGCTGGTTGCCGCAGTTGTCGCACTGGTCGCCGCGCGCGAACTCGTAGCCGCAGATCGGGCAGGTGCCCTCGACGTAGCGGTCGGGCAGCGTGCGCCCGGTCGACGGGCTGATCGCGCCGCGAGTGGTCTTGGGGACCACGTACCCGTTGCGGTTGAGCGCGAGGAAGATCTGCTGCGTGACCTCGGCGTGGTTGCCGGTGGACGTGCGCGTGAACAGGTCGTAGGAAAGCCCGAGGCCGCGCAGGTCCTCGTCGATCTGACGGGTGTACTTGTCGGCGGTCTGCTGCGGGGTGAGGCCCTCGTTGTCGGCCTGGACGGTGATCGGAGTGCCGTGTTCGTCGGTCCCGGACACCATGAGCACCCGGTTGCCGGCCATTCGCTGGTAGCGGGAGAAGACGTCGGACGGGACGCCGAATCCGGATACGTGGCCGATGTGGCGGGGGCCGTTGGCGTAGGGCCAGGCCACCGCTGTCAACACAGAGGTGCTCATACCTGTTTAGCCTACGGAAACCGTCCAAGGCGTTTGTGGGCGGTACGCGAAGGGAGAAGCGGTGTCGGCGACGCGTCTGCTCGTGCTCGGGGTCGTGCGCATGTTCGGCCGGGCGCACGGCTACCAGGTGCGCCGGGAGCTGCTCACGTGGTCGGCGGAGAAATGGGCGAACGTCCAGCCGGGTTCGATCTACCACGCGCTGAAGAAGATGGCGGCCGAGAACCTGCTGGAGAAAGTGGACGTCGAGCCGGGCGACTCGGGGCCCGACCGCGTCGCCTACCGGCTCACCGACGACGGCGAGCAGGAGTTCCAGCTGCTGCTGACCCGGGCGTTGTCCGATCCCGAGGTGGGTCATCCGGAGATGTCGGCGGGCATCGGGCTCATGCCCGCGCTGCCCCGCCAGCACGCGATCAGCCTGCTGCGGCAGCGGCTCGTGCACCTCGAAGGTGAGGAACGACGGGCGCGGCTGATGCTCGACGACCAGGCCGACTGGGGCCAGCCGGCGCACGTCGTGGAGCTGTTCCGGCTGTGGGCGGGCATCTCGGGGGCGAGCCACACGTGGCTGGAGAACCTGATCGAGCGCCTGGAGAAGGGCGAGTACGTGATGGCCGACGACGACGAACCGTTGTTCCGCAAGCCGTCGGAGTAATCAAGTTTGACTAGCGTTCGCGACTCCGGCACTGTGTGCTCGTCGATTAGTCAACTTTGACTAGTTGATCTCTGGGAGGAGAGGGGTTCTTCATGATCACGGCACGCGGCCTCGAGCGGCGGTTCCGCCGCAAGGGCCGGGGCGGGGGTGAAGTCCACGCCGTCAAGGGGGTCGACCTCGACGTGGAGGCCGGCGAGCTGGTGGGGTTCCTCGGCCCGAACGGGGCGGGCAAGACGACGACCCTGCGCATGCTCACCACGCTGCTGAAACCGTCGGCCGGGACGGCGACCGTCGGCGGGCACGACCTGCTCGCAGATCCGCTGGGGGTCAGGCGCAACATCGGCTACGTCGCGCAGGGCGGGGGCGCGTCGCCGGAGGTGCGCGTCGCCGAGGAGATCGAGCTGCAGGGCCGGCTCTACGGCATGTCGAAGGCCGACGCGATCGCGCGCGGCGCGGTGCTGAGCGAGCAGCTCGACCTCGCGGGGCTGGACCAGCGGCTCACGAAGACGCTGTCCGGGGGTCAGCGGCGCCGGCTCGACATCGTGCTCGGGCTCGTACACAACCCTGGCCTCGTGTTCCTCGACGAGCCCTCGACCGGGCTCGACCCGCAGAGCCGCGCGAACCTGTGGGACCACATCCGCCGGCTCCGCGCGGAGCACGGCGTGACGATCTTCCTGACCACGCACTACCTCGACGAGGCCGACGCTTTGGCCGACCGGCTGATCGTGATCGACGACGGCCGGATCGTCGCCGAGGGCACGCCCGATTCGCTGAAGTCCCGGGTTTCGGGCGACGGCGTGGTCATCGGCGTCGACCCTGCCGTGACGACGGAGGCCGCCGACGTCGCCCGGCAGCTGGCGGGCGCGCACGAGTTCGACGTGGCGGACGGGCTGATCCGCTTCCGCGTGCCGCGCGGCGACACGGCCATGCCGGAGCTGCTGCGCGCGCTCGACGCGAAGGGCATCGTGATGGAGTCCATGCAGGTCACGCGCCCGACACTCGACGACGTATTCCTCACGCTGACCGGCCGCACCCTGCGCGACGCCGAGCAGCCGAGTTCCCCGGAGGTGTCCGGTGTTGCTTGACACGTGGCTGATCTTCCGCCGCGACATGACCGCGGCGCTGCGCAATCCCGCGTGGCTGCTGATCGGGATCATGCAGCCGCTGCTGTACCTGTTCTTCTTCGGGCCGTTGCTCGTGAAGACGCTCAACGCGCAGGGGATATCCGACGTCGACGGCTGGATGGTGCTCACGCCCGCGCTCATCGCGCAGCTGGCGCTGTTCGGCAGCTCGTTCGTCGGGTTCTCACTGCTGGCCGACTACCGCTCCGGCGTGGTCGAGCGGCTGCGCGTCACCCCGGTGAGCCGCGCGGCGCTGCTGCTCGGGAAGGTGCTGGCCAACGCGTTGCAGGCGGTGGTGCAGTCGGTGCTGATCATCGTGCTCGCGTACCTGGTGTTCGACCTCGACGCGCCGGCGGGCGGGGTGCTGCTGAGCCTGCTGATCGTGTTCCTGCTGGCGCTGACGCTGGCTTCGTGCTCATACGCGCTGGCGCTCACGTTGAAGAGCGAGGAGTCGTTCCCCGCGCTGCTCAACGCGGTGCTCATGCCGCTGCTCCTGCTGTCCGGGATCCTCATCCCGATCACGGCGGGGCTGGCGCCGAAGTGGCTGTACACGATTTCGCAGATCAACCCGTTCCGGCATGTGGTGGACGTGGAGCGCAACAGCTTCCGCGGCGACTACTCCATGGACGCGCTGTTCACCGGCAGCGTGGTGGTGCTCGTGATGGCCGTGCTCGCGATCTGGTGGGGCACGCGCACGTTCCAGCGGGAAAACGCCTGATCAAAGCCGGGACACGCCGGGTCTTCGGCCGCGCCGCTTTCGGGCCGGGGACGTAAGGTGGCCTCTCACCCGTCGTGGGGCTGGCAGGGGCGCAGAGTGACCGAACCGGAGAGCGAGCGTGGGCTCACCCTCACCCATCGAGAGCAGGTGCTCGACTGGGCGTCGGTGCGTGCCGCCGACGTCCGCTTCGCGTCGGTGACGATCAGCGAGAACGTGAACTGGAGCGACCCCGGCGCCGAGCGCATGCTCGCGTCGGCCCAGTACGCGGGCATCCACACGGGCGCGCGGCACTACGCGCGGCCCGGCGCCGTGCACGACCAGGCCGACCACTTCGTGCGGACGGCCAGCAAGCTGGGGGCGTTCGCGCCGGGGTCTCTCGCGCCCGCCCTTGAGGTGGACGCTGTCAGCGTCGACGACCGGTTCGTGAAGTCGTGGATCAAGCACGTGCGGCACGCCGCCCGGATCCGGCGCGTGCTCGTGTACGCCGGCCACGACTGCTGGGCCCGCCGCCTGCACCCCGACCGCTGGGCCGACCCCGACGTGGTGCTGTGGCTGGTGCGGCACAACGGCATTCCCGGCCGGCCCGGCTGGTTCCACGCGCGGCTGGGGCTGCACCAGCACGCGTTCTCGGCGCTGCCGGGCGTGGCGGGACCGGTGGCGCAGGACGCTGTGGTCTATCCGTTCACGATGTCTGACGTGCTGCTCTGATCACGGTTTCGGCTTTTTGTCGGTGTTCGTTGGCAAGATGTGCGAGTGCGCTTCTTCCGGCAGCGGTTGACCACGGACGTGACACCTTCACGGGCCGTCGCGTTGTTGTCCGCTTCTGCCGCTTCCACCGGGCGCCCGCAGCCGGCGGCGTTGTGCGGGTCGTGGTTCGGGTCCTCGGCGGTGGTGGCGCCCTTTGTTTCGGTTTCCGCTCGGGCGTTTCCTGCCGGCTCTTTGGAGGTTGCCGCGCCCCCGGGGTGCGTCGGGGGCGGGTGGTTCGGGTACCTGTCGTACGACTCGGCTGACCCGTCGGGGCGGTCTTCGGGGGTGCCTGCTTCGGCGTGGGGGTGGGCGGATCACGTGCTGCGGTGGGATTCCTCGGGTGCGTGCTGGTTCGAGTCGCTGGCCGATGAGCCCGGGCCGTTGTTGTCCACTGTGGAGTCTGCGCTTTCCGGCGCTGGCTCTTTGTCGTGGACTGCTTCGCCGCTGGAGCGGCCTTCTGCCGCAACGCACGAGCAGGCCGTGAAATCGTGCGTCGCCTCTATCGAGGCTGGGGAGCTTTTTCAGGCGAACGTCTGCACGCGGTTCACGGGGACGTTCTCGGGATCTCCCGCCGCGTTGTTCTCGGAGGGAGTTTCTCGCCTGTCCCCTCGGCGCGCTGCTTTTGTCGCCGGCTCTTGGGGTTCGGTGGTGTCGCTGTCACCGGAGCTGTTCCTGTCGCGGCACGGCCGGCGGGTGCGTTCGACGCCGATCAAGGGCACGTTGCCGCGCCGTGGTTCCTTTGACGATGGAAACGCGGAGCTCCTGCGGCAGTCGGTGAAGGACATCGCCGAGAACGTGATGATCACCGACTTGGTGCGCAACGACCTCGGCCGGGTGTGCGCGGTCGGGAGCGTGGTGGTGCCTTCGCTGCTCAGGGTGGAGCCGGCGCCGGGGGTGTGGCATCTGGCGTCCACGGTGGAGGGTGTACTGGCCGAGGGCGTCTCGGATCCGGCTTTGCTGGACGCGACTTTCCCGCCGGGTTCGGTGACTGGTGCCCCGAAGATCCGTGCTCTGGATGAGATCGCTTCGCTGGAACCAGTTGCGCGCGGGGTTTACACGGGCGCGGTCGGGATGTTGTCCCCGGTGGCCGGCCTGGAGCTGAACGTCGCCATCCGCACTTTCGAGATCTCCGGCTCCCGGATTTCTTTGGGCGTCGGCGGCGGTATCACGGCGGATTCGGACAGCGCGGCGGAGTGGCAGGAGTGCCTCCACAAGGCTGCGCCTCTGGAAGTTCTCCTGGCCACTCCACCTGCGGTTTAGCCCAGCGGCCGCCTTTCGCTCTGCCCACTGGGCGGCGGCCCGGTCGTTCGTGCCGGCCTACCCGGCCGAGCGTCGTGTCGTTACTTGCGGGGATCCAGCAGGAGCTTGCCGACCGTGCCGCGGGAGCGGAGGGCTTCGTGGGCCGCGCGGGCGTCGGCGAGGGCGTACTCGCCGCCGGCGATGGCGCGGAGCTTGCCGTCCTGGATGAGGGTGAAGAGCTCGGTCAGGGCGGTGCCGAAGACGTTGCCGGGCAGGCGGAAGACGTGCGGCAGCCACATGCCGGTGACCGTGGTGCTGTGGCCGAGCACGTTGCGCAGCTCCACGGGCTTGGGCTGCTGGCGGCCGGCCATGCCGTAGAACGCGAGGCGGCCGAACGGGGCCAGCGCCGCGATGCTCTGGTCCGTCGTGGTGCCACCGACCATGTCGAGCACGATGTCGACGCGCTTGCCATTGTTGGCCTGCATGAGCGTCTCGGTCATGTTCTCGGCTCGGGAGTCGACCGCGACGTCGGCGCCGAGCTGTTTCGCGAGCTCGCGCTTCTCTTCGCTGCTGGCCGTCGCGATGACCCGCCCCGCACCCCACACCTTCGCGAGCTGCACCGCGATCGACCCGACCCCACCGGCCGCCGCGTGGACGACCACTGACTCGCCGGGCTGCAGGTGGGCGTTCTTGCGCAGCAGGATCCACGCGGTCGCGCCCTGGACCAGCATGGACAACGCGTTGAGATCGTCGACGCCCTCGGGCACCGCGAACGCCATCGCCTCCTCGGCGACGGCCTTCTCCGCGTACCCACCCCCACCGTTGAGCAGCGCGACGACCCGCTTCCCGTCCTGCGTCCGCCCGACCACCTCGCCCCCCGGCACGAGCGGCAGCTTGCTCGGCGCCAGGTACGAGTTCTCCGCCTGATGCGTATCCGCGTAGTTCACCCCGACGCGATCCACGTCGATCAGCACCTGCCCGGCTTGGGGCGTCGGCTCCGGCAGCTCGACCGGGGTCAGGACCTCGGGACCGCCGAACTCGGTCACCTGCACAGCACGCATGACTTCTTCTTTCGTCGTCGGGTGGTGAGACATTCTGCCAGATGTCTCACCCGTGCGACACTCCGTGGTAACGTCTCGCCCCATCGACACACCCTTCCCCTCCCGCCCGGACGCGGCTTCCGCGTTCGCCCTGGCGCGCTCGTGGTTCGCCGCGGGCCGCCGCGTCGACATGCGCGAACTGGCCGTGTCTTTGGGCGTCTCCCGCGCCACCCTCCACCGCTGGGTCGGCAGCCGCGACCACCTGCTGGCGGAGATCCTGTGGGCCGAGACTTCCCTGGTGTTCAACACCGTCACCTTCACCGGCCGCGGCGGGGCTGGAGTGGCGGACGCGATCGGTTCGTTCGTCTCGACGGTCAACTTGTCGCTGGCCTTCCGCACCTTCTTGCAGCGGGAACCGGAGCGAGCGTTGCGGTTACTCACAACGAAGGCGAGCGTGGTCCAGTCACGAACCATCGCTCAGCTCCTCGACCTCCTGACAACGGAAACCTCAGCGGGCCGGCTGGCTCCCCCGTTGCCCCTACCGGACCTCGCCTACGTCCTCGTCCGCCTGGGCGAATCCTTCATCTACACGGACGTCATCACCGGCGAAGAACCCGACGCAGAGAAGGCGCGGGCCGCGGTGTCCGCCCTACTCAGCTGACCGGCGGTCGACTTCGTCCTGCAGCAACGCCGTGAACGACGGCCACCCATAGGACGGCGCCTCTTCACCTTTGATGTACAGGACAACTTCCGAGCCGGCCGCGTGCGGGCCTCCGATGACGTAGAACTCGCGCTCCGAGTGCGTCCCGACCACAACGAGGTCATCGGCACGCGCGACCCGACTGCGAAGCGACGGGAACTCGTCAAGCGCTTCTCTCTTGATGCCGAGGATGTGCGGATAGAACAGATCGGTGTCCTCAAACAACAATCCGCCGGCTCGACGCCCCATGAGGGACAGGAACCTCCGCCACTCCCGCGGAAGCTCGGCGACGCTCTGATCGCACCTGACCTCTTCGACCTCGGCATCCGACAGGCCGACGACGCCCGCCTTCCCATACCGATCACGCAAGACGCGCGCCATCGCATCGACGCCGGTCAACGACCCCGCCCGCGGGTAACTCGGAACGAAGCGATCGCCCGCTCGACCGACCTCACTTCCGAGAAGCGACCACAGCGTCATAAAGGTCCTTTTTAGACACCCCGGCCCCCTCAGCCACCTCCGAAGCCACCGCCTTCAACCTCTCCCCAGCGGCGACCCGGGCGGACACCTCGGAAATCAGGTCCGAAACCGACACCTCGGGCGCCACAGCCCCCTCAAGCACCACCGTGATCTCACCCCGGACCCCATCAGCAGCCCACTCAGCCAACTCACCCAGAGTGCCCCGTTTGACCTCTTCGTACGTCTTGGTCAGCTCACGACAAACAGCAGCCCGCCGCGAAGCACCCAAAGCCGCGGCAGCGTCCGCCAACAAAGACCCCACCCGGTGCGGCGACTCGAAGAACACCACCGTCCGAGGCTCCGATGCCAAAGAGGCGAACCACCGGGAACGCTCCCCCGGCTTCCGCGGCGCGAAGCCCTCGAAGCAGAACCGGTCACAAGGCAACCCGGACAAAGCCAACGCCGTCGTCACCGCGGACGGGCCCGGCAGGCAGGTCACCGGGATGTCCGCATCGACGCAAGCCGCAACCAGGCGGAAGCCCGGGTCCGACACCGAGGGCATGCCGGCGTCCGTCACGAGCAGCACCGTCTCGCCGGAGTGCAAGGCCTCCAGCAAGCGAGGCAGCCGGGCGACCTCCACGTCCTCGTAGAAGGACACCACGCGCCCGGAAGGGGCGACGCCCAAGGCGGCAGCCAGTGAGCGCAGGCGGCGGGTGTCCTCGGCGGCGATGACGTCCGCCGAGGCCAGGGCGGAGACCAGGCGCGGCGAAGCGTCACCCGGGTCGCCAAGGGGGGTGGCGGCGAGCACGAGACGTCCCATGCCCGCCAGCCTAACGACACGACCATCACACCCGGGGTCGTAGTATCAGGCCCCGTGACCGCGCTGCTGACCCGTCCCGACGACGAGAGCGTGCGGCCGGACCCGGTCGACGCGCTGCGACCGCCGACCGACCGCGAGGCCACCCTGCTGGGCCGCGGCATGCCGACCGACCGCCTGCGCGGCTGGCTCGTCACGCTGATCCTCACGGTGATCGGCGGCGTCGTGCGCCTGCAGAACCTCGGGGTGCCCACCGATCACGGCACGCCGGTGTTCGACGAGAAGCACTACGTGCCCCAGGCGGCGCAGATGCTGCGCAACGGCGGGTACGAGGACAACGCCGGCTACGAGCTCATCGTGCACCCGCCGCTGGCGAAGGACTTCATCGCGATCGGCGAGTGGCTGTTCGGCTACAACGGCTGGGGCTGGCGCATCATGCCGGCGCTCGCGGGCACGCTGATCATCCTGCTCACCATCCGCATCGCGCGGCGGCTCACGCGCTCGACGCTGCTCGGCGGCATCGCGGGCGTCCTCGTGATCAGCGACGGCGTGCTGCACCTGCAGTCGCGCATGGGGATGCTCGACATCTTCATCGCGTTGTTCGTGGTGGCGGCGTTCGCGTGTGTGCTGTGCGACCGCGACCAGGTGCGGCAACGGCTGGCTGTCGCGGTGCGTGAGGGCTGGGTCAACGAGTCGGTGTGGGGGCCGAAGCTCGGGTTCCGCTGGTGGCGCTTCGCCGCGGGCCTGATGATCGGGCTGACGTTCGGCGTGAAGTGGTCGGCGCTGTACTACATCGCGGCGTTCGGCCTGCTCACGGTGTTCTTCGACGTCGCGGCGCGGCGCGCGGCGGGCGTCGAGCGGCCGTGGATGGGAACGATCCGGCGGGACGTCGCGCCGGCGTTGTGGGCGATCGTCGCGATCCCGCTGCTGATGTACTTGGCCGCGTTCTGGGCGTGGTTCGCCAGCGAGACGGCCACCGACCGGCACTACACCGAGATCAAGGACATCGCCCCCGGCCTGTTCGCCTGGGTGCCGCCCGCGTTGCGCTCGCTCGGCGACTACACGCTCAACGTCCTGCACTTCCACGAGACGCTGCTGACCCCCAAGGACAACCCGCACCCGTGGGAGTCGAAGCCGTGGACGTGGCCCATGGGCCTGCGGCCGATGCTCTACTACTACGACGGCGCCGTCACCGGCTGCGGCGAGTCGCGCTGCGTCGGCGCGACGATGCTGATCGGCACGCCCGCGATGTGGTGGCTCGCGCTGCCGATGCTCGGCTGGGGCCTGTGGCGCTGGATCTTCCGCGCCGACTGGCGCTACGCCGCCGTGCTCACCGCCTACTTCGCCGGCCTGCTGCCGTGGTTCACGAACATCGACCGGCAGATGTACTTCTTCTACGCCACGCCGATGGCGCCGTTCCTGGTGCTCGGCCTCGTGCTGGTGCTGGGCCAGATCCTCGGCGGCGCCCGGCGCGGGTTCGAGCGGCGGGGCACCGGTCTGCTCGTCGTGGCGCTTTACACGGGACTCGTGGTGGCGAACTTCGTGTGGCTGTGGCCGATCCTGAACGGGGTGCCGATCACGACCGCGCAATGGAACGCGGAGATGTGGTTGCCCTCCTGGCGATAACGGTTGTGGCGGTGAAGTAGGCGCCTGGCGGCACCCCGACGGCCCGCCGGAACGCCGCGACGAACGCACTCGCCGTCGCGTACCCCACCCGGTGTGCGACGGTCGTCATCGGCAGGCCTTCGGCGAGCAACGGCAGCGACGCCCGCAGCCGCGCCTGCGTGCGCCAGGTCCCGAACGTCATGCGGCAGTCGCGCACGAACGCGCGCGCCAGCGTCCGCTCGCTCGCCCCGACGGCGCGGCCCAGCTCGGCCAGCCCGCGGCGGTCGGCGGGGTCGGCGAGCACCATCGCCTCGACGTCACGCGCCCGCGGATCCTCCGGCGACGGCACCACGATCGGCGCGACGTCCACCGGCTCCAGCACGTCGAACACCACGGCCTCGGCGCGTTCGCGGGCCTCCGGCGCGGGGTTGCCCGTGAGGTACTCCAGCAGCTCACGCAGCAGCGGTCCCACCGCGACGATCCGCGGCTGCGCCCACGTGACGGGGCAGCGCTGTGGGTCCGCGTAGACGCCGCGCAGCTCCGCGTTGGCCACGGCCCCCGTCCGGTGCCGGACGCCGGCGGGCACCCACAGCGCCCGCGTGGGCGGCAGGACCCAATGCGCCTCGCCGATGCCGACGGCGACCACACCCTCGGCCGCCCAGACGAGCTGGTGCACCGGGTGCTCGTGCCACGGGTACCACGCGCCCGCGGGCAACCGCAGCTCGCCAAGAAGCATCGCCCCGGCGTGACCGTCCCACGACATGACCTGGCAGCCTATCGCCTATCGGTCACGCGTGGCGGTTTCTACCGTTTGAGGCATGCCCATGAACCTCATCCACCGCCGCCTCTGCTCCTCCGACAAGTGGGCGTCGATGATCGCCCAGGTGCTCCCACCGTGGCTCGCGCAGTACGACCTGGGCGACGACGTCCTCGAAATCGGCCCCGGCTTCGGCGCCACCACGCGCGTCCTGCTCGACGCGGTGCCTCGGCTGACTCTGCTGGAGATCGACCCGGCTTCTGCCGGGTTGCTGCGCGCCGAGTTCGGGTCGCGCGCTTCCGTGGTCGAAGGCAGCGGCGCGGACATGCCCTTCGACGCGGGGCGCTTTTCGGCCGTCGTGTGCTTCACGATGCTGCACCACGTGCCGACGTCGGCTTTGCAGGACTCGATCTTCGCGGAGTCGTTCCGGGTGTTGCGGGGCGGAGGTGTCTATTGCGGCACGGACAGCCAGCTGAGCTTCCGGTTCCGGCTGCTGCACCTGGGCGACACGATGAACGTCGTCGACGCTTCGACGCTGCCGGCGCGGCTGTCGTCAGCGGGGTTTGGGGCGGTGGACGTGCGGCACCGGCCAAGGGAACTGCTGGAGTTCTCGGGCGTGAAGCCTGGTCAGTAGCTGACGCGCCGCTGCCACCACGGCCATTCCGGCGGGGCCGTGGGATCGAGCACTGTCTTGCGGCGGAGCTCGTCGTCGGCCGGCTTGATGAGCGCACGCACGGCGGCCCTGCTTCGCCCCGGCAGGGCTCCTAGCGCCGCTTCCAACGTCCAGCGGATCAGGTTCTCACCGCAGGGACAGTCGTCCAATCGGTGGGCTTCGAGCCGCCGAGGGTTACGGGCGTGCCGTTGCAGGTTTCGGAGCGCTTCGCCGACATCGCCAGGCCCCAGCACCGTCGCCTCGACTCGGTGGACGTCACCCAACGCCCATCGAGGCAGACCTGGGATACGCGAGAACTGGCGATGCGGACGAGGTCTGACAGGCAGCGTCGCGCGCACAGCGGCCGGCGATCTACGCGCCATGGCCCTTTCGGCAGGTTGTCATGCCTCGATCATGCCGCACGGTGCCACCGAATTTCAGCGGTGCAACCGCCGCGGCACGATCTGCGTCACCGGGCCATCAGGAGACTTGCCGGCACGCGAAAGCCAGCCCTCGACCTCGCGGCGCACAGCGCTCAACGTCGGACGGCGGCGAGGTTCCGGATCGAGCGACGCACCCAAGATCCGCGCGTGCGCGGAGCGCACCGGCAGGCGCGAGACGGGGTCCGCGCGGGCGGCGGCCATCAGCGCGGCCATCGGCGTCTCGCGAGTGCCGCGCGGGGGCTGGCCGGTGAGGGCGTAGCTGATGGTGGCGGCGAGCTGCCACGCGTCGGACGCGGGGCTGGCCTGGGCGCCCATCGCCTGTTCCGGGGCGACGAAGTCGGGCGTGCCGATCATCATGCCGGTGGCCGTCATCTTGGAATCGCCCTGGCTGCGGGCGATGCCGAAGTCGATGAGGTGCGCCAGGCCGGCCGGGTCGAGGACGATGTTGGACGGCTTGATGTCGCGGTGCAGCACGCCCTTCTCGTGCGCCGCGACGAGGGCGCCCGCCATCGTGGACCAGAGGCGGCCGGCGGCGACGTCGTCGAGCGGACCCTGCCCGTCGACGACTTCTGCGAGCGGGCGGCCTTCCAGGTACTCCATCACGAGTGCGAGGCCGTCGGGCTCCTCGACCAGGTCGTACACCTTCACGCAGTTCGGGTGGTTCACCACAGCCAGCGCCCGAGCCTCGCGCTGCATGCGCTCCTCGGTGTCGCGGTCCGGCGCGTGCGCGATCTTCAGCGCGACAGTGCGGTTGAGCTGTGTGTCGACGGCCTCCCAGACCGTGCCGAATCCACCGTGACCCAGGCGGCGGACACGGCGGTAACGACTACCGCCGGCACCGCGCGAGCCGGGCGGCAGCGGAACCGGGCCGGGTGCGGCGGCCAGTAACCCAGGCTCTGGCGCCGAAGCGAGCGCCGTGGCCGGATACGGCTTGTTGACGGGCGGGGGCGGCGGCAGCTGCGGACGAGGCGCGACCTGCGACACCGGCTGACGCTCCGGCGAAGACAACGGCGCACGGTCCGGCTCCCGACGCGGCTCCGGCCGGTTGATCACCGACCACGGCGGCGGCCCGACCAGGCCGACGGGGATCAGGCCCAGCACGCTGAACGGCAGGAACCCGAGCCAGAAGTGCACAGCCACGTTGGCCGTCATCCCGACGCTCGCCACCGCCATCACCACGAACGGGATCCAGAAGAACCGCGACGGCCACTTCGGCCCGCGCCGGAACGCCGTGCGCGCCTGCAGCATCACGAACAGCAGCGAGCCCGCGGGCAGCACCGTGAACGCGAGCAGGTAGATCCCGAACGACAGCTTCAGGCCCTGGTTGTAGAACAGCGCCTCGTAGACGTTGCTGCCCCCGCCCAGGTACGTCTTCTGCACGCCGGCGAAGCAGTAGTCGGTGCTCAGCGACGCGGCTTCGGCGTGCGACAGGCCGCCGCTCCCGCCCCCGTTGATCGCGCGGAACGTCTCGGAGATGCCGTTGGACAGCAGCCACGGCAGCACCAACACGCTGACCACGCCGATCAACCCGAAGACGGTGAGCGTCGTCGCGTCGTAGCGGTTGCCCGTGCCCTTGCGGACGATGGCCACCACCAGCGCCCCCAGGGCGGGGAACAGCGCGACGAGCGCACCGGCTGTGGTCGTCGCCCAGACCCAGTCGCCCGGGCAGAACCCCGGCCCGAACAGGGTGTGGGCGAACGAGAGCAGCGCGCTCGCGAATCCGTTCACCGCCTGGTTCCCCTCACTCTCGGTGGTCATGTGGTACCGCCACGCGGCCGAACTCCGTGGTCCAGCTTAAGACGCACACCGCCTTCGCGGGGTTGCCGGGTCTATGGGTCGTGACCGTCGTGAAACCTGCGCGACACCCTCGTCAGGGCCATCATGAGTGACGGGTCCGGCCGACCGGATCGAGTGACGCTGTCGAGGGAGACACCGTGGGCGCTTATTCCGAGACCTACCGGCGCAGCCTGGACGATCCCGAGGGGTTCTGGCTGGACGCGGCGAGAGCGATCGACTGGACGAAGCCACCGACGAAAGCCCTGGACGCCTCGCGGGAACCCTTCTACCGCTGGTTCCCCGACGGCGAGCTGAACACGGCGTACAACGCGCTCGACCGCCACGCCGACGGCGGCCGCGGCGGGCAGCCCGCGTTGATCTGGGACTCGCCGGTCACCGGGCAGAAGCGGCGCTACACCTATGCCGAGCTGCGCGACGAGGTGGCGGTGTTCGCGGGCGCGCTCAAGGCGCTCGGTGTGACGCGGGGCGACCGCGTGATCCTGTATCTGCCGATGATCCCCGAGGCGGTCGTCGCGATGCTGGCGTGCGCGCGGATCGGGGCGGTGCACTCGGTGGTGTTCGGCGGCTTCGCGCCGAAGGAGCTCGCGGCGCGCATCGAGGACGCGAAGCCCAAGCTCGTGCTCGCCGCGTCGTGCGGGATCGAGCCGACGCGGCTGGTCGAGTACAAGCCGATCATCGACGCGGCGCTGGAGCTGACCGAGCACCAGCCGGACCACGTCGTGGTGTTCCAGCGCGAGCAGGCGCCCGCGGAGCTGTCTGGAACGGACCTGGACTGGGTGGACCTCGTCGAGACCGCGCAGCCGGCCGATCCCGTGCCGGTGAAGGCCACGGACCCGCTCTACATCCTCTACACGTCCGGCACCACCGGGAAGCCGAAGGGTGTGGTGCGCGACGCGGGCGGCCACGCCGTCGCGCTGGCCTGGTCGATGGGCGCGGTCTACGACGTCCACGCGGGCGACACGTGGTGGACGGCGTCCGACGTCGGGTGGGTCGTCGGGCACTCCTACATCGTCTACGCGCCGCTGCTGATCGGGGCGACAACCGTTCTGTACGAGGGCAAACCCGTCGGCACGCCCGACGCCGGCGCGTTCTGGCGCGTGATCGCCGAGCACGGCGTGGAGGCGCTGTTCACGGCGCCGACGGCGTTGCGCGCGGTGAAGAAGATCGACCCGGGCGCGGCGGAGCTCAAGAAGTACGACCTGGCCAAGTTCCGCACGCTCTTCATGGCCGGCGAGCGCCTCGACCCCGAGACCTACCACTGGGCGAGCGACATCCTCGGCACGCCGGTGATCGACCACTGGTGGCAGACGGAAACGGGCTGGCCGATCGCCGCCAACCCGCGCGGCCTCGAGCCGATGCCCGTGAAGCCCGGGTCGGCGACGAAGCCCGTGCCGGGCTGGGACGTGCGCGTGCTCGACCAGGGCGGCGACGAGCTGCCCTCGGGCCGCGAAGGCGCGATCGTGATCAAGCTGCCGCTGCCGCCCGGCTCGCTGCCCACGCTGTGGGGCGACGACGAGCGCTACCGCGAGGCCTACCTGTCGCGCTTCCCCGGCTACTACCTCACCGGCGACTCCGGTTACCTCGACGAAGACGGCTACCTGTTCGTGATGGGCCGCACCGACGACGTGATCAACGTGGCCGGCCACCGCCTGTCGACGGGGTCGATGGAGGCCGCGCTCGCGTCGCACCCGGCCGTGGCGGAGTGCGCGGTGATCGGGGTGGCCGACGAGCTCAAGGGCCAGGTGCCGCGCGGGTTCGTGGTGCTGAAGGCGGGCGTGGACGTCGACGAGGGCCAGCTGCACGACGAGCTCGTGGCCGTGGTGCGCCGCGATGTCGGGCCGGTGGCGGCGTTCCGTGACGTCGCAGTGGTCGAGGCGCTGCCGAAGACGCGTTCGGGGAAGATCCTGCGCAAGACCATGCGCGGGATCGCCAACGGACGCGAGGAGCCGGTGCCCTCGACGATCGAGGACCCGGCGGTGCTCGACGCCCTGCGGGCCGTGCTGCAGCGCTGACATTTCTCCAAGACGGGCGGCGGTGCGCGGGCGCATCGTCGTCGGTATGAACGACTACCTCCACGTGGTCCACGACGGCCCGGCCGACGCGCCGCCGCTGCTGCTCATCCACGGCTCGGGAGCCACGAGCGGCTCCTGGAGCGAGGTGGTGCCGGCGTTGGCCGAGCGCCACCACGTCATCCGCGTCGACCTGCCCGGCTGCGGGCGGTCGACGCCACCACCGTCGTTCGCCGTGCCGCGGCAGGCGAGCCGGGTGGCGGCGGTGCTCGACGAGCTGGGGCTCGCCCGCGTCGTCGTCGCCGGGCATTCGAGCGGCGGCTACGTCGCCACCTCGCTCGCGGAACAGCGGCCTGACCTGGTGGGCTCGCTCGCGTTGGTCAGCACCGGCCCGCGGCTCGACGCGCTCCGGCCGCAGCCGCTGATCCTGCGGCTGCTGCTGGCGCCGCCGTTCGGCCCGGTGCTGTGGCGAAGGCGTTCGGACGCGGTCATCCGACGTGGAATCGGGGCGACGATGGCCCGGCCCGTGGCCATCCCGGACGACATGGTCACCGAGCTTCGCGGGACCACCTATCGCGCGTTCCGGCAGGTGCTGCACCACAACGGCGCGTACCTCGCCAAGCGCGGCCTGCCCGAGCGGCTGGCGGCGCTCGACGTGCCGGCGCTGGTGGTGTTCGGCGCGGCGGACCCGCGGTGGGACCCGTCGTCGGCGCACGACTACGACGCCGTGGCGCGCGTCGAGTACCTGCCGGACGTCGGGCACGTGCCGCTTGTCGAGGAGCCCGCGAAGACCGGCGAGCTGCTGCTGGCCTTCGCGGCAACCCGCCTGTGACCCATGCCGTCTAGCGTGGTCACGTGCAGGCCTTCGACTGGACGGGCGTGGACATCGCGGTCCCGCCGCGACGGCTGCCGGGCATCCGCATGGCCGGGTTCCGGCAGGCGGTGCCGGCGCCCGTCGACATCACGATGGTGGCGCACCCGGCCGTCACGGTGCTCGTGGACCTGAGCGACGGCCTCGGCTACGAGGCTTTCGGACGGCGTGGGCGCGGCAGCGTCGTCGTCGGGCTGTGTCCCGGCGAGCTGCGGGCCGCCGGCCGGATCGGCGAGTGCTTGCAGATCCGGCTCGAACCGGCCGTGTCCGCGGCGGTGCTCGGGGACACGCTGAACGGGGCCGTCTCACTCGAGGACGTCTTGGGCCGCGACGCCGCGCGCTGGGAGGATCGGCTGCGCGCGGCGGCGTCGTGGGACGACCGGTTCGCACTCGCGGCCGAGCTGCTGAGGCGGCGGCTGGGATCCCGCCGCGTCGATCCGGAGGTGGCCCAGAGCTGGCGGCAGACGTTGGCGGCCCGGGGGCTCGCGCGTGTCGAGGGGCTGGCGGACGAGGTCGGGTGGAGCCGCAAACGGCTGTGGGCGCGGTTCCGGACGCAGCTCGGCATCACGCCGAAACGCGCCGCGCGTCTGGTGCGGTTCGATCACGCGGCGCATCTGCTGGCGTCGGGGCGGGCACCTGCTGAGGTTGCCGCGGAGAGTGGGTTCGCCGACCAGTCGCACCTGCACCACGAGGTGAGGGCGTTTTCGGGACTGACGCCCGCGGCCGTCGCGGTGGCGCCGTGGCTGGCGATCGACGACGTCGCGTGGCCCGCCGCACCGAACCGTTCGCGATGGGCGTGACGGGGCAGGCAACCGGGTGCGGGAGGTCCGGGCGATCCTTTCGGCTGTTGTCCACGGCCTGCCTAGTGGTCTATACCTCTTAGGGTCTGTCTTCTCCCCGACCGGAGGTAGTCCGTGAGGAAGAGCTTGTCCAGAGCCGTGCTGGGGGCGACCGTGCTGAGCCTCGCGGCGCTCGGCCTGCCGGCGTCGGCGACGGCCGCGACCGCCGCGCCCGAACGCAGCGTCACCGACATCGTCCCGCTGCCCGTGCAGGCCAAGGCCGACCCGAAGGCGAACTTCACACTGTCCCCGCTGACCGTGATCCGCTCGGGCAAGGGCACGAACCAGGTGGCCGACTACCTACGCGGCCTGCTGCGCCCCGCCACCGGCTACCCGCTGCCGGTCGTGCCGGTGAACGCCGGCCTGCCCGCCATCTCGCTCGACCTGGGTCACGCCGACAGTCGCGTGGGCACCGAGGGTTACCAGCTGTCGGTGGCGAAATCGGGCGTGACACTGCAGGCCAACACCGCCGACGGCCTGTTCGAGGGTGTGCAGTCGCTGCGGCAGCTGCTGCCGTCGGCGATCGAGGCGAAGAGCGTGCAGTTCCGCAAGTGGACGATCGCGGGCGGCACCGTGCTCGACTACCCGCGCTTCGGCACGCGCGGCGCGATGCTCGACGTCGCGCGGCACTTCTTCAACCCGACGCAGGTGAAGACGTACATCGACCAGCTGGCGCAGTACAAGATCAACACGCTGCACCTGCACCTGGCCGACGACCAGGGCTGGCGCATCGAGATCAAGAGCTGGCCACGCCTGGCGACCGAGGGCGGCAAGGGCGCCGCGGACGGCGACCCCGGCGGCTACTACACGCAGGCGCAGTACAAGGACATCGTCGCCTACGCGGCGTCGCGGCACATCACGATCGTGCCGGAGATCGACATGCCCGGTCACACGAACGCGGCCCAGTCGGTGTACGCGGAGCTCAACTGCGACGGCGTCGCGGTCCCGCCGCGCACCGACACCGAGGTCGGCTACAGCTCGCTGTGCATCGACTCGCCGACGACGTACAAGTTCGTCGAGGACGTGATCCGCGAACTGGCGGCCATCACGCCCGGCAAGTACCTCGGCATCGGCGGCGACGAGGCGCACTCGACGTCCGACCCGGACTACAAAGCCTTCTACGCCAAGGTGAACCCGCTCGTCGCGAAGTACGGCAAGCTCATCACGGGCTGGCACGAGATCGCGAAGTCGGACCTGCCCGCCACGGCCATGCCGGAGTACTGGGACCAGGGCGGCGCGAACCCCGACCTCGCCGCGTTCGCCGCGCGCGGCGGCAAGGTGCTGATGGCGCCGTCGAACCACGCGTACCTCGACATGAAGTACACCGAGGACACGCCGCTGGGCCAGGACTGGGCCGGCCTCGTGGAGGTCAAGGACTCCTACGACTGGGATCCCGCGACGTTGGTGCCGGGCGTCGGCGAGAGCTCCGTTTCCGGCGTCGAGGCTCCACTGTGGACGGAGACCATCCGCACGAACGACAACATCGAGTACATGGCGTTCCCGCGCCTGCCGGGCCTGGCCGAGATCGGCTGGTCACAGCAGTCCGGACGCGACTGGGACACCTACCGCGTGCGGCTGGCGAAGCAGTCGCCGCGCTGGGTGGCGCAGGGGATCGACTTCTACCGCTCCCCGCAGGTGGACTGGAAGTAGTTGTCTTACCGAAGGCCCCTTCCCTGGGTTTCTCAGGGAAGGGGCCCTTTTCAGCCCGCGTTGCGCATCCGCCAGCGCTCCACCGACGAGCGGATACCGCCGGAGTACGACGGCGAAAGCGCAGGCGTCGCCAGGATCTTCTCCGCGCGCTGGACTCCCGCTTCCGCGATGCGCGGCTCGAGCTGCGCGAAATTGGCGAACGCGATCAGGTGCACCTCGGCCACGGTCGGCGCTTGGACGTCGGACTCGACCACGCGCACAGCCCCGGACGTCGGCACGCGGCCCGGCCGCAGCACGCGCAGGTACCAGCCGCACCGTCCGGAGTCGATCATTGCCGGCACGACATCCTTGCGTCCCGTCCGCATGGCCAGCTTGAAACACGGCTGCCGCGGCTGCGACACCTGCAGCCGCGCGTCGCCCCACTCCCAGACGTCGCCGATCCGCACGCGCGTCTCGTCCGCGCCGCTCACCGCGAGATTCTCCCCGAACGCCCCGAGCTCGACGTCGAACCCGTCAGCCGTCCACGCCGCGTAGTGCTGCGCGGGGTAGACGTAAACGGCTTTGTCGACCCCGCCGTGCACCCTCAGGTCGGCCTGCTCGTCGCCGTCGAGGTTCAGCCGCGTGAGCTCCAGCTCGGGCGCGGCCACGCGGTCCTTGACGATCGCGCTGAGCACCGGCCGCTCCCGCCGCCGCCCGAGCACGGCAGGCCGTCCGACGAAAACACCGGCGAGTTCGAGTGTGGTCACGTTCGCGAAGCTAGCACGCGGCCCGCCGCAGGTCAGGTGCTTTTGGCCGCCACTGAAGCCGGCCCGCGAGGCGTGCCGAGGCAGTGGTCGCAAACGCTTGCGCCGAGCGTCGCAGAACCTACCCGGCACGGTCGGCACACGACCTGGCGCGACTGGTGCGATCGGCAGAATTCGGTCGTTTTGGTGGCGACACGAGCCGATTGATCTTGATTCAGGGAGTTCTGCGGTGTGGTCTGGAGCACTACTGCACGCAGGCAGGAGGGTTCCGACGATGAGACTGTGGCCCCGGCGCCGCGCCTCCCGAGCTTCGCGGCGCGCCCGCGACGACATCGCAGCGCTGATGCCCTACGGTCCGTATTCCTCCGTGCGCGTCCGCGACGACGCCCTCGAGCCTGGCGCCGAAGGGCGGAACGTCGCGTATTGCTGCTTCACCGACCCCGACGAGGCAACGCGGTGCCACGCCGCGTGGCAGCAGCACGCTCCCGCTCTGACGAGCATGCTCCTCCACGACCGTCGCAGCGCTTTCGAGCCGGATGTCGAGGGCTCTTACCTCCACGCGGACGGAACACGGCACGTCGGGCTGCCGCCCGAGATCACCGCACTGATGACCGAGCTGGCCCCGCCGAGCGCCAAGGATCTGGCTGACCGCCACGCCCTCGAGGCCGAGCAGGTCCTCGAAGCGGTGCGAGCGGAGAAAGCCGCGTGGGAAGCGCGGCAGCCGAAGGAGGTCGTGCTGGCCGAAGCAGGCGACGACTCCCCGATCGCGCACCACGACAAGTTCATCAAGGCCACCCGGATGACCGCCGGCGGGCAGCCCGTCGATCGGGTGAAGTTCCACTTCGCCGAGTTCACCGGCGACGAGCCGGAACCAGCCATGCCCGAGCGCGGCGACACCGATGACGATCGGCGGCGCCTGGTCTGCGACGAGTTCGACGTGGCTCGCGCGCTGTGGGCGAAGGCGGTCTACCGGCGTGAGGCCACGCCGGTGCTGCGCGCCGCCGCGTCCGCCTGGCCCGAGGTCGCCGAGTCCTTCGCCCGGATCGGCCAGGCCTGGTCGGACCTCGACGACCCGCCACACGGCTGGGAAGTCGCGGTCAAGCGGCTGCTCGACGCCCATGACCACGCGCGGCCCATCGTGGAGAACTGGGAGCACCTCCACGCCCGAAAACTGGTCACCGTCGGCGCCGAGCTGACCTACAGCTGCGGTGAGCTGACCGAGCTTCGCAAACAGCTGAGCGTCGAGCTGGGTATCGACAACATCGAGGAGTGGCACATCGGCCGCGTCGAGGACGACACCGCTGATCCGCTCAACGCCGACATCCGGGACGGGGCGAGCGTGCAGCTCGAAAACCTCATCCAGCCCCAGCGCGACCGGCTCGCCCTGATCGCCGACGTCGCGGGTCGCCTGACGGCGTGAGCACAGCGGCATCCGCGGCCGCACCGGTCTGAACCGGTGGATTCAGGGGATCGGCGGTGGCCGTCTCACCGAAACCGTTTCCTCCCACGGGAAAGGACACCGGTTGTGGCCCGGACCCCGGCTTCTTCGCCGGATCCGGGCCACACCTGACCGCTCGGGCTCAGCCGTTCAGCGCCGCCGACTCCGCGTCGCTGAAAAGGCGCGACCTGATGAGGAAACGCACGCCCTCCGGCGCCTCCAGGGAGAACCCGCTGCCGCGGCCCGGGACTACGTCGATGGTGAGGTGCGTGTGCTTCCAGTACTCGAACTGCGGGCCCGACATCCAGACCGGCACGGCGTCGATGCCGTCGACGGCGATCGTGGAGGAACGCGAGTCCCTCACGGCGCAGATCCGGCAGGTCTCCCTCAACAGCACCGACCCGGACACGCTCTGGTCGTTCTGGGAAACCTCCTGTGGCGCGGACGACCTCGAGGTGCTCGACACCCTGTGCGCGGCCTTGGATCCGGCGGATCCCCGGCTGGCGGTGGCCCGGACGCACCGTTCGCGGCTGAGCTGAGCCTCGGCCTTGTTCCGGCGTTGCGTCAGGCTTTCGCCGTCTCCCGGATGGCCTCGTCGACGGAGCGGTGGACGGGCGGGTCGACGAACAGCTCACGCAGGAACAGCCCGTCGAGGTGCTCGATGGTGAGACCGGGCTGCTTGCCGGTGAGGCCGTTCACGCGACCGCCGAGGCGGAACATCGCCCGGACGACGCCGGCGGGCAACGTGCGGACCGAGCGAGGCTTTCCGGCGGCGCCGGCCATGCGGGTGAGCATGTCCGTCCAACGCAGGTTTTCCTCGACCACGGGGAGGTCCGCGCCCGAGCCGTCCTCGAGAGCGTCGACGGTCACGATGCCGACGCCCCGCGCACTCGTCGCCGCGCTGCCGCCCCGGGGCGCGAACAGCGGCGCCGACGACCGCACCCACTTCACCACCGGCACCGACCACTCCGGCACCCGCCCGGGCGCGACGCCGAACACGTACGGCACCTCGATGATCGCCACCGGCAGGTCCGGCCCGGCCGTCTCGCGGGCGAGCTTCGCCTGCTCGATCCGGCTGCGCACGTACGGGTGCTTCGCCGCCAGGCCCCACTCGGGGTGCACGCGGTCGAAGTACGTGTAGTACGACGCGAGCACCGCCGCCCTCGTGCACCCGACCTCGCGCGCCGCCTTCAGCAGCGCGACCACCGGCGCGACGTTGCCCGCGTGCAGCCGCGGCGCGACCGGTCCCTTGTCGACCCTCCGGTCGTCGCTGCCGCCGGCGAACACCACGCCGTCATGGCCGGCGAGGAGCTCGCGAAGGTCGTCCTCCGAGGCCGTCGTGACGTCGAGGACTCGGTCGACGCCTTCGCGGGGCGTGCGGGCCACCGTGGTCGCCTCGTGCCCGCGCAGCCTCAGCTGCTCCAGCACGTGGTGTCCCAGCAATCCGCTTCCACCCACCACCATGATTTTCATGGCGAAGATCATCGCGGACTGGCCCGCCATGGTCCAGCGGCCTTCACCCCACCCTCACGCCGGGCCGCGGCGGCAACGCCCGCAGCGCCCACACGGACACCAGCACCGCCACGACGAGCACCACCACGCCCTCGATCAACGCCGCGGCCGCCACCCCACCGGAACCGGGGAACGACGACAGGTCCAGCGCCGTCGCGAGCCGCACCATCGAGACCGCCGCCCCCAGTAACGCCAGCGCCAACGTCACCGGCCTGCCGTGCACCGGCGGCCAGAACAGCGGCACCAGCGCGAGCCCGTACCAAGCCACGCAGGACACCGCGGGCCAATCGAGCACCGAGGCTTGGTCCGGCCGCGTGGCACCCACCAGCATCACCAGCACCGCCGCCCCGAGCGCGACGGCCAACGCCACCAGCCACGGCCGCGTGTCCCGCGCCGGCTCGTCCTCGTGGAACGCCGAGATCCCCAGCACCAGCCCGACCCCGAGCAACACGGCCACCCACTGGCTCACCACGAACGACGGCGCCCCGCCCACCGCCTCGACCGTCGTCCGCACCGCCGAGACAGCCGCGCTCGCGACCCCGACGAGCGCCGCCGCCCGCCCGGCCTGGAACCGTCCGAAGAGGACGAACAAAAACGCGACCAGCCACGGCCCCGCGAAGAAGTCGAACGCCGACGGCGCGGCCAGCACGAGCAGCCCACCCAGCACCGCCACCCGCACCCCGGCCCCGACGGCCAGCGACCGCTCGGGCGCACCGCCGCCCCCGAGCCTGAGCCGCAACGCCAGAGCCGCGACGCTCGCCACCTCGGCCAGCGCGGGCCGCCCGAACTCGGCGGCGTACTCGGCTTGGTCGAGGGTCGCGGGATCGCCTACTTCGCTTGCCGCGGACTGGTTTCCGCTCTCTAACCCAGCAGAAGCCCCGACATCTCCGGTACCCGACGTCGGCCCTGTGGCGCCCGCCAGCGTCACGTCTCCACCGGCTGTCTCTCGTGCCTCAGCAAGATCGTCCAGCGCGCTGCCCAGCCCAGCGTGATCGAAATCGACAGCGCCGTCGTTGACGATTTCTCCTGTCACAAAAGGGTTTCCAACCTCGACCCGCCCCAGCTCCCCCGCCAGGAAGGTCGCGACCATGTCCTCCTCCCAGCGCTCCCGGTACCACTGCGGCAACAGCCGCAGGACGGCTCGGTACCGTCTCTCCAGCTCCGTCACGTTCCCTCCCCAGCTACGAAGTTCACGCGTGTCTTGCCTGCCAGCCGCGCAGGCGGGCCGTTGCTGCCTCGGCGTTGGCGTGTTGGCGGGCGGCCTCGGTTGCGACCGCGTCGGCGCCTGAGCGGGTCAGGCGGTAGTAGCGGCGCAGCCTGCCCTGAAGGACCTCTTCGCGGTCGCGCTCCACGAGGCCCTCCGCGGTGAGGCGGTCGAGGGCGCCGTAGAGCGTGCCGACCTTGAGCTTCACACGCCCCTCCGACAGTTCCGCGACTTCGCCGACGATGCCGTAGCCGTGCCGCGGGTCGCCGACCAGCGCGGTGAGGATGAAGAAGACCTGCTCGGACATCGCCATGAACCCAATGTATCGCCGAGCGATATATTTCGGCAAAACCCATCCGGGTGAAACCCCGGAACCCCGAGAGGAAGTGAACCTCACGTAGACACCGTCTACTAGAGTTTGATAGACAGTGTCTACAAAGTGAACCACGGGTTACGGAGATCGACATGGGCTTTCAGAAATTCGTCGCCGTCGGCGACAGCTGCGCCGAGGGGCTCGACGATCCGTACCCGGACCACAGCCAGTACCGCGGCTGGGCGGACTTCGTCGCGGGCCGCCTCGCGCAGGACGAGCCCGATTTCCGCTACGCCAACCTCGCGGTGCGCGGCAGGCGCCTCGACCAGATCATCGTCGAGCAGTTGCCTGCCGCCGAGCGCCACGAGCCCGACCTGATCGCCCTGTTCGGCGGCGGCAACGACGTGATGAGCGGCGGCTGGAGCGCCCGCACCGTCGCGCGGCGCGTCGATGCCGCGATCCGCCGGTGCACGCACATCGCGCCCACGGTGGTCACCTTCACCTTGAGCGACATCGCCCACCGCATGCCCTTCGGCGCCCGTATGCACCCGCGCGTGACCGCCCTCAACGACGCCATCCGCGAAGCGTCCGTGAGCTACGGCGC
This sequence comes from Amycolatopsis sp. NPDC050768, assembly GCF_040654155.1. Taxonomy (NCBI): domain Bacteria; kingdom Bacillati; phylum Actinomycetota; class Actinomycetes; order Pseudonocardiales; family Pseudonocardiaceae; genus Amycolatopsis; species Amycolatopsis sp. NPDC050768. The sequence continues at coordinate 111,092 of NZ_JBFAHL010000009.1, forward strand.
CAAGCTCGTGGACTTGTGGCCCGACCACGCCGCCCACGACTCGCGCTACTTCGGCCCCGACCGCCTGCACCTGTCCGAAGCGGGCCACCTGCGGGTGGCCGGCCACGTCCTGAACCGCCTCCACGTCGGCCACGACGACGGCTGGCTCCAGCCGCTCCCCGGCTTCCCCGCGCGCCCGAGCCTGCGCGCGGACCTGCAGTGGTTCTGGCAGGAAGTCATGCCGGTCGCCATCACCCGCCTGCACAACCGCCTGATCGGCCGCTCGCCCGGCGACGGCTTTTTCCCCAAGCGCCCCGACCTGCTGCCCGTCGCGTTCTCCGAAGCGCAGATATGAGCGCCCGCCAGCGGCTGATCACCACCGCGGAGACCCTGCTCGCCGACGAAGGCGTGGATGCCGTGACGTTGCGGGGCATCGCGAAGGCAGCCGGCGTCTCCCACGGCGCGCCCCTGCGGCACTTCTCCGGCCGCGCCGAACTGCTGTCGGCCGTCGCGACGCTCGGCTTCGCGCAGCTGCTCGAACGCGGCGCGAAGCTGCCCGAAGGCAACCCGCGTGAGCGCGTGACGGCCGCCTGCCACGCGTACGTAGCCTTCGCCCTCGCCAACCCCGCGATGTTCGAGCTGATGTTCCGCCGCGACCTCATCAACCCGGCCGAACCCGGGCTCGTGGCCGCGAGCAGCGCCGTCTTCGACTACTTCGCCGACCTCGTGCGCCTCGACCGCGAAGCCGCGCACGACGACCGGCTCAAGCCCGGCACCGACCCGCGGCTCGTCGCGGCTTCGCTGTGGGCCGCCCTGCACGGGCTCGCGCAGCTGTGGCTGTGGGGCGGCCTGGCCGGCGCCAGCTTCGCGCCGTCTCCGGAATCGGCCCTCGCGGTGACGCTCGACGCGTACCTGGGCTGACGCTCGGCGGGGAGCAGCTCCGTGGTCTCCCCGGCCCCGGGCGCTCCCCGCCGAGCAACGCCGAATGGGTGACCATTCGCGCCAGACGCTATCCGGACGAACCGCCCACGCGAATCCCTCTTCCGCCGCAGCCGGCGGTAAACCTTGGCGGTACGCGCCGTGCCGGCGTACCGCGCCGGTCGTAGCCGGCTGGGTTTCCACCGGTCAGGCCGGTAGCTTCGCCTCCGTGCCGGTGTACGGGGTGGGGGTGGTGCGCGGACTTCGCATGCACCCGCTACTGGCGGACAGCCTGCTCGCGGCCGCTGTCGCCGTGTTCCTGCTGGCGGGCGCGGCCGTGCGCGGCGGCGAGCTGGGCGACCGGCCGGGCGCGTTCGGATTGGTCCTCGCGGCCGTCGGTGCCGCGCCGCTGCTGGTCCGCCGCCGGTTCCCGATCGGCTCGCTGCTGGCCGTGACGGCGCTGATGGGCGCGTTCTACCTCTGCGGTTTCCGCGCGACACTCGGCCAGCCCGGCATCCTGATCGCCGCGTACACGGTGTGGGCGCGCTACCCGGCGAGCAAGGCGTGGCCGTCTTCGGCGCTCGCGATGGCCGCGTACGAGGCGACGATGATCGCCGGCGGCGCGTCGCACCCTGTCGGCGATTCGGTGATCGCCCTGCTGCAGGCGTCCGCGACCATCCTGATCGGACACTCCGTCCACGTCCGCGCCAACCGCCTGCGCGCCACCGCCGAACGCGCCGATCGCGCCGAACGCGAGATCGAGCTGGAGGCGCAGCAGGCCGTCGCCGAGGAACGCATCCGCATCGCGCGCGAGCTGCACGACGTCGTCTCGCACCACCTTTCAGTGATTTCCGTCCAGGCCAATCTTGCGAAGTACGTCTTCGAAACCGCGCCGGACATGGCTCGTGGCGCGCTCGACACGATCACCGGAACCACCACCGAAGCCCTCGACGAGCTGCGCCGCCTCCTCAGCGTGCTTCGGCCGCCGCAGTACGAACCCGGCGAGTACCGCCCGCAACCGGGCCTCACAGACCTGCCCGCGCTCGTCGCGAGGCTGAGCGACGCCGGCCTCACCCTCGGACTGCGCGTCACCGGCACGCCGCGGCCGCTGCCGCCCGGCCAGCAGCTGTGCGCGTACCGCGTGGCGCAGGAGGCCCTCACCAACGTGCTCAAGCACGCCGCCGACGCCACCGCCGAGCTCACGCTGGACTACGGCGACGAGGGCCTGCGCCTGCTCGTCGTCGACTCCGGCGGCGGGCCGCCGCCGCGCGTAAACCACGCTGGTCACGGGCTGGTGGAAATGCGGGAACGCGCGCGTATGTACGGTGGCGTGATCGAGATCGGACCGCGCGAACCCGCGGGGTTCGCCATCGAGCTGACCCTGCCCTACCCGACCGCCGGGCGGACCACCGGAGAACCGTCGTGACCAGTGTGCTCGTGGTGGACGACCAGGATCTCGTCCGCGCGGGCTTCGTCGCGCTGCTCGGTGCGGTGCCCGGCATCGACGTGCTCGGCGAAGCGCGCGACGGGCTCGAAGCCGTGGACAAGGCGTTGCGGCTGAAGCCCGAAGTGATCCTGATGGACATCCGCCTGCCCGGGCTCGACGGCGTCACCGCCACGGGACGCATCCTCGCCGCGGCCGGGCCGGAGAAGCCGCGTGTGCTGATCCTGACCGTGTTCGACCTCGACGAGTACGTTTACGCGGCCCTGCGCGCGGGCGCGGCCGGGTTCCTGCTCAAGGACAGCCCGCCGGAGACGCTGATCGCCGGCATCGAGGCCGTCGCGCGCGGCGACATGCTGTTCGGGCCGACGATCACGCGTCGACTCGTGGAGGCGTTCACGCGCACGCCGCCGCCCGGCCGCCCGGAACCCAAGCTGAGGTGCCTGACCGAGCGCGAGCTGGAGGTGCTCCGGTTCGTCGGCACCGGCGCGACCAACGCGGACATCGCGACCGAGCTGCTGGTGAGCGAGGCGACCGTGAAGACGCACCTCAACCGGCTGATGACGAAGCTCGGCGTTTCGAGCCGCGCGCAGGCCGTGGTCGTGGCGTACGAGACGGGCATGGTGCGGCCGCGCGGCTGATCACCAGCCGGCGGGCAGCGCGAGTCCGAACTCCTTACGCAGCGCGGTTTTCGCGGCGGGCAGGCCGGCCATGCCGTGCACACCGGGGCCCGGCGGGGTCGCGCTGGAGCAGAGGTAGACGCCGCTCAACGGGGTCGTGTGGGGGTTCCAGCGGATGACCGGGCGGGCGAGCAGCTGCCGCAGCGTCACGGCGGCGCCGGAGATGTCGCCGCCGACGTAGTTCGCGTTGTAGTTCTCCAACTCGACCGCGGGAACCCCGCGTGCGGCCAGGATCGTGTCGCTGAACCCCGGGGCGAAGCGCTCGATGCGGCGGCGGACGACGTCGGTGGCGTCGAGCGGATCGCCGTTGGGCACGTGCGCGTAGGCCCAGATCGGCTGCTTGTGCGGAAGTCCGCGCGAGGGATCGGCGGCCATCGGCTGGGCGAGCAGCACGTACGGCTCCTCGGCGCGCTGCCCGCCGGCCACGGTGTTCTCGCCGGCGCGGACCTGCGCGGCCGTCCCTCCGATGTGGACGGTCGCGGCCTTGGCCAGCTCCGGCTCGCGCCACGGGATCGGCTCCGACACGAGGAAGTCGACCTTCGCCGCACCCGGTCCGTAGCGCACGTTCTCGAGCGCACGACGGTAGCCGGGTGGCACGAAGGGACCCGCGAGTTCGAGCAGGCCACGCGGGCTGACGTCGAGCAGCACCGCGCGGGTTTTCGCGAACTCCCGCAGGTCCGTTACGCGGCTGGAGGTGTGGACGCGGCCGCCGTGCACCATGAAATCGGCGGCGAGCACATCGGTGAGCACCTGCGTGCCCCCGCGCGGGACCGGCCAGCCGCCCGCGTGCGCGAGGTGCCCGAGCAGCACGGCGGTGCCCCCGCCGGCCAACGACGGCAGCCGGCCCATCGGGTGCGCGGCGACGCCGGCGAGCAGCGCGGGGGCTTCGGGACCGCGGAACAGGACCTCGTCGATGCCGGTGCCGAGCGCGAGGATCCGCGGCGCGAGCAGGGCGGCGACGGAAGGCCGCGGCGGCCGTCTCAGGTCGCCGAGCAGCAGGTCGGTGATCTCGGCGGTGTGCTCGACGAGCGGTCCCATCAGGCGGCGCCAGCGCTCGCTGTCGGCGCCGAGGCGTGCGCAGGTGCGGTCGAGGTCCGCGTAGGCGAGGCCGGTGCGGCGCTCGTCGACGGGATGTCCGTACGCGACTTCAGGCCGGCACAGCTCGACGCCGTGCGCGGCGAGGTCGAAGCCCTGGAAGAACGGCGACGCGACGGCCATCGGGTGCACGGCCGAGCAGACGTCGTGGACCACGTCGGCGTCGAACAGCCGCGCCGACCGCGCGCCCCCGCCGAGCTCCGGCGCGGTTTCGTGCAGGTCGACCGCGAGACCGGCGCGGGCCAGCAGCACGGCGGCGGCCAGGCCGTTGGGGCCGGAGCCGACGACCACGGCGTCAGCGGGCGAATCCACTCACTGATCGTATCGACACGCGGGCACCCTGCCACGTGTCCGAACACCTGATCGAATATTGTCGTACCCCGCGCCTACCTTGGACCCCACGCCGGCCCGCCCGGGCCCGGCCCAGCAGGAGAGGGGGATCATGCCCGCCCACGACACGCAGCTGGAGCGCATCCGCAAGCTGCTCGCCAAGGCCGAAGACCCGGCGGTGACCGCGGAAGAAGCCGAGCTGTACAACACGAAGGCGGCCGAGCTGATCGCCCGGTACGGCATCGACAACGCGATGCTCGCCGCCGCCGGGCAGGGCTCGGACGACATCGCCGTGCTGAAGATCCCCATCGAAAACCCGTACAGCCGTGACAAGGCGAGCCTGCTCACGAACATCGCGTACCCGATGCGCTGCCGCACGTTGCTGCACCGCGTGGGCCAGGGTGTGGACGCGGTCACGGTGTTCGGCTTCAAGTCCGACCTCGGGCGCGTGGAGCTGCTGTTCACGAGCTTGTTGCTGCAGGCGAGCACCCAGCTCACGCGCGTGCGGCCCGACGACCGGGTGTTCCGCGAATCGCTCGCCGCGTACCGCCGCACCTGGCTGCACGGCTTCGCGCGCGCCGTCCACGATCGGCTGGTGCGGGCGGAGGACACGGCGGCGCGCGAGCATCCGGGTTCGGGCGGGCAGTCGGCCGAGCTGGTGGTGCGCGACCGGAACACGCTCGTGCAAAGTGCGTTCGACCGCGAGTACGGCGACTTGCGCGCGGCCGCGCCGCGCCGGCTCTCCGGTTCGGGGTACCGCGAAGGCCATCAGGCCGGCACGCGCGCGACGCTCGACCCGTCCGCGCTCGCCCGGCGCAGGCAGGCCCTGCCGGTGCGCTGATCAAATTCTGGGGCTGTCCCGAGGATTCGCGGTTTACCCTGCGAGCCATGAACGTTGCCGGTCACCTCGTCCCTCGTCCGGAGCCGCCCTCGGCTTCCGGCGGGAGAAGCGGTGCCTGGTCGTGAGCGGCGAGCCGGCCGTGCGCGTCGAGGACCTCGCGACGCGTCCGGATCTGCGCCGGCCCGCGCTGGAGCTGGGCGTGGTTGGCGGGGAGTTCCTGGCGCACGACGTGATCGGCGACCTCGCGGCGTCCGCAAGGCTGGCAGCGCGCTGGCCGGAGTTCTTCCTGGTGCTACTGGAAGACGACGTGCCGGTGGCCCGGGCGGCGGCGATCCCCGTGGCGTATCCGACGGATGAGCGCACCGAGTTGCCCGACCACGGGTGGGACGGTGCGCTGTTGTGGGCCGCGCAGGACGTGATGGACGACCGCGAGCCGACCACGCTGGTGGCGTTGGAGGTCAACGTCGCCGAGCGCGCGCGGGGCCAGGGCGTCGCGGCACTGGCGCTCACGGAGCTGAAGAACCGGGCCCGGCGCGCGGGGCTGTCGCGGCTTGTGGTGCCGGTGCGCCCGACAGGAAAAGCCGATCACGCCGTCGAGTCCATTGTGGACTACGTCGCCCGGCGAGACGAGCAGGGCCGGCCGGCGGACCCGTGGCTGCGCAACCACCAACGGCTGGGCGCGCGGCTGGTGAAGATCGCGCCGTTCGCGATGACCGTGATCGGCACGCTGGACCAGTGGGCGAAGTGGACCGGCGTGCGGCCCGGCGACGGCCTCACGACAGTGCCCGGTGGGATCGCGCCCGTGCTGGGGTCGGTGGCGCAAGACCTCGGTGTGTACGTGGAGCCGAACGTGTGGCTGGAGCACCCGCTCTGACCTGGGTTATCGTGGTGGCGTGTGCACTCGTCGGCAGGAGCTCGTGACGCCGATCTACGGCGACCACTCCTACCGGTGTGACTTCTACGGCTGACGACGTCTTCCGTCCCCGTTGGAACGTCACCACAACCGAAGAGGAACACAGTCATGCCCGAAACCCATCCCGCCACGGCCTGGGCTCTCAAGCACATGCCTCTCACCGCGCAGGCGGTCGCCGAACTGACCCCGGTGCTCGCCGGGAAGCGGCTGGCGATGTGCCTGCACGTCGAGCCGAAGACAGCCGCACTCGTCACGCTGCTCGTGCGCGCCGGTGTCGACGTGCGGCTCACCGGCTCGCCCGGCACCACCCACGACGACGTCGCCGACGCGCTCGGCGAGCTGGGCGTCGCCGTGTTCACCCGCCGCGGCGACGGCGAGGCCGAGCACGTCCGCAACATCGAGCGCGTGCTCGAGGTCGAGCCCGACCTCACACTGGACAACGGCGGTGACCTCACCGTTTCGCTTCTCGGCTCCGGCACGCCGGCGGGTTACCTCGGCGGCACCGAGGAGACCACGACCGGCGGAATCCGGCTGCGCGAAACAAAAGCACGGCTCGGCAAGCCCGTGGTCGTGATCAACGACTCGCGGCTGAAGCTCCTGGTGGAGAACGAGTTCGGCGTCGGGCAGAGCGTGGTGCAGGGCTTCCTCAACGCCACCAACCTCATGGTGCCGGGGACGCGGGCCGCGGTGCTCGGGTACGGCCCGTGTGGCAAGGGCGTCGCCGACACGTTGAGCCGGCTCGGCGCACGCGTTTCGGTCTGCGACACCGACCCGATGCGGGCGCTGGAGGCGATCCTCAACGGCCACCGCGTCGGCACCGCCACCGAGGTCGTGGCCGACGCGCAGCTGGTGTTCACCGCCACCGGCCACCCCGGTGTGCTGGGCGCGGCCGAGCTCGCGGCGTTGCGCGACGGCGCGGTGCTCGCCGGCGTCGGGCACTTCGCGTGGGAGATCGACCGGGCGGAGCTCGACGCGCGGACCGTCCGCACCGTCGAGTACGGCGCGCCTTCGCGACGCACGGGCCACGTCCTCGACGACGGCCGCGAGATCGTGCTGCTCGACCAGGGCCGGATGCTCAACCTCACGGCCGCCAACGGGAACTCCATCCAGGCCATGGACCTCGGCCTCACGCTGCAGGCCCGCAGCCTCGCCGCCGTCGCCGCGGGCGGGCTGGCCGACGAGGTGCAGCCCGTGCCCACGGACGTGGAGCACCGCATCGCAACCGACCTCGTGGCCGCATTGCGCTAGCTACTTCTCCAGGCCCGACGGCAGGAAACCGTGCTCGGACAGGTCGAACCAGTTGCCTTCCGGGTCGATCGCGCGGTACTCGGCGAACGGGCGGTCCCCGCCGCGCAGCACCGGTCGGGGCACGCCCGCTTCGGCGAGCTTCTCCGCGATCGGCGGGATTTCCGGGACCTGGAAACCGAAGTGGTTGAAGCCGGTGGCGACGTCGCCGTCGAGCTGCTGCTGGATCAGCGCCAGGTTGAGGTAGCCGTCGGTCACGAAGTGACTGCCGTCGGGGTCGGTGTGGAACAGCTCCATGCCGAACTGCTCGCAGTAGAACGCGGCCATGCGCTTCGCGTCCTGCACGACGAAGGCGAGGTGACGCAGGCGAGGGCGGGTCATGCGGTGGGTCCCTTCGGGATCATGTTGTGAAAGGCGGCGATCGTCGGTTCGCCGTCGTGGCGGACCACGGCTTGCGCGTGCGTCACGACGCCGGCGGGCCCGATCTCCGACGTCGCGTGGACGAGCGAAAGCTCTGGCGACAGCCGGCGGATCAACGTGACCTCGGCGGACAACGTGGTGCCGCGGTACGCCGTGGCGAACAGCTGCGCGTGGCCTGTCTCCACGGCTTCGCGACCGACGAGCGCTTCGCCGCGCACGTTGACGAAGTCGACGTCGGACGCGAAGACGGAAGCGAACTGCGTTGCGTCGCCGCGGGCCCAGCCGTCGGCCATGGTGCGCCAGAGCGCGCGAATCGACTCGTTCACGCCGTCACCATCCCTACGCGCAGCGGGAGCGATTCGCAGTCGCCGTTCCACGCGGCCAGCGAGTAGTAGAACTCGCCGTGCTGCCGTTCGAGGTAACACACGACGTTGAGCGGCCAGCCAGTGCCGCGGAAGACGTACGCGTCCATCGGCGTCGGGCGTTCGCTGAGCGGGCGGCCGCGTTCGCATTCAGGCCCGAGGCGATGCCAGTCCGGGTGCAGGTGGACGGACCCGAGCACGTCCAGACCACGCGCGTCGGCCTCGCGGGTGATGCGCAGCAGATCGACGGGATCCAGCCACCACGCGCGCACCGAATTCTCATACGCGGAGCCGAATTTCGGCACGATCGTGGTCGCGAACTCTTCACGTGCGCTCGGGTCGGTGACCCGCGCGTTGCGGCCGAACGCGAGGTCCGAGACGATCAGCGCGTCTTCTGCGAAGGTGCCGAGCAGCACGGCGAAACACGGTCTCGGTTCCTCGGGCGTGATGAACGCGTATTCGATGGCCGCGGCGTGGAGGAACCGCTGCAGCACTTCGTCGGAGAACAGCACGGGAAGCGTTGTTTTCCCGATGAGCGGAACGGGGACCAAAGATGTCACGCCGGGCACCGTAACCAGGCGCGATGCGGTGTGGCCATGATCATCACGGGATCGGCCCTATTGCATCCGGCGATAATGTTTTCCCCATGCGCCTGGAAATCCGGCACCTCGAACTCGTGGTCGCAATAGCCGAAGCCGGCAGCCTGCGCAGAGCCGCGGCCCGCCTGCACCTCACGCAGCCGGCGGTGACCACGCAGCTCAAACGGATCGAGCAGTTCCTCGGCGGGCCACTGTTCGTCCGTTCGGCCGAAGGCGTGCTGCCCACCCACACCGGCACCGAGCTGGTGCGCGACGCGCAAAAGGTGCTGCACAGCTTCGACGCCCTGCAACGCTCGGCGCGCCTCAACGCGCGACACGAAGCGGGCGCGCCCGTGCGCGTCGGCGGAATTCCGGCGCAGCAGTTCAGCCTGCTGGTGAACGCGTTGACGACCATGCTGCCCCGGCGCGACGTCACCAGCCGCACGATCCGCGAAACCACCGCGCTGACGGCATTACTGCGCTCGGGTGAGCTCGACGTCGCCGTGATGCGCGCGTTCCCCGGCTTCCCGCTGATCCCGCCCGACGGCGTCGAGTACCGCGTGCTGCTGCGGGAACCGTTTTTCATCGGCGTCGCGGACCACCACGCCTTGGCCGCGCGCGGCGAGGTCGCGCTGGCCGACCTGGCGGGCGAGAAGTGGGTGATGCCCGACCGTGACGACAGCGGGATGAACGAGTTCTTCGCCCGCACCTGCACGTCGGCCGGCTTCGACCAGCGCATCACGCACCTGACGAACGAGGCGCACGTCGCGTTCGCCCTCACCGCCGAGGGCCGCGCGATCTGCCTGCTCTACCCCATCGGCACCGACCGCACGGGCATCTCGACGGTGTCGCTGACCGGCACCCCGCTCTACCGCGAGCTCGTCCTCGCGTGGCGCACCGACTCCCCGATCGCTTCACTGGTGGACGAGATGTGTGCCAAGATCGACGCCGGGTACCTCGCCCTGGTCGAGGACTCGCGGTTCTACCGGAAGTGGTGGCACGACGGCGGTTCCGCGTTCGCGCTGCCGCTGTGAAAATTGCCGCAGTGAAGTTGCCGCTGTGAAGTCGTCGCTGTGAAGGAGTCGCCATGCCGATCCGCGGTCTGAACCACGCCGTCCTCTGGGTCCGCGACGCCGCCCGCAGCAGCGCCTTCTACGTCGACGTCCTGGGCTTCCGCGCGGTGCACACCTCGGACCGCGCCGTCTTCCTCCAGGCCCCCGACTCCCACAACGACCACGACCTGGGCGTCTTCACCCTCCCGGACGCCACCGCGGCTCCTTCCGGTTCCGTCGGCCTGTATCACCTGGCGTGGGAAGTCCCCACCCTCGCGGACCTCCAGACCTACCTCACCGCCCTCACCACCGCGGGCGCCCTCGTCGGCTCCACCGACCACGGCACCACGAAAGCCCTCTACGCCAAGGACCCCGACGGCCTGGAGTTCGAGATCTGCTGGCTCGTGCCGCAGTCGCAGATCACCGACGCCGACCGCGCCCACAACGGCCCCCTGGACCTGGCCACGGACATCACTCGTTTCGGCGCTGACACGCCTGGCGAATCGGCCCGCATTCCTGCTTGAGGCTTGCCCAACTGTCCACTCAGGAAAGGCCCTGTCGCCGCCTCATCCGTGGATCCTCCGACGGATCCGCATACATTGGCGGACAACCACCCCAGCGGCTTCCAGCCGCAGCTCGTAATGCCACGGCTCATCCCGATAGAACTGGCACAACCGATACCGCGCACCGTGCTCCGACAGCCACACCCGCGCCCCCGACGGACCGACGTCCACCGCACGCCCCGACACGTGGGCAGAAGTGTCCGGAGGAGCCACCCACCGCGCCGCTTCGGCCGCCGAGCCGTACCGCACCACGGCCTCCGCGAGCAGCCATTCCTGATACTCCGGCGACCGCCACCCACCGTTGACGAAGATCTCCACACCCTGCGCCGCAGCATCGGTGGCGGCCCGACGAAACGCGGTGAGCAGAGTCGGATCGAGATTCAGGTTTGTCGGTTTCACAAAGGCCTCGACTGCGCCCCCTTTCACTCGGGGCGGGTCGCCCCACGCCACCGCCCCGTCACGACAAGGACCCCTGCGACGATGCAACCACGACCGCTGCACTCTGGAGCGTCCACAGACAGCCAGCCTCGTGCGGGCAACCTCCGCCACAACTTGGCAGCTTGGTCGATGTCAGCAATCGTCGGTACTGTCGCGGCGAAGTACGGATCCACAGCCCAGCCACAACGCATGCACGACGCCCCAGGCTCGCACGACGCCTTCTTCCACAACCAGACCGACGCCGGCTCCATCCAGTTCGGCAGCGACAAACAAACCCTCATCGGGATCACAATCGGCTGCCATCTCACCGCCGCGACCAAGAAACTCGGCCACCTTCCGCCAACGCCCACCTAAAACGCAACCACGTTGGGGGTCCGGGGGCGAAGCCCTCCCGGGCGGGGCCTGGGGGTTGCACCCCAGAAAACACGCGGAACACAAAACGGCCCGCGCCCTCCGCGGGCACGGGCCATCTATTGGGTGGAGCTGAGGGGAATCGAACCCCTGACCTTCTCGATGCGAACGAGACGCGCTACCAACTGCGCTACAGCCCCCAAGGAGCATGAGCCCCTTGTTCAGTGCTCGTAGAGCGTATCAGCTGCCCCAAGAGCACCGAACTTCGGGGGTCACTCCCCGACCGCCCTGCGGTACGGGCTGGTCCCCGGCTCGTCGAGCTCCTCGAAGGCCGGGTCTTCGTCGTCCAGGTCGACCACGACAGCCTGGCGGCGGATGCGTGACATGGGCGACGGCTTGCGTTCCACGATGTCGCGGGGCGTCGGGGAGACGACCTCCAAGTCGTCGTCCTCCTCGGCGACCGGAGGCGCGACGGAGGCCGAAGCGGCAGGACGTTCAGTGCGGCGCGGCGCCGGAAGGGGCTCCCGCGCTTCTCGAGAGTCCCGGCCATCCCGCGCATCCCGGCCCTCCCGCGCATACCGCGCCATCCGCCGCTGCCGGATGTCGTCTTCGATGCGGACCTGGCGGCGCAGGTAGGCGAGGTACCCGACCAGGATCACGTCGACCACGGCGTTGCCCCACCACACCACGGACATCGCGAAGCCCGCGAAGGCGGCCGACGCGACGGCGAGGATAAGCAGGATCACCACGATCCGCTGGCGGAACGCGTACTTCGCCCGCGCGGCGATCTCCGCCGCTTCCGGGTCGAAGCCGCCGCGGCCGGGGCGGTAGCCGGGGCGCGAGCGGGCGGGCTCGTCGCGCACGTCGACGGCCGGCTGCGGCAGCGGCTCGGGTTCCGGTTCTTCCTCTTCGAGGTCGGAGTCGAGCTCCGCCTCGAGTTCGGCGAGGTCGTCCTCCACCGAAGGTTTCGCACTTTCGGACACGGCGAACTCCTCCTGTCCTTCATTGCGAGCTCCCCCGCTGCGCACGACACGCGCTGCGAGCGCGGACGACGGCGTCCGTGCCACCTGCTGGCGCTTGCGAGCCACCATGGGCACGAGAACGACGAGCCATGCCGCGGCGAGCGCCACGATGATCAGCGAGCTGGGCATCCCCCGTCACCTCCCCCGATCCTCTGCTGTAGTCACGCTAGCCACAACAGTCACACACGAGACGCAGACTCGCCGGGTTCGATCACGAAATTGCCTCACCGGATTAGGTGAATCTCACAGTATGTGGTAACGCGTGATCGGAACCGGACCCGTAGTCACCATCAGAGCAGGTCGGCGCGTCCCAGGGCCACGAGCCGGGAGACGAGGCCGTCGCCGATCTCCTCTTTCGTCACGGCGAAGCAGAGGTGGTCGCGCCAGGCGCCGGCGACGTCGAGGTAGCGCTCGAAGAGGCCCTCCTGCCGGTAGCCGGCCTTGGTGAGGACGCGGATGCTCGCGTTGTTCTCCGGCCGCACGGTCGCCTCGAGCCGGTGCAGGCCGGACGCTTCGAAGGCGTGATCCGTCACGAGGGCGACAGCCGCTGTCGCGACCCCGCCGCGCACGATGTCCGACGACACCCAGTACCCGATCCAGGCCGATCGCAGCGAGGCGCGGATGACGTTACCCACCGTGATCTGGCCCGCGAACTTTCCGTCGACCGTGATCGTGAACGGCAGGCACTGCCCGCGCCGCGCGAGACCCCTCAGGGCCGCCCACTGCGAGGGCCACGACCAGAACGCGTTGCGATCGGGCCACGGCCCGATCCCCGTCGGCTCCCACTGCTCGAGGTGGTCGCGGTCGCGCAGGCGGATGCGGCTCCACTCGCCGGCGTCGCGCAGCCGCACGGGCCGCACGCTGACGACCCCGGCCGCCACGCGCAGTCCGCCGAGCTTCGCGGGCCAGCCCGGGTGGCGGCTTTCGACCGGGTACGAGTACGAGCCCACTACGCCCGCTGCGCGAGGAACGTGACCTTCACCTGTTCGCCCGCCGCGACCTCGGTGAGGTCCTCGTCCACCGTGATCAGGCAGTTCGCCTCCGCCAGCGACGCCAGCAGGTGCGCGCCCGACGTGCCGAGCGGCTGCACGAGGTACTCGCCGTTGGCCTCGTCGCGCAGCAGCTGGCCACGCAGGTAGCCGCGCCGTCCCTTTGTCGACGTGATCGGCGACAGCAACCGTGCACCGACGATCCGCCGGTGCGGGTTTCGCGTGCCGCGCGCGGCGCGGATCAGCGGCCTGACCAGGACCTCGAACACCACCAGGGCGCTCATCGGGTTGCCGGGGATGAGGAACGTCGGCACGGAGTCCGGGCCGAGGCGTCCGAAGCCCTGCACCGAGCCCGGGTGCATCCCCACTCGCGTCATGTCGATGTGGCCGAGGTCGGACAACGCGGCGTGCACCTCGTCGCCGGAAGCGCCGCCGGCGCCGCCCGCGACCACCACGATCTCCGACATCAGCAGCCGGCCCTCGACGATCTCGCGCAGCCGCTTCGGGTCGCTCGGCACGATGCCGACGCGGCTCACCTCGGCGCCGGCGTCGCGCGCGGCCGCGGCCAGCGCGTAGGAGTTGACGTCGTAGACCTGGCCGGTCGAGGGCGTGCGGTCGACGTCCACGAGCTCGTCGCCCACGGACACGATCGACACGCGCGGCCGCGGGTAGACCAGCACCTTCGCGCGCCCGACGGCGGCCAGCAGGCCCACCTGCGCGGACCCGATGGTGTCGCCCTTGCGCACGGCGACGTCGCCGATCTGCACGTCTTCGCCCGCGCGGCGCACGTACGCGGCGGAAGGCACCGACTTGTGCACGGTGAGCTTGGCCTGGTGCCCGTCGGTGTACGCGGTGGGCACGACGGCGTCGGCGAGCGTCGGCAACGGTGCGCCGGTGTCCACGCGCACCGCCTGCCCCGGCTGCAGCCGCCGCGGCTGGCGGGACCCGGCCTGGATCTCGCCGACCACCGGCAGCTGCACCGGCTCCTCGCCGGCGGCGCGGACGTCGACACTGCGCACCGCGTAGCCGTCCACGGCAGCCTGGTCGAAGCCGGGCAGGGCGTGCTCGGCGACCACCTCCTCCGCGCACAGCAGGCCCTGCGCCTCGGAGATCGCCACGCGGACCGGCCGCGGCCGGACGGCGGCGTCCAGCGTCAGCGCGATCTGCGCGTCGACAGAGCGCAGCTCCGCCTCCGCGGGTTCCGGGGCCTCTTCGGCCGGGGCAGCGTCGAGGGAGTCCGTCATGGGCGTTCGGTCCCGATCCGTTCGGTCAGCCACGTCCGTAACGATGGCCCGTATTCGGGCGTTTCAAGCGCGAAATCGACGGCGGCGCGCAGGAAACCACCCGGATTCCCCAGGTCGTGTCGTCCGCCGCGGTGCACGACCACGTGAACGGGGTGGCCTTCCTTGATCAGCAGCGCCACGGCGTCGGTCAGCTGGAGCTCGCCGCCGGAGCCCGGCTCGATCCGGCGCAGCGCGTCGAAGATCGCCCGGTCGAGCAGGTAACGCCCGGCCGCCGCGTAGGTCGACGGCGCGTCTTCCGGCCGCGGCTTCTCGACCATGCCGTGAACCTGCTTCACGTCCGGGTCACCGGTGTCGGAGACGTCGAACACGCCGTAGGGCGAGATCTGCTCCTTGGGGATGTCGAACGCGCAGAGCACGCTGCCGCCGTACTGCGCGCGCACGGCCGACATGCGGTCGAGGACACCGGTGGGCAGCACGAGGTCGTCGGGCAGCAGCACGGCGACGGCCTCGTCCTCGTCGGTCAGGTTCGGCTCGGCCTGCGCGACGGCGTGGCCCAGCCCCAGGGCCTGCTCCTGGATGGCGACCTCGACGTCGAGCAGCTCCGTGCCGCGGCGCACCTTCTCGAGCAGCTCGGTCTTGCCCTTGGCCTCGAGCGTCTTCTCCAGCTCGGGCTGCGCCTCGAAGTACTTGACCACGGCGTCCTTGCCGGGCGAGGTCACGATCACCAGGCGTTTCGCCCCCGCGGCCGCGGCTTCGCTCGCGACGAGCTCGATCCCCGGTGTGTCGACCACGGGCAGCAGCTCTTTCGGCACCGCCTTCGTGGCCGGCAGGAACCGGGTCCCGAGTCCGGCCGCAGGCACGATGGCTGTTCTGAACGTCTGGGAGGTTGAGGCGCCCGTCATGGGCGCAAAGCCTAACGTGGTCGCATGCTGGCACCGGGCAATGAGCACCTGAGCAAGGCGGAGTGGCGTGCGCGAGTTCTTCAGGCGCGCGCCTCAGTGAGCCCTTCGGAGCACGCGGCGGAGGCCGAGGCGCTGGCTTCCGCAGCCGCTTCGGTGGCGGCGGGGACCGTGTGCGCGTACGTGCCGTTCGACACCGAGCCGGGGTCCGTTTCGCTGCTCAACGCCCTGGTCAAGGCGGGTTCACGCGTATTGCTGCCGGTGATCCCGGACGTCGTCGGACCGCTGGATTGGGCCGTCTACACGGACGAGTCGACGCTCGTGCCCGGCCGGCTGCGCGGCATTCTCGAGCCCTCGGGGCCGAGGTTGGGGGTCGACGCCGTGTCGGAGGCCGATGTGGTGCTCGTGCCCGCGCTCGCCGTGGACCGGCGCGGGGTGCGGCTCGGACGTGGCGCTGGTCACTATGACCGGTCGCTCACTTCGGGCGACGCGGACCGGTTCGCCGTGGTCCGGGCCGAGGAGCTGGTGGATTCGCTCCCAGGTCAGGCCCATGATGTCCCGATGACCGGGGCACTGACCCCCGCCGGCCTGGTTCGGTTGCCCGCTCCCACAGTGATGTGAGCCAGGGGGAATTGCGCACGGGGAATGCCGTCCAGCACAATTGGGTTGGCACTCTTGTCTCACGAGTGCCAGTTGCATGAAGGAGCTCCAGTGCCCACGTACCAGTACGCCTGCAAGGAATGCGACCACCGCTTCGAGGCGGTGCAGTCCTTTTCCGACGCCAGCCTGACCGTCTGCCCCCAGTGCTCCGGTCCGCTGCGCAAGGTCTTCAGCTCGGTCGGCGTGGTCTTCAAGGGCAGCGGGTTCTACCGCACCGACTCGCGCGACGCGTCGAAGTCCTCGACCACGGCCGCCACCCCGGCGAAGTCCGAGACCAAGACGGAGACCAAGAGCGAGTCGAAGACTGACTCTTCATCGTCCTCCTCGACCACGACGAAAACGGCTTCGACCTCCTCCTGACCCCGGAGTTATCCACAAGGGGGTAGTTGTCCACAGGTCGCGGAAGTTCCTCTTTCCGCTGGTCACCACCGTCCCTAACGTCGGTTTCGTGCAGCACCGCGCCGCACGTGAACCGACGAGGGGACGACCGTGGACACCTTGCTCAACCGCCTGACCGATCTGCACTTGCTGCGCGGCAGGCGTGCCCGGCTGCTTCGCCGGTTCCTGGCCGCGGCCTTGCTGCTGGCCGGCTTGCTCGTCCTTCTGCACCCAGCCTCCGCCCGTGGTGCACCTTCCACCGCCACCGTCGTGCCCGCGCGGGATCTGCCCGCGGGCTCAGTGCTGCGCGCCACCGACCTCCGGCTGGCCGACCTTCCCGACGACGTCCGGCCGGCCGGCGCGCTCGGTGACGTCAGTGCGGCTGTGGGCAGGCTGCTGTCCGGCGCCGCCCGTGCGGGTGAGCCGCTCACGGACGTCCGCCTGCTGGGAACGACTCTCCCCGCCAAGGGGGAATCCGGCACGGTCACGGTCGCCGTCCGGCTGGCCGACGCGGGCGTGGCGGAGCTGCTGCGGCCGGGTCAGCACGTGGACGTCGTGGCGGCTCCCGATGCCACGCACACCGCCGCTGAGCTGGTGAAGGACGCCACGGTGGTCACCGTGCACCGTCCCGAAGGCGGGGGCCAGGGGGTGATCGCACCCGACAAAGGCCCGTTGGTGCTCCTCGCGCTCCCTGTGAACGTTGCCACCGAGGTCGCTGCGACGTCGCTGGAACGACCGGTTACGGTTACTCTCCGCTAACCCGTCCCTGTTCCGATGGGCGACGGCACCCCCAACTGAACCTCTCGAGGAGTGGCACATGCTGAAGGGCTTCAAAGACTTCCTGATGCGCGGAAACGTCGTGGACCTCGCGGTCGCGGTCGTGATCGGCGCCGCGTTCACCGCGATCGTCACCGCGTTCACCACGGGTCTGATCAAGCCACTGATCAACGCGATCGGGGGCAGCGACGCCGCTCAGGGCCTCGGCTTCTACATCTTCGAGTCGAACAAGGGCACGTTCCTGGACTTCGGCTCGGTGATCAACGCGGCGATCAACTTCGTGATCGTCGCCGCGATCGTGTACTTCCTGTTCGTGCTGCCCGTGAAGCACCTTCAGGAGCGTCGCAAGCGCGGTCAGGAGCCGGGTCCGTCGGAGCCCACCGACGTCGAACTGCTCAAGGAGATCCGTGACCTGCTGCGTGAGCAGGCCACCAAGTCGGACGTCTGAGGGTCAGCGGTCGTGGTGCGGCGGCCGGTTCTCCAGGTACCAGGAGTCCGGGGTGTCCCCGCTCAGGCCTCGCTCGTCCGAGGTGGTCTCGGGCAGCACGTCACCGAAGATCTCATCGACTCGGCGGCGCTCGGCCGCGGTGTCGGGGGGGCGGGGTTCTTCACGTGGCATGACCCCATCGTCCCACCCGCTGTTTGACAACTGCAGAGAGACGCGAATCGCCTGGCCCTCGGGGTGACGGGCCAGGCGCGGCGGCCGATGCGAGAGGGGTTCAGACCTCGTCGAGGCCGGAGAGCTCGTCGATCACGTGCGGCACGAGCGACGACAGGGTCGCCATGCCGTCGCGCACCGCAGCGCGCGAGCCGGCGAGGTTGACCACCAGCGTGCTGCCCGAGACACCCGCGAGGCCCCGGGAGATGCCGGCGTCGACCGCGCCCGCGGCGAGGCCTGATGCGCGCAGCGCCTCCCCGATGCCCGGGATCGGCCGGTCGAGCACGCCGGCCGTGGCGTCGGGCGTGCGGTCGCGCGGCGACACGCCGGTGCCGCCGACGGTGATCACGAGGTCGGCACCGCCGATCACGGCGGTGTTGAGCGCGTTGCGGATGCCGGCGGTCTCGGCCTCGACCACCACGACGCCGTCGACGATAAAGCCGGCCTCTTCGAGCAGCTCGGTGACGAGCGGTCCGGTGTTGTCCTCGTGCTCCCCGTGGGCGACCCGGTCGTCCACGATCACC
Source organism: Amycolatopsis sp. NPDC050768 (assembly GCF_040654155.1). Lineage (NCBI taxonomy): Bacteria > Bacillati > Actinomycetota > Actinomycetes > Pseudonocardiales > Pseudonocardiaceae > Amycolatopsis > Amycolatopsis sp. NPDC050768. The sequence goes on from NZ_JBFAHL010000009.1 coordinate 129,449, forward strand.
ACGAGGGCCCGGCCCAGCCGCTGTGCGCTCCGTTCCATGCCGACACCGTATCCGGTGAGGGCACCCGCCCGCCGCCGTGGGCGGGTGATTCCTGACGATTCGGTGACGTGGTCCGGCAGGAACGGGCGTGGTCCGGTCCGCGCGCCCTAGCCTCGGCGGGGTGCGAGTACTGATCACCGGTGGAGCCGGGTTCATCGGGTCCCACGTCGCGGACCGATTGGCCGACGCGGGCGACGAGGTCGTGGTGCTGGACACCCTCCTGCCCACCGCGCACGGCACGGCCACGCCGCCGGAGTACACGGGCCGCCACCTGTTCGTGCGCGGCGACGTCACGGACCCCGACGAGGTCGCCGAGCTGCTTGTCGGCGTCGACGCGGTGTGCCACCAGGCGGCCGTCGTCGGGCACGGCGTGGATCCGTCGGACGCGCCGTCGTACGCGCTGAACAACGACTACGGCACGGCGGTGCTGCTCGCCGGGATGCACGCGGCCGGCGTCCGCAAGCTCGTGCTGGCCTCGTCGATGGTGGTCTACGGCGAGGGCCGCTACTCGTGCCCGCGCCACGGGATCGTGCCGCCTTCGCCACGGCGGAAGTCCGATGTGGACGCCGGACGGTTCGAGCCCACGTGCGGCGACTGTGGCGTGGAGCTGCACTGGCAACTTGTGCCCGAAGGTGCACCACTTCTGCCCAGGAGTACTTACGCCGCAACGAAACTGGCGCAGGAGCACCTCGCCGGCGCGTGGGCGCGGCAGACAGGCGGCACGGTGTGGGCGTTGCGCTACCACAATGTATACGGCCCGCGGATGCCGCAGAACACGCCGTACGCCGGGGTGGCGTCGCTGTTCCGTTCGTCGCTCGAGCGCGGTGAGGCGCCGACCGTGCTGGAGGACGGGCGGCAGCAACGGGATTTCGTCCACGTCCACGACGTCGCCCGCATCAACGCCTTGGCGTTGCACGCTGAAGGGCCGAGCGGAGACATCACGCCGCTCAACGTCTGCTCGGGTGATCCGCACACCGTCGGCGACCTCGCGCGGGAACTTGCGCGTGCGTACGGCGGGCCAGAGCCGCGGATCGTCGGCGGTGCGCGGCCCGCGGACGTCCGGCACGTGGTCGCCGATCCCGCTCTGGCCAGGAAATTGCTGGGGTTCACGGCGGAAACGACGTTCGAGGACGGCATCACCTCGTTCGCCACGGCGGAGTTGCGCGCGCCCGTCGGCGCTTGAGACCCGCTTGAGACGAAGGTCACTTCCCGGAATTATTTCCGGGCGCAGTGATCTTGGTCGTGTGCATGCGGTCCATCGAGGTGGGGAACATCGAGATCCATGCGCTGGCCGACGGCCGGATCCGGCTGCCGGCGCCGTTCTTCCCGGGACTCGACGCGGGGAGACATCCCGGCGCGTTCGCGGAAGACGGCACCGTCCACGTGCCCACGGGCGCGTTCCTCGTGCGCGGCAACGGCCGGACGATCCTCGTCGACGCGGGGCTCGGCCCGCGTGAGATCGAGTTCCCGGAGGGCCTGCGGCCCGACGACGGCGACATGGGCGCGGGCGGCGGCCTGCCCATCGCGCTCGCCGAGGCCGGGTGCTCGCCAGCCGACATCGACACGGTTCTGTTGACGCACTTGCATTCCGACCACGTCGGTTGGCTGGCTCCGCAGGGGAAGCCGTACTTCCCGAACGCCACGGTGCTCTACGGCGCGCAGGACTGGGCCGCGCTCGTCGAGCCGGTCGGGCGCCACGACTGGACGCGGATCGGCCTGGAAACCGTGCGCAGCCACGGACATCTGCGTGCCTTGAACGGGGACGCGGAGATCGCGCCGGGCGTCACCGCGCGGCACGCGCCCGGGCACACTCCGGGTCACTACGTCGTGGACATCACCGCGGACGACCGTCGCGTGGTGCTGCTCGGCGATGTGCTTCACACGCCGGCGCAGCTGGTCGACTCGAACATCCGGTTCATCAGCGACAGCGATCCGTCGCTCGCGCTGCTCACGCGCCAGCAGTGGCTGCGCCAGGTCGCGGGCACCGACACGATCGTCGCGCCCGCGCACTTCCCGGGGATGCAGTTCTTCCGCGTGACCGCGGACCGGGTGGCGGAGCCGGTGGAGGCGGTCACCGTCGGCTGACCGCGTCCGTCCACTGTGGTCGGTCGTGCGATGGATCGGTCAGACGGACGCGGCAACCTTGGCCAGCGGCAGCCGGACCTCGAACCGGCAGCCGGGGCCGTGGTTGTGCACGCCGATGTGACCGCTGTGGGCTTCCACGAGTCCCTTGGCGATCGCCAGGCCGAGGCCACCACCGGAGGTCGTGCCGCTGCGGTCGGGGGTGCGGGCCTGGGTGCCGCGGAAGGCGACGTCGAAGACACGGCCGATCTCGTCGTCCGGGATGCCGCCGCAGGAGTCGTCGACGGCGAGGATGGCCTGGTCGCCGTCGATGTCGAGCTGCACGGCGACCGTGCCGTCCGGCGGAGTGTGGCGAATGGCGTTGGAGACGAGGTTGCGCACGATCCGCGCGAGCTCCGGGTCGCTGCCGGACACGACCGGCCAGGCCTCGGCGTTCTCCAGCACACGCACCCGTTTGCGCTCGGCCACGGGTGACTGTGCGGCGACCGCGTCGCTCACGACGTCGCGCAGCGGCACGGCGGACATGGTGAGTTCCAGCGCGCCCGCGGTGATGCGGGAGAGCTCGAACAGGTCGCCCACCATGCCCGAAAGCCGGGTGGTCTCGCCGCTGATGCGCTGCGCGTAGTCGGCGACCTCGTGACGTTCGGAGACCACTCCGTCGGCCAGCGCTTCGGCCATGGCCTGGATGCCGGCGAGCGGGCTGCGCAGGTCGTGGCTGATCCAGGCGACGAGCTCGCGCCGGGACGCTTCGGCGGCGCGTTCGCGTTCACGCGCCTCGCGCTCCCACACGCTGCGGCGCGCGATCACGCGGCCGAGCACGATCGCGGCGGGCACCGTGACGAGGGCGACGAGCAGGCAGACGAGCAGCTCCGTCATCAGGGCCTCGGTGAACATGAAGCCGCTGATGCCGATGACGCCGACGAGCAGGGCGATCACGGGGATGAGTACCAGCACCGTCATCGTGGTGGCCAGCGAGCGGTTGCGCAGCTTGTAGAGCACCAGCCCGCCCACCGCGGCCACCGGAAGCGCGAACAAGAGCGCGAACGGCAGGATGTGCAGGACGTGGGTGAGCATGTCCAGGGCGGATTCACCGGTGTTGATCATGACTGCTCCCGGTCGTAGCGGTAGCCGACGCCCCAGACGGTGGCGACCCGCGTCGGCTTGGCCGGGTCGCGTTCGATCTTTTCGCGCAGCCGTCGCACGTGGACGGTCACCGTGGACTGGTCGCCGAAGTCCCAGCCCCACACCTTCTCGAGCAGGTCGGCGCGGGAGAAGGCCACGCCGGGGTGGCCGAGGAAGAACGCGAGCAGGTCGAACTCGCGCGTGGTCAGCGGCAGCTCGGCACCGCCGAGGGTGGCCTGGCGGGCGGTCATCTGCAGGCGCAGGTCGCCGTCGACGAGCTCAGGCGCGGGAGGCGCGGCGCGCGGCATGCGGGCGCGGCGCAGCACCGAGGCCACGCGCAGCGCCAGCTCCTTGGGGCTGAAGGGTTTGGTGACGTAGTCGTCGGCTCCCAGCTGGAGGCCCGCGATGCGGTTTTCCTCCTCGCCGAGGGCGGTGAGCATCACGATGGGCACGTGGCTCACCTGGCGCAGGCGGCGGCAGACCTCGAGACCGTTGATGCCCGGCATCATCACGTCGAGCACCACGAGGTCGGGGTCGCGTTCGGCGAACAGCGCGAGGCCCGCGGCGCCGTCACCCGCGACGTCGACCGTGAAGCCCGCGACCTCAAGGTAGCGACGGACGACGTCGCGCACCGTCTCGTCGTCGTCGACCACGAGCACGCGCCCGGCCTGGTCCTCCATGCCTCACCTCACCAGCTCGTCAGAAGAAGATGGTTGACCGCCAAGGCGGTCAACGCCTGCCCGGCCAGCCACCAGCGGCGGCCGGGTGCGGGCAGCAAGGCCGTCATCGGCAGCAGCCACGCGCCGAACGGTAGCCAGATGCGTTCCACCTCCGCCTTCGACAGGCCGGACACGTCGGCGAACACGATCGTGACCACGGCGGCGATGCCGAGCAGCAGCACCGGGTCGCGCAGCAGGCCGCGGCGCGACTCGGGCAGGAACGCCCCGGTGACCCCGCGGCGAGCGGCGGCCACCACCGCCGGGCCGGCAGCGACGGCGACGGCGGCCAGGTCGGCCCACACCCAGTACGAGTATGGCCGAAGGGTGGCGATGCCCTGGTAGTAGCGCTCGACGACGAGGTGGTAGCCGTCGAGCCACCAGAAGCCGGCCAGCGCGAAGGCGGCCACCACGGCCAGGGCGCCGACCACCGCGAGAGCGGCGGCGCGCCACTGGCGGCCGAGCACGGTGACCGCGAGCGCGACGAGGCCGAGCAGCACGAGGCCATAGGAGAGGAAGGCGCCGTAGCCGAGGAGCACGCCCGAAGCCAGCGCGGTGGGCACGGCGTAGCGGCGACCGTGGGTGAAGCCGACGGCGGCCAGTGCGAGCAGGGCGATGCCTGTGGCCGTGACGCCGGCGAAGAGGCCGTCAGCGGAGACGCCCAGCCACACCGCGCCCGGCGAGAGCACGGCGAAGGGCAGCACGGCGCGGGCGGCGCTCTGGCGGCCGAGGAGGGCGACGGTGGCCGGCACGGCGACGGCGACGAGCGCGGCGACCAGGACCACGGCGGTGGAGGCCCAGGCGCCGCCGCGCAGGCCCAGGTGGTCGAGCCAGACGAACACCAGCGTCGCGCCCGGCGGATGGCCGGAGACGTGCGTGGTCCACGAGTCCGGCTGGAAGTCGAGGATGCGGGAGCTGAACTCGCGCAGGAACCGCGGGATGTCCGTGATGCCCGGCACCTCGTGGAGGTACTCCTGCGGGGTGGTCAGGCGGCCGGTGAAGCCGCGCGACCAGCCGTCGATCATGGCGAGGGAGAAGATCCAGGCGAGTGACGTCGCGTACCCGGCGGCGAGGGTCCGTCGCCAGGACAGCCGGGCCGCGACCGCGGGGCCCCACAGGACCACGGCGGCCGCGACCAGCACGGCGAACACCGAGCCCGGGCCCACGTGGGGCAGCCAGTGGGCGAAGATCGGCGCGGTGGGCGCGTAGATGACCACACCGGAGTTCGGACGGTTGTAATAGACACCGACGGCGGCCGTGGCGGCGACCAGCGCGAAGGCGCCGCCGACCGCGATCACGTCGCCGCGCGCGCCGGCGCGGCTGGGCTCGGGTGGTGGCGCGGGCGGCTCGGCGAGCCGGGCAGCCGAAGTCGACTCGCTCATCGACCGCACGATAACCCCGGCCGAGGTCTCTCACGGGACTGGAAGAGGCAGCCGTGAGAACTCGGTAAGAACTGGGTACGCGTCATGATTCGGTAAGCACCGCAAGGGTTCTCGACCGTCCACTACGGACCTAGCGTACGCCGGGTGAGCGATCTTCAGGTAGACGTCGTGCTCCCGTGCCTCGACGAGGCGGGCGCGCTGCCCGGTGTGCTGGCCGCGCTGCCGGCGGGATTCCGCGCGATCGTGGTGGACAACGGCTCGTCGGACGGCTCGCCCGACGTGGCGGCCGCGCTCGGCGCGAAGGTGGTGGACGAGCCTCGGCGCGGGTACGGCGCGGCCGTGCACACGGGGCTCGAGGCCGCGACGGCGGACATCGTGTGCTTCGCCGACGCCGACGGCTCCCTCGACCTCGGTGACCTGCCGCGTCTGGTGGCCGCGGTGGAAGGCGGCGCCGACCTCGCGGTGGGGCGCCGGGTGCCGACACACGCGGGCGTGTGGCCGTGGCACGCGCGGGCGGGCAATGCCGTGCTTTCGCTGCTGCTGCGCAGCCGGGGGCTGCCCGTGCGCGACATCGCGCCGCTGCGGGCCGCGCGGCGGGACGCGTTGCTGGGGCTGGGCGTCACCGATCGCGCCTTCGGTTATCCGCTGGAGCTGCTGATCCGTGCGCAACGCGCGGGCTGGCAGGTGCGGGAGTTCGACGTGACCTACGGGGAGCGTGCGAAGGGCACGAAGTCGAAGGTGTCGGGGTCGGTGCGGGGCACGCTGCGCGCGGTCCGCGACTTCGGGCGGGTGCTGGCCCGATGACTTCCCGGTTCTGCGTGCTCGTGGTCGCGAAGGCGCCCGTGCCCGGCTTCGCGAAGACCCGCCTGTGCCCGCCCGCGACGGCGCGGCAGGCCGCGGAGATCGCCGCGGCGGCGTTGCTCGACACGCTCGACGCGGTGTGCGCGACGCCGGGCGCGCTGCCCGTGGTCGCGATGACCGGTGATCTCGGCTCGGCCGCGCTCGGAAGCGAGATCGGCCGGTCGCTGCGGCGCGCGACGGTGATCGCCCAGCGTGGCTGGGACTTCGGGGCGCGGCTGGCCAACGCGCACGCCGACACGGCGTCGGTGCACGCCGCGCTGCCGGTGCTGCAGATCGGCATGGACACACCGCAGGTGACGCCGGAGCTGATGGGCGCGTCGATCGAGCCAGTGCTGCACGGCGTGCACGACGCGGTGCTGGGGCCGGCCGAAGACGGCGGCTGGTGGGGGCTCGGGCTCAGGGACCCGCACCACGCGCAGGTGCTGGCGGGCGTGCCGATGTCGCAAGAGGACACGGGCGTTCGCACGCTTCGGGCGCTGGCCGCGGTCGGTCTGGCGGCGGGGCCACTGCCGGAACTGTCCGATGTGGACACTATGGGTGACGCCGTGCGCGTGGCCGCGGAGGCGCCACGCGGGCGGTTCGCGGCGGCCGTGCGTGCGGTCGAAGGACGGGAAGTGGCGTGAGAAAACTGAGTACCGGCACGGAGTTCGACCGCGGGCTGCTGGGGCAGCACTGCTGGCTGGAGCTCGCCAACGGCGACCGGGTCGACCTGCCCGTCGACCGCTGGACCGACGGGTGCGACCTGGGCGACACCGTGCTGCTCGGCGCGTGCGACGGCCCGACGCTCGACATCGGCTGCGGCCCGGGCCGGCTCACGGCGGCGTTGGCGAAGCGCGGTGTGGTGGCACTGGGAGTGGACAGCTCGCCCACAGCCGTGCGGCTGACGCAGGAGCGGGGCGCGGTGGCGTTGCGGCGCGACGTCTTCCAGCCGCTGCCCGGCGAAGGACGCTGGCACCACGCGTTGCTGGCTGATGGAAACATCGGCATCGGCGGCGAACCGGTCGTGCTGCTGGACCGGATGCGGGAGCTGATCGCGCCCGAGGGGGACGTGCTGGTGGAGCTGGAGCCGCCGGGGCGGGGCGTGCGGCGGGAGGCGGTGCGGCTGCTGCCCGGCTCGTCGGGGCCGTGGTTCGGCTGGGCGTGGGTCGGGGCCGACGCGATCGCGGAAGTCGCCATGCGCGCGGGGTTCCGCGTGGACTGGACCACGAGCCGGGGCCACCGCTGGTTCGCGAGGCTGGAGCGGGCATGACCGACGAGAAGCCCACCGGCCGGGATCTGGCCGACGAAACTCCCGCGGACGAGGCACGAGCCGGAGGCTCCGTGGACACCGAGGCAGAGCCCGAGCCGTCACGGGAACACCGGGTCGTCGCGGCGTGGAAGCGCTTCGACGCGCGCGTGTCCGAGGCGCAGGGGCGGTTCGGCGAGCGGGCCGCGCAGGCGCGGGCTGGTGCCGCGCGCGCGAAAGTCCGGGCGGAGCAAGCGAAAGCGCGCGTCGACGAGCGGATCGAGAAACTGCCGATCCCGCGTGAGGAGCAGTTCAAGGGCGGGGCGCACGGCGAGCGCGTGACGGCGCGGATCGGGTCGCTGCTGGGGCTGGCGTTCCTCGTCTGCTTCGTCACGGGCCTGCTCAGCCACCTGATCCAGCACCCGCCGGAGTGGTTCTTCTGGCCCAGCCGTCCGGTGTGGCTGTACCGCCTGACGCAGGGCGCGCACGTGATCTCGGGCATCGCCGCGATCCCGTTGCTGCTCGCGAAGCTGTGGAGCGTCTTCCCGAAGCTGTTCGAGCGGCCGCTGGTGAAGTCGTTGCCGCACGCGCTGGAGCGGGTGTCGATCCTGGTGCTGTCGGGGTCGGCGTTCTTCGAGCTGAGTTCGGGGTTGCTGAACGTCGCACAGAACTACCCGTGGAACTTCTACTTCCCGGAAGTGCACTACGCGGTGGCGTGGGTGGCGATCGGGTCGGTGGTGGTGCACGTGGCGGTGAAGCTGCCGATCGTGCGGCGGGCGCTGACCCGCGAGGCGGTGCTGGCAGAAGAGCCTGAAACGAAGCCTGCAGCTCAGCCCGAAGAGCGGCCGGCGAAGAAGGCCGAGAAGAAGCCGGTCTACGGGTTCACCCGCCGCGGTTTTCTGCGGACTACGTGGATCGCGACGGGCGTGGCGGTGCTGTCCACCGCGGGCGCGACGGTGCCATGGCTGAAGGACGTCTCCGGGCTGTCGTGGAAGACCGACAAGGGCCTGCAGAAGCTGCCGGTGAACCGCACGGCCGTCGCGGCGCGCGTGACGCGGACCGCGGTCGATCCGAGCTGGCGGCTGTCGGTGGTGACGCGGGGCGGGACGAAACAGCTCACGCTGGCCGACCTGCGGGCGCTGCCCCAGGTGAGCGCCGACCTCCCGATCGCGTGCGTCGAGGGCTGGAGCCAGATGGCGAGCTGGCGCGGGATCTCCTTCCCGACGCTGCTGCGCGCGGTCGGGGCCGAGCCGGGCGCGGAGGTGCGCGTGTCGTCGCTCGACAAGACCGGCCTGTACGGCGCCAGCACGCTCCCGGGCGAGCACACGGCCGACGACCTGACCCTGCTGGCGTTGGAGCTCAACGGCGAGGTGCTTGACGTCGACCACGGCTACCCGTGCCGAGTGATCGCGCCGAGCCGTCCGGGCGTGCTCCAGACGAAGTGGGTCGAAAAGCTGGAGGTGCTGTGAAGGTCATCCGGATCTTGCTCGCGCTCGTGGGCCTGGCGGCACTCGGCTTCGGCGCGTCACTGTTCATCGACTACGCCGCGCCCGCGTGGCCGGAGAGCTTCAAAACCGTGCTGTGGATCGGCGGCGGCCCGATCGTGAACGACGCTGTGTTCGCGCCGGTGGCGGGGTTCCTCGGTCTGCTGCTTTCGCGTGTGCTGCCCGCGGCGTGGCGGGCACCGGTTCAGGTGGGGGCGGTGCTGACGGCCGTGCTCGGGTTCATCGCGTTCCCGTTGCTGTGGCGCACTTACGGCGTCATCCCCAAGCCGGGCCTGCACGACGGCAACACGTGGGCGGGGCTGCTGCTGACGCTGGCGGCGGTGTGGGCCGTCGTGATCCTCACCGGGGCGGCCCGCATGGTGCTCGCGCACCGGAAGCCGCGTCACCCCGCGGCGAAGAGCGTTGCCGCGCAATAACCCCGAGAAGACGCCGAAGACCTCTCCGTACCGCCTCCGACTCGGTACGGAGAGGTCTCCGTGCGGGGTGTGAGGTGCCCACAGGTTGCGCGGGCTAAACATTGATTGCCCACGAATTTTCCTTACCGGGCAAAGAGCCTGGTCACAGTGCTGGGAATGACCGAGGAATCTTCCGGACAACGCAACCGCCCGCGCCTGAAGCGCCGCGAGCCGGATGCCGCCATGCCGTCGGCGGTGACCGAACTCGCCGCCCAAAGGCTCTTCGAGCTGCCGAGCGCATTCGCCCGCACCGGGAACCAGCCCGCGGAGTTCCGCCGCGAGCAGCCTTGCTGAGCCCCGGCGACAACCGTCACCCGCCGCGAGGCCACGTGAGTCCGAGCCTGTCGCCGAACACCGCGGCAATGCAGAACGGCCACGCGCGACCGGCATCGAGTGCCCGGTCGCGCGTGGCCTTCAAGGGTCCGGCCCCTGCCCAGGGGGTCGAGCCGTGGTTGGTCTCGGTCGCGCCCGGCGACCGAGCGATCAGTTGGCCGGTACGGGCTGGCCGCCGAGGGTCACCTGCACGGTGCGGCCGCCGGAGAGGGTGAACGTCGCCTTCTCGTCGGGGGCGCGGGTGCGGACGGCCGCGATGAGCGTGTCGGCGCTGTCGATGGTGCGGTCGTCGATCTTCGTGACGATGTCGCCCGACTTGAGGCCGGCCTTCTCGGCGGGGCTGCCCGGCGTGATGTCGCCGAGCTGCGCGCCGCCCTGCGGGGCGTCGGCGACCTTGGCGCCGATGAATGTCTGCGTGGCGTGGCCGGTCTTGATGATGTCGTTGGCCGTGCGGCGCGCCTGGTCGATCGGGATGGCGAAACCGATGCCGACGTTGCCGCCCTGCGCCTGACCGCCCTGGCCACCCTGCCCGCTGTTGGGGCTGTAGATGGCGGAGTTGATGCCGATGACCTGACCGTTCATGTTCGCGAGCGGGCCACCGGAGTTGCCGGGGTTGATCGCGGCGTCGGTCTGGATGGCGTCCATGACCGTGGTCTGGTCGGTCTCGTCGCCGCCGGCCTGCACCGGCCGGTGCAGGGAGCTGACGATGCCGGAGGTGACCGTGCCGCTGAGCTCGAACGGCGAGCCGATGGCGACCACCGGCTGGCCGACGCGCAGGTCGTCGGACCGGCCGAGCTCGACCGGGGTCAGCCCGCTGACGTTGTTGACCTTCACCACGGCGATGTCGGTAGTCGGGTCGCGCCCGACCACACTCGCGGCGGCCTTCCTGCCGTCCTGGAACACGGCCTGGATCTGGCCGCCGTTGGCGGCGACCTCGACCACGTGGTTGTTGGTGAGGATGTAGCCGTCGGTGCTGAGCACGAACCCGGAGCCCTCACCCGCGGCCGTGCGGCCGGAGACCTGCAGCTCGACGACGCTCGGCGACAGCTTCTGCGCGACGGACTCGATGGAGCCGGCCGGCGCGTTGCCCGTCTGCTGCGCGGGCTTCGGCTGGTCGAGCGCGTTGACCGACGGGCCGGACGAGCCGCCCGTGAGGTAGCCGACGGTGCCGCCCGCCACGCCGCCGATGACAAGCGCGATCGCGGCGACGGCCGCAAGCAGCTTGCCCGGGCCGGACTTCTTGGGCGCGGGGGCCGGGGGAACGCTGTAGGTCCCCGGGGCCGCGTACTGCTGCTGCGTCGTGCCACCTGTGGGCGGGTACGGGTTGTTGTAGCCCATCGGACCGGTCTGCGCGCCCTGCGCGGACCACGGGTTCGCCGTGGCGTAGCCGGGGTTCTGCTGCTGCGCCTGCTCGCCGTACGTGGGCTGCTCGCCATACGTGGGCTGCTCGCCGTACGTGGGTTGCTCACCGGACGCGGGCGCGGGTGACGCGCCGGGGGCGGTGGGCTGGCTCCAGGCCGCCTGACCCTCGGTGCCCGGTTGGGCACCCGGGTTCTGGCGACCCGCCGCGGAGTCGTGCGCGTGGGGGTCGTTCTCGGTCATGTCCTCACCTAAGCGGCCGGGCCTGAGAGGTTCCTGAGCCGAACCTGTGTTTCGCAGATGAGTATGCCGCGCCCGGTACTCAGCCCGCCGCGCGAAGGCGCTCCGCGATCTGCTCGGGCGTGGCGTCGTTGATCCACACGGCCATGCCGGACTCGGAACCCGCGAGGTACTTGAGCTTGTCCTTGGCCCGCAACACGGAGAACAGCTCGAGGTGCAGCCACGCCAGGTCGCGGTCGCGCCGTGCGGGTGCCTGGTGCCACGCGGCGATGTAGGGCAACGGGCGGTCGTACAACGCGTCGCAGCGGCGCAGCACGTCGAGGTACACGCGGGCGAAGTCGTCGCGCTCGGCGTCGGTGAGCGCGGGAATGTCGGGCACCTGGCGGTGCGGCACGACCTGGATGTGCACCGGCCAGCGCGCGGCCGGCGGCACGAACGCCGTCCAGTGCTCGCCTTCCACAAGCACGCGCGCGCCGGACTTCTGCTCGGCCGCCAGCACGTCGCCCATCACCGCGCGCCCGTGTTCTTCGCGGTACGCGCGCGCGACGTCGAGCATCCGCTCGGTTTTGGGCGTGACGAAGGGGTAGCCGTAGATCTGGCCGTGGGGGTGCGAGAGCGTCACGCCGATCTCTTCGCCGCGGTTCTCGAACGGGTAGACCTGCTCGACGCCCGGGGTCTCACCCAGTGCGAGCGTGCGGTCGGCCCACGCGTCCACGACGAGGCGCACGCGTTCGGGGCTCAGCTGGGAGAACGAGCCGCCGTGGTCGCTGGAGAAGCACACGACCTCGCAGCGCGCGCGGCCCGGCGCCGTCGGCACGAGGCCGAGCTCGTCCACAGTGGACGGATCGCCGTGCGCGTTCTGGGAAAAGGACGGGAACCGGTTCTCGAACACGACCACGTCGTAGTCGGGCTCCGGGATCTCCGTGGGACGCCCCGGCGTCGTCGGATCGAGCGGGCACAGGTCGGCCGGCGGCTTGTAGGTGCGCGTCTGCCGGTGCGCGGCCATGGCGACCCACTCACGGGTCAGCGGGTCGAGGCGGATCTCCGACGCCGCGGCCACCGGCGGGAGGTCGCGGGTGTCCTCGGCGGTGCGCTCGTGGTCGCCGTCGTGGTCGAAGTAGATGATCTCCCGGCCGTCCGCCAGGTGTCGCAAGGTGCGTTTCACGCGTCTTCTGCCTCGAGGTTCTCCGCCGTTTCGGCGATCATCAGTTCTCCGACCCGCTCGGTGAGGCTCTCCCTCGCCGAGTCGGGAAGTCCGTCGTCGGTCACCACGACGTGGGCCTCTTCGAGGTCGGCGATCGTGGAGATGCCGACGGTGCCCCACTTCGTGTGGTCGGCGAGCACCACCAGCCGCCGGCCGGCCTCGACGAGCGCGCGGTCGGTCTCGCTCTCGGTGAGGTTCGGGGTGGTGAACCCGGCACCCTCGGCCATGCCGTGCACGCCGAGGAAAACGAGGTCCAGGTGCAGCGAACGCAGGCTGTGCACGGCGACCGGGCCGACGAGCGCGTCGGACGGCGTGCGCACACCGCCGGTGAGCACCACCGTGCGGTCGGGTTGCGTGGACGCGCGCAGCACGTCGGCGACCTGGATGGAGTTGGTGACGATCGTCAGCCCCGGGATGGGGTCGAGCGCGCGGGCCAGCGTCCACGTGGTGGTGCCGGCGGACAGGCCGATCGCGGTGCCCGGCTTGACCAGGCCGGCGGCGAGCTCGGCGATCGCCTCCTTCTGGGCGCGCTGGCGCACGGACTTCGCCTCGAAGCCGGGCTCGTCGGTGCTCTTGCCGACCACCGAGGTCGCGCCGCCGTAGACCTTCTCGACCAGGCCGCGGCCGGCGAGCACGTCGAGGTCGCGGCGCACCGTCATGTCGGATACGCCGAGCCGCGCGACGAGGTCACTGACGCGGACCGCACCGGTCCGGCGTGCCTCCTCGAGGATCACCGCCTGTCGCTGACGTGCGAGCACCGCCACTCCTCAAGCACGAACCATCAACCACACAAAATCCTACACGATCAAACATGCGGTGTGCGGGACGTGCCACCGGGGCATACCCCGGACGGGCGAGGAGTCAGCCTGGAGCGCCCGGCAGCCGGATCGTGAGCAGCGCTCCACCTTCCGGGGCGTGCATGGCGTAGACCGCGCCGCCGTGGCGTTCGGCGGCCTGCTTCACGATCGACAGGCCGAGGCCGGAACCCGGCAGCGTACGGGCTTCAGAGGAGCGGTAGAAGCGGTCGAACACCTTGGGCAGGTCCTCCTCGGCGATGCCTGGGCCGGAGTCGGCGACCTCGACCACGGCCGTTCCGTCACCGAGGGGCCGCAGCGTCACCCGCACGCGCGAACCGGACGGCGAGAACTTGACGGCGTTGTCCAGCAGGTTCAGCACGGCCCGTTCGAGGGAGCTGTTGTCGCCGGTGAGGACCCACGGCTGCAGGTCCACTTCGAACTCGATGTCCCCGGCGCGGCGGCGGGCGCGGTCGAGCGCGCGCTCGACGACCTCGACCAGCTCCACGCGTTCGGTCTGCTCGCGCGGCTCGTCCTGGCGGGCGAGCTCCACGAGGTCGCCGATGAGCTGGGTGAGCTCGTCGAGCTGCCCGCGGATGTCGGCCTCGATGTCGGCGCGGTCCTCCTCCGGCAGCGAGCGGGCGCCCGGCCGGCTGGCCGAGAGCAGCAGCTCCAGGTTGGTGCGCAAGGAAGTCAGCGGCGTGCGTAGCTCGTGGCCGGCGTCGGCGACGAGCTGGCGTTGCCGTTCCTGGGAGACGGCGACCGTGCCGAGCATCGTGTTGAAGCTCTGGGTGAGGCGGGCGAGCTCGTCGTCGCCGCTCACGGGAATCGGCCGCAGGTCGCCGGTGGCGGCGACGCGCTCGGCGGCCGACGTCAGCCGGTCGACGGGCCGCAGCCCGGTGCGCGCCACGGCCGTGCCGGCACCGGCGGCGACCACGATCCCGGCGCCGCCGACGAGGAAGAGGACGACCGCCAGCTCGTTGAGCGTGCGTTTCGTCGGCTCCATCGACTGCGCGAGCACCATGGCCTCGCCGTGCCCGGACGGCAGTGCGACCACGCGCGTGTCCGTGGACAGGTCGGTGCGCAGCGACTGCGGCGACTCCCCCGTGGCCACCGCGAGCTCCTGGGGGCCGTACGGCGGCGGCGAGCCGGCCTGCGGGTAGATCAGCTTGTTGCTGTACGCGTTGAGCTGGCCGATCTGCAGGTCGGCGCTCGCCAGGAACGCGCCGGGCACCTGCTCGAGCTGCGTCTGCACCGGCGGCGAGTTCACGGCCGCCTGGGCGCGCGCGAGCAGGTTGTCGTCGAGCTGCTGGTAGAGGTTGCTCGACACGATCATGTACGCGCCCAGCGACACGAGCGCCACGGCGCCGGCCACGCAGGCGGCGGCCAGCAGCGTCACGCGGCCGCGCAGCGAGAAGCGGCGCGTGCCCCAGCGGTCGCCGCGCGGGTCGGTGACGTCGACGGTCGAAACGGCGGTGCCCGTGGGGGCGTCGGTCACGGCGGGGTTTCGCGCAGGACGTAGCCCACTCCCCGCACCGTGTGGATCAGCCTCGGTTCGTTGCCGGCTTCCGTCTTGCGACGCAAATAGCCGACGTAGACCTCCAGCGCGTTGCCCGACGTCGGGAAGTCGTAACCCCATACTTCCTCCAGAATCCTTCCGCGGGTCAGCACGTGCTTGGGGTACGAGAGGAACAACTCGAGCAGCGCGAACTCGGTACGGGTGAGACTGATCTCGCGGCCGCCGCGGCGGACCTCGCGAGTGCCAGGGTCCAGCGTGAGGTCGGCGAACGACAGCACCTCGCTCGTCTCGCCCTGCTGGGGGTCCGGCACGGCGCGGCGCAGCAGCGCGCGCAGGCGGGCCAGCAATTCTTCGAGGGCGAACGGTTTGGGCAGGTAGTCGTCGGCGCCGGCGTCGAGGCCGGAGACCCGGTCGGAGACCGTGTCGCGGGCGGTCAGCACGAGAATGGGCAGGTCGTCGCCGGTGCTGCGCAGGCGGCGGGCCACCTCGAGCCCGTCGAGGCGCGGCATCATCACGTCCAGCACCATCGCGTCCGGCCGGTTGGCGATGATCGTCTCCAGGGCCTGCGCACCGTCGCTGGCGAGCTCGACGGTGTACCCGTTGAACTCCAGGGACCGCCTGAGCGACTCACGGACGGCTCGATCGTCGTCCACCACAAGGATGCGCATGACGTCAGTCTTACGCAGAGTGCTGAGACCCGCCTAAGAACACACGCAGAACTCACAAAGAGTCGGTATCACCAGGCCGGGCCACCGGCGCGTTCCAGTGCCGCCACAGAGCCACCAGCCGAATCGTTACCACCACGGCCGCCGCGACGACCGTGACCACACTCGACGGCAGTGGCAGAGCGTGACCGATCGCGACGAGCACCGCCCCTGCGAGCGCGGCGACGGCGTAGATCTCCTTGCGGAGGACCAGCGGGATCTCGCGCAGCAGCAGGTCACGCAGTGCGCCGCCGCCGATGCCGCTGGTCATGCCGATCAGGCACGCGGCGTAGGCGGTGGCGCCGGCGTTGAGCGCGATCGTCGTGCCGGCCGTCGAGAAGACGCCCAGGCCCAGCGCGTCGGCGAGCAGCACCGCGCGCCTCAGCCGCGCGACCTGGGGGTGGAACGCGAACACGACCAGCGCCGTCGCCGCGCAGACGGCGAGGTACGGCCAGTTCCGCAACGTCGTGGGCGGGTGGATGCCGAGCAGGACGTCACGGATGATGCCGCCGCCCAGCGCCGTGGTGAGGCCGACGACGATCACGCCGAACACGTCGAGGCGCGCCCGGACGGCGGCCAGCGCCCCGGACGCCGCGAACGCCACCAGCCCGAGCAGCTCGAGCGCGGTCAGGACCATCCGCTACTGGTCGAGCAGCCCGCCGCGGTAGGCCAGCAGCGCGGCCTGCACGCGGTTGGCGGCACCGATCTTGGAGAGCACCGCGGACACATACCCCTTGACCGTGGCCTCCGACAGGTGCAGCCGCCCGCCGATCTCCGCGTTCGACAGCCCCTGCCCGATCAGCGCGACAACCTCGCGCTCGCGTTCGGACAGCGACGCCAGGAGTTTGCGCGCCGGCTGCGCGGCCCGCTGCTCGTCGCGATGGGACTGGACCATGCGCGCCGCCACGCCCGGGTCCAGCACGGCGCCGCCTTTGGCCAGGTCACGGATGGCGCGCAGGAGAGCCGAGGGGTCGATGTCCTTCAGCAGGAAGCCGTTGGCCCCGAGCCTCAGCGCGAGGCTCACGTACTCGTCGATGTCGAACGTCGTCAGCATCGCGACCATCGGCGGGTCCGGCAGTGCGAGGATGGCCCGCAGCGCGCGGATCCCGTCGTCGGGTGCCCGCATCTTGATGTCGAGCAACGCCACGTCGGGGTGGTAGCGCCGCGCCACCTCCACCGCGGATCTGCCGTCGCTCGCTTCACCCACGATCTCGATGTCCGCGGCCCCGGACATCATGGCGCGCAGGCCCGAACGAACCAATTCCTCGTCGTCCGCGAACATGAGCTTGATCAACGAAGCCCTCCGGCAGCCGGTGGTCGAAGCGGTTCCCCGCTTCCCGTTAAGGAAGATTACCTACTGTTGTTCAAGGTTTCGAAACCAGACACGACCAGGTGACGTGACTGGTCCGGCCGGGTCCCTGATCGTGCTGGTCTCCGCCTACCGGGGTCCCCCACACGGGCGACGCCATCGGTCGGGCGCGCAGGTGGTCCGGACCCACGGCCACCCGGCGTGCGGGTGGGCGTCCGGACTCGACAGAAAAGGCAGAAAGAGTTAGTACTCCTCCTGCCACTCCCAACGTATAGCGCACCCCCGGCCTTGCGGCAAGACCCCGGTGGTCCTGCAAAATCGTCGGCTCGGCCGGAATTCGCGGAGCTCTTCGCGCCGGCGACCATCGAAGTACGGGGGAACCAATAGTGAGCGGGACCGAGCTCGTGCTGGATTTCCGGGAGATCGACCGGGACCAGATCGACCTCGTCGGGGGCAAGGGCGCACATCTGGGGGAGCTTTCACGGATCGACGGCGTCCGCGTACCGCCCGGGTACTGCGTGACGACGCACGCTTTCCGCCGGGTGCTGGCGGGAGTGCCGGAGCTCGGAAGCGGTCTGGACCGGCTGGCGCGGCTGGACCCCGACGACCGGGAGACGATCGCCGCCCTGAGCGGCCAGGTGCGCGAGGCCGTTTCCGCGGCCGCCATTCCGGACGACCTCGCGGCGGCACTGCTCGCGCCGCTGAGCCGGCTGGACGAAAGCGCGGCCTACGCCGTGCGTTCCAGCGCGACGGCCGAAGACCTGCCGACGGCCTCGTTCGCGGGCCAGCAGGACACGTACCTGAACGTCGTCGGGCCGGCGGCGATCCTCGAGCACATCCGGCTGTGCTGGGCCTCGCTGTTCACCGACCGGGCCGTGACCTACCGCCTGCGCAACGGTTTCGACCACCGCCGGGTCCACATGGCCGTGGTGGTTCAGCGGATGGTGCTGTCAGAAGCGTCCGGGATCCTGTTCACGGCCGACCCCATCACGTCGAACCGGAAGGTCACGACCGTCGACGCGGGTTTCGGCCTCGGCGAGGCGCTCGTTTCCGGGCTGGTGAACGCCGACAGCTACCGGGTGCGCGAAGGGGAAATCGTCAAGAAGACGGTGTCGGCCAAGCAGCTCGCCATCCACACGTTGCCCGGCGGCGGCACCCGGAAGGACGCGCTCGCACCGGAAGACCAGGAGCGCCCGGCGCTGACCGACGAGCAGGTGCTGCAGTTGGAGCGGCTGGGCCGCCGCATCGAGGCGCACTTCGGCCGGCCCCAGGACATCGAGTGGTGCCTGGCCGACAGTGAGTTCCAGATCGTGCAGAGCCGGCCGATCACCACACTGTTCCCGATCCCGCCCGCCGCCGACGACGGCAACCACGTCTACCTCTCCGTCGGGCACCAGCAGATGATGACCGACGCGATGCGGCCGCTCGGCCTGTCCGTGTGGCAGCTGACCACACCACGGCCCATGGCGGAGGCGGGCAGCCGGCTGTTCGTCGACGCCACCCCCGGCCTCGCGACGAAGGCCGGGCGCGCCGGGTACCTGGAGATGATGGGGGCGTCGGACCCGCTGATGCGCGACGCGCTGCAGACGGTGCTCGACCGGGGTTTCCTGCCGGAGCCGACGGAGGGCGGCGCCGCGCCGCTGCCGTTCGGCGTCGCACCCGAGCCGATCGAGACGGACCCCGCGATCGTCCGCGGGCTGATCGCGGAGAGCAGGGCGTCGCTGGCCGCGCTCGAGCGTGAGATCCGGGAGAAACGCGGCGCGGAGTTGTTCGATTTCATCCTCGCGGATCTGCAGGAACTGCGGCGGCTGTTGTTCAATCCGCGCAGCCACCAGGCGATCATGGCCGGAATGGACGCGACGACGTGGCTGAACAAGCAGCTGCGCGAATGGCTGGGCGAGGAGAACGCCGCCGACACGCTTTCGCAGTCCGCGCCGGACAACGTCTCGTCGGAAATGGGCCTCGCCCTGCTGGACGTCGCCGACGTCCTCCGCCCGCACCCGGAAGTGGTGGCGTTCCTCCGGACCGTGCGGGACGAAAGCTTCCTGGACGAACTGCCCGCGCTGCCGGGCGGAAGTGAAGCGCGAAAGGCGATCCAGGGCTACTTGGACACGTACGGCATGCGTTGTGTCGGCGAAATCGACATCGCGCGGCCACGATGGAGCGAACGTCCGAGCACGCTGCTGCTCGTGCTGCTCGGCAACGTCGACAACTTCGAGCCCGGCACGGCGCGACGGCGCTTCGACCAAGGGCTGCGGGAAGCCGCGCAGGAAGAACAGGAACTGCTTTCGCGGTTGCGCGTTCTGCCCGACGGCGCACGGAAAGCCGAAGAGACCAAGGCGATGATCGACCGGCTGCGCACCTTCGTCGGCTACCGCGAGTACCCCAAGTACGGGATGATCAGCCGCTATTTCCAGTACAAGAAGGCACTGCTGGCCGAGGCCGAGCGGCTCGTGGCGGCCGGCGTGCTCGAGGCTCCGGAGGACAGCTTTTCGCTGCGGTTCCAGGAACTGCACGAGGTCGCCCGCACCGGAGTCGCCGACGCCGACCTCATCCGGCGGCGCACGGAACAGTTCGCGGCGGACCAGGCGCTCACCCCGCAGCGGGTCCTCACCTCCGAGGGCGAGACCGTCTCCGGGAGCTACCGACCTTCGGATGCACCGGCCGGCGCATTGCCCGGCCTGCCGGTGTCCGCGGGGACCGTCGAGGGCCGCGCCCGCGTCGTCCTGGACCTCTCCGAGGCCGACCTGGACACGGGCGACATCCTCGTGACCGCCTACACCGACCCCAGCTGGTCGCCGGTGTTCGTCACCATCGCCGGCCTGATCACGGAGGTGGGTGGCTTGATGACCCACGGCGCGGTGGTCGCCCGCGAATACGGCCTGCCCGCCGTCGTCGGCGTCAACCAGGCCACTCGGCTGATCCGAGACGGGCAGCGGATCCGCGTGAACGGCACCAACGGCTACGTCGAGTTCCTCGACTGACGCCTGGCCGTCGGGGATCACCCGATCCCCGACGGCCCTACGGCTTGATCAGCGGTTCTGCACGGTGTCGCTGAACTGCTGCTGGCAGCTCTGGATCTGGGACTGGTCGGTGCCGGCCTTCTGCACGCAGTCCTGCAGGTCGCCGATCTGGCTGCCGAACGTCGCGAAGATCGAGCCGACCAGGATGGCGAGCAGCAAGCCGATGACCAGGCCGATGCTGCCGGTGACGATGCCGGCGATGGAGGCGCCCTTGTTCGTCGCCTGTCCGCGGTTGGCACGCTTCACGCCGAGGATGCCGAAGACCAGCGCGAGGACGCCGAGGATGATGCCGCCCCACACCGTCCAGCACAGAACGAGGGCGATGATGCCCAGCACGAGGGCCGTAACGCCGAACCCATTGCGCGGCGCGCCCACGGGCTGCTGCTGCCCGTAACCGGCGCCAACCGGCGGCGCGGCGAACGGGGCGCTCTGGCCGGCCGGGTACTGCTGGTACTGCTCAGGGTTGTCGGGCGTGCTCACGTGCTTCCTTTCAACGATGGGAACCGGAACTTTACGACCCGGCGCACGCCTTATCGGGCGGATGGCCTGATCGTTACCAATCGTGCGTATGTTGTTTGACCTGGCCTCCCGGAACCCGTTGCGGTCTCCCCGGCCGGCCGGCCCCGAGCAGCCACCAGATCCGGTCTCCGGTGTGCCGGTTCCCTGCCGATCGGGTCCCCACCTGGGCGAGGCCGCCGGTCAGGCAGGTAGGTGCTTGTCAGAGGGTCCGGGACCGGTAAGCTG
Organism: Amycolatopsis sp. NPDC050768; assembly: GCF_040654155.1. Lineage (NCBI taxonomy): Bacteria > Bacillati > Actinomycetota > Actinomycetes > Pseudonocardiales > Pseudonocardiaceae > Amycolatopsis > Amycolatopsis sp. NPDC050768. The sequence goes on from NZ_JBFAHL010000009.1 coordinate 150,065, forward strand.
CTGTCTGGCTACACATGCCCTCGTAGCTCAGGGGATAGAGCACCGCTCTCCTAAAGCGGGTGTCGCAGGTTCGAATCCTGCCGGGGGCACCCTGCTCCACCAACGCGGATCGCCCGTCTACCAGCGCAAGCGCTGGTGATGGGCGATCGCACGTTATGCGGCTGTGTGCGGTCAGATGTGTCCAGTCGCCCCGAGGGCGCCCCGAGGCCGAGGACCATCTGCCGCCTTCCCGGTCGGCCTGCTTCAGGGGGCCTGCGCTTCGCGAGAATGCAGGGCGCCGTCCGCTCGGGCTTTCTCGGCGATGGCCTGGAGGGCGGAGATGTGCTCGGCGAGGGTGGCGCGGCCGGCGGTGGTGAGGTTGAGCCAGGTGCGCGGCCGCTTGCCGACGTAGCCCTTGCGGATTTCGACGTAGTCGTTCTTGGACAGTGTGGTGACCTGTTTGGACAGTGCGGAGTCGGAGAGCTGCACCGAGTCCCGGACGAATCCGAACTCGGCCCATTCCGCGGCGGCGAGCAGGGAGACGATGGCCAGTCTTGTTGGATCCAGCAGGAGCTGGTCGAAGTCGGCCACCGGTTCAGTCCCTCTCCTGCCGGCGCAGCAGCCACAGCTTGAACCCGGGGTCCACGAACACGATGTAGAGCCCGGTCAGCGCACCGTAGTAGACCTTGCCGTGCGGCACGTCGAGCGTCCCGGTGACCACGGCGACGGCGATCCCGATGCCGAGGATGGGCGCGATGCGCAGCAGACGCGCGGCGACGGACAAGCTCCGGTCCGACACCAGCACCGGGCGGCCGAGGAAGGCGCTACCCGACCGGGTGGTCAGGCCCAGGGCCAGTACGACGACGAGCCCCAAAATCGCCCAGCCCACCCAGGCTTGCGCCGGCGGGAGCAGGTCGCTGGCCGCACAGCCGAGGAAGACGGCCACGCCGCCGGTGATCGACAGCCACCGGGAGCTCGCGACGGAGGCGATCACCCGCTCGCGGCTCTCGTGGATCGTGCGCAACGCCGCCACCGCCTCGTCCGGCGTGGGTTCGTTCACCATTGCCGCCCCCTTGTCGGTTCTGTCCACTTCACGGTCCGCCTCCCCTGGGCAAGTACTTTCCCGAAGAGAAAGATAGTCTCTACTTTCCATCCAGGCAAGTAGTTGCCTCAGGGGTGATACGGCAGCGGATCGTCCAGCCCTTCCGGGGACCGCAGAGGTGGTGACGGACCGGCACTTGGGTTCAAAAGCGACTGTCCACTCGAGACTCCGGGACCGGGTATCTAGTAGGCCGGACATGGCAGTGCGGGCCGCCCCTTGAGAGGGACGGCCCGCACCGTTTACCGGGGAGGGGTCAGAACTTGCCGGCGCGAACCTGCGCCAGCGTGACGCGCGAGGACTTGTAGGTGGCGGACAAGTCATTCCACGCGGAGGTGAGCGGGAGGCCCGTGTGGGCGTCGATGGTGAGGACCTCGGCGTCGGTGCCGCCGAAGAGGGCCGGGCCGGCGGTCAGGGTGAGGGTGGGGCGGCCGCCGGTGGTGGAGTTGGCGACGGAGACGGCCGGGATGGTGGAGAGCAGGCGGAGGACGCCCGCGCGGACGTCCGGGTTCTCGGCGCCGCGGAAGAGGGCGTCGGTGGCGTTGGTCCAGAGGTTGTTGTCGATGCGGTTCTGCAGGTCCTGTCCGGTGGGGCGCGGCAGGGGCGTCTTGATGCCCTTCGCCTTGAGGATCGGCTCGTCCTTGGCCATGGCCTTGTCCCACACGCGCTGCGCGTCGGCGGGGCTGAGGCCCAGGCCCCAGGCGTTGGGGACGGCGTTGACCATCCGGGTGCGCGCCTCGGTGAGGTCGCCGGTCGCCGCGAAGCGGGCGGCGGCGACCTTGGCGGCGTCGATGGGCTCGGCGAGGTTATCGTGGTGCGCGATGGCGACGGGGAGCTGCTGCGCCGTTTCCGTGAAGTAGACGTCGCCGCTGTCGGTGTAGAGGTTGTAGGTGACGTAGGGACTTCCGTCGGGCGCGGTCGTGGTCCGGATGACCAGCGACGCGTCGCCCTGCACGGAGGCGCCGCTCGCCTTCACCGACGCGGCCAGGGTCACGAGGCGAGACTCAGGAGCCGACGCGGCGGGAGCCTGGGCCGGGGACTGCGGTGCAGGAGCCGCGACGGACACGACGAGGGCCGCCACCGCGGCCGCGCCGACGGCGCCGAGGCCGATCTTGCCCGGCACGCCCAGGCGGAAACCGCGGGCCCAGGCGAACTTCGCGCGCCGGGCCGGAGCCGCGACCGGTGTGGCCGGGGATTCCGTCATTGCCGCGCCGAGCGTCGCCCGCGCCCGTTCGTACGCCTGCGGGCGCAGCGGCGCGACGTCCTTCAGCCGGCCGACCAGTTCCAACTCGTCCATGATCACAAGCCCTCCTTCACAGTGGTGAGATTCGTCAAGAGCGCGGCCACTTCAGGCGCGTTCCGCAGCGCCTTCCGGGCCTGGTGCAACAGGCGGCGCGCGGTCCCGGCCGGCAGGCCGAGCACCCGCGCCGCGTCGGCGACGGTCAGGTCCTCCCAGGCGACCAGGGTCAGGACCTCGCGTTCCTCCGGTTTGAGCTCCGCCAGGGCCGCCCGCAGCCCCGCCTGCGTGTCGACGCGGGCGTCGACAGCCGACCAGGGGTCCCAGCCGTTCGCGAGATCCCCTGCGTCCGGCACGAGGTCCTCGGCCGGCCGCGACCGCCAGTGCCGGCGCAGGGTGTTGAGCGCGACGCCGTAGAGCCACGGGCGCGCCTCGGGGAACGACCGGTCGTACGTGCTCCGGGACGCGAAGGCCGCCACCCACACTTCGCCGAGCAGGTCCTCCGCCGCGTCACGGCCGACCCGCCGGGCGAGGTACGCGCCGATCGCGCCTTCGTGCCGGGTGATCACCTCCACGAAGGCTTCCCCGTCGCCGTCGAGCGACCTGCCGATCAGTTCCGCGTCCGACGTCATGCCGCTCCTCGTCTTTGCTCTGACCTTCCACCCGGGGATTGCCGGCTCGTCCCCAAAGTGTTCAGAACCTCCTCCCGAGAGCGCCGACGAACGCCGGTGTCGGCGCGCCGAGGCCGGTCACGTCGTCGTAGCCGGGGGTGGCGGTGAGCGCGTCGTCCTCGCCGAAGGTGGTCAGCCGGCCGGGGTCGATGTCGGTGAAGTCCTGCGCGCCGAGCGCGATCGGCGGGTCGGCCGGGTCCACGGGCAGGATGTCGCGCAGCGCGTTGCCACCGGCCAGCCCGTAGAACACGGGATTGGCGAACCCGAGCGGGTGCCCGGCGGCCTGCATCGCGTCGGCCTCGAGGCCCGCGATCAGCGGCGCCGACGCGCTCGTGCCACCACCCTCGGGGAGTTCCTCGTAGCCGGCGTCGGGGTCGGACAGGCCGGTCGCGCCGATGAGCCAGCCGTTGCCGGCGCCGGCCGAGACGTCGGGGATGACGCGGCCCGCCGCGGCGGTGCGGCCGTGCGTGGCGAGGCTGTCAGGCACGATGTGCTTCTGGTAGGCGGGTTCGGGGAACTTCCGGCTGATGCCGCCGCCGGAACCGTCCTGGAACACACCGGGCGGCGGCGCGTCGTAACCCGTTCCGGCCGCGTTGATCGACGTGAGGCGGTCGCCCCACGGGTAGTCGGCGACCACGGAGCCGTCCGCGCCGATGGCGAGGCTCGTCCCGCCGACGGCCGTGCTCCACGGGTCCGACGCCGGGAACAGCGGGTCGTCGTCGACACCCCCACCGCCGCCGTCGCCGCTGGAGAAGTCGAACCCGATGCCCTCCAGCGCGCCCTGCTGCAGGATCGGGTCCCACGGCGCCATCGACGCCGGCGAGAAGCCCAGCTCCGGCAGGCCGAACGAACCGGACGCGACGTCGGCCAGGTGCTCGTCGACGATCCGCGTCACCCCGTCCAGCCAGCTCGGCAGCAGGTCCACGTCGAAGTCGGCGCAGTCGATGCCGAGGTAAACGATGTGCGCGTCGGGCGCCGCGAGGTGCGCCGACTGGACGTCGATCGCCTCCTCCTCCGTCGGCGCGCCGCCCTTCGTCTCGCACGTGCTGTCCGCGTCCGGGCCGATGTTCTCGGTGTACTGCCCCGGCGCGAAGACGGGCTCACCGTGTGCGGCGAAGAAGCGGTTCGAGTCGGCCTCCAGTGTGGGGGTGTGGCCGCTGAGCAGGACGGCAACGGTCGTGCCCTTGCCGGTGTACGGGCTCGAGGTCAGGCCGTACGCGTGGCGCACCTGGTCGGGGGTGTAGCCGCAGAGCTGGGTGGGGGCGGTGGTGTGGCCGAAGGCCGGCGGGATCGGCTGAGTGTGCTGGCCCCAGTACTGGGAGCAGGGGAAGTCCGTGGCTTTTGCGGCGTTTGCTCGGGGTGCGGCCGCGCTCGTGCTTGTGTTGCCCAGGGCCAGCTGGTCGATCCCCGTCACGCTGACGATGTTCCCGGCCACCGCCGCCGGCACCGAAAACCCGCCCACGACACCGGCTTCGCGGATCGTCGTCGAGCCCTTCGGCCCGCTGATGACCGTGTCGAACTCGCTGATCTGCGTGGCGAACGCGGCATCGGCCTGCACGACGGTCGCGCTCACCGCGAGGTAGTGCTGGTTCGTCGCGGTGACCGTCATCCCCTGCGCTCTCACCCACGCGCTGACGGCGGAGACCTGCGCCGTGGTCGGGCCGAACTCGTGGTTGACCTGGGCGGGCGTGAGGAAGTGGCCGTAGCGGGCGTCGGCCGGGTCGGACACCGCCCGCGCGGCATCCGCCAGCCCCGGCCGGTCGGCCAGGTACACGCGCAGCGCCACCTGCCGGCCGGCGTCGAGCGGGTGCGGCGTGCCGCCGATGTCCCCGGGGTTCGGGCTGGGCAACTCGACGCGCCCGGGCGTCCCCGCGGAGGCCGGCAGCGCCGTGGCCGTCATGACGCCCAAGGCGGCCGCCGTGGCGAGCACGGCGCTTCGGCGGAAGAACCTCTTGTGTGTCTTCACATCCGGCTGTTGCCGGGAGGGGTGCGGAAGTGTTCAGGCGGAGACGCGGTGCTGGACGACGACCGGGATGACGCGGGTGGTCGTGCCGCGGTCGAGGAAGCCGGCGGTGTCGGCGGTCAGGGGGCGAAGTCATTCCTCGGCCTCCCGGTTCGGGGCGTTCTCGGAGAGCGCCGTGATCTTGGCACGGTGGCGTCCACATCGGACGATCGGCGTTCGGCCGTACCGGACGAGCGTCCGGCGACGATTGGTCTCTCGGGTGAAGCCCGCGCGCGGATTCGCGTTCGGAGTTCGCGCGCGAGAACTTGACTTGGAGTCAAGTCAGCTTTAGCTTGAAAAGACCGAAACGGCCTTGGAGGAGGAACACATGGCTTCACCGGCGAAGCTCTCCCACGTCGTCCTGTAAAGCAGGCAGGTGCCGAAGATGCGGGACTGGTACGTGAAAACCCTCGACGGCCGGGTGGTGCACGAGACACCCGACATGGTGTTCGTGACCTACGACGACGAGCACCACCGCATCGCGGTCGCGGATCCGACGTCGGCGATGGCCGACGGGGAGGTCGCGGCGCTGCTGGGCGGCCCGCGGAGCGAACTCTCGGCCGAGGAGCTGGCGGCGCTGCCGTTGCACGGGCTGGCGCACGTGGCGTTCACCTACGGCAGCCTGCGTGAGCTGCTCGAGACGTGGGAACGCCTCGACGCCGACGGGGTGCGGCCGCTGCAGGCCGTGAACCACGGGCCGACGACGTCGGTCTACTACGCCGACCCCGACGGCAACCAGATCGAGCTCCAGATCGACAACTTCCCGACCACCGAGGAGGGCACGGCCTTCATGCAGTCCGAAAGCTTCGCGCGCAATCCGTTCGGGGTGGTGTTCGACCCGGCCGCCCTGCTCACCGAGCTGCGCGCCGGGAAGTCCGAGGCCGAGCTGACGGTGCCGACGTGGTGAGTGAGGCGCGGTTCGCGTGCGAGGACGTGGTGCGCGCGTCGTTCCGGCTCATCGACGAGGGCCACGCGAGCGCGTCGGCCGAGTGCTACACCGACGACGCGACGCTGGTCATGGCCAGCACCAAGGAGATTCGCGCGGAGGGTGGGCAGATTCGCGAGGCCATGCGTCGCCGGGAGCAGGAGGACCGGCCGACGCTGCACGTGGTGTCGCCGTCGTGGTTCGACCTCGACGGCGACCGCGCCGAATGCGGCTGCGACCTGCAGGTGTACGCCCTCGGCGACCCAGCCGCGCCGCCGCACCTGCGGACGGTGAGCCGCGTCCACGACGTCCTGACTCGCGAGGCAGGACGCTGGCGCATCGCCGAGCGCCGCATCACCGTGCTGGCCGGGGCCGGCTGATGCGCCTCTACCGGACGACGCAAGGGCTGGCGCGCGGCGAGGGCGACGAGTTGCTGCTGCTCGACGTGCCGCACCACGACGTCGCCGAGCTGCTGGTGGACAACGCGCAGGACGCCGCCGTGCGAGGGCGGTTGCCGCTCGCGGAAGCCACGTTGCTGGCGCCCGTCGCGCAGCCGAAGACGGTGGTGATCGTCGGGGCCAACTACGCCGGGCACATCGCGGAAGCCGGGCTGAAAGTCCCGACCACGCCCGCGTTTTTCCCGATCACGCCGGGGCCGGAGCTGTTCGTCGGGACCGGGAAGCCGATCGTCCTGCCCGCCGAGGCACCGGATCGGGTCGACTACGAAGCCGAGCTGGCCGTCGTCCTCGGGGCACCGGCCGGCGACGTCAAAGTCGAGGACGCCGCGCGCTGCATCGCGGGTTTCACCGTCGCCAACGACGTGTCGGCGCGCGACGTCCAGTTCCGCGGGATGCGCGACGGCGCCGTCGTCGACTTGTCACTTCTCCAGCGCGCCAAGGGGTTTCCGACGTTCAAGCCGCTCGGCCCCGTGCTCGTGACGCCGGACGAGCTCGGCGACGACCTCGCCGTCACCACCCGGGTGAACGGTGTGCTCAGGCAACAAGGGCGCACGAGTGAGATGCTGTTCCCGGTGGCCGAGCTCGTCGCGGCTGTTTCGGCGAAGATCCCGCTGGCGGCGGGAGACGTCATCCTCACCGGAACGCCCGCCGGCGTCGCACTCGCGTCGGGTGATTACCTGCGGGCGGGTGACGTCGTCGAGGTGAGTGTCGAGGGGATCGGCAGCCTGCGCAACGAGGTGAGCACAGGAGGCAGCTGACATGAGTTCCGAGAAGCGCACGGCGTCGCCCCGCGGGCAGCGGCGCGCGGCGCTGATCGAGGTGGCCGCCGACCTGTTCACCCGCAAGCCCTACGACGAGATCTACATCAGCGAGATCGCCGAAGCCGCGGGCGTCGCGCACGGGCTGCTGTTCTACCACTTCAAGGACAAGCGCGGCCTGTACCTCGCGGTGCTGCAGCAGGCGCTCGACGAGCTCATCGAGCTGCACCGCCCGCGCGACGACGAGCACACGCGCGAGCAACGCATGCGCGGCCTGCTGCGCCGCCACATCGAGTACCGGCGCGCGCACGTCCACACCATGCTCGCGTTCATCCGCGCCGGCGGCCAGGACCCGGAGGTGGACGAGCTCTTCGAACGCGCCCGCCGCGCCGGCGCCGAGTTCGTGGTCGACCTGCTGGGCCTCACCACGGAACCGCCGCCGCGCGTGCGCGTCGCGATCCGCGGCATCATGGGCATGCTCGACGAAACCACGCTCGACTGGCTCACCCACGACTGCGACGTCCCCGCGACCGAACTCGAAAACCTCGTGTACGACGCGGTTGTCGCCATCCTCGCCACGGTGTCGTCGGCGTACCCCGAGCTGGGCGAGGCGGTCGCGGAGCTGCACGCGGCGGCGTGAGGCGAGCTCGCGGCGGTAAGTTCTCGATGACCGCACCGGATTCGGGGTTAGGGGAAGCATGAAAGCCATCACCGTCCAGGATCGCGCCGCCGGTGTCGGCGGGATGTCCCTTGTGGACCGGCCCCATCCGCACGCCGCGGAGAACGACGTGGTCGTGCGGGTGCACGCGGCCGGCTTCACGCCTGGTGAGCTCGAGTGGCCCGGCACGTGGACCGACCGGGCCGGGCGGGACCGGACGCCGAGCGTGCCCGGGCATGAGCTGTCCGGGGTGGTGGCCGAGCTCGGGTACGGCACGACCGGGCTCACGGTGGGACAACGCGTGTTCGGGCTCGCGGACTGGACGCGGGACGGGTCGCTCGCCGAGTTCGCGGCCGTGGAGGCCCGCAACCTGGCACCGTTGCCCTCGGACATCGACTACACCGCGGGTGCGGCGTTGCCGATCTCGGGGCTCACGGCGTGGCAGGCGCTGTTCGACCACGGCCGGCTCGAACCCGGGCAGACGGTGCTGGTCCACGGCGCGGCAGGGGGTGTCGGGTCGATCGCGGTGCAGCTCGCACGGGAGGCGGGGGCGACGGTGATCGGGACCGGGCGGGGGCACAACCGTGAGGCGGCCCTGGACCTCGGCGTGCATTCGTTCGTTGACCTGGAGGCCGACCGGCTGGAAGACGTCGGTGAGGTCGACCTGGTGCTGGACGTGTTCGGCGGGGAGATCGGGGACCGTTCGGCGGGGGTCGTCCGCGCCGGTGGGACTTTGGTGACCATCGCGGGGCTGCCGAACGCGTGGCCGCGGGACGGGCGCGCCATCTTCTTCGTGGTCGAAGCCGACCGGGCGCGGCTGGCCGACCTGGCGCAGCGGGTTCGCGACGGGCGGCTGCGGGTCCTGGTCGGGGCCGTCCATCCGCTGGAGGAAGCCGCCGCGGCTTTCGCGCCGGGCCGGCGCAGCCAGGGAAAGACGATCATCCGCACGATCTGAGCCGGCGTGAACGCGCGGGATCAAGCACGTTCACGCGCGTTCACGCCGAACCTGCAATCGTTTACAACGCTAAACAGAAGGACGTCACGCACTCTGAGCCAGCAACGAATGCGTCCCGAACGTCCGTGAGTGGTACGTCAGCGGAGCCGCCGTGGCCGTCGAAGCGGAGACGACCCGTCCGAAAAGGACGATGTGGTCCCCACCCTCGACTTCCTGGCTCACCGCGCATGCCAGCCACCCGGGAACACCCGCCAGCCGAGGCAGTTCGTTGTCGCGCTGCCAGTCGACACCGGCGAACTTCTCCCCCATCTCGAGCTTCTTCGCGAACGACCGTGCCGTCTCGGCCTGCGCCGCGCCGAGTACGTTCACCCCAAAGCGCCGCGACTTCCGGATCAACCCCAGGAGCCGAGACGTTTTGTCCAACGACACCAGCACCATCGGCGGATCCATGGACAGCGACGTGAACGCGCTGACCGTCGTCCCGTGCGGCGAGTCGTCGTGGAACGCGGTCACCACCGAGACCGGCGTGGCGACTCCGGCCATGACGTCGCGAAAGTCGTTCTGCAACTGCGTGAGCATGCTACCTCCTTGTGGCATGGGTAACGTCGGTCGAAAAAATCCACAATGGACTCGGTGATCGCGCACCCGCCTTTGACTACCGACGGATCGATGCCGTAGTTCTCGGCCCAGCGCGTGGCCAGCACCATCACGACCCCATGCCCGCCCGCCGAATGACCGGCGACAACCACCCGCCGCGGATCCGCACCGACGGTAGGGCCGTAGGGAATGTCGAGGAAACACTTCAAGCCGGACACCCGGCGGCGCACCGAGGTCGAGCGGACTGTCCACAAGAGACCATCACTTCGTCAGAAAACGAATTCCCGTTCCCGCGGGTCGAGGCCGCGTGCGTTGGTGCTCTGGGTGAATTCCGCGAAGTCGGACAGGAACCGGCGAAGCAGGGACCGGACCTCTTCGTCCTTCAGGTTTCCCTCGTCGTCGAACTTCATCTTGCCCAGGCTGACCGCCACTTCCGGCCGGCCCATCAGCACCGCGTCGAAAAACAGGAGGGCACCGCGCAACGCCGACTGGCCGCGCAGCGTTCCGCCGGTGCCGATGCTCGCGCCGACCAAGCCGATCGGCTTGAACCGCAGGCAGTTGAACGGCGGCGGGAACGACAGCCAGTCGAGCAGGTTCTTGAACGCGCCCGGCACGCTGTTGCAGTACTCCGGCGTCGCGAGCACGAGGCCGTCCGCCGCACGCACCCTTTCGGCGATGGCCCGCACCACCGCGGGCGGCTGCCCGTCTTCGAGGAGGTCGACGTTGAGGTTCGGCACCTCGCTCCAGTCGTCGAGGAGATCGAGGGTGACGCCGGCGGGCGCCTCGTCAGCAAGAGCCTTGAGCAGGCCGTGGTTGTAGGAGCCGGAACGAAGGCTTCCGCAAATTCCGAGAAGACGAAGATCTTTGGTCATGAGAATCAGCCGCTCTGATCCAGGACCACGGGACCAGAACGAGCTGGCACGGCCGCGATCGCGTTGACTTCGAAATGAAGACCCCTGGGCACGAGACGGGAAACCTCGACTGTGGTCGAAGTAGGCATCGCGGGGAACAGTTCGCGCATCACGGTCGTGACGATCGCGTTGTCCCGTTCGACATCGGTCAGGAACTTGGTGAGGGAAACTACGTGCTCCAGGCCCGCTCCCGCAAGCGCCAGAACCCTTGCGAGGTAGCGGAAAGCCCGGCGCACCTCGGCTTCGACCTCCGGCGAGTCGTCGTCGCCGTCTGGCACACCCGGACACCCGGCGACGAAAACCAGTTCGCTGCCGGGCGAAATCCGGATTGCCGGGGTGAAGGGCAAATCGGGAGTGTGGAAGATTTCGGAAGCGTCGCCATAGGACGTGAACGCAGGAGTTCGAGGATCGTGCACGACGGTGCACCTTTCGTCTTACAAACGTTTGCAGTACTATAAGCAGGCGTTCCGGACCCGTCAAGCAACGGTTGTGCAGCGCTTCACCGGCGCGAATCCGGGCGGGCATCAACCAGACCACCACCTCGGCCATGCCGTCGAAACGACGGCGGCGCAACGCATCCAAGGAGGCACCAGCCCGTGAAGAAGACCTTGCTCAAGGGCGGCTCGGTTCTGACGATGGACCCGGCACTCGGCGATTTCCGCGGCGACGTGCTGATCGGCGACGACAGGATCCTCGACGTCGCGCCGAAGATCGACGAGAGCGAGGTCGACGAGGTCATCGACGCCGCCGACTCGATCGTGCTGCCCGGCCTCATCGACTGCCACAACCACCTGTGGCAAGCCCCCATCCGCGGCCTGGCTTCAAGCTGCTGGGGCCGCGAGTACTTCGGCGTCATCCACCCCCTCGCCGGCCGCTACCGCCCGCAGGACATGCACGACGCGACGTTCGGCGCCGGTTCGGAGCTACTGCTCAACGGTGTGACCACCGTATTCGATTTCTGCCACGCCACCAACTCAACGGCGCTACCCCGCATCGGCGGCCGGGCTCGTCAAGTTGCTCCTGCTGCTGCGCGATTCCGGATTCTCGCTGTTCGAAGCGAAGGAGCTCGTGACGGCCCGCGCGATGCCGCCGCACACCTGGCGTGAACTCCAGCAACGCAGGCTCGCGGAACTCGACGAGCGCATCGCTTCAGCCCAAGCCGCCCGGGCCGAGATCACGAGCGGGCTCGCGGGAATCTTCGGCAGCGCACCGAACTGAACCAGGGCACCGAATCGAAGACTTCCGCTGGGGGCGCCGACCTCGTCGACGCCCCCAGCCCGCTACGCGGTGGCCGCCACCTCGTTCTCCGCAGCCGCACGCCGGACCCTCACCGTGCGGAAGATCGGCGGCAACGCGGCCAGGATCGCCAGCACGACCGTGGCCAGGCCGATCAGCGCCGCGCGCTCACCCGCGCCGTACCACGGCAGATCGAGTCCGCTGTCGAGCGAAATCACACCCGGGCCGCTGAAGGCGAACGAAATCGCCATGATCGCCAGGGTGAGCGGGTACTCGCCGCCGCCCAGCGAGTTCCAGAGCGCGCCGCTCTTCGCGCTCATGGCGAAACCCGCCACCAGCATCGTGCCGGCGCCGATGGCCGCGCCGAGTGGCGTGGCGAAACCGACGACGATCAGCAGCGCCGCACTCAGCTCACACCAGGCGGCGAGCTTCGCCAGCGGCCGCGCCGGCACCTGCCCGAGTGCCGTGAAGACGGCCGCGATCCCGTCCAGGCCCGGGCCCCGGAACCACCCGCGCAGCTTCTGGGTGGCGTGCGCGTACAGGATGAACGCCACCAGCAGCCGCAGGAGCAACAGACCGACATCGGCCATCGTCACACTCATTTCCAGGTACCTCCGAACTAGAATCACCGTCGTCGGCGAAACGCAAATCGCGAGACGCTCAGCCGAAATGCACTGAGCGCGAGAACCGTGCCACGGTCGTTCCCGGGAATCCAGGTATTCGTCCCCCAGAACTGGACACGGCATTTGATATCCGAAATCGACGACAGTAAGTTTCCGACCGCCGGTCGCGGTCGCGCCGCTTCGCCCACATCGCGAGAAGTCGTGTCCGGCCTCGCTGGACACCGGTGCTGACTTCGACGCTCGGCGCACCTAGCGTCTGCGCCATGGCACCCGTCTTCCTGCTCACGCCCGGCACCGACGCCGGGCGTCCGGATGTGGCCGGGACGCTCACACCGTCAATTCAAAGGATCGGCACACCGCACGCGGAGTCGGATTCGACAAATTGAACGGCGCACCTGGTCGACGACGCCATGAACAGTGCGACTAAGGAGAATTCATGACCACGGAATCCGCTGCGCCTGTCGCGCAGAAGGTGCCCAGCCGGGAAGAGCTGGTCGAGCGTGCGAACAGCCTGCGTGCTCAGCTGTGGGAAGCCGCCCCGGAAGTCGACCGCGAGCGCCGCCTGAAGACCGCGAACTTCGAGGCCATTCGTGATGCCGGGCTGATCCAGCTGTTCGTGCCGAAGCGGCTCGGCGGGTTCGACGCGGGCATGCGGACCTTCCTCGAGGTGACGATCGCGCTCGGTCGCGGCTGCGCCTCGTCGGCCTGGGTGACCGGGGTCCTCAACACCGGCAACTGGTGGGCCGCCAGCTACTCCGAGCAGGCGCAGGACGAGGTCTGGACGACGAACCCCTTCGCCACCACCGCCGGCGTGCTGGCTCCCACGTCCGAGGTCGAGGTCGTCGAAGGCGGCGTGAAGCTCAACGGCAAGTGGGGCTACGCCTCGGGCTCGAACCACTGCGACTGGGCCAGCGTCTGCTATCCGAGCGTGGTTCCCGGCCGCCGCGACCTGAACCTCGCGCTGGTGCCGATGAAGGACCTCACGGTCGAAGACACGTGGTTCATCGCCGGCATGCGCGGCACGGGCAGCAACACCCTCGTCGCCCGCGACGTGTTCGTGCCCGAGCACCGGCTGCGCTCGGCCACCGGGCTGTTCAACGGCGACCACGTGCACACGGGCCCGAACGTCAGCCACCGGGTCAGCCTCGCGGGCCTGGCCTCGCTCTCGCTCGCCGGTGCCCAGCTCGGCCAGGCGCAGGCGGCGTTGGACTACGTGATCGAGAAGGCGCCGAAGCGGTCCATCACGACCACCACGTACTCGTCGCAGTCGGAGTCGGTCGGGTTCCAGATCGACGTCGCGGAGGCGTCGGCCATGATCGACGCGGCCGTCAAGTCCACTCAGGACGCGGCCGACCAGCTCGACGACTACGCGGCCAAGGGCGAGCACCCGCCGGAGGTCGTGCGCACGGGTCTGCGCGTGGGCATGGCGCGCGCGATGCGCCAGACCTTCCACGCCGTCGACCTCCTGATGACCGCGCACGGTTCGTCGGCCTTCGCCGAGGTGAACCCGTTGCAGCGCATCTGGCGCGACGCCGGGGTCGCGTCGCGGCACGCGGCGTTCAACATGCGCGTCAGCCAGGAACTGGCGGGCAAGTCCCTGCTCGACCAGAACCCGAGCTCCGTCAGCTTCCTCGTCTGAAAAGGACAACTCGATCGTGATCGACGTTCACGCGCACTGGTTTCCCCCCGCACTCACCAAGGAGTTCGACCGAGTCGCCGGCAAGAAGGTCTGGCCCGAGCATAGCCCCGAGCTGATCCCGCGGGTCGAAGAGCTCGAGGCCGACGGCGTGAACCTGCAGGTGCTCGGGCTCGGCCACAACCAGCCGTACTTCGAAGACGCGAGCCAGTCGTTGCACTGCGCGAAGTTCGCGAACGACCTCTACGCCGAGGCGGCCGACTTCGACGGCCGGCTCGAAGCCTTCGGCGCGATTCCCCTCCCGCACACGGAGCAGGCCATCGCGGAGGCGGTCCGCTGCCTCGACGAACTCCACTTCGCCGGGATCGGCCTGGGCACGACCGCCATCGACACTTCGCTTGACGACCCCGCCTACGAGGAACTCTGGGCCGAGCTCAACCGCCGCCGCGCGGTCATCTTCGTGCACCCGGTCGGCACGCCCGACACGTTCTCCACCGGGCTCGACGCGTTCATGATGGGGCCGAAGTACGGCGGCCCCATGGAGGCAACGCTGGCGACGACGCACCTGGTCGTGTCGGGTGTGACGCAGCGGTACCCGGACATCCGGTGGATCATCGGCACGATGGGTGGCTCGATCGGCTACCTCTGGCGGCGGTTCGAGGAGATCACCGAGTCGATCCACCAGGACCAGTGGCTGGAGACCAATCCCCGCCAGGAGCTCAAGAAGCTGTACTACGACACCACGCTGACCGACGACCCGGCCGCGATCAAGTTCTTCGCCGACTCCTTCGGCGCGGACCGGCTCGTACTCGGTACGGACGCTCCCCGTGTGCGCGCCGGTGACTGGGCGAACCGGATCAAGGCGGTCCCCGGTTTCGACGAGCAGCAGCTGCGTGGCGTGCTCAACGACACCGCGGCGTCGCTCGGGATCGGGAAATAGCCGTTCCCTCGAATCCCTCGAATCCGGGCACGGCTCAGGCATCCGCCGGGGCGAATCTCTCGGGAGATTCGCCCCGGCGGTCGCGGTGGCCGGCGTGGTCAGTGACCTCGTTTGACGTGCTGCACAGCCGCGGTTTCCTCCGGTGGGTCGGGTGTCAGGAGTGAGCCGGGCACGGCGGGGCCGGCGGCGCCGAGTTTGTTCATCTTCTTGGGGACCGTCGCGCCCTGGTAGTCGAGCGGGATGGGGTGGCCGTGGTCGTCCACCGGGCCGAGGGGCTGGTGGATTTCCAGGTAGCCGCCCGAGGGCGAGCGGGTGATGATGCCCGTCTCGATGCCGTGTTCGAGGACCTCGCGGTCGGCGCGTTGCAGGCCCAGGCAGATGCGGTAGGTGAGGAAGTAGGCCAGCGGCGGCACGATCAGCACGCCGATGCGGCCGGCCCAGGTGGTCGCGTTGAGGGAGATGTCGAACTGGTCGGCGATGATGTCGTTGAAGCCGGACAGCTCGATCACCAGGAAGAAGCCCAGCGCCATCATGCCCAGAGACGTGCGGACGGGCGCGTCGCGCGGGCGTTGCAGGATGTTGTGGTGCGCGGTGTCCTTCGACAGCCGCCGCTCTATCCACGGATAGGACAGCAGCAGTGTGAACAGCAGCGGCATCCCGATGGCGCCGGGGAAGAACACTGCCGGGATCGTGTAGTTCCCGAGGTAGACCTCCCAGGCGGGCCAGATGCGCAGCAGTCCGTCGGCCCACGCCAAATACCAGTCCGGTTGCGAGCCCGCCGAGACCTGCGACGGGTTGTACGGGCCGATGTTCCAGATCGCGTTGATCTGGAACATCCCGGCCAGCAACGCGATGACGCCGGTGACGATCGTGAAAAACGCCCCCGCCTTCAGCGCGAACGCCGGGAAGATCCGGATGCCGACGACGTTTGTTTCCTTGCGCTTCACGCCGGGGAACTGGGTGTGTTTCTGGTACCAGACGATCGCGAGGTGTGCGGCGATCAACGCCAGCATGATGCCCGGGATGATCAGGATGTGGACCGTGTAGAGCCGCGGGATGATCTGATTACCCGGGAACTCGCTGCCGAACACGGCCCAGTGGATCCACGTGCCGATCACCGGGATCGACAGGATGATCCCCGACAACGTCGCCCGGATCCCGGTGCCCGACAGCAGGTCGTCGGGCAGCGAGTAGCCGAAGAAGCCTTCGAACATGCCCAGGATCAGCAGCGTCGCGCCGATCAGCCACGTCGCTTCGCGCGGCCGCCGGAACGCGCCCGTGAAAAACACCCGGCACATGTGCACCGACATCGCCGCGATGAAGATCAGCGCGGCCCAATGGTGCACCTGCCGCACGAACAACCCACCCCGGACTTCCATCGAAATGTCCAACGTGCTGGCAAAGGCCCGCGACATCTCCAGACCCTGCATGTTCGTGTACACGCCGTGGTAGGTGACCGCTTGCATCGACGGGTCGAAAAACAGCGTCAGGTAGACACCGCTGAGCAGCAGCACGATGAACGCGTACAGCCCGATCTCGCCCAGCAGAAACGACCAGTGCGTCGGGAACACCTTGTTCATCTGGTGCCGCAGGCCCTTGGACACGTGGTAACGGTCGTCGACCGCCTTCGCCACCACGCCGGCGGCCTTGAGCGCGCCCGGGTCGGACTTGGTCGGACTGGTCAGTGAGCTCATGTGATCCTCACTCGCCTACGCAGGACGGCCACCGCGAACACGGCGCCCAACACTTCGACGACGGACAGCACCCCATTTGTGACAACTCCCGGCCCCAACCACGCTCCGAACACGAACGACAACACCATCGAGACGCCGAGCAACACCGCGCCCGACCGCCCGCGCGTGCGGAAGTGGCGCCAGATCCCCACCGCCGACAGCCCCAGGATCCCGACGGCCACACCCACCGACGCCACGCTCGGGTGCACCACCGCGCGGGCCACCACGCCGGCGCAGTGCAGCGCGACGATCACCGCCAGCACCCGATCGATCCATACCACCAGCGGGGGATCCTTCACCACGGCATGGCCGTTCACCCGCCGCGCGACCTCCGGCCCCGGCGTCATCGCTGCTCACCCGGAGTCGTGGTGTCCAGGGGAACCGCGGCCGACCGGACCAGGCCCAGTTGGACGGATTGGCGAGGCAACAGCGCGTCCAGCAGCCAGTCGACCGCCGTGCGGATGCGGTTGCCCGGCATGGCGAGCAGGTGGTAACCGCGCGTGACGAGCTTCGCGACCCAGCCCGACAGCGGGATGTGCAGCGGGTTGGCAGCGGCCTGCGCACCACCGAGGTCGACCACGAACCCCAGGTCGTGGTGCTTGTACTCGCGCGCGATGCCGAAGCCGAGGGAGGCGGCGACGTTGCGGCCGGCGAGAGTGCCCTGGCGGGTGGCGTGCTGGGCAGTCATGGCGGTGACCTCGCCGGGGCGGGTGAGGTCGGGGACGGCGGACGCCTCGCCGCAGGCGAAGATGCGGGGGTGGCCGGGGACGGCGAGGGTGGTGTCGACGACGAGGCGCCCGCGTTGCGTCTCGAAGCCGGCGCCGGCGACCAGCGGGTCCGGGCGGACACCGACGCACCACGCGATGGTGCGCGTCGGCACGAACTCGCCCGAGGTGAGCCAGACACCGTCGGTGGTGGCCTCGCGGACGGAGGTGCCCGTGAGCACCTCGACGCCACGCTTGCGGAGGACCCGATCCGCGGCCCGGGAAAGCCGCGGATCGAGCTCCGGCAGCACCTGGGGAGCGAGGTCGAGCAGCAGCCAGCGCGTCCGCTGCCCTTCGAGCTCCCGGTGCCGCCGCTGGATGGCCTTCGTGAACAGCGGGCCCTGGGCAGCCACCTCGGTCCCGGTGTAGCCGGCGCCGACCACGACGAACGTGCACCGCGCGTCGCGCTCCTCCGGTGAATCACTGGCGGCGGCCAGCTCCACCTGCCGGATCACGTGGTCGCGGAGGTACAAGGCTTCGGCGACACCGCGGAAACCGTGCGCATGTTCGGCGACGCCGGGGATCGGCAGGAGCTTGGTGACGCTGCCCCCGGCAATGATCAGGCGGTCGTAACGAAGCTCGTGGACCGCGCCCTCGGGGTCCGTATAGGACAGTCGATCTTTTTCCGGCGCGATCGCCGTCACCGTGCCGAGAGCCAACCGGACATCGGGCAAGGCGGCCGGGAGCGACACCGTCACCCGCCGCGGGTCGACGACGGCGGCAGCCACTTCCGGAAGCAGCGGCAGGTACCGGAAGTAGTCCGTCTCGTTGACGATCACGATCTCGATCCCCGCCGCCTTCGGCAAAGACCGCCGCAACGCACGAGCGGCGCGGTAGCCGGCGACCCCGCCGCCCACGATGACGACTCTGGTCGGATCCCCGTCCATGCGTCCAGCCTTTCTCCACGAGAGCCTGACCCAGGTCAGCCTGCCACCGCGTGCCCGATTCGTACCCTCAGTCGTCCAACCACACAGGACACCGCAGAACCTGGATATTCAGTATCCAGATTCAAGTCACAAGCTCACGGCAAGCTTTCCTTGGCTCCTCATAACCAGGACATTAATCATCCCGATTAACCATGTCAAGAAGGGCGCGCGAGCCGGACGAACCGGCCCGCGCGCCCGAGAACTCTCAGCCCACCAACGCAGACGGGTGCTGCGCCAACGGCGTCACACTGACACTCATGTACTTGAACAACGGCAGGTTCCACAGCAGGTCGTGCAGCTCGCCGTTGTCCGAGACGTCGAACACACTCAGGTTCGAGTACTCACCCACGACCCGCCACAGGTGGACCCACTTCCCCTCCCGCTGCAGCTTCTGGCTGTACGCCTTCTCCGTCGCCAGCAGCTCGTCCCGGAACCCGGGGTCGAGGTCCAGCGGCAACGAGACGTCCATCCGCACCGCGAACAACATGCCGGCCTCAGGCGGGGTCGAGCACGAAGTCGTACCGGACCTCTTCGCCGGCGCCCGACGAAGCCGCGGTCGGCGCGAGGATCAGCGCGTCCTTCACCGCCGTGGCGATGTCGTCGCCGACGTGCTCACCACCGTCGAAGTAGAGCTGCGTCGTGATCACCTGGTGCCCCGGCGCGTAAACCTTGATGTGCAGGTGCGCCGGACGCCACGCGTGCCAGCCGGCCGCGGCGATCAACGCGCCCGTCGCGCCGTCGGTCGGGATCTGGTACGGCGCCGGGTGGATCGTGTGGATCGAGAAATTGCCCTCGGCGTCCGTGGTGAAGCGGCCGCGCAGGTTCCACTCCGGGATGCCGGGCGCGAACTGCGAGTACAGACCGTCGTCGTCGGCCTGCCAGAAGTCCACCACCGCACCCGCGAGCGGTTCGCCCGCCACCGAGCGCGCCTGGCCGAAGAAGCGCAGCGGCTGCCCGCCCTCGCCTTCGCGCATCGGCAGGGTGCCTTCCGCGCCGAACTCCGGCGCACCCTCCACGTAGTACGGACCTTCGATGCTCCCGGCGGTCCCCTCGCGGCTGGCGTTCGCGACCTTCTCCACCTCGTGCTCGATGAACACGTCGAGGAACAGCGGCCACTCACCGTCTTCGCCGACCCGGATCAGCCACGCCTTGAAGGCGTTGTACTCGTCGTAGGTCAGCTGGTGCTTGCGGACGACCTCGTGCAGCGCGGCCAGCGCGTCCGTCGCGATCGCGTCCACGCGGGCCGCGTCCGCCGCGGCGGAACCCTTGGCCCGCTCCTGGAAACGCTCGGTCGCCGACGCACCCGAAGCTGCGGCTGTGGGCGAAACGACTTCAGTCATGGCAAATACCTCTCTTCGTGGTGGGAATCAGTCCTGGCGGTAGCGCGCGAGCTTGCCGTCGTCGAGCTGGATGCCGAGGCCGTGGCCTTGCGGCACGCGCAGCTCGCCGTGCTCGATGCGCAGGGGTTCGGCGAGCAGGTCGTCGGTCATGTCGAGGAAGTTCGACAGCTCACCGGCCCGCCGCGAGGTGAGCTCGAACGCGGCCCCGAACGTCGCCGCGCACAGCGAGCCGATCTGCCCGTCGATCTGGTTGCCGAGCACGACCTCGACGCCGAGCCCGGCACACAGGTTGAGAACCCGCTGCGAGTACGTGAAGCCGGTGCGGGCCGTTTTGATGCTGACGCCGTGCGCCGCGCCGGCCAGCAGCTCGCGCGTGACTTCGCCGGGCCGCGTCGCGCTTTCGTCTGCGTAGAGCGGGATCCGGCTCTGCGTGGCGAGCCACCGGCGACCGAGCACGTCGTCGGCCGGGCACAGCTCCTCGGCGAACAGCAGGCCGACGTCCTCGAGCGCCCGCAACGCGGCGGCCGACTCCGAGGCCGTCCAGCCGCGGTTGCCGTCGATGTAGAGCTCGACGTCGTCGCCGAGCGCGGCCCGCAGCGCGCGGCAGACGTCCACGTCGAGACGGATCGGCTTGCGGCCCACCTTCACCTTGAACGTGGTGATGCCGTAGAGGTCGCGCACGCGCTCGGCCTCGTCCACCATCTCGCCCGGCTGCGCGAACCCGACCATGTGGCACACGCGCATGCGGTCGGTGTAGCCGCCGAGCAGCTCGGTCACGGACACGCCGAGGCTCTGCCCGATGAGATCCCACAGCGCCATGTCGATCGCGCTCTTCGCGGCCGGGTTCCCCACCGTGCGGTCGAGTTTGGCGTGCACGGCCTCGCGGGCCAGCGGCGACATCCCCAGCAGCTGGGGCGCGAAAACCGAGTCGATGACGGCCTTGATCGAGCCCTGGGTCTCCCCGTAGGTGAACGGCCGGGGCGGGGCTTCGGCGGTCCCCACCAGACCCTCGTCGGTGTGCACCCGCACGAGGATGTGCGCGGCCGTGTCCACCTCGCCGCTCGCGAACCGCAGAGGTTTGCGGTACGGGATGGCGAACGGGATCGCCTCGATTTCGGTGACTTTCATCGCGGTCCTTTCACAGGGGCCGGATCAGCGCCTGATCAGCGGACTGCGCACCACGTGGGTGCCCGCGGCGCGGTCGGCGGAGTCGAAGAAGTCCTCGCGGTAGATGTCCCGGGGGAACAACCGCGCCTTCATCAGCGCCTTCATGGTGTCCGAGACCATGTCCGGGCTGCCGCAGATGTAGGCGACGTTCCCGCCCGCCCGGGGGAAGTCCTCGGCCAGCAGCGCCGGAACCCGTCCGGAACGGCCGTCCCAGTCGTCGCGCGAAAGCGCCGGCCGGTAGGTGAACCAGTCTGTGCGCGCTTCGAGCTCCTCGAAGTACTCCCGGTCGTAGAGATCGTCCTTGGTGGCCACTCCGTGGTACAGCGTGACCTGGTGTCCGCCGCCGTCCTCGTCGATGTGGCGGATCATCGACTTCAACGGCGCCAGCCCGGTGCCCGAACCGAGCAGCAGGATCGGCTGCGTCCGAAGTGGACGGAACGAGAACCGCCCGTACGGACCGGACAACGTCACGTCGTCACCGGCCTTCAGGCTGGAGAAGACCCAGCCGTCGGTGGCGACGCCGTTTTCCGAGCGCTTCACGTGCAGCTCGATCAGTGACCCGTTCGACGGCGTGCTGGCGATCGAGTACGGCCGCTGGTGCCCACCCGGCACGTCGAGCAGCACGTACTGCCCGGGGTTGAACCGCATCGGTTCCTCGAGCGCGAGCACCAGACGACGGACGTCGGGCGCGATCTCGTCGAGGCTGTCCACCCGGGCGCGGAAGTCGCGCACCGGGTGGACACCGACGCCCTCGTCCATGTCGACTTCACCCTCGAGCACCACGTCGCCGCGCGGCTGGGCCACGCAGATCAACGCGGCACCCTCGTCGCGCTCGCTTTCCAGCAACGCGTACGGCGACGCGTCGCCCAGGTCGACCTCACCGTCGAGGATCTGGGCCTTGCAGGTGCCGCACGTGCCGTGGGTGCACGCGTGCGGCAGCCAGATGCCCTCGCGCAGGCACGCGTCGAGCACGGTCTGGTCCTCCCGGCACTGAATCTCGGCGCCGATCGGTTCCACGCGGATGGTGTGCGTCGTCAAGACGAATTCTCCGTTCAGGCGGTGAACTGCAGCAGCGCCTTGTGGCCGATGCCGAGTTCGGTGAGCGGGGCTTCGGCGGAGCCGTCGAGTGGCCGGCCGTTCACCCGCCAGTCGCGCACCGCCGTCGGGTCGAAGTCCGGGTCGGACGCGGCCCAGGGGCCGACGACCGTCTCCACGAACTCGCCGAAGCCCAAGGCCTTCGGCACGCGGAAGCAGGCAGCCGAGCAGAACAGGGGGTTGCCTTCCCAGTGCACGTAGACGAGCTGGTCGTCGCCGAAGAGCTCGGCGCGGTCGGCCGACGGGAAGTCGTAGTCGTAAAGAGCTTTCACCGCCATGTCAGACTCCCTGTTCCACGTCGCCGTTGTGCCACCCGATCCACGACTTGTGGTCGGGCGAGCCCTTGTACTCGCCGTTGTCGCCTTCCTGGATCCCGTACCACTCCAGGACTTCCGGCACCGACGGGCCACCGCAGTTGCCCTGGTAGATCTGGTGCACAGGCAGCCACGCCTGCACGAACTTCTCCGGCTCGCGCTCGAAGATCCACTGGCAGCCGTCGCTGCAGGTGTGGAACTGCTCGCCACGGAACTCGCTGGAGCGGAAGGAAGTCTTCGCCGGGTCGTCCTTTTCGGTGAACACCATGGGGATCTGGCAGACCTGGCACAGCTGCGGCAGACCCTGGAAGAACATCCGGCCACCTCCGGCCTCGATGCGGTGGTGCTTCTCCCACACGGGCCGGTAGTGCTGGTCGAACGTCTCCGGGTACTGCTCGGCCAGCCACTTCATGTGCTGCTCGTTCGGTGCCTGCGTGGTGAACGAAGCGGCGAAAGAGAAGTTGTGCAGCACCTTGTAAACCTCGTGCGACAGCTTGTCCTTCTCGGCGATCGCGTCCTGCACGTGGCGCGGCGGGCGGATGCCGTAGTACTCCAGGTCCGGGAAGAGACCGCCGAGCATCTGGTCCTCGAAGTAGAGCTCGAACGCCTCCTTCCAGCTCATCACCGGCTTCGGCAGCATGTAATCCATCATCCCGGCGACCAGCGCGGACATCCGGTACGCGCGCCAGAACCACTTGTCGATCCAGTCCTGGATGATCGGCACGTTGCCCTCGTCCTGCTCCAGCAGGAACTTGATGGCCTCCAGGCCGAGCGTCATGTGCCGGCTTTCGTCGGACTGCGCCGAGAAACCGAACGACATCGTCGGCATGTCACCGTTGAAGCTCGCGCCACTCATGAACGGCACGAACAACAGGTTGGTGAGCAGGTACTCGAAGCTGAACGAGATCGAGATCAGGAACTCGAACGGCCCGGCCGTCATGGCGTCGTCGAACAGCGACTTCGGCACCGACAAGTACCACACGCGGTCGTGCATCTTGGACCAGCTGTGGAAGCCGCCGTAGTACTTGTTGTAGTTGCTGATCGTGTGGATCTGCGTCTGGCAGTGGCGCAGCTCGTCCACGCTCTGGCACAGCGCGGCGAACCGCGGCGCCGGGCCTTCGAGGTAGCGCCCGAGGTAGGCGAAGTGCCGGTGCGCGGCGTACTCCAGCGGCGTCACGCCCTGGATGAACAGCTTGATCGCGTTGAGGTAGCTGGCGTCCGCAAGGCCCAGGTGGCCCTGGCTCTGCGCGAACCCGTCGAGCACGGCGTAGAGCCGCTTGTCCTTTTCGGCCTGGTACTTGTAGTACGCGTCCACGGTCAGGCGGAACGGGTCTTCCCAGCCGTCCCAGTCGTGGACCTTGATGCCCTCGTAGTTCGTGTACGGGAACAGCTGTTCCTTCGTGACGTAGCTGGGATCCCAGTCCAGGTCACGGGTGAGCAGCGCGTAGCGCTCCTTGAGCGGCAGCTTGCGGCGCGGTGCGGTCTGAGTCATGTCCTAGTGCTCCCACTTCACGATGATCCGGTCGTCGTCCCACTCGGAGAGGTTCCCGGCGAACGAGACGATGGCCAGCTGGAACTCGCCGGTCTCCCACTCCCGCCCGAGCTCTCGCTCCACCGACTCCCGGTTGATCACGATCTGGCCCGCGGCCTGGATCTTCACCAGACCCGGCAGGTGGCGGACGGTCAGCTCCGGGTTGTCGGCCCGGATGGCGGCGACGAGGCCGCGGTTCTCTTCGGACTCCTGGATGTCGATGCCGACCTGGCGCAGGGTGTCGCTCATGCCGCACCTCCGGTGACCTGGGCCCAGCGCTGTTCGGCGGCGGCCGTGGTGCGCGCGAGCGCGGCGACCGTGCCGGCGTCGGGCAGCTGGTGGTCGACGACGCGCGCCAGCTCCGTGGCGGCCTCGTGCGCGAGGGGGTTCCACGTCGCGACGATGCGGGACAGGTGTTCCCGGTTCTCCACGCCGTGTTCGCCGTCGGCGGCCCACGCCTTGATCAGCGCGTCGAGCCACTTGCGCTGGTCCTTGAACCAGGTGTGCAGGTACTGCGTGAACAGGCTGTACGCGCCGGCGCCGCTGGTGAGCGCGATCTCGTCGAGCTCGCGGTAGAGCACCGGGTAGATCAGCGAGTCCACGAGGTCGACCGCGACCAGGCCCTCGGCCCAGTCGGGCGTGACCATGGCTTCTTCGGTGAACCGGCGCAGCGGCTGCAAGTGCTCGCTGTCCAGCCACTCGCGCTTGGCGACCTGCAGCAGGTCACCCGTGCCCGCGCCCAGCGCGATGCCGACGCGGGAGAGCATCTGCGCGTTGCCGATGCGGTCGAACGCCGCGAAGGTGCAGCACTGCTCCAGCGAGGTCCCGTACGCGAACCGTGCACCACCGACGCTCACCATCTGCGCGCCGGATTCGTAGTGGCGCAAGGGAAGGATGGCCGTGGTGAGCACCGTGCGCCACGCCGCGGGCAGCTTCGCCAGCAGCTCGCGCTCTTCGAGGTACGCCATCTGCTTGGTGAACTCGTCGTGCAGGTTCGCCCGGTTGGTGACGTACGGCGTGTAGTAGAACTGGCGCGGATCCGTGTAGCTGTAAGGATCCTTGAGCTTCAACACGGTGTAGTCCGCGTCGTAGAGCTCACGGTGCTGGTCCCACGTGGGCCGGTAGTGGAAGTTCTCGCGCGGTTCGACGTCGAGCGTCGCCTCGAGGTAGCGGCTGGCCGGCTGGTCGCCGAACCGGTCGATCACGTTCTGGTAGGTCTGCCTCTTCGGCTCGATGACCTGATACCGCAGTTCGTATTGCATCAGTCCTCTTCCAGGTCAGTGGTGGGCGGGGAGAGGGTCCAGCCTCAGCAGGCTCAGCAGCAGCGCCCGGAGCTCCTCGTCGCCGGCCAGGCGCCGCGGGACCTCGTCGGCTTCACCGGCGATCACGAGCTGCACGGTCGCTTCCCGGCCGGACATCGCGGTGCGGATGCGCGCGCTGCGGTCGGAAAAGCCCACGGTGAAAGCGAGTTCTCCGTCGTTGCTGTCGTCGACGAGGCTGAACACCGGCCCGTGCTCGCGGAGGATCGCGTTGGCTTCGCACACCAGCTGCTCGGCGAGGGAACGGATGATCACCTGCTCGTCGGTGGCCACGGCCACCGATCTCGGGGCGGCCGGTTCGGTGGCCGGCACGGGGGCTTCCTCCCCGTCCAGCAACGACTGGACAGCCAGCATGAACGGGGTCACGGCTCCTCCTTGAGTCCGGGAAAACCTCGACCAGGGAATACCTGGCATTTCACGATTGTTTCCGACGGATTCGGAAATGAGAAATACTTACAACTTCACGATCGATAGATGCGGCTTATCAATCGCGATGGCTCAGCGCGGGCCGCCGAGCAGCGAGTGGGCGCGCGAGAGCACCTTGGCGACGTGCGGCGAGAGGTCGTCCGCGCGCGTCGCGGCGGCCAGCTGGACCTCACGGGTCGTGCCCGCCAGCGGCCGGTACTGCGAGCCCGTGATCTGCAGATGGCGCACGGACGCGGGTACCAGGGCGACGCCCAGCCCACCCGCGACGAACGAGACCAAAGTGGAGGTCTCGCCGACTTCCTGCACCACGGACGGCACGAACCCGGCCTGCTGACACGCGTCGAACACGGCGTCGTAGACCACCGAACGGTGCCGCGACGGGTAGCAGATGAACGGCTCGTCGCGCAGGTCCGCGAGCCGCACAGTGTCACGGTCGGTGAGCGGGTGACTGGCGGGCAGCACCGCGATCAGCGGCTCGCGGCGCAGCACCTGCACCACCAGCCCCGGCTCGCGGACGGGCGGGCGGAGGAAACCGATGTCGAGGGTCTCCTCCACCAGCGCCGTCACCTGGTCGGGGGTGAGCATCTCGCCCTTGAGGTCCAGCTCGATGCCCGGGAAGTCGCGGCGCAGCACCCGCGCGAGCGAGGGCAGCAGCTCGTAGGTGGCCGAGCCGGTGAAGCCGATGGCCACCCGGCCGACGTCACCCCGGGCGACGCGACCGGCCTCGACGCTCGCCGCGTCCACCGAGGCCAGCACCGCGCGGGCCCGGTCGAGGTACCGCTGTCCGGCGGGCGTGAGCTGCACCTTCCGCGTGGTGCGCGTCAGCAGTTCGACGCCGAGCTCGGCCTCGAGCTGCTTGATCTGGTGCGACAGCGCGGGCTGGGCGATGTGCAGCCGGTCGGCGGCGCGGCCGAAGTGGCACTCCTCGGCGACGGCGACGAAGTACCGCAGGTGCCGCAGCTCCATCCGGACCTCACCTCCGACCGACCTCGGCTCACACCGCGAGCGACTCCACTGTTCCAGCCGGCTCGTACTCCGGCCAGGCGGCGTACGGACCGGCCTGGTTCAGCAACTCTGCCGGGTCGTCGACCGGAGGGTAGATCCACTGCTCGTTGATCGTGTGTTTGAGGTCCTTGGCGATGTGCTCGGTCATCTGCGCCTCGCGGTCCCAGCCCGACGTGACGACCGCGCCCGCCGGCCCGAGCGAGAGGCAGGTGACATACGGCGCCGGCTCGAACCGGACCAGGGCCTCGTCCAGCAGGTCCGCGGCGACGTTGTGCCCCGCGAACTTGCCCTGAGGAAGGGCGTGCTGGCAGCTCTGCATCACCACGCGGCCCTCGGCCGGCGACAACGCGGCGGCCGTGTCGCCGGCCGCGTACACGTCGGGGACACCGCGAACGCGCAGGTACTCGTCCACGTCCAGTCGGCCGAGGTGGTCCTTCTCCGCCGCGATGAACGACGTGAGCGGGCTGGCCGTCATGCCGGCCGTCCACACGACCGTCGACGTCGGGATCACCGTGCCGTCGGACAGGCGCACCTTGTCGTGGGCGAGCTCCTCCAGGCTGACGCCGAGCCGGACCTCGACGCCGAGGTCGGCCAGGGCCTTCTCGATCGCCGGCCGCGGGCCCTCGCCCAGCTCCGGCCCGACGGCGTCGAGCCGCTCCACGAGCACCACGCGGACGTCGTCGGCCAGCTCCTTCAGCCGTCCGACGAGCTCGGTCGCGATCTCCAACCCCGTGAACCCGGCGCCGACGACCACGGCGGTGAACCTGCCTGGCCCGGCTTCGCGGTCCGGCAGCCGGCGCAGGTGCGAGTCGAGCGTGGCCGCGCCGGCGAGGGTGTCGATGTCGAAGAGATGTTCGGCGCCGGGCAGCGCGGGCCGCACGACCTGGCTGCCCGAAGCGAGCACGAGGCGGTCGTAGCCCAGCGTGGCGGTGGTCCCGTCGCGACGGACCGCGGAGACCGTGCGCGCGTCGGTGTCGATGCCGACGACAGTGCCGGCGACGCGGCGCACGCCGATCGGGCCGAGCACCCGGTCGAGCGGCACGCGCATGCGGTCGGGATCCGCCTCGTAGAGCCGCGGCCGGATCACCATGTCGTCGCCGGCGTTCACCACGGTCACCTGAAGGTCCTTTTCGGACAGTCCGCGTTCCTGGCGGAGCTTCACGGCGCTCGCCGCGCTCCACACCCCGGCGAAGCCACCGCCTACGATCAGGATCCTTGACATCCGGATTCTCCTCCCACACGACACCGTGTCGACCACCGTCGGTCAGCGGCCGGTGACGTCGAACCCTACGAATCTGGATATATACTGTCAAGGTTCCGCGAGTCCGAACACCGACTGATACACGGGAACGACGAATCCATACCTTCACCGTCCGAATGTCGCCTGGCCACCCCGGTGTCCCACTGACCCGGACGTCACCCGCTCGAACCTTCCAGGAGGCTCGGCATGAAACTGACCACGATCCGCACGAGTGGCGGCACGCGCGCGGCGCGGGCCGAAGGCGACGGCACGCTCGTCGAGCTGCCGTACCCGGACGTCGGCGCGCTGCTTCTTGATCCACAATGGCCGGTCGCCGCGGCGGGCCGGGCGCACGAGGCGATGTTCTGCGACCGGGCGCCATTGTCGGCGCGCCCGGGGAAGGTGGTCCGGGTCGACTTGGGCCGGCGGTCCGTCCACGTGACCCGGCCGAAGTCGTTCGCCGGGCCGCGGGACGCGATCGTGCTGCCCCAAGAATCCGTGGCCGCCACGTGGAAGGCCGAGCCGGCGGTGGTCATCGGGCGGCTCGGCACCATCGCGGGGTTCTCGATCCTGAACGAGGTCACCGTGCCGTGGCTGTCACTCGGCCCGGCGCTGGTGACTCCCGACGAGCTGCCGGGAGGTCTGCGACCCCGGCTCGCCCTGCACAGCTTCGTCGACGGCCGGCCGGTGCAGAAGACCGACACCGCGGATCTGGACTTCGTCGCGTTGGTCCACCGAGTCTCGCAACATGTGCGGCTCGAGCCGGGTGACGTCGTCGCGGCGGGGCACGAGGAGGTTCCGCTTTTGCTGAGCGCGGGTTCCGTCCTCGAAACGGAGATCGACGAGATCGGTTTCCACGAGAACGTCCTGGAACGGGTTACGTGAGCGTCGCCGTTGCCCGGAAGGTGCCGAGCCGGTCGGCGATGCGGTGGCTGATGGCGAGGCCGGCCTCGGTGACGTTGCGGGCGGCCTCCGCGACTGCCTTGCGCGTGAACGTCTCGCTCAACCCGGCGATGGAGACGGCGCCCACCGGATTGCCTGTGAGGTCGGTGATCGCGGCGGCCACCGACGTGGTGCCGCGCTGGAACGAGTGACTGACGACGAACCCGTCGCGCCTCGCCGTCGTCAGCACGGCGGTCAGCTCGGTGAAATCGGGTGCGGGCAACCGTTCCGCTTCACAGGTCAGCGAAACGAGCCGCTCCACCACCTCCGGCTCCAGCGCGCTGAGCGCGGCCTTGCCACAGCCGGTGCGGTGCGCGGGCGCGCGAAGGCCGACGCGGTTGCGCATCGGCCGCGGCTCCCGGCCGGTGATGCGGTCGAGGTACACGACCCAGCCGTCGACGAACTGCGCGAGGTGCGTTTCCTGACAGGTGCGCAACGGCAGCCGCCGCAACAGGCCTTCCGACGCGGTGGCCAGGCCGGTGCGGTCGATCACCTGGCCGCCGAGCCCGAC
Organism: Amycolatopsis sp. NPDC050768; assembly: GCF_040654155.1. NCBI lineage: Bacteria > Bacillati > Actinomycetota > Actinomycetes > Pseudonocardiales > Pseudonocardiaceae > Amycolatopsis > Amycolatopsis sp. NPDC050768. Next base: position 179,063 of record NZ_JBFAHL010000009.1, read on the forward strand.
CAGCGCGGACCCGAGCCGGTACCCGCGCCGCGGCACCTGTTCGAGCATCCCGGCCTGGCACAGGGCCAAGCACAACGAGTGCGTGGTGCTGCGCGGAAGCTGCGTGCGTTCGGCGAGCTGCCGCACGCTGAGTGTCGGCTGAACGGGGCTGAACGCGTTGAGCACGACCATCGCCTTCGCGACGGACGCGTTCCCTTTCGACGCGACGACCATGGCGTGCCTCCGTTCGAGCCCGATGCGGAAAATACCCCCGCCCGGGCCAGATCGGCGATCCTCTGTCCGGCTGTACCGCACGCGAGAATTGCGCTTGCGGTGCGGCAAAAGGAGTCCGGTCAGGCCGGACGCTTCGGCTGTGTTCCGCCGTTGCGGCCTCTAGCGTGCCGAGGATGTCCAGCGTGTTCCGGATGTCCCCCGAGAGGAGCCCGCGCGTGCCTGGTGCGACGCCGGAAGAACGGTTGCGAGCCACCGGTCTGAGCCTGCCCGCGCTGCGGCCGGTCGCCGGCAACTACGTCGGCGCGTACCAGGAAGGCTCCCTCGTCTACCTGGCCGGGCAAGGCTCCGAAGGCTGGCTCGGTCGGGTCGGCGAAACTCTCACGGCCGAAGACGGCTACGCGGCTGCGCGTGAGTGCATGCTGCACTTGCTGGCTCAGCTGCGTCAGACGCTGGGCAGCCTCGACCGGGTGCGCGGCATCGCGAGGGTCGTCGGCAACGTCTCGTGCACCGACGATTTCACCGGCGTGGCACAGGTCCTCAACGGTGCGTCCGACCTGCTGGTCGAGGTCTTCGGCGACGCCGGGCGCCATCCCCGCTCGGTCGTCGGCGCGAAGGCGCTGCCCAAGGGCATTGCCGTCGAAGTGGACCTGATCGCTGTCGTGGAGCCCGCCGGTCGCTGACCGGCGGGCTCCACGCGGTCACGGGATGATGGCGGTGACCACGACACCGTCGGGCAGCTGTTCCACGAGGGTCGCGCCGATCCCGGACGTCGACCCGGTGACCAGCTCGGTCCGGCCGTTGAGGTCGAGCTTCACGAGCTCCTCCGATCAGGCCAGGCCGAGCTGCTGGTTGAAGGTCTGGTTGTCCCAGAACAGGAATTCCTCGTCCATCGTGCCGCGACGGTTCCAGATCCCGACGGTGGCCATGTTGATCGCGTACTTCCGGCCGGTCGGCTGGATGAAGCCGCCCTTGCCGTCGGGCATCGGGCGGGTGAAGGTGCCCTGCATCACGCCGGTGACAGCGGTGAGCTCGTTTTTGGCCACGCGCAAGGGATGTGATTGGATGCGCGTGTCGGGCGCCCAGACGAACATCGCGGCGAGGTCGGCGATGTGCTGGTCGATGCCGTCGGTGTAGTGCCCGTCAGGCCAGTGCACGCGGATGTTGCGGGCGTGGCTTTCGTCGAGGCGCTTCCAGCCGGCGTGGGAGAAGACGTCGAAGTCGAGCTCGTCGAACGTCTCCAGGTGCTTGCGCTCGTCGTGCGTCAGGTTGCGCGGATAAGGCGGATTCGGCACGGGGTGGGCGGCCGGGTCCGGCAGCAGCGGCTGCCCGGCGGCCTCGGCCACGTTGCCGCTCGCGACGGCGGTGAGGGCGAAGGCACCGAACGCGGCGGCGGCTCCGCCTTTGAGCGCGGTACGGCGATCCATGATTGCTCGCTTTCAGCTGGCAGAGGGGAGTTCGCGCCCGGTCGCCCAGGCGTGGCTGGTGGAGACGATGGCGGTGACGACGTCGAGTTCGGTCTCGTCGCGGGGCCCGTAGACGAGGACCATGCCCGGCGTGAGCCGGATCCCGGCGAGCGGGTGGGCGACGGCCCAGCCACGTTCGATCGCTTCCGCGGCAAGGGAAACCGGCAGGGCGACGTGCAGGGAACCGTCGGCGCGCGGGTGCAGGTGGGCGAACTCGCCGGCCCGCGGCACGAGGAACGCGTCGGCCGGCCCCGCCTGGCCGTCGGCGAGCATGAACCCGCGGGCGCCCGGCACGGAGATGGCCGACTGCTCGCTGTTCACCCCGGGTAGCGCGTTGACGCGGGCGAACAGCTTTTCCTGCAGCTCGGCCGGGGCGTTGCCGGTGAGCTGCTGCTGGGGGATGGTGACGCTGACGTCCGGCCGCTTTCCCGTTCGCAGTGGAAGGTCCTCGAGTCCGTCCCACCGCGTCGGCTGAGGCCCGGGCACACGGCGCCGCTCGAGGAAGTCCGCGCGCTCGGCGAGCCAGCCGCCGAGGGAGGCCAGTGCGTCGGGCGCGATGCCGTGGCCCACCGGGTCGCGCCGCGCGATGGTGGGCGCTCCGGACTCGGCCGTGAGGTAACGCCAGGTCCGGTCCTGCAGGTCGCGCGGGATGACCTGGTCGTGCTCACCGTGCGCGAGGAACACGGGCAAGCCCGCCAGCCGCGCCGGGTCAGTGGGCACACCCGCGTCGAACGGCAAAGTGCCGTAAAGGATGGCGGCGCCGGCGAAGCGGTCCGGATCGTCCAGGACCAGGCCGCCGGCGAACGCGGCCCCGCCGCTGAACCCGATCAGCAGCACGGGCCCGCGTTGCCGGTCGAGCCAGGCGCGGAACCAGTCCATCGTGATCCGTAGTGACTCCGGCGTCGGGCGGCCGATGCCGCGGTTGGCGAACCACGCGAAGCCACCGCCTTCCGCGATCGGTGCTCGCACTGCTGCGTAACGGAAACCCTTGGGCAACGCGTCGGCGAGCCCGATGATCTCGGTCTCGCGCGAGCCGCGGCCGTGCAGCAGCACGACCAACGGCCCTTCGGCACCTCGGGTTTCGACGACCGGGGTTTCGACGACCGGGATTTCGACAACCGGCTCGTTCATCGGAGTGTCCTTTTCAGACGGTCGGGCCGAGCAGCGCCCAGCCGGACTGCCAGGGCCAGTTGTTGCCGGCGTTGAGGGCGATGTTGAGGAACGCCATCTCCTCCAGCGCGCGGGCCATGCGCAGGCCGCCGGCGTCGATCGGGCGGAAACCCAGCGAGGTGAGCAGCTCCGCGACGACCTTCTTGGCGTCGGTGTCGTCGCCGGCGTAGAAGGCGTCGAGCCGGTGACCGCTCTCGGTGGGCGTGCCGAGGCGGCCGGCGAAGATGGTGTTGAAGGCCTTGACCACGGCGGCGTCGGCGACCAGGCGCTGCAGCGTCTGCACGGCGGCGGTCTCTTCGATGTCGAGGTCGGTGAACGTCGCGTTGAGCGGGTTGGTGGCGTCGACCACGACCTTGCCGCGCACGGCAGGCGCGATCTCCTGGGCGACGGCGCCGACGGCGTTGCCCGGCACGGCCAGCACCACGACGTCGGCGTCGGCCACCGCGTCGAGGTTGCTCGCCGCGCCCCGCGCCCCCGTCTCGGCGGCGACCTTGGCGGCCTTCTCCGGACTGGTCGCGGTCAGGGTCACCGCGTGCCCGGCGTCGACGGCGGCCTTGCTGAGAGCCGAGCCGACGTTGCCGGCTCCGATGATGGCGATCCGCATGATTACCTGCTCCTTCAATATCTGACTGTTCAGATACTGACACGGTAACCACAAGATGCCTTCCGATGCAATAGCTGACGCGTCAACCTTCTCCGCGTACACTTGCGGCATGGACCCGATCGACGACCGCCTGATCACGACGTTCGGCAGGCTGGTCGAGGCCAGTAGCCAGTTGGAACGCCGGCTCGGGCCCGCCATGCAGGCCGAGACCGGGCTGCAGCACACGTGGTTCGAGGTGCTGATCCGGCTCGCCCGCTCCGACGGCGGGCAGCTGACGATGAGCGCACTCGCCGGCGAAGTGGCACTCACCACAGGCGGCATCACGCGGCTGATCGACCGCATCGAGGCGGCCGGCTACGTCGAGCGCCGCCCGTGCCCGACCGACCGCCGCGTCGCCTACGCCGGTATCACCGACGCGGGGCGCAAGGTGCTTGACCAGGCCGCGACGGCCCACGCGCGCAACTTGCGCGCCGCGTTCGCCGCGTTCTCCGAGACCGACCTGGACACCCTCGACGGGCTACTGGACCGCGTCCGGCACGGTTTTGAGATTGCTTGAAGGTTCAAGTCGGACGGCGTAGCGTTTTGACTGAACGTTCAACTGCCCACGCTTGGAGACGTCCGTGCGATTCCAGCTCCTCGACATCCTGCCGCACCTGCAGAACCCGGTCACCGGGCGAATCGTCAGCACGTCGGACCGGTACGCGCAGGCGTTGAACACCGCGCAGCGGGCCGAGCAGATCGGCTTCGACGCGGTGGCGCTCGGCGAGCGGCACGCGGGCCCGTTCCTGTCGGCCGGCGTGACCGTGCTGCTCGGCGCGATCGCCGCGACCACGAGCCAGGTCCGGATCCAGACCGGCGTCACCGTGCTGTCCATTTCGGACCCGGTGCGCATCGCCGAGGACTTCGCCACGATCGACCAGCTCTCCCGCGGCCGCGTCGAGATCGTGATCGGCAAGGGCAACGAGGCCCGGCAGCTGCCGATGTTCGGCGTCGAGCCCGGGCAGCAGTGGGACCAGCTGGCGGAGAAGTACGAGCTGCTGCGCCGGCTGTGGCGCGAGGAAAACGTGACGTGGGAAGGAAAGTTTCGCGGCGCGCTTGACGGGGTCACCACCCTGCCCCGCCCATTCGCCGGCGCTCCCCGCGTGTGGCACGGCTCCGCGACCACCCTGACGTCCGCCGAACTCGCCGCGAAGTGGGGCGACCCGCTGTTCAGCGCCAACGCCATCCAGCCGCGCGACAACTACAAGATCCTCATCGACCACTACCGCGCCGAGTACGACCGCCACGGCCACGACCCCCGCTACGCCTTCGTCGGCGCCGGCGCGGGCTTCCTGTACCTGGCCGATTCCACACAGGACGCGCGCGAGCACTTCGGCCCGGTGTACGAGAAGATGGTCGAGTTCTTCAACAAGCCGGGCAACCACACGCCCGGCAACGAAATGGACTTCCGCGACATCGACCACGCCATCGCCGAAGGTCCCGTGCTCGTCGGCAGCCCGCAGCAGATCATCGACAAGATCCTGTACTTCCACGCCGCCTTCGGCCACGACCTCCAGTCGTTCAGCCTGCCCACGATGCTCCCGCACGAACAGCAGCTCGAGATGCTGGAGCGCTTCGCCGCCGAGGTGATCCCCGTGGTGCGCAAGGAAGCCCCCACGACACTGTGGACAGACGCCGACCCGTACGGCGCCCGCCCCGCCTTCGCCGGCAAGCAGGTCCCGGACGCCGCCGCCCTCATCGACGGCCGCTGATTTTCCCTGTCCCGCCAGGCAGGACGCAGGTTTTGATCACCCCGATGGAGGCATCCGTTTCGGGTGGGCTTGCCGGTACCGTGAGCGCCGACCTCCCGGCCGAAAGGTGTTCAGCAGGTGTCGGACTCAGATCTCGCGGCGGGCGTCAGCTCCACCGCCCTCATGGTCGCGGCCGCGCGCGCCATCGAAACCCACCACCCGCACAGCCTGCTGCGCGACGAGTACGCCGAGCATTTCGTCCGCTCGGCCAACTCCCCCGTCGCCCTGCCCACCCGCATCGAGGACGTCTCCCTCGGCGACGCGGACCCCTTCTGGGGCCACCTGGGCCGCTTCTTCGCCGTCCGCGCCCGCACCTTCGACGACTTCCTGGCGGACTCCGCCCCGCACACCCCGCAAATCGTCATCCTCGGCGCCGGCCTGGACACCCGCGCGCTGCGCCTGGACCTGCCCCCTTCGGTGACCTGCTACGAGATCGACCGGCACGACGTCCTCACCTTCAAATCGAAGGTCCTGGGCTCCCTGGGCGCTCTTTCGCCTGTACCCCACCACCTCCTCCCGGCCGACTTGGCCGACGACTGGCCCTCTGTCCTACTGTCCGCGGGCTTCAACCCCTCCGTGCCCACCACGTGGATCGCCGAAGGCCTCCTCCTCTACCTCCCCGCGCCGGTCGAGACCTCCCTCGTCGACACCCTCAACACCCTGTCGGCCCCCGGCAGCCGCGTCGGCCTGGAAACCCTCCCCGGCCAGGACTCCCTTCGCGACCACACGCTCTTCGACACCAGCACTGCGGAAACCGGGTCGCACCTGGGCAGCCTCTTCGATCCTGACCCTCGTCCTGACACGCCCGCTGCTCTGCGCGCCGCCGGGTGGACCCTCACGACCTCGCCGGTGGACACCTTCACGAGGCGGTACGGGCGAGGCCCGGACCCGTCGATTCCGGGGCCGATCCTTCAGTCTCGCTTCACCTTCGGTGAGAAGGACGCCTGAACGCCGTCATTTCCGAGCGACGCCGGCGAGCAGCAGCGACTCATTGGGCGAAGGCAGGTGCGCGGTCCGGTCACCGTCGCTGGCGTCCTCCGGGTGCCAGAGCGGGGTCCACATAACGCCGGGCTCCAGCAACGTGAAGTCGCCAAAGAAGTCGGCGATCTCCTTGCGGCTCCGGAAGACGACGGGACTCGACGACGTGTCGTACAGGCGTTTGAGGTCCGCGAGCATCTCCGGGTAGCCGGGCGGGACGAGGGGCTGGTAGTCGCCGGTGGTGCAGACCTCGAGCGGGGGCGGGGTGTTCGTGCTCCCGGAACAGCCGGTCGCGAGGAGGGCTGCGGCCAAGGCGACGGCCGCGATTCGGATGTGCACGGCGACCTCCTCAGCCTGGTTGCTCACGCTCCGTCAAGATCGTAATCCGCTTCGAGCGGAAACGGTGGCGGGCGCGGCGGCGCGAGCGGTCCACTGGTGCTTGTGAAGGCGGCCTACGACGAAATCGCGGACTGGTACGAGGGGCAGTTCCTGCGCGAGCAGCAGTCGGATCCGCTCGGGATCTCCGCCGCGCGTCGGGAGCTGCTCGGGGCGGGCACCGGGGTGTGCCTCGAGGTCGGGTGTGGCACGGGCGTCCACGCGGGCGTGGTGCGGGAGCTGGGGTGGACGCCCATCGGGGTCGACTTGTCGGCCGGGATGCTGCGGTACGGGCGCGAGCGGATGCCGGTCGCCCGCGCGGATGCGCAGCGGTTGCCGGTGCGGGACGGCGGCGTGGACGCGGTCGTCGCCGTCATGGTGCACACCGACATGCCGGCGTATCCGGCCGTGCTGCGCGAGGTGGAGCGCGTGCTGCGGCCGGGTGGGGTGTTCGTGCACGTCGGGGTGCATCCGTGTTTCTGCGGCAGCTTCGCGGATCGCAGCGACCCGGCCGCGGCGGTGATCCGGCCGGGCTACCGGGAGCGGCACTGGACAAAGGATTCGTGGACGGACCAAGGGATCCGGGACAAGGTCGGGGCGACGCACTGGCCGTTGCCGGAGTTGCTCAACGCGTTCGTGGACGCGGGGTTCGGGCTGGAGCGGTTCAGTGAGGGTGGGGTGCCGTTGCCGATCGTGTTGTCGGTGCGGGCCGCAGCGTAAAGGGCCGACCACGCGGACCATCGGCGCCCCACCACGGTCAGCGGCCAGGGAGCCGTTCCGTGATCTCCTGCAGGAACCATTCGTTGCCGTCCGGGTCGTGGAAGGTGGCGAAGGTTCCGTAGGACGCGCGGGTGGGATGGGGGCCGTCGGCGAGATGGGTCGGGTTCGTGTGGTGGAAGACGCCGCCCTTGTCGTGGAAGGGGGTGGAGGCGGGGATGCCCGCGGCGGCGAGTTCGGTGACGGCCGCCGGGAGGTCCTTGACGATGAGGTGGAGGCCGCGGACTGAGCCGGGAGGGGCAGTGGTGACGCCGGTGCCGAAGAGGATCGACGTCGCGGAGCCGGGCGGGGTGAGGTGGACGACGCGGTAGTCGTCCGCCTGGTAGTCGACGTCCAGGCGGAAGCCCAGGGAGACGTAGAAGGCCTTGGCGCGGTCCACATCGGACACGGGCAGGACGATGAGTTCTAGTGAGAAGTCCACGATTCTCCTTACAGCGAGTGCGGGTGGAGGAGGTCGGAAAGGCCGAGGCGGGTGAGGAACTGCGTGCGGGCCTGGTCGGCGCCGGCGCTGACCGCTTCGGAGCCGTCGTCGACCGGGTCGATGTGGAGGCGGAAGGGGCGGGTGCCGTGGGGCAGTGCGAGGACGTCGGTGACGGCGGTGGCGACGGCGCCGGCATCGATGTCCGGCGGGGCCAGGTCGGAGAGCCGCGCGGCGACGTGGTCGAGGAGGCCCGGGTAGAGGTTTTCGTAGGTGGCTGCGCGGGCGGTGTCGGTGGCGGGGTGGCCGTTGGCGAACAGCGAAGTGCCTTGGGCGAAGACGCCGGGGACGACGATCGTGGTCTCGATGTCGAAGCGGGCGAGCTCGGCGGCGTAGGAGACGGCGAACGCGTCCATGGCCGCTTTGGCCGCGAAGTACGGCGCGAGGTACGGCGGGGGCCGCCCTTGGTGCTGGAGGAGCCGATCCACACCAGGAGGCCGTGGCGGCGCTCGCGGAACTGCGGCAGCACGGCACGGTTGACGCGTTGGGGGCCGGAGACGTTGGTGTCCATGACCTCCGCGATGTCGTCCGGGGTGAAGGCTTCGGCCGGGCCCATGGCGAGGTAGGCGGCGTTGTGGACGACGACGTCCAGCGGCTCGGGGATCGAGGCGACGGCGCTGTCCACTGAATCCTGTGAGCGGACGTCGAGTTCCACCGCGAACAAGGCCACCGATCGGGAGGACGCGTAGGTCGCCAGCGCGGCGGCCGCGGGGGCGTTGCGGCCGGTGAGGTCGCGGATGCCCGCGTAGACGGTGTGGCCGGCGTCGGCCAGCGCGCGCACGATCAGCGCGCCGAAGCCGGAGCCCGCGCCGGTGACGAGGACGGTCTTGCCCATGGCACTCCTTGGTCCATCGTGGGCAGCCGCCGAAAGGGCTGCCGAATGGTCGAACCATGGAGCGGAGGGAAATCATTGCGTGGTAACGAAACTTCGGCGCGATCCGTGGGTTTGGCGAGATCCGTGCACGAACGAAAACGGCCCTCCCCCACCGAAAACCCGGCGAGGGAGGGCCGCAGAAGAAGAACTCAGCCGCCGTACTTACTGGTGCACGTGGCAACAGTCGGCGAAGTGAATCCGTCGCGGAAGGCCTCCACCCGGGCGAAACCGGAGGGCACCGTCGTACCGGAAGGGTCGGAAGCGATGACGCTCTTCGGCGACAACAGCTCCGCGATGGCCTCGTCCAGGTCACCCGGCGAAAGCTCCAGCGTCGCCTTCTTGTCCGGCGTCAACGTCCCCGCCCACATGCCCGTCAGGCAGGCCGTGAGCTGGCCCGTGGAAGCAGTGTCCAAGCGCAGGCCGTAGGCCTTTTCGACCGCCAACGCGTATCGGGACGCCACCTCGGCGAACGCGGCGAAGTCGCCGAAGCCGCCGGAGGTGCCGCGCGACGGTGGGGTGCCGACGCGGCGAAGGGAGTCCAGGTCGACCGACACGGTGTCGGTCGACGGGCAGTACGCGGAGGGGCTGGTCACGCGAGCGTCCGAGCAGGACTCGGGGTCGGAGGTGAGCTTGGGGGCGCCCTTGGGGAAAGCGGCGCGCAGGCTCGACTCCAGGTCCTGCAGGTTGGCCGGGTCCACGACGTCCAGGTTGCCCTTGCCGTCGCCTGTGTCGAGGTCCTTGGACGAGAACGGCAGCTGGCTGGTGCGGCTGACGACCTCGGCGTTGTCGATGGCGGCGCAGCGCTTCGGGCCGTCGGTGAAGCCGAACTGGAAGGCGGACACGCGGTCGAACGCGCTGCCGTGCGCGCCGGCGGTGTCGAAGCTGGAGCCGGCGGAATCGCGGATGAAGAAGAGCGTCGCCATGATCTGGTTGAGGCCTGTGCCGGTCGACACCTGGAAGTGCGGCGAATTGCCTTCCGCGACCCAGCGGAAGAACGTTCCCGCGTAGCAGTCGGCCTGCTGTTCCTTCACGATCGACGGGGTGTTGGGGCTCAAGCCCAGGCGCGTCTGAACGGCGTGGCCCAGTTCGTGCGCCAGGACGGCGACCACGGACATCGGGCCGAACGAGTCGTTCAGCATGGGCAGGAGCTCGCCGCGATCCCAGGCGACCAGGTCGCCGGAGGGGCAGTAGAAAGCGTTCACGAGGCCGGCGGTGCTGGAGCCGCAGAGGTTGAGGCCTTGGCCGCGCGAGTCGTAGGAAATCAGCTGGCCGACGGGTTTGTAGTCCTTGCCGAAGCTCTCCGGCAGCTGCTCGGTCCAGTACTGCTGCACGTCGGCGACGGCGTTGGCGGCGAGCTTGTCGATCGCGCCGCCGTCGGTGTTGGCGACAGGCAGGTCGGTGTCCGCGACGCCGGCCTTCGGGCCGCTCGGACCGTCGGTGATGGCGAGGCCGGCGACCTTGGCCGGGTCCGGCCGGTCGACGCCCGCGCTGCCCTGGACGGCCGTGGTGCACCCGGCCAGCAGCACGGCGCCCGCGACCAGCGTCGCCACCCACGTGAACCGCGAAGTCATAGCTCCTCCAAGGAAAAAGAGCCGGTGCGACCGAGGGGCCGCACCGGCTCGAAGTAGATCAGGCGCCGAAGTGGACAGACTGGATGGCGTCGTCGAAGCCGATCGTGGAGAGGTCCTTCACGTCGCTGTCGACGACCGTCGACTTGCCGGTGCAGTTCGGGCCGGTCCACAGCTTGAGCGTGCCGTCGGTGGTCAGCGAGGAGGTGACGCCGGGGCGGGCCAGGTTCTGGCAGGCGTTGTCACCGGAACCGAAGGACAGGCCCTGCGAAGCGCCGTTGTCGCTGAAGAACGCGTCGTCGAACAGGATCGTGCTGGTGGCGGCCTTCGAGTCGCCCGACGGGGTCGGGGGGTTGTCCGAGGGCGGGGTCGTGGTGCCGGAGGCCGAACCGTCGAGCACCTTGCCACCGGTCGGGCTCATGCCGAACCACGTGCCGCCGACGCCCTCACCGTTGGTGTCGCCCGGGTTCTTGTCGCCGGAGAACGTGTAGGCGGGCCAGTTGCCGACCGTCAGCTGCAGCGAGCCGTCGTCGCGCTTCACGACGCCGATCGCGGACTTCTTGATGCCGGCGATGAAAACCTTGGTGCCCTTGGTGACCTTGACCGGCGGCCACTTCTTCTCGCAGTCGGCGTTGCAAGTGGACTTCGGCGGCTTCGGGGAGTCGTTGTCGAAGCGGTAGATCGTCATCCCGGCGCCGTTGATCACGACCGGGTTCAGGTTGCCCGCCTTGCCGGCTCGCAGCGACACCCACTTGGTGCGCACGTCCGCGGGCGCGCCGGCCGGTGCGAGGTCGCCGGTGTCACGAGCGGCGTTGTTGCTGCGGGCGGTGCCGCTCAGCAGGTCGAGACCACCGGCGTTGCCGGCGTCCACCGCGGCGCCGGCCGGGGCCGCGCTCGGGGTGCCGTCCGTCTGGCCGCCGCAGGCCGACAGCAGGGCCGCGCCCGCCGTCACGAAGGCAGCGAAAAACAGGGCGTGCTTGCGGAACATGGGGGAACTCCAGGGGGTTCGACCGGGGCTCCTGGACCGTCCGGAGCCGCTCTTGCCCGTGACACGGGGCTGGGGTCGAGTTCGGTTCACGTGAGTTCGAAAGTTTTTTGAGGAATCGGGAACTCGCAGGTCACGCGGGATTCCCGGTCGCACGCCCCGGCCCGGTTGCGGTAAGCATGGGCCATGACCAAGGTCCGGTTCGGCTTGCTCGGCCCCGTGGAGGCGCACGTCGCCGGCGAGCCCGTCGACCTCGGGCACGCGCGGCAGCGCTGGGTGCTGGCCGCGCTGCTCGCCGACGCCAACCGGCCGGTGTCCACGGAACGGCTCGTCGAGCGCGTGTGGGCGGACGAGCCGCCGTACCGCGCGCACCGGCTGCTCGCCAGCTACCTCTCCCGGTTGCGCCGCACGCTCGCCGCGGCCGAGGGCGTCGAGATCAAGCACGGCCCGAGCGGCTACGTGCTCACCACACCACCCGGGAGCGTCGACGTGCTGCGGTTCCGTGCGCTCGTCGCGCAGGCGCGCGCGCAACGGCGGCCGGAGCTGTTCGACGAGGCCCTCGCTCTGTGGCGCGATGACGCCTTCGCCGGTCTCGACACCCCGTGGGCCGACGCGGTGCGCGACAAGCTCGCCGCCGAACGCCTGTCCGCGCAGCTCGATCGCACGGACCTCGCGCTGCAGCTCGGCGAGCACAACGCCGTGCTCGCCGACGCGGCCCAGCGCGCCGCGGCTTTCCCGCTCGACGAGCGGATCGCCGGCCAGCTGATGCTCGCCCGCTACCGCGCCGGGCGGCAGGCGGGCGCGCTCGAGGAGTTCGACCGGATCCGCCACCGCCTCGCCGACGAGTTCGGCGCCGACCCCGGACCCGCGCTGCGCGAGCTGCACCAGCGCATCCTCACCACCGACCCGGAGCTCAGCCCGCCGCGCGAGACGCCCGTGCCGCGTCAGCTGCCCGCGCCGCCGCGGTGGTTCGTCGGGCGCGACGCGGAGCTGGCCGAGCTCGACGCCGCGATGGCCGGCGGCTCGGGCACGGTCGCGATCTCCGCGATCGGCGGCGCCGGCGGGATCGGCAAGACGTCGCTCGCACTGCGGTGGGCGCACCGGAATGTCGCGCGGTTCCCCGACGGCCAGCTGTACGTGAACCTGCGCGGCTTCGACCCGGCCGGTTCACCGCTGCGGCCCGAAGCCGTGGTGCGCCACTTCCTCGACGCGTTCGGCGTCGCGCCCGCGGCCGTGCCCGCCGAACCCGAAGGCGGTTTCGCGCTGTACCGCAGCCTTGTCGCGGGCCGGCGCCTGCTCGTGGTGCTCGACAACGCGCGCGACGCGGCGCAGGTCGAACCGCTGCTGCCAGGCAGTGAGACGTGCACCGTGATGATCACCAGCCGGCACCGACTCGGCGGCCTCGGCGTACGCGGCGCGCAGCTGCTCGACCTGGGCGAGCTGGCCGAACGCGAGGCGCGCGAGCTGCTCACTCGTCACCTCGGCGACCAGCGCGTGGCCGCGGAGCCCGCGGCTGTCAACGACCTCGTGCGCTGGTGCGGCGGCCTGCCGCTGGCGATCAGCGTCGTCGCGAGCCGGGCCGGCGCGAACCCGCGCTTCCGCCTGGAGGTGCTGGCGCGCGAGCTCGCGGACGCGTCGGCGCGGCTCGACGCGCTGGACGCCGGCGACCTGGCCACGAACGTCCGCGCGGTGTTCTCGTGGTCCTACGAAGCCCTCGACGCGGGAGCCCAGCGCGTGTTCCGGCTGCTCGGCGCCGTGCCGGGACCGGACGTGAGCCTCGCGGGCGCGGGTGCGCTGGCCGGTCTCGAGCGGCCCCGGGCGTTGCTGCGCCGCCTCGTCGACGCGCACCTGCTGCAGGAGCACCTGCCCGGCCGCTACCGGATGCACGACCTGCTGCGGCTGTACGCGGACGAGCTCGTCACCCCGCCGCAACGCGCCGAAGCACTGCGGCGCTTCACCGACTACCTGCTGCACACGGCCGGCGTCGCGAACCGGTTGCTGCGGCCGGAACGCCAGTCGATCGACCTCCCGGCGGCGAGCGCGCCCCCGCTGGCCGACCGCCGGGCCGCAACACGCTGGTTCCACGACGAACAGCACAGCCTCCGCGCGACGCTGGATTCCGCGGTGCGGCGTGGCGCGCACGAGGACGTGTGGCGGCTCGCGTGGAGCGTCAGCGGTTACCACGTGATCCACGGCCAGCTCGTCGAAGACCTGACAGCGTGGCAGGCCGGGCTCGCGGCCGCCCGCGCCCTCCACGACCCGGAACCGCAGGCCATCGCGGCGATGTACCTCGGCACGGCCTACACCCGCGCCGGGTCCCACGACCACGCCCTCCTGCACCTGCGCGAAGCGCTTTCCCTTGCGCAGCAAGCGGATCTCGCCGCCGACGCCGCCCGCGCCCTCGGCTGGGCGCTCGGCCAGAGCGGCGACTTCGACGGCGCCCTGCACCACACCGCCGTCGCGCTGGAGCACTACCGCGCCACCGACAACGGCCTGCGCCAGGCCGACGCGCTGAACACCCTCGGCTGGTACTGCGCACAGCTCGGGTTCCTGGCCGAAGCCCGCGAGCACTGCGAACAAGCGCTCGTGCTGTGCCGCAAGCACAACCACCACCGCGCGGAGACCGTGACGCTCGACAGCCTCGGGTACATCGCCTCGGCGATGGGCGAGCGCGAGGAGGCGCTGGCGCACTACACCGCCGCCCTCGCACTCGCCCACGACACCGAAGACGCCTACGACGAGCCCGTGATCCTCGCCAACCTCGGCGACACCCACGCCGCTCTCGGTGACCTGGCCGCCGCCCGCGACGTGTGGGCCCGGGCGCGCGAGCTGTTCCAGGCCCACGGCCGCACCGGCGACGTCGAGCGCATGGCCGCGAAGCTCGCGTCAGCCGAGCAGTGACGCGAGGTTGTCCAGCGCCGCTTGGAAAGTCGCCTCGACGTACGGGCGCACGGCGTCGGGCGCGGTGAAGGTGCCCGTGTACTCCAGGACGGCGCCACCCTCCGGCGCGGCGTGGACGACGAACGTGCCGACGTAGTCGCGGATCGGCCCGTTGTCGCCGAGCACGCGCCAGCGAAGGGTGCGCGTGTCGGCGGAGGACTCGATGAGCTCCTCGAACGTGACGGCACCGGTTTCGGTGGTCAGGCGGCGCGTGTCGATGAGACCCGGCGCCGATTCGCTGAACTCGGTGGCGGGGAACCAGGTGTGGACGTTGTGGAAGTCCGCGATCCGCTCCCACACCACGGCCGGGTCGGCGGTCATCCGCTTGCGCAGCTGCACGGTGGTCATGGCCGGTCCCTTCAGTACTTCGAGACGAACTCGGCCAGCTTGTCCAGCTCCACCAGCGACTCGTCGCGCGAGAGCGTGGGCAGGATCAGGGCGACGCGCTCGACGCCGAGGTCCTCGTAGGCGTGGATCACCCCGGCGTCGGTCGGGGTGTAGGTGACGGTGACAGGCACCGGACGGCCCGCGCGTTCGCGCAGGTCTTCGGTGTAGGCGCGCATGGCGTCGACGGGCAGGGGCGGCGCGAGCCAGCCGTCGCCGCGCTCGACGGTGCGGCGCGCGGCCGCCTTGCTCCAGCCGCCGATGTAGATCGGCGGGTGCGGCCGCTGCACGGGCTTGGGCCAGCTGTAAATCGGGTCGAAATCGACGTATTCGCCGTGGTACTCGGCCTTTTCCTGCGTCCACATCGCCTTCACGGCGTCGATGCGCTCGTCGAGGACCTTGCCGCGCTCGGCCGGGGCGACGCCGTGGTTCTGCAGCTCGTCGAGCACGTTGCCCGCGCCGACGCCGACGATCAGGCGGCCGCCGGACAGCTCGTCGAGCGTCGCGGCTTCCTTCGCGAAGACGATCGGTTCGCGCTGCACCAGCAGCGTCACCGCGAGGATGAGCTTGAGCCGCTCGGTCACCGCGGCCACCGCGCCGAGCGAGACGAACGGGTCGGGCATGCGGAACCACGGCGGGTCCATCTCGGCGCCGTTGCCGTCGAGTCGCGGGCCGTCGGTGACCGGAAGGTGCGTGTGCTCGGGGACGAGCAGCGACTCGAAGTCCCGCTCCTCCAACGCCCGGCCGAGCTCTGGGTAGGTGATGCCGCCGGTGTTGATGACCGTCCAGATGCCGAATTTCACGCCAGACCCCTCGTGTGCCGTCGAAGATCGTTCGTGATCAACGCTGACACGAGGGGACACCCCAGACCTGCCCCTGAGGTGGGTACCCGCAAGGCCCTGGCACGAGGGAAAACCGGGCAACCCGGGCGCGTGATCCCCGTCTCTTCGGCTACAGGTTGCGCGTCGCCAGGTGACGCCGGCGACGCAGGGTCGATCGGGACCGGACGACGCACGTCGCGGGGGCGACGCGGGGTGCCGGGCGAGCGGCGGCGCGGTGGGCGCGGTGCGCGCTGTGCAGCCACAGGACGTCGCGGCCGAAGGACCACACGAGCGTGACCAGGGCGGCCATCGTGACGGCCAGGCCCGCCAGGTGCGGCAGCAGGCCCGAGCCCGCGGCCACCAGCAGCACACCCTGCAGCGCGGCGACCACCTTGCGCGCCCGGCTGGGCGGCAGCGCGCCGTTGAGCCACGGCAGGGCCCAGGACGCCGCGACGAACGCGTAGCGCATCAGGCCGATGGCGAGGACCCAGTAGCCGAACGTCTCCGCGGCCAGCACGCTGAGCACCAGGATGAGGAACGCGTCGGACTCCATGTCGAACCGCGCACCGAGCGCCGAGGACGTGCCGGTGCGGCGCGCGACCTGCCCGTCGACGGCGTCCAGCGCCAGTGCGACGGACGCCAGCGGCACGAGCACCGCGAGCGGCACTCCCCCGTTCAGGTGGTCTGCGACCAGCGCCGTGACGCCGCCGATGAGGATGGCGCGGGTGAGCGTGACGTGGTCGGCGGGGCCCAGTGACCGGGCTCCGGCTTTGCGCGCGGCGCCCGCGAGCAGGGCCCACAGGCCGACGGTGTACGCCAGGCCCGCGGCCCAGCCGGCGGCGCCGAGGCCGACGGTCAGGGCGAGCACGCCCAGCAGCGCCACCTGGGCTCCGGCACCCGCGGCCTGCTGCCGAACGAGTGAACCCACGGTGGAACGTGATCGTGTAGTGGTGGTGACAGCCATATCGCCTCGATCTCGCGGCAGAGGAGGACGACCATGACACGTACGGGACAGGCCTTCTGGTTCAAATCCGCCGGAACCGGTGAGATCCGGGCGGCGGAGATTCCGGAGCCGGGACCGGACGAAGTGCTGGTCAGGACCCTGTTTTCCGGCATGAGCCGTGGCACCGAAAGTTTGGTGCTGCGCGGCGGCGTGCCCGAGAGCCAGCGCGAGGTGATGCGCGCGCCGTTCCAGGAGGGCGACTTCCCGTTCCCGGTGAAGTACGGCTACCTGAACGTCGGGCGCGTCGAAGCCGGGCCGGGTGAGCTGGTGGGGCGGACGGTGTTCAGCCTCTTCCCGCACCAGACCGAGTTCGTGGTGCCGGCCTCGGCGGTCACGGTGGTGCCGGACGACGTGCCGGCCGCGCGGGCGATCCTCGCGGGCACCGTGGAGACGGCCGTGAACGCGCTGTGGGACGCCGCGCCGCTGGTCGGCGACCGGATCGCCGTGGTGGGGGCCGGGATGGTCGGCAGCAGCGTCGCCGGGCTGCTTTCCCGCTTCCCGGGAGTGGACGTCCAGCTCGTGGACACCGATCCGGCTCGGGAGAAGGTCGCGGCGGCGTTCGGTATCCGCTACGTGCGGCCGGAGGACGCAGAGGGCGATCTCGACCTCGTGGTGCACGCGAGCGCGACCGACGCGGGGCTCGCGCGGTCGCTGGAGCTGCTGGGCCGCGAGGCGACGGTGGTGGACCTGAGCTGGTACGGCGACCGGCGCGTGAGCGTGCCGCTGGGCGAGAACTTCCACTCGCGGCGGCTGACGATCCGCAGCAGCCAGGTGGGCACGGTCTCCCCCGCCCGGTCCGCGCGGCGCACCTACGGTGACCGCATGGCCACGGCGCTGCGGCTGCTGGCCGATCCGGCGTTCGACGTGCTCGTGACCGGCGAGACCGCGTTCGAAGATCTGCCGAACCTGATCTCCCGCCTGGCCGGCGGGGACCTGCCGGGGCTCGCGCACCGGATCGTTTACCCGTAAGTTCTTGTGATTCCTAAGGAGAAAACCTTGTTCAGCGTCACCGTCCGCGACCACATCATGGTCGCCCACAGCTTCCGCGGTGAGGTCTTCGGTCCGGCGCAGAAGCTGCACGGCGCCACGTTCGTCGTCGACGCGACGTTCCGCCGCACCGACCTCGACGCCGACAACATCGTGGTCGACATCGGCCTCGCGACGCAGAAGCTGGGCTCCGTGCTGGCCGACCTCAACTACCGCAACCTCGACGACGACCCGGCGTTCGAGGGCATCAACACGTCCACGGAGTACCTGGCGAAGGTGATCGCCGACCGGCTGGCCGACGCCGTGCACGCCGGGGAGCTCGGCGAAGGTGCCCGCGGGCTGTCGGGGATTTCGGTGACGTTGCACGAGTCGCACGTCGCGTCGGCCGGGTACGAGCGTTCGCTTTGACCGACGTGGATCCGTCCGGCTACGCGCCGGAGTGGTTGCGGCTGCGGGAAGGCGCCGATTCCGTCGCGCGGGCTGCGTCCCTTGTGGACTCGCTCGCGTTGGCCGCGCCGGTCGTGGTCCGAGATCTGGGCTGTGGCACCGGTTCCATGAGCCGCTGGCTCACGGGCCGGTTGCCGCAGCCGCAGCGGTGGATCCTGCACGACCAGGATCCGGGGCTGGTGCGGCTGGCTGTCGTGGGTGTTCAGAATGCGACAGGCGAGGTTCGGGATGTCACACGGCTGACGGCGGCGGATCTTTCGGGAACGTCGCTGGTGACCGCGTCGGCGTTGCTGGACCTGTTCACGGCCGAGGAGATCCGGCGGTTGGTCGACGCTTGCGCAGGGGCGCGGGTGCCGGCTTTGCTGACGTTGTCGGTGGTCGGGCGGGTCGCGCTCACTCCGGCCGACCCGCGCGACGAGGCGGTGGGGGCGGCGTTCAACGCCCACCAGCGCCGGGAGGATCGGCTGGGGCCGGAGGCGGTGGCGTTCGCGGCTGCCGAGTTCGCTGCGCGCGGGTTCACGGTGAAGCGGGCGGCGACGCCGTGGCGGCTGGGAGCCGGGGATGCGGCGTTGATCGAGACGTGGTTCTCGGGCTGGGTTTCCGCGGCGGCAGAGGAGAATCCGTCGTTGGACTTGTCGGGGTATCGCCGGGTGCTCGACACGGTGGTTGTGGAGCACGAGGACTTGCTGGCTCTGCCTTAGTTGTCTTAGCTGCCTGGCTGCCTCAGCCGTCGGCCTCGCGGCGGGCTTTGGCTCGCCGTTTGCCCTCGTGCATCGCGGCGACGCGGGCGATCGGAATGGTGTGGCCTTCGGCGACGAGGTCGTCCGGAAGTGCCTGCGGTGCGGGCATTTCCGTCGCCCACGGGTCGGTGTCGCCGAGGAGGTCGAGTGCCGTGTGGACGGTGAAGTCGCGCGGAGTCACGTCGTCGGCCGCGGCCCACGGGATCGGGAACGACACGGTCAGGCCGGGCCGCACGCGCGGGCTGTAGGCGGCGACCACGGTGGCGCCGCCGGCGCGGGTGGAGTCGAGGAACACCTTGCCGTGGCGGTCTTCGCGGATGAACGCGGTGGTGGCGAGCTCCGGGTCGAGGCGTTCGGCGCGGGCGGCGATCGCGCGGGTGGCGGCGGCGACGTCTTCGTGGGCCTGGCCGGGTTTCAGGGGTACGAAGACGTGGACGCCCTTGGAACCGCTGGTTTTCAACGCGCCGGCCAGCCCGGCGTCGGCGAGAGCTTGACGGACCAGGCGCGCACCCGCGACGGCCAGTCCGAACGGCGCGCCCTCGGGTGGGTCCAGGTCCATGATCAGGTGGGTCGGACCTTGGGTGTGTTCGAAAAGCGTCAACGTGGGGTGGTATTCGATCGCGCGCTGGTTGCCGAACCACAGAAGCGTGGGGCGATCGTTGCACAACGCGTAGGAAACTTCCCGCTTCGAACTCTCGGCCCACAGCTTCACGCGCGGCACCCACTCGGGCGTGTACTTCGGCAGGTTCTTCTGCATGAACGCGTCCTGCCCGCGCAGCACGCGCACGACCGACAGCGGCCGGTCGTGCAGCACCGGCAGCAGCCGCTCCGAGACGCCGTCGAGGTAGTCGAGCAGGTCGCGTTTGGTCGCACCGGCGTCGGCGAACAGCGGCTGGTCGAGATTGGTCAGTTTGACACCCTCGCGTACGTCGTCGCTGCTCATCGGCCTACCTTCGCCCACCACGCGGGCGCCGGTCAACCGCTTCACACGAGCGGACGGCCCTCGCGGTAGCGCTTGCGGAGGTCGCGCAGGTACGCGTTGTAGGGGAACCGCTGCACGCTGCGCGGGAGGCGCCGCACGACGTGTCCGATGCCGCGCATGAGACGTTCGAATGTGCGCTGATCGTATTCGGTCCACGACAGCCGCATGTGCTCGCGGAAACACGCGGGCAGGAACCCGGTCGTCACGAACCGGTGGAACCGCCCGAACACCAGCGCGAACGGCCGCGGCAGGAACCGCAGGTCGACGAGGTCCCCGAGGTACGCGCGGGTGCGGTCGTCGAAGGTGACGCGTTGGAGCCCCTCGGCCCAGTACTTCGCGAACGCCTCGCGGTCCTCGGGCCACATCTCCGGCCGCACCTGCAACGTCGTGCCGAGCACCACGGCCTCGGCGTACAGCTCCTCGGGCGCGGCGCCACCGAAGAACGCCACGTGGACGTCCTCGAGTCCCTTGTAGAGACACGCGGCAACCCAGAGCTGCAGCTCCGGATCGAAGGCGTTGTAACCGACGGGGCTGTCCTTTGTGGATCTGACGTGCCGATGAGACCCGTTGACCGCCCTGCGGTACGCCTTGCGCTCGTCGTCGGTCCCGAACGTCGCGACCGCCAAATAGGTCCCCGTGGTGCGCGCGCGTTTGACCGGGTGCCTGAACAGGTTCCCGCTCTCGACACTGCTCTCCATCACCCCGTACCCCACCGGGGCCCGCCCGAGCTGCATGATCACGTTGGCGCTGCCGGCCATCAGCCCCATTCCGACCATGGCCTTCTTGAGCGCGTCACCCATGGCGCCTCCCGTCGGGATCAAGGAAACGCGACTGTTTACGTCGAGTCAAGAGCCGCCCGAGCCGCGTCCACGCTCCCGAGCCATCAGCCGAGGTGATCCCCGCCGCACTCGACCGGGGAGGGCGCGGCCACGCGGTTCACGCTGATCTAACGTGAGGCTCCGAGTCGCCAGTGAGGGCGGCCCGCTCCCGGGGACAGGCTGGGCGGCGCCCCGCGGTGGCCGCCGGGCTGGAGAAGCCGGGGGTGAAACCCCAGGCGCGTCGGCGGCGCGTCCCAGTGAGTCAGGGCGTGTGGCGTGCCGAAGGTGTTCCGAATGGCCCGGCCGGCGTGGTTGTCGCCGAAGGTGGCGCGGGTGGAGGTGCTCGGCGGGCTCGTCGTGGCGCTCGCGCTGATCCCCGAGGCGATCTCGTTCTCGATCATCGCCGGCGTCGACCCGCGGGTGGGGCTGTGCGCCTCGTTCACGATGGCCGTGGTGATCTCGATCGTGGGCGGGCGCCCGGCGATGATCTCGGCCGCGACGGGGGCGATCGCGCTGGTCGTGGCGCCGCTGGCGCGTGAGTACGGGTTCGGCTACCTCATCGCGACGGTGATCCTCGGTGGTCTGATCCAGATCCTGCTCGGCGCGCTCGGCGTGGCCAAGCTGATGCGGTTCGTGCCGCGCAGCGTGATGGTCGGGTTCGTCAACGCGCTGGCCATCCTGATCTTCCTGGCGCAGCTGCCGTCGCTGATCGACGTGCCGTGGCCGGTCTACCCGCTCTTCGCCGGCGGCCTGCTGCTGATGGTCTTCCTGCCCCGGCTCACCAAGGTCGTGCCGGCGCCGCTGATCTCGATCGTCGTCCTCACCGCGCTCACGATCGGCGCCGGCATCACCGTGCCGACCGTCGGCGACAAGGGCGCGCTGCCGTCCTCGCTGCCCGTGCCCGGGGTGCCCGACGTGCCGTTCACGATGAACACCCTCACCCTGCTCGCGCCGTACGCGATCGCGTTCGCGCTGGTCGGGCTCATGGAATCGATGATGACGGCCCAGCTCGTCGACGACATCACCGACACCCCGTCGAGCAAGACCCGCGAGGCCATCGGCCAGGGCATCGCCAACGTCGTCACCGGCATCTTCGGCGGAATGGGCGGCTGCGCGATGATCGGGCAGACCATGATCAACGTCAGGACCGCCGGCTCCCGCACGCGCCTGTCGACGTTCCTGGCCGGCACGTTCCTGATCATCCTGTGCATCGTCTTCGGCCCGCTCGTCTCGCGGATCCCGATGGCCGCGCTCGTGGCCGTGATGGTGCTCGTCGCGTTCGGCACGTTCGACTGGCACAGCATCGCCCCCGCCACGCTCAAGCGGATGCCCGCCGGCGAGATCACGGTCATGGTGATCACCGTCGCCGTCGTGGTGGCCACCAGCAACCTCGCGATCGGCGTGGTCGTCGGCACGATCACCGCGATGGTCATCTTCGCGCGCCGCGTCGCGCGGCTGCTCGACGTGACCGCCGCCGTGGACCCGGACGGCAACCAGGTCGTCTACGCGGTCACCGGCGAGCTGTTCTTCGCCTCCAGCAACGACCTCGTCTCCCGCTTCGACTACGCCGGCGACCCCGCCCACGTCGTCCTCGACCTCACCGACGCCCACATCTGGGACGCGTCCACCGTCGCCGCGCTCGACGCCATCACCACGAAGTACGCCGCACGCGGCAAAACCGTCGAGATCGTCGGCCTCAACTCCCCGAGCGCCCGCATGCACGGCCGGCTCACCGGCGAGCTCACGGCGCACTAGAGCACCGATCGCGCGAACTCGATCAATGTGCGCGCGGCGGGACCGCTCGGACCGTCGGCCCGCCACGCCAACGCGAGCTGACCGCGCAGCCGCGGCCGCAGCTGCAGCGTGTGGAGCTCGGTGGCGTAGTACCGCGCAAGGGATTCCGGCACGATCGCCACGCCGAGGCCGCGGATCGCCAGCTGTGCCAGCACGTTCGGGTCGCTGGCCTCGATCGTCACGCGCGGGTGGACCCCCGCCGTCGCGAAGCCGCGGTCGAGGACCCCGCGCACGCCGGTGCCCTTCGGCAGGCAGATCAGCCCGCGGCCGGCCAGGTCGGCCAACGTGACCTCCGAACGGGCGGCCAGATCGTCGGAGACAGCGGTAACGGCGACGACGGCCTCGTCGAGCACCACCTGCGCGGCGAGACCCGCGGGCACGCCGTCGGCGAGGCCGATCACGGCGACGTCGAGGCGGCCTTCGCGCAGCGCTTCGACCATCACGTCGGAGTTGGCCTCGCCCAGGGTGATCTCGACGCCCGGGTAGCGCTCGGCGAAATCGGCGAGGAAGTCCGGCAACGCGACCGGCCCCGCCGACGTCACGATCCCCATCGCCACCTGCCCGCGGACGAGGCCCTCGTGCTCGGCCACCGTCTCGCGCACGGCGGCCACCGCGGCGAGCGCGGCACGGGCGTGGGGCAACGCGGCGGCGCCGACGTCGGTGAGCCGCACCGCGCGCGCCGACCGGTCGAACAACGGCTGCCCCAGCTCGCGTTCCAGGCGCCGGATCTGCGCACTGACGCCCGGCTGCGCGACGTGCATCCGGGCCGCGGCGCGCGTGAAGTTGGCTTCTTCGGCGACGGCCACGAAGTACTCGAGCTGGTGCAGTTCCATAAGCATTGATTCTAGTCCTGGGAAGCACTATCTCTTGGACTTCTCGAAGGCCCCGAGCCACGCTGGAGTCATGCAAACCTGCACCCCTGGCCAGGACGGCTATCGCGAGGAAATCGCCGGTTTCCAGACCGGCATCGAGTCGGCGCCGAAGCTGGTCGTCGCCGCCGCGACGGCCGCCGACGTCGCCGAGGCCGTGGGCAACGCCGCGACCCGCGACCTGCCCGTGGCCGTCCAGGCGACCGGCCACGGCCTGCGCGCCCCGGCCGACGGGGTGCTGATCTCGACGCGGCGTATGACCAACGTCGAGATCGACCCGGCCGACGCCGTCGCCCGGGTCGGGGCCGGCACCACCTGGGGCAAGGTGCTCGAGGCCGCCGCCGAGCACGGGCTCGCGCCGCTCAGCGGTTCGGCTCCCGGCGTCGGCGTGGTCGGCTACACGCTCGGCGGCGGCTTCAGCCTGCTCGGGCGCCGCTACGGCCTCGCCGCCGACCACGTGCGCTCCGCCGAAGTCGTGACCGCCGACGGCAGGATCGAACGCACCACCGACCTCGGCGCCGGCGTGATCACCGCGTTGGAGTTCGGCCTCGTCCCGGTGACCAGCCTGTACGGCGGCGGCCTCTACTTCGACACCCCGAAGGTGCCGGACGTCCTGCGCACCTGGCGTGACTGGACCGCCGATCTCCCCGACACGCTCACCACGTCACTCGCCCTGATCCCCTACCCGGACCTGCCGATGGTGCCGGAACCGTTGCGCGGCAGGCACATCGCCCATGTCCGCGTCGCCCACCTCGGCGACGACGGCCCGCGGCTCGTCGCACCTCTGCACGCGCTGGGACCGCTCGTGGACACGCTCAAGACCATGCCGTTCACCGACTCCGGCTCCATCGCCGCCGAGCCGCCGCACCCCCACGCGTACCTCGGCGACAACCGCGTCGTCGCGCAGCTGCCCGACACCACGATCGACGCGATCCTGGAGCACGCCGGCCCTGGCGCGCCCGTGCCGACCGTGCTGATCGTCGACCTCCTCGGCGGCGCCTACGCCCACGCGAAGGCCCCGGACTTCACCCCCGACTCGCGCTACACGATCCGCGTTCTGTCCGTTTTGGACGAATCCGGACCGGACCCGGTACGCGCGGCCCACGCCAAACTGTTTGTCCCACTCACCGCGACAGGCCGGTTGCGCAGTTTCGTGTACGGGCAGCCGCTCTCCTAAGTCGATCTTAAGTTTTCACCGGAGCTCTCGACGCCCGCGGCGCGCTGAGTACATTTGCGCCAGGCCAGTCGAATTCTGGGGGCTGGCACTACTGGGAAGGTTCACCGCGAATGGGTATTCAGGATTCTTCGCGCCGTTTTTCCCGGCTGGGCGCGGTCGTCGCGGCGACCGCGGTCGCCGGGGGCGTGCTGCTCACCGGCGCCACGGCCGAGGCGGCACCGCAGTCGGCCAACGCGTGTTCGGGCACCCACCAGGCGGGCGGCGCGCCGCAGGTCTGGAGCAAGGCGTCGCACTCGGGCTGCAGCGTGTTCGGCTCGCCGGGCCGCAAGCAGGGCTACAGCTTCACCGTGACGAACAACCAGACCGCCTGCGTGCAGGGCTGGGGATTCGACTCGGCGCACCCGAAGGGCGGCTGGTTCGACATCGGCTGCGGCGTTTCCGGGCACATGACCGTGCCGTGGGGAAATGTGCTGGGCGAACCGCAGGTGCGGGTGAAGAGCGTTTCCCTCCTGCCGACGCTGCTCGACTGGTACAACTGATTTTCTGAAACCGCGGCCGGCGAATTCATTTCCCCGATGAATTCGCCGGCCGTTTCTTTCACTTCTCACCCCCGGCGGTTGCCCTTTCTCCACTCGCTCCGCACGCCCGCCAACGCCTGACCACAACTGGGCGTTTTGTGCGGTTTCGGGGCACTTCGCGCGGTCTCGTGGGACCGTCTGCCCTCAACCGTCGGCCGCCTGCCAGTGACCGCTCCGCAGGTGTTCACGCGGCGTTGGTGTCGGCTGGATTGGATGGACGGTCGACACCACCCCCGCGTGAGGAGTTTTGCCTTGTCCGCCGACCCCACCACCCCCACCCCCGAGCCCGACTCCGGCACCACCCGCCGCCGGTTCCTGCAGGGCGCGGGCGTCGCCGCCGGAGCGCTGATGTTCGGCGGGATCGCCGACGCGGGCACCGCGGACGCCGCCACCCTGGGCAGCAACGGCCTGCCGCGAGGGTTCAAAGGCGACCTGTCCGACCTGAGACACGTCGTGATCCTGATGCAAGAGAACCGTTCGCTCGACCACTACTTCGGCACGTTCCCCGGTGTGCGCGGCTTCAATGACAAGCAGGCGCTGAAGTTCCAGGACGGCACCACCGTCTTCCAGCAGAAGGACAAGACCGGCGCCACCGTGACGCCGAAGGTCGACGACGGCATGTGGGGCAACGACCACGGCGCCTGGGGCGACGTCGCGCACCGCAGCTGGGACCAGTGGGTGCAGCACAACGGCGCGAGCTGCATGAACTACCACAGCGACGGCTACATGAGCTTCTACCACTCGGTGGCGGCCCAGTACACGATCGCCGACCAGAACTTCTGCTCCGAGTTCGGCCCGACCGACCCGAACCGCAAGTACCTGTGGAGCGGCACGTCCAACACCGAGACCGGCAACACGGACGAGTCGAACTACAGCCGCCCGTGGATCACCGTGCCCGAGCAGCTGCAGCAGGCCGGCATCGACTGGCGCCTCTACTCCGACAACAGCGGCACCGGCCGCCAGGGCTACCTCAGCTCGTGGATCGGCGACTACGGCGACAACGAGCTCAAGTACTTCAAGGGTTTCGAACCCAACGGCCTGAGCCCGCTGGACCCGAAGCTGCAGCCCGGCACCGGCCTGATCTGGCGCGGCAACGCCACCTACTACGCCGGCAAGACCACGCCGAACGACGACTCCGACGCCAACCTGCGGGCCGTCCTCAAGGACTTGCGCGACGCCTGCCAGCCGGGCGCCGAGCACCCGCTGCCGGCCGTCTCGTGGATCGTCGCGCCCTACGGCTGGTCCGAGCACCCGGACGCCGACACGCTGCACGGCGAGCGCTACGTCAAAGAGGTGCTCGACATCCTGCAGGGCAACCCGGACATCTGGAACCACACGCTCTTCATCCTCAACTACGACGAGAACGACGGAAAGTTCGACCACGTGCTCCCGCCGTGGCCCGAGGCCGGCACCGCTGGCGAGTACACCGGCTCGTACCCGCTCGGCTTCGGCCCGCGCGTGCCGATGCTGCTCGTGTCGCCGTGGTCGCGCGGTGGCTACGTCGCTTCGGAGGTCTTCGACCACACGTCGACGATCAAGTTCCTGGAGAAGTGGGCGGCGCACCTCGGCAAGCCGTTCACCTGCCCCAACATCAGCGACTGGCGCCGCTCGATCGCCGGTGACCTGACGAGCGCGCTCGACTTCGCCCACCCGCAGACCGGGCCGGCGACGTTCGCGGACCCGGCGGCCGAGGAGCCGGTGAAGGTCGCGGCCGGCCACATGAAGCCGCGGCCGCTGAGCTTCCACCCGCACGCCACGGTCACGCAGGACCACAAGGGCAAGGTCACGGCGAAGATGACGCTGGCCGGCGGCGACAAGGGCAAGGCCGTGAGCTTCCAGGTCTTCCCGGACAAGCTCAAGCCGTTCACCAGCACGCCGTTCACGGTCACCGAGCGCAAGTCGCAGTCCTACACCTGGGACACCTCCGCCACCGGCGGTGAGTACGCGTTCTCGATCTACGCCAACGACGGCTTCGTGCGTTCGTTCGCGGGCAAGGTCACCTCGTCCGGGCACGACCCGCGCGTGGACGCCGACCTGCTGCAGCCGACGGTGCTGGTGCGCGAGCAGCACGTGCGCTTCACGCTGCACAACGACAACCTGCTCAAGCCGATGCACTACAAGCTGACCGCGAACGACTTCAGCGGCGGGACCAAGACCGTCACGGTGCTCGGCCTGCTGCCGGCGATCGTGAACTGGCCGACCGAGAACGGCTACTACGACGTGGTCATCACGGTCGAGGGCGACTCGACGTGGCAGCAGCGCTACGCCGGCCGGATCGGCGAGGACTGCTAGTCCTGCTTCGCCGCGGCGGCCGGTGGATCCTTCACGGGTCCGCCGGCCGTCAGCGTTTGTTCCGGCGGACGCGGTCGAGCCAGGAGAAGTCGCTGCTCTGGTAGCGCGCGAGCTCGGCGGCGTGGAAATCGCGGCGCGTCTCCTTGAGCGCGTCCCAGCCGTCTTCGGCGGCGCGACGGCCGCGTCGGCGTGCCCGGACGTCGAACATCGCCGCGGTCGCCACCACGACCACCACGGCTCCCACGAGGATCACCAGCAGCGTCACAGCCCCCACCACCCAGAGTAATTCGCAGGTCACGGGCGCGAACCCGCCGCGCGGGTGCCCGTGATCGTCCACCTATACTCCCACAGCAGCCAGGCGATTGGGGTCGATTTCTTGCGAACGATGAGCCATGACGAGTACCTCGGCATGCGCAGGTTCCCCGGCCTCGACGGCCTGCGCGCCATCGCCGCGACGATCGTCGTGTTCTTCCACTTCGCCGGGCCGAAGTTCGTGTGGCCGTCGGGCTGGGTGGGCGTCTACATCTTCTTCGTGCTCTCGGGGTTCCTGATCACGACGCTGCTGCTGCGCGAGCAGGACCGCACCGGGCGCATCTCGCTGAGCGGTTTCTACGTGCGGCGCGTGTTCCGGATCCTGCCGCCGTACCTGGTGATCCTCGGCGGGATCATCGCGTTCGTGCTGCTGCGCGGCGAGTTCCTCGCGCGCGACTTCCCCCACGCGCTGAAGTACTACCTGACCTTCCTCAACGAGTTCTTCCCCGGCTCGCACGGCAACGGCTCCGACAACTTCTTCTCCGGCTCGTGGACGCTGGGCATCGAGGAGAAGTTCTACCTGGTGTGGCCGTTCCTGCTGGTCGCGATCGGCATCGGCGCCGCGCGGCGCAAGCTCGCGCTGGTGCTCGCCGCGATGGCCGTGCTGCTGGCGCTCGTGCCGCTGACCACGGGCGGCTGGCTGCTCGACTTCTCGCCGACGGCCATCTACCGCTCCAGCATCCACTACGCCATCCTGCTCGGCGGCTGCCTGCTCGCGATCCTGCTGCACTACCGGCGCAGCTTCGCCGTGCTGCGGCCGTTCACGCACCCACTGGCCGCGATCCCGATCGTCGCCGGGTTCCTCGCAGTGCACGCGAACCTCGACCCGCTCTGGCGCGAGACGCGGCAGAACCTGCTGGTGCTGCTCGCGTACGCGGTGCTCACCATGCTGCTGCTGATCGTGCTGCTGTCACCGGGCCCCGCGCGCTGGCTGCTCTCGACGGCCCCGATGCGGTTCGTCGGCGAGCGGTCGTATTCGCTGTACCTGCTGCAGGGCCCGGTGCACTTCGTGGTGGTGCAGGCCGTGCCGGCGCTGGGTCACAACCGGCTGATCACGGCCGTGACGGTGTTCCTGGTCGACCTCGCGATCGCCGACCTGATCCACCGCTGGGTCGAACAGCCGATGATCGCGACCGGCAAGCGGCTGCTCACGCGCCGGCAGGCCCGCAAAGCCGCACGGGCCGCGGTTCCTGCCGACGCGTCGCCGGCGCCGGCGAGCGTTTGAGCGGTTGGGGCGCGCTCAGCGCTCCAGTACGAAGACCGGGATCAGGCGCGTGGTCTTCTTCTCGTAGTCGGCGAAGCCCGGCATGTGCGCGACCATGCCGGCGTAGAGGCGGTCACGCTCGGCGCGGTCCTCGATCAGCTTGGCCGTGGCGTCGAACTTCTCGGTGCCGATCTCCAGCGCGACCTTCGGGTTGGCCACGAGGTTGTGGTACCAGTCCGGGTTGGTGTCCGCTCCGCCCTTGGACGCGGCGATGACGTAACGGTCGCCGTCGGTGGTGTAGACCAGGGGCGCGACGCGCTGGGTGCCGCTCTTCGCGCCGGTGTGGGTCACCAGGATCATGTTCGCGCCCTCGAACATCCCGCCGACCTTGCCCTCGTTGGCGCGGAACTCGTCGATGATCTGCTGGTTCCAGTCCGACATGGGGTGGTGTCCCTCCAGTTTGGTTTTGCGACCAAACTTACTTTGTTTGCAAAACTGATGTCAATGCGAGGTACCCTCTTGCGCGACAAGGTGTTTTGCGTGGTTCTGGTCGAAGGAGCGGGATGACCACCGGACCGAGCCTCGAGGACGGCGTGCGCGAATTGCTGCTGCTCATGCCCCGCCTGGCCGGCCGCGGCAAGCGCACCCCGGTGCCACCCGAGCTCGCGGACCTGTCGCTCGCGCCGCGCCACCTGTGCCTGCTGTCCATCTTGTTGTTCGACGGCCCCATGACCGTCACCGAACTCGCCGGCCGCCTCGAGATCGCCCCCACCACCGCCAGCCTCATGATCGGCGACCTCTCACGCCAGGGCGTGCTCGCCCGCGACGAAGACCCGGCCGACCGCCGCCGCACGATCGTCAGCATCAGCCCTGCGCAGCGCGCCGCCGTGGACGCCTGGCTGGCCCCGGGGGCGCGGGCTTGGGAGCGGGCGCTGGCGCCGTTGTCGCCGGTCGAGAGGGCGTTGGTGATCGACACCTTGAAGACCTATTCGGAGGAGTTCACGGACGGGTGCTGCTGATTCCTTCAGCGAGGGCCTTGGCGTGGGCTTCTCCGGGGCACGCGTGGGGGCCGGTTCCGAAGGGGAAATCCTTGAGATCGACGGTGACTTCGGTGCCGTCGACCCAGCGGCGGGTGCTGGGGACGGGTGGGCCTTGGGTGCTCTTGACCAGGCTCTCCGTGGCTGCGGACTGGACCAGTAGGCCGACTTTGGCGGCGGTTCGCTCGTCGGGTTGCCCCAGTGCTTCGACCAGCCGCGCTACGGCTTCGTCGGCCTCGGTGGTTTGGGGGAAGTGGGGCTGGTAGGCCTTCGCCACTTTGTCGACATCTCCG
Organism: Amycolatopsis sp. NPDC050768; assembly: GCF_040654155.1. NCBI lineage: Bacteria > Bacillati > Actinomycetota > Actinomycetes > Pseudonocardiales > Pseudonocardiaceae > Amycolatopsis > Amycolatopsis sp. NPDC050768. The sequence goes on from NZ_JBFAHL010000009.1 coordinate 209,016, forward strand.
GGGTCGACCTCGAACCCGAGCACCTCGGCGAGTATCTCGACCGGTCCTTGGTCAGGGTTCGCTGCTTCTCTCAGCGCTCGCGGCTCCGCCCTGGCGAGCTCCTCGATGACCAGCTCGCGTCGCCTGGCGTGATCCTCGCCGCTGCTGAACCTGGCGACCATCGCGCGCAACCAGGCCATGTTCACGGCGACGGGCGGCACGGGCGCGTTGGTGAGGAGCTCGCGGGAATCCATGCTGGGAACGGTAGGGCCGGGAAGCGTCGGTGCCGGCCGAAGTGTCACCTCAAAAAGCCAACCACTCCGCCTGCGGCCCCTCACACCGATGCGGCCGCGGCGCATCGTGCTGGTACCACCAAGCCTCGCTCACCCGCCCGTTCGGCAGCGTGTACCGAGGCGGCCCCGCGGCCCGACGCATCCCGGCGGCCTCCAGGGACCGACCGCTCGCCACATTCCCCACCTCAGCCCCGGCCCGGACCCGCGGCAGCCCGAGATGCGAGTGCGCCAGCACCAACCCAGCCGTGAACAGATCCCGCCCCAGCGCGCGTCCGCGATACGCCGGCGCAAGGTACCCGCCCGTCTCCGGACCGCCGTTCTCCCCGGCGTGCACGCTGACCAGCCCGGCGCACCGGTTCTCCCGCAGGTCGATGGCCACGATGTCGACGGACTGCGGATCCGGATAGGTCCAAGCCGGCCCGGTGCCGGGGGTCACGCGGAGGGCTTCGGACCGAAGGGGCTCGGCGATGACCGAATCCGCGAGCCAGCCGAGCCACCGCTGGGCGGCCGGATCGCTGCCGGAGGCCACCGCGGCGGCGTATTCCCAGGCAGTGGGGGTGCGGAAGAGGAACCGGCCGATGGCGAACGCGTGGCCCCTGCGGTCGCAGGTGCGTTTCGCCATGAGCCGGCCTCGGCGGGTCAACCGGCCGAACAGCGGTGCTTCACCCAGGTTCACCATCGCGCGCCAAATGGTACCCGCAGTCACGGCCCGCGGTTGTTATGGTGACCAGGTGACGGCCGTACCGGAGTCAACCGAGCTCGACGCCGGGCGTGCCGCCCAGCCTCGGCAGCTGATCGTGTCCGTATACGGCTTCTACCACCGCATCGAGGGTGGCTGGCTGTCCGTGGCGTCGCTCATCGACCTGCTCGCGGCGCTCGGCGTCGACGAGCCGGCGGTGCGCTCGTCGATCTCGCGCCTCAAGCGCCGGAGCATCCTCGACGCCGTGCGGCGCGACGGGACCGCCGGCTACGAGCTGTCGGACACCGCGCTGGCGATCCTGCGCGAAGGCGACGACCGCATCTTCCGCCGCGACCGCGCGACGCTGGCCGACGGCTGGTTGCTCGCCGTGTTCTCCGTGCCCGAGACCGAGCGCCACAAGCGCCACGTCCTGCGCACGCAGCTGGCGCGGCTCGGGTTCGGCACGGCGTCGTCCGGCGTGTGGATCGCGCCCGCGCACCTGCACCAGGTCACGGCCGAGGCGCTGACCCGCCTGGGCCTCGCGAGCTACGCCGACCTGTTCCGCGCCGAACACCTGGCGTTCGGAAACGCACAGGACAAGGTCCGCGAGTGGTGGGACCTCGACCAGCTCGACGAGCTGTACACGGCGTTCCTCGAAGAGCACGCCCCCGTGCTCGACCGCTGGAAGCGCCGCCGCACGGTGCCCGGCGACGAGGCGTTCGCCGACTACGTGCGCGTGCTCACCGGGTGGCGGCGCATGCCCTACCTCGACCCGGGGCTGCCTGCCGAACTGCTGCCCGCCGACTGGTCCGGCATCCGCGCCGCCGAGGTGTTCTTCGCGCTCCACGAACGCCTGGAAGCCCCGGCCCGCGAGTACCTGCTGCAGGTCCTCAGCGGCTGAGCACCGCGAAGCCCTGCACCTCCACCAGAGCCTCGACGTCCCACAGCCGGCTCACGCCGATGCCCGCCATCGCCGGGTACTCGGTGCCGGCGAGGCTCTTCCACACCTTGCCGATCTCGCGCGCGTGGGCCTTGTAGTCGTCCATGTCGACGATGTAGATGGTCACGCTGCACAGGTCCGCGGGCTCGCCGCCGGCCGCGCGCAGGGCCGTGAGCAGGTTGCCCAGCGCCTGGGAGAACTGCTCGACCACGCCGTCGCCGACGATGCTGCCCTCGGCGTCGAGAGCGGTCTGTCCGGCGAGGAACACGAGCTGTCCGGTTGCGGACACGGCGTGGGAGAAACCGGACGGACGGCCCAGCTCGGGCGGGTTGATGCGCTCCATGTCACGGAAGCCTAGCTCATGTATCGCATTCTTGACGATCGTATGTCAGACGACATATCCTTGCTCTCGTGCGGATATCGGTTCTCGGCGGCGGCCCGGCGGGCCTGTACTTCGCCGCCCTCGCGAAGCAGCTCGGGCCAGGCCACGAGATCACGGTGTGGGAACGCAACGCGCCGGACGACACCTTCGGGTTCGGCGTGGTGTTCTCCGACGAGACGCTCGGCGGCATCGAGACCGCCGACGCGCAGGTCCACGAGGCCATGAGCCGCGAGTTCGCGCGCTGGGACGACATCGACGTGCACTATCGCGGCGAGGTCCACACGTCCGGCGGCCACGGGTTCGCCGCGATGAGCCGCAAGCGCCTGCTCGCGATCCTGCAGGAACGCTGCCGCGAGCTGGGCGTCGACCTGCGCTTCCGCACCGAGGCCCCCGACCCGGAGCAGCTCTCGCGCGACTACGACCTCGTGATCGCCTCCGACGGCGTCAACTCGGGCGTGCGCCGGCGGTTCGCGGACTCGTTCCGCCCGACCCTCGAGTCGCGCCGCTGCCGCTACATCTGGCTCGGCACCGACCTCGTCTTCGACGCCTTCAAGTTCCATGTGCTCGAGACGCCCCACGGGATCATGCAGATCCACGGCTACCCCTACGGCCGCGACGGCAGCACGTTCATCCTCGAGCTGCACGAGGACGTGTGGCAGCAGGCGTTCGCGCCGATCGCCGCCACCGACCTCGGGCCGGGCGAGAGCGACGAGAAGTCCATCGAGCTGATCCGCGAGCTGTGCGCCGACGTCCTCGGCGACCACCACGTGCTGGCCAACAACTCGAAGTGGAACACCTTCGGCACCGTCCGCTGCGAAAGCTGGGTGCACGACAACGTGGTGCTGCTCGGCGACGCCGCCCACACCGCCCACTTCTCCATCGGCTCCGGCACGAAGCTGGCGATGGAGGACGCGCTGGCGCTGGTGGCGTGCCTGCACGAGCAGGACACCGTGCCCGACGCGCTGGCGGCGTACGAGGCCGAGCGCAAGCCGGTCGTCGAGTCGACGCAGCGCGCGGCGCAGGCGAGCCTGGAGTGGTTCGAGAACCTCGCGCAGTACACGCACCAGGAGCCGGAGCAGTTCGCGTTCAACCTGCTCACGCGCAGCCGCCGCGTCACCTACGACAACCTGAAGCTGCGCGACCCGGAGTTCGCCACGGAGCTCGACGAGTGGTTCGCGCGCTCGCTGGGCACGACACCCGCGCCGCCGATGTTCCAGCCCGTGAAGATCGGTGAGCTGGAGCTGCCCAACCGCGTGATCGTGTCGCCGATGGACATGTACGTGGCCGTCGACGGGGTGCCCGGCGAGTTCCACCTCGTGCACCTGGGCGGCAAGGCGCTCGGCGGCGCCGGCCTGGTGATGACGGAGATGATCTGCGTGTCGCCCGAGGCGCGGATCACGCCGGGCTGCCCCGGGCTGTACAACGACGAGCAGGAGCAGGCCTGGAAACGCATCGTCGACTTCGTGCACGGCAGCACGCCGGCGAAGATCGGCCTGCAGCTGGGCCATTCCGGGCGCAAGGGCTCGACGAAGCTCATGTGGGAGGGCATGGACGACCCGTTGCCGGACGGCAACTGGGAGGTCTGCGGACCGTCGCCGTTGCCGTACCGGCCGGACAGCCAGACGCCGCGTGAGCTGAGCGTCGAGGAGCTGGCGGAGATCCGTGAGCAGTTCGTGGCTTCGGCGCGCTCGGCGGCGCGGGCCGGGTTCGACCTGCTGGAGCTGCACTGTGCACACGGGTATCTGCTGTCGTCGTTCATCTCGCCGCTCACGAACCAGCGGACCGACGAGTACGGCGGCTCGCTGGAGAACCGGCTGCGGTACCCCCTCGAGGTGTTCGACGCGGTGCGCGAGGTGTGGCCGGCCGAGCGGCCGATGACGGTCCGCATCTCGGCCAGCGACTGGTACGACGGCGGGATCGAGGCCGACGAGGCCGTCGCCATCGCGACGGCGTTCGCCGAGCACGGGGCCGCCGCGGTCGACGTGTCGACCGGGCAGGTGGTGAGCGAGGAGAAGCCGAAGTTCGGCCGCAGCTACCAGACGCCGTACGCCGACCGGATCCGCAACGAGGTGGGGCTCAAGTACGGCACGGCCGTGATCGCCGTCGGCGCGATCTCCTCGTACGACGACATGAACGCGCTCATCCTCGCCGGCCGCGCCGACCTGTGCGCACTCGGGCGCACGCACCTCTACGATCCACAGTGGACCTTGCACGCGGCGGCGGAGCAGGACTACGTGATGCCGTGGCCGAAGCCGTGGGCGGCCGGGAAGCGCCGGCCGCAGACAGGCCGCACCGACGGGCCGGAGCCACGGCTGGAACTCGTACGCACCGGTGGGCACCAGACCGCGCACGCCCGCTGGCGACCGGAAAGGGATCGATGAACGCCTTCGCACTGACGCCGGAACAGCAGGCTTTCACAGCGTCCGTTCGCACCATCGCCACGGAACAGCTGCGACCGCTCGCCGAGGCCGGCGAAGAAGGCGCGGTGAACCGGCCGCTGCTCAAGGCGATGGGCTCGCACGGTCTGCTGGCGCGGCTGTTCCCCGGCGTCTCGGCGGGTAACCCGACGCGCCAGGCCGCGGCGTTCGACCTGTGCCTGCTGCGCGAAGCGCTGGCGACCGTGAACACCGAGGCCGAGACGGCGCTCGCGTTGCAGGGACTGGGAAGCTACCCCGTGCTGCAGTCCGGAAAGGACGAACAGGTCGCGCGCTGGCTGCCGGCCGTAGCAGCGGGCGACGCGGTGGCGGCGTTCGCGCTGACCGAGCCCGACGCCGGTTCCGACGCGGCCGCCCTGCAGCTGGCGGCCGAGCCCGACGGCGACGGCTGGCGGCTCACCGGACAGAAGATGTGGATCTCCAACGCACCCCAGGCCGACTTCTACACCGTCTTCGCGCGCACGACGCCGGACGCCGGCTCGCGGGGTGTGAGCGCGTTCGTCGTGCCGGGCGACCGCGCGGGCCTGTCCGGTGAGCACCTCGACCTGGTCAGCCCGCACCCGATCGGCACGCTGGAGTTCGACGGTGTGCGCGTGCACCGCGACGAGCTGCTGGGCGAGGAGAACCGCGGCTTCGCCGTCGCGATGCGGACGCTGGACCTGTTCCGGCCGAGCGTCGGGGCGTTCGCGGTGGGGATGGCGCAGGCCGCTCTCGACGCGACCGTGGAGTACACGGGCTCGCGCATTGCTTTCGGTGGTCCGCTGGCGAAGCAGCAGACCGTGGCGCACACGCTCGCGGAGATGGCGACGCGGACGGAGGCGGCGCGACTGTTGGTCTACGCCGCGGCGTCCGCGTACGACGCGGGCGAAACCGGCCTGGCCGGTCGGGCGGCGATGGCGAAGCTTTTCGCGACGGAGTCGGCGCAGTACGTCGTGGATTCCGCGGTGCAGCTGCACGGCGCGCGGGCGCTGCGGCGGGGGCACCTGCTGGAGCACCTCTACCGGGAGGTCCGGGCGCCGCGGATCTACGAAGGCGCGTCGGAGATCCAGCGGACGATCATCGCGCGGTCGCTGCGCTCCTGAAGTTTCCGCTCAGCGCGATATCCGTGCTCCTGTTCCGGGGCGGCCGGTAGTTTTGGCGACATGTCGAGGATCGCGGTCACCATCACCACTCCGGACGGCCTCTGCACGGCCACACTGCACACGCCGCTGAGCGCCGGCCCCGCGGTGATCCTGTACGCCGACGCGGCCGGGGTTCGCGAGACGTTCGCCGAGATGGCGGACCGGCTCTGCGCGCTCGGCTACGCCGTCCTCCTGCCGGACGGCTACTACCGCACGCCATACGCGCCATTCGACGTCACCACGGTGTTCAGCGTGCCCTCGGAACGCGAGCGGCTGACGCAACTCGCGCGGAGCGTGACGGCGGAGATGGCGGTGCGCGACACGGGCGCGTACCTCGACTTCCTGTCCGGGCGCAGCGAAGTCGCAGGCTCGCTGGTGGGGACAACCGGGTACTGCATGGGAGGGCGGTTTTCGCTGTGGGCCGCCGCGCGTTTTCCGTCGCGCGTCGTGGCCGCCGCTTCGTTCCACGGCGGCAACCTCGCCGCCGACGATCCCGACAGCCCCCACCTGCTGGCCGACCGGATCCGCGCGTCCGTGCTGGTCGCGGCGGCGCAGGACGACGGTGCGTTCCCTCCTGAGCAGTTCGAGCGGCTGCGTGGGGCGTTCGTCGGCGAGGGTGTTCGGCACACTCTGGAGACGTATCCCGCCAAGCACGGGTTCGCGGTGCCGGACAACGACACGTACGACAGTGCCGCGGCGGAACGTCACTGGACCGCGCTGGCCGGGCTGTACGCGGAGAATTTGCCGCGCTAGGGGCGGAAAAGCGGACCGGCGTCCTTGGCGGTGGGCTGCGTTCCGACGAGCCGGACGGTCACCGGCAGGAGCGCGGCCTGCGCCAGCCGGGTGCGCGTCGTCCTCACCGGCGTTCCTGGTCGGGTAGAGCGGCCGAGTCGCATGGACCGAGGCTAGGCGGCGACGGCCTTCTTCGGCTTGCGCTCCAGCCACAGCTGGGCGCCGACCAGCGCGACCGTCCAGCTCACCCACGCGGCGATGGCCGCGACGGACTGCATGAACGCGACCTCGCTGCCGCCGAACGTGGTGGCCATCTGGGGTTCCAGGATGATGATCGCGATCGGCGAGATGAGCCGGTTGAGGATGATCGACATGGTCAGCGCGAAGCTGCGGATCATCCAGCGGCGGTGGTCGCCGAAGCGACGGTCGCGGGCGGCGCGGTAGCCGGCCCAGGTGCAGCCGATCCAGATGACCGCGAGCATGACGTCGCTGGCTCGCGTGGCGGGGCCGAAGGGGCTGGCGGCGCCGATCGTCAGGGCCATCACGCCCGAGGGCAGCACGCCGCCGAAGACGTAGGCGCGGCCGGCGTAGCGGTGCACCACCGGGAAGCGGCGGCGGATCCACGGCCAGATCTGGACGACCGCGCAGATCATCGCGATCGAGCCGAACACCACGTGGCCCACGAGGAACCAGTAGTGCGCGCCGAAGCCGGCCGGGGCCGGGACGCGCGACTGCGCCGGGTCGAGCGCGAGGTAGGGCGGCAGCGAGTACGCCAGGAAGGCCACCACGACCAGCCCCAGAACCCCGATCCACGGGCGGCGCTTCTTCGTCGTGCGCGGCTGCTGCGCCGGCACCCGCGGTGGTCGCAGATCCGTCCCCGCCGTCATGGCCACTCTCCCTCGATCGTCACCTGATGCTCTACGAACGTAGGTCCGGCGGGGGTGGCTCAACCATGGTGCGCGCTGGCGTCGGCGGGGTGGGGACAGCCTTACCCTCGGCCGGGTGATCTTCGGACTTGCCTTGACGCGCAGGGCAACGTTTAGCGTCTCCGCCATCCACTCGAGCGGAGGCACGATGCAGTTCGCGGTCAGCTACAACCCGGCGTTCCACGGGCTCGGGGGCCTCGTGGCCTTCGCGCGCCACGCGGAGACGTGCGGCTTCGAGGGCCTCCTCCTGCCGGAACACCTGGCCTCGCGCCCGGGCGTCAAGCTCGGCGGGTGGGAGATCCCGCCGACGCTGCCCTACGCCGACCCGCTCGAATGCCTCGCGCACGTCGCCGCGGTCACCGACCGGCTGCTGCTCGGGACCGGGGTGCTGCTGCTGCCGTACCACCAGCCGGTCGCGCTGGCCAAGCGCCTGGCCACGCTCGATGTCCTGTCCGGCGGCCGGCTGCGGCTGGTGACCGTCGGCGTTGGCGCGCTGCCGCATGAGGCTTCGGCGGCCGGGGTGGACTACCGCACGCGAGGCCGTCGTGCGGACGAGGCGCTCGACGTTCTCCGTCTACTGTGGACGGGCGGCCCCGAAGGCGTGAGCCATCACGGCGAATTCGTCGAGTTCGACGACCTCTGCAGCTACCCAAACCGGTCGGCACCATCCCGATTCGCGTGGGCGGGTCCAGCCACGCCGCCGCGCGCCGGGCCGGGTTGCGCGGTGACGGCTGGTTCCCGGGCGGCTCGCTCACCCCTGACGACCGCGTCGCCTTGTTCGACCTGGTCCGTGCGACCGCGGAGAAGGCAGGCCGCCGCACACCGGACTACACGCGCTGGGGCTCGACCGAGCTCACGTCAGAGGGCATCGACGCGCTGGCCGCCGAAGGCGTGACCCGCGTGGTCGTCTCGGCCGGGAGCGCCGATCCGCAGGAACGGCTCGACGAGCTGTCCGCGTTCGCCGAACGGTTCGCCCTTCACGCGTAACTGGCGTGGGCGGCGATCACCCGCCAGCCGTCCGACGTGCGCAGCCACGTGCGGGTGTAGCGCATCCGCGCGGTGAACGGCTCACCGCCGAGCGAACCCGACAGACGGCCGAGAAACCACGTGACGCCGGTCGTCCCTTCCGAGAACACCCGCAGGTCTTCCTCCACGAGCTCGGTCAGGACCTGGCTGCCGCTGCGGTGACCAGCCAGGTCGTCGGCCTTCGAAGCGACCGAGCCGAACGTGAAGATCAGGCGGTCGTCCAGGAGTTCGTCGAGCGCACCGACATCACCGGCCAGCTGCGCGGCCTGGAGGCGGTGTTCGGCGTCGAGCAAGGTCGGGTCCACGGGGCGGCTCCTTCATCGGGCGGGAGAACGCCATCGTGGCTTGGAAACCTGCCGCGCGAAGGGAAGTTCGCGCAGAGCCGAAGTCGTTCAGCCCCCAACCGCGGCGAAGGGCACCTCGACGAGAATCGAGGTGCCCTTCTCTTCACCCCCGGGGTGAGTCAGGAACCGCGGACCCGCCGCACCGTGTCGCGGTAGAACAGGCCGCTCTGCTTGATCGTGCGCACCTGCGTTTCGTAGTCGACGCGCACGAGGCCGAAGCGCTTGGCATAGCCGTACGCCCACTCGAAGTTGTCCAGCAGAGACCACGCGAAGTAGCCCCGGATGTCCGCGCCTGCCAAACGCGCGGCAGCCACCGCGGCCAGGTGCGAAGCCAGGTAGGCCGTGCGGCCCTCGTCGCGGACGAAACCGTCGGCGTCGGGCGCGTCGTCGAACGCGGAGCCGTTTTCGGTGATGTACAGGGGCAAACCGGGGTAGTCGCGGCCGAGGCGGGTGAGCAGCTCGGTGAACTTGCCCGGCAGGATCTCCCAGCCCATGGCCGTGGTCGGCTCGCCGAACGGCACCGCGCGCTGCACCGGGAAGCCGTCCTCGCCGACGGTGCGGCCCTGCTCGTCGATGCCGGAGTACTGCTGGCCGAAGTAGTAGTTCACGCCCAGGAAATCCAGCGGGGTCGAGATGACCGCGAGGTCACCGTCCTCAATGGGCAGTGAAGAACCGCGAACCGCCAGGTCCGCAACAATATCCGCCGGGTACTCACCGCGCACCAAGGGATCGAGGTAGACCCGCACGCCCATGCCGTCGGCGTTGCGCGCGGCCTCGCGGTCGAGCTCGCTGCCGGACGCGGCGTCGGACGTGCCCATGTTGAGCGTGATGCCGAACTGCGTGCCCTCGGGTGCGGCCTCGCGCATGCGCTGCGTGGCCAGGCCGTGCCCGAGCAGCAGGTGGTGGATGGCCTTCATGCCGGCCGCGAAGTCGCGTCGGCCCGGGGCCATCACGCCGTGCACGTAGCCGTGCATCGCGGAGCACCACGGCTCGTTGAGCGTCGTCCAATGGCGCACGCGGTCGGAAAGCCGGTCGAACACCAGCATCGAGTAGTCGGCGAAGCGGTACGCGGTATCGCGCGCCGGCCAGCCGCCCGCGTCTTCGAGCTCCTGCGGCAGGTCCCAGTGGTACAGCGTGAGCCACGGCGCGAGGTCCTTGGCCAGCAACTCGTCCACGAGCCGGTCGTAGAACCCGAGACCGGCCTCGTTGACCGGGCCCTTGCCGTGCGGCTGCACGCGCGGCCACGCGACGGAGAAGCGGTAGGTGTCGGCGCCGAGCTCCTTGACGAGCCCCACGTCCTCCGGCATGCGGTGGTAGTGGTCGCACGCGACGTCGCCGTTGTCGTTGTTGTCGATCGCCCACGGGACCTGGCAAAAGGTGTCCCAGATGGACGGTGTGCGCCCGTCTTCGGCCACCGCGCCCTCGATCTGGTACGCGGCCGTCGCCACGCCCCACCGGAAGTCCGGCGGCAGCGAGTCGATCAGCGCCTGCTGCTCGCGGGTCGCAGCGTCGGTGGTCTCGGTCAAGGGGTCTCCTTATCTACGACTTGACGGCGGCGACGGGGTCGGCCGGGTGCAGCCAGCACGCCACGGTGCGCGCGGAATCGTCACGATCGGCAGGCACGCCGAGCACTGGCACCTCGGTGGTGCAGCGGTCGAACGCGTGCGGGCACCGCGGTGAGAACGCGCACCCGACCGGCAGCGACCGCGGGTCGGGCGGCGAACCGGGGATGCCGGTGAGCTCACGACGTGGCCCCCGCAGCGCGGGGAACGAGTGCAGCAGACCGTCGCTGTACGGGTGCAGCGAATCGCGGTACAGGTCCACGCCGCGGGCCTGCTCCACGATCCGGCCGCCGTACATGATCGCGATGCGGTCGGAGAACTCCACCAGCAGCGACAGGTCGTGGGTGATGAATAGGACCGAGAAACCCAGTCGCTCACGCAGTTCCACGAGCTGCGCCAGGATCTGGCGCTGCATCACCACGTCGAGCGCCGTGGTGGGCTCGTCCATGATCACCACGCGCGGCTCCAGCGCCAGCGCCATCGCGATCATCACGCGCTGGCGCATGCCGCCGGAAAGCTGGTGCGGGTACGCGTCGAGCCGGTCGGCCGCGATGCCCACCAGGCGCAGCAGCTCACGGGCCCGGGCGAGCCGGGCCGCCTTGGTGCTGCGCGGATCGTGGGCCTTGATCACGTCCATCAGCTGCACCGACACCTTGTGCACCGGGTTGAGCGAGTTCATCGCGCCCTGGAACACAATGGACGTTTCGGCCCAGCGGAAGTCGCGCAGCTGCTTGGGAGTCAGCTTCAGCACGTCGTACGGCTCGCCGTCGCCGGGGTGGTAGACCACGCTGCCGCCGCGGATCACCCCCGGCGGCGGGAGCAGCCGGGTCAGGCCGTAGGCCAAAGTGGATTTTCCGCTGCCGCTTTCGCCGGCCAGACCGAGCACCTCGCCGCGGTGCAGCGTCAGGTGCACGTCCTGCACCGCGTGCACGGCGTCGGCGCCGAGGCCGTAGTCGACGTCCAGGCCCTTGATCTCGAGTACGGGTTCGTTCATTGTTTCTCCCGGCCGAGCACAGGCGTGAAGCCGACACGCAGGCGCACCGTCTTGCCCTCGGCGTTCTTCGCCTTGGTCTTGCCGCTCGACCGCAGCCGCGGGCTCACGAACTCGTCGATGCCGAAGTTCAGCAGCGACAACGCGGTGCCGAGGATCGCGATCGCGAGCCCCGCCGGCACGAACCACCACCACGCGCCCTGCGCCAGCGCCTGCTGGCTCTGCGCCCAGAACAGGATCGTGCCCCAGTTCCACTCCGAGAAGCTCGAGACGCCGACGAACGCCAGCGTGATCTCGGACATCACCGCGAACACCACCGTGCCCACGAAGCTCGACGCGATCACCGCGGTGAGGTTCGGCAGGATCTCGAAGAAGATGATCCGCCACGTCGACTCGCCGCTCGCGCGGGAAGCCTCGACGTATTCGCGACGGCGCAAGGAAAGCGTCTGCGCTCGCAGGATCCGCGCGCCCCAAGCCCACGAGGTGAGGCCGATGATCACGGCCACCAGGTAGTCGCCGCCGCTGGGCAGCGCCGTGCCGATGATGATGATCAGCGGCAGCGCCGGGATCACGAGGAACACATTGGACAATGCCGACAGGCCTTCACCCGGCGTCCCGCCGAGATACCCGGACGTGACACCGACGATCACGGCGAGGATCGTCGCCACGATGCCGGCCGTGAGCCCCACGAGCATCACGCTGCGCGTGCCCACGATGACCTGGCTGAAGATGTCCTGACCGAGGTGCGTGGTGCCGAACCAGTGTTTGCCCGAAGGAGATTCGAGCAGGTCGTTGCTGCGCGCGGACGGGTCGAACGGCGCGATCCACGGCCCGATGATCGCGATGACCACGAAGAAGGCCAGCACCACGAGCCCGGTGATCGTCTTGCCGCCGGTCAGGAACCGGAAGCGACGGCGTTTGGCCGCGGGCCCGGCGATCGCGTCGGCCGGGAGCGGCTCGGGCGCGGCGGCCTTGAGGTCGGCTACGGGAAGTGCCACGGCTCAGCCCTCCTTCCGGGTGCGCGGGTCGAGCACGAGGTAGGCGACGTCGGCGAGGAGGTTCGCCACCAGCACCGAGAGCGTGATGATGAGGAAGATGCCCTGCATCAACGGGTAGTCCTGCGAACCGACGGCCTGGAACAGCTCGTAGCCGACGCCGGGGTAGGAGAACACGATCTCCACCAGCAGCGTGCCGCCCACGATGAAACCCAGCGCCAGCGCGAAACCCGACACGCTCGGCAGCAGCGCGTTGCGGGCGGCGTAGCTCACCATCACGCGGCGTTCCTTGAGGCCCTTGGCGTGCGCGACGGTGATGTAGTCCTCCGACGCGACGGTGACCATCATGTTGCGCATGCCGAGGATCCAGCTGCCCATGGAGCTGATGAGGATCGTGATCGCCGGCAGCAGGCTGTGCTGGATCGCGCTGCCGATGAAGTCGCCGCCCCACCCGGGCACCAGGCCCGGGTCGTAGCCGCCGGACGCCGGGAAGAAGCTGCCCGGGCCGGCCAGCAGCGTGATCGCGATCAGGCCGAGCCAGAAGTACGGGATGGACGACAGGAACGTGGTGACGGGCAGCAGACCGTCCACCCAGGACCCGCGCCGCCAGCCGGCGACGACGCCGAGGCCGGTGCCGATCAGGAAGCCCACCACCGTGGTGAACCCGACGAGGATGATCGTCCACGGCAGACTGTCGCCGATCACCTCGGACACGGGCGAGGGGAAGAAGGTGAACGACAGCCCGAGGTCGCCGCGGAAGAGCTGTGCCCAGTAGTGGAAGTACTGGGTGATCAGGCTTTCGTTCTTGTCGAGTCCGAACAGGACGTACAGCGACTGGATCGCGTCCGCGCTGAGCGTGCCCTGGTTCTTCGTGATGAGCGACTGCACCGGGTCACCCGGGATCAGCCGCGGGATGAAGAAGTTGATCGTGACGGCGGCCCACGCGGTGAACAGGTAGAAGCCGAGCCGTTGGAGCAGGTACCTCACGGGTGCACCGCCGAGTCGTACAGCCAGCACGCGGCCCAGTGGCCGGGGGCGTCGTCCACCTCGAACCGCGGCGGGAGGTCGGTTTTGCAGCGTTCCATCGCCACGGGACACCGCGGGTGGAACCGGCAGCCCGACGGCGGCGCGATCAGGCTCGGCGGCTCGCCGGAACCCTTCTCCTTCGGCGCTTCACCCGGTGCGGCTTCCGTGCCCGGGTCGAGCCGGTCGGGGTCGGGTGCGGATTCGATCAGCAGCCGCGTGTACGGGTGGGCAGGCTGCTGCGTCACGGTCTCGGAGTCGCCGCCCTCGACCATGCGCCCGGCGTACATCACCAGCGTCTCGTCGGCGAAGTAGCGCGCCGATGCGATGTCGTGCGTGATGTAGAGGATCGCGAGATGCAGGCGTTCCTTCAGGTCCCGCAACAGGTTCAGCACGCCGAGGCGGATGGAGACGTCCAACATGGACACCGGCTCGTCGGCCAGCAGTGCCTCGGGGTCGGCGCCGAGCGCCCGCGCGATCGCGACGCGCTGGCGCTGGCCACCGGAAAGCTCGTGGGGGAACTTGTCTACGTAGCGCTCCGGCGGGGTCAGCTGCACCCGCGTGAGCAGCTCGAACAGCGCCTGCTCCAGGTCGTCGCCCGCACGGTCGTGGATTTTCAACGCCCGCGTGAGGTGGTAGCGCACGGTGTGCACGGGGTTCAGCGACGCGAACGGGTCCTGGAAGATCATCTGGACCTTGCGGCAGTACGCCCGGAAAGCCTTGCCGCCCTTTACGGTCGTGGACTTGCCGTGCAGCCGGATGTCGCCGCTCGTGCGCGGGTAGAGCTGGGCGAGCAGCCGCGCCACGGTCGACTTGCCCGAGCCGGACTCGCCCACCAGCGCGGTCACGCGGCCGCGCCGCAGCGCCAGGTCGACGTCGTCGACGGCCTGGACGCTGCGGCGCCCCTTCGTGAGCACCTCGCGCCCGCGCTTGCGCACGGGGAAGTGCTTGGTCAGCCCGGAGGCCTCGAGCACGATCGTGTCCGAGGCCCCGGTTTCGATCTCGCCGGCCGGGGAGGCCACCCCCGCCTCGAGCGAGGCGGAGGTGGCTTCCCGGGTGGCCACTGCGTTGTCCTCGGCCATAGATCAGGCCGCGGGCTTCAGGTGCATGACGATGTCCAGCGCGTTGCGCAGGGTCGGCTGCGCGGGGCCGTACGGGTTGGCTTCGTCGGGCCAGCCCGTCCAGTTCTTCGTGCTGTACTCGCCGCCGGAGTTGGCCGCCATGAGCGGAACCATCGGCTGCTGGTCGATCATGATCTGCTGCAACGTGTTCATCGCGGTGGCGCGGCTCGCGTCGTCGGCGGCGTTGGCGTAGGTCTCGAGTGCCTGGGTCGCCTGGTCGTTCTTGAAGCGGCCGTAGTTGCCGTTGATGCCGCCCTGGCCGGTCGGCTTGTAGCGGTTGCCGTCCATCACGTCGCGGTACAGGTCATACGGCGTGGCACCGTCGTTGGTCCAGTGCAGCAGACCCTCGAAGTCACCGGTGTCGACGGACTTCGTCCACGCGTCCTGGTTCATCTTCTCGACCGTGGCGGTGATGCCGATCTGCGACAGGTTGTCCTTGATGATCTCGAGGTCGGTGATGTAGTCCGACCAGCCCGAGGGCACCGTGAGCTTGAGGGTCACCGGCTTGCCGCTCGGGTCCAAGAGCTGGTTGCCGTTGTAGGAGAAGCCCGCGCCGGTGAGCAGCGACTTGGCGCCCGGCACGTCGACCTTCACGGTCTGGCCCTTGTACTGCGACGCGATGAACGAGTCGCCCGCCGGCGTCGGGATGCCGGTGACCTGGTCGTTCTTCGGGTAGAAGTAGCCGGCCTCGCCCTGGTTGAAGATGTCGTCGCGGTTGATGACCTTGTTGATCGCCTGGCGCAGCTTCGCGTTGTTCCACGGCGCCTTCTCGGTGTTGAACCACAAGCCGTGCACCGCGAGCTGGGCCGGGAACCACAGCTTGTAGTGCTGCGGGTCCTTGTTGACGTAGACGGTCTTGTAGTTCGGGATGAAGACGAAGCTCCACTCGGCCGCACCGCTGGTGAGAGCGGCGACCTGCGCGTTGTTGTCGTTGTAGGAGGTGTAACGGATCTCCTTGACCGCCGGCGCCTGCTGCCAATAGCCGGTGCGCTGGCTCACGGTGATCGTCTGCGGGGTGAACGACTTCAGCGTGAACGGGCCGGTGCCCACCGGGTTCTTCACGGTGTCGGTGGACGGGTCCTTGATCTGCGACCAGATGTGCTTGGGCACCACGATCGTCTGCAGGATCTTGACCTGGTTCACGAACTGCGAGGTGTCGAAGCCCAGGGTGACCTGGTTTCCGCTCGCGGTGATGTCCTTATAGGGCACCGAGTCGATGTTCAGCGCCTTGTTGTCGCGCAGCAGCTGGAACGTGTAGGCCACGTCGTCGCCGGTCATCGGCGTGCCGTCGGAGAACTTGACTCCGTCGCGGATGGTCAGGACCAGCTTCTTGTAGTTGTCCGACCAGTCCCACTTCGTGGCCAGCCACGGCTTGCCGGCTTCCTGCGGCTTCACGCGGTTGAGCATCACGAGGGGCTCGTAGATCACGTAGCGGTACCCGAGCGACGCAGCCGCCGAGGTCTCCAGGAACGGGTTGTTGTTTTCGGCCTGCGGGCCGTTCGGCATGCCGACGTTCAGCACGGCCGCGGCGTTGCCGCCGCCACCCGCACTGCTCGAGCCGCCGCCACAAGCGGCGAGCACCGCGGCTGCCACCACGGCGACGAGCGCTGCGACGACGGAGCGCTTCACTCGCATTCGTCCTCCTAGGTCCTGGTGCTGCGGATTCCGCCCGCGCTCGGAGAGCTCGGTCCGGCCGCGCGACAGGAGGGAGTCAACCCGGGTGACTCGGGTCACGTCAATAACACGGCGGTAACATTTTGTGCCTAAGTTTAAGTACTGAAAGAAAGGCTCACGCTCGGTGTCCGCCTGTCGATCTCCTTGCGGGGCAAGGAGATTCAGCCGGCTGAACGCCCGCCCGACGCCAGCAGCGCCGCGATCGGCAACGTCGCCGCACCCAGCGCGACGGCCTCCGGGCCCAGCTCCCCGAGCTCGACCACGGTCGCCTCGGCGAGGTACCCGAGCGCGTGCCGGGCGGCGGCGTCGCGGACGTGCGGCAGGATCGCCGGGCCCATGATCGCTCCCGCCGAGCCTGCCAGCACAACCCGGTCGGGCGCCAGGAGGTTGATCAGATTGGCGATACCGATGCCCAGGTATTCACCCGTCGCGGCGAGTGTTTCGGCAGCTGGACCAGACCTTTCGGCCAGCGCGACGAGCCGGGCGAGCCGGCTCTCGCTGTCCGCGCCGGGCAGCGGCTGGGCGCCCGGGGTCTCGGCGTAGTGGCGGACCACGGCCTCGGTACCGACGTACGCCTCCAGGCACCCGCGCGAGCCGCAGCGGCAGGCGGCGCCCGCGGCCTGCACCACGGTGTGGCCCCACTCACTGGTCGTGATGCCGGGAAAAGACCCACCGTCGGTGACGAAAGCGGCACCGACGCCCACGCCGAGCAGCGCGATCACGGCGCGGTCGGCACCGCGGCCCGCGCCGAGCCACATTTCGGCCTGGCCGAGCGTGCGGGCGCGGTTGTCGAGGTGCAGCGGCGCGTCGGCGAACTGTGCGTGAGCGCGCAGCAGGTCGGCGAAGGCGACGCCGGCCCAGCCGAGCGTGGGGGCGTGCACGATGCCGCCGTCACGCACCGCGCCGGGCACGCCGACGCCCACGCCGAGCACACGAGACGCACCGGCCGAAAGCACCTCGGCGACGCCGGCCCGCGCGAGCTCCACCACTTCCGCTGGGTCGGGGTTGCTGCCCGCGAGCGGGTGCTGCACGGTCGCGAGAGTCCCCAGCGCGCAGTCGAAGAGCCCGGCGCGCACGTGGGTCTCGCCGACGTCGACGCCCACGACCTGCCCGTACTCGGGCCGGACGCGCAGCAGCGTGCGTGGCCTGCCACCATCGGACTCGACGGAACCGGCCTCGGCCACCACACCGTCGCCGATGAGCTCCGCGACCACGTTCGTCACGGTCGCGGGACTGAGCCCGGACTCGGCGACGAGTTCGAGCCGGCTGACCGGCCCCCTCAGGTAGAGCGACGACAGGAGCGCCGCGCGGTTGTGCCGCCTCAGATCACGGGTTGTCTGCCGGAGCACCCTCGTCACCTGGGGGATTCTGCCAGACGTCCATATGTTCGGGACTTAGTTCACTAGTTAATACATGGCCACAACTTACGGTGATCAGGCATCCTGGTGCCGGGAGAGTTCGAGGCCAGATGGGTGTCACATGGCGACCAAGCGCACGACCGTCCGAGATCTGCGGCGGCACAACCGTTCCCTGCTGCTGTCGAAACTGTACTTCGACGGCCCGCTGTCGCGGCACGAACTGAGCCAGCTCACCGGCCTTTCGGCGGCAACGGTCAGCAACGTGACCGCCGAGCTCGGCGAAGAGCGGCTCATCACCGAGGCCGGCCTGGTCGAATCCGACGGCGGACGGCCGCGCGTGCTGCTGCGCGTGGACCCGGCGTACGGCTACGTCGCGGGCGTCGACATCGGCGAGACGGGCGTGCGCGTGGAGCTGTTCGACCTCGCGATGCAGCGGCTGGCCACGGTCGAACACGAGCTGTCACCGGCGCGTACCGAACCGGCCACGGTCGTCGCGGCCGTCGTCTCCGGGTTGCGCGAGGTGATCGCGTCCGCCGGGGCCGAGGAGTCGGCCGTGATCGGCGTGGGTGTCGGTGTGCCCGGCACGGTCGAGCAGGGCGAACGCGTGCTGGTGCACGCGCCCACCGTCGGCTGGGATTCCGTCGCGCTGGCCGACGACCTGCGCGCGGCCGGCATCGAGCTGCCCGTGTTCGTCGACAACGGCGCCAAAACCCAGGGCCAGGCCGAGATGTGGTTCGGCGCCGGGCGCGGCGCGCGCCACGCGGTGATCGTGCTCATCGGCTCGGGCGTCGGCGCGGCCGTGATCGCCGACGGCGCCACCTACCGCGGCTCCACCAGCAGCGCCGGCGAGTGGGGCCACACCACCATCGTCTACGGCGGGCAGGCCTGCCGCTGCGGTTCGCACGGCTGCCTCGAGGCCTACATCGGCGCCGAGGCCGTGCTCGCGCGTTACCGCCGCGCCCGCGGCAAGCCCGTGCCCGGCGAGACCGAGCAGGACCAGTTCGCCGCTCTCCTCGCGTCGGCCGACCGCTCGAAGTCGGCCCAGAAGGTCCTCGAGGAGACGGCCGGCTACCTCGGCGCCGGCATCGCGAACCTGATCAACCTGTTCAACCCCGAGCGCATCGTCGTCGGCGGCTGGGCCGGCCTCGCCCTCGGCGAGCGCCTGCTGCCGCTGATCCGCTCCACCGCGTCGGCCCACGCGCTGAGCCACCCGTTCGGCGAGACCACGATCCAGCTCGGGTACCTCGGTCTCGACGCCGTCGCGACGGGCGCCGCCACCCTGCCCGTCGCCGACCTGCTGGAACAGGGCGCCGATCCACGGCTTCTGGTCAAGCCGGCCCCCGTGATCCGCTCGGGCGCCGGCGCGGCCTAGGACCCCGCTGTCACCCAGCGAACACTTCCGAGAACCCCAGGTGACCGGCCGGTGATCACCGTCCGCGCCCCCGTCGATCACCTGGGCGGTAACCGGCGCCCCTTAATTCGGGTTGAAAAAATTCTCACATCCGCCATTGCCGCAGTGGTACGGACCATGCATACTGCTTTTACTTTGTTGCCAGGCACAACAAAGTAGTCCGATTAGTCCGACCCCTGCCGCCCGCCTGCGGTCCACCTCCGGAGTGGACACGAAGCGCTCGGCCGAGAACCGCACGGTCCCCCCGCCGTGCTCTCCTCCGCCCCACCGCGTTTTCGTGCTGCGCGTGAAAGCGCGGTCCCCTCCGCAAGAAGAGGTGACAATGATGTCCATCTCACGTTCTCTGAGACGTTCCCGCTGGGCCGGGCTCTTCGCGGCCGCTTCGCTGCTGGCCGTCGGAGTGCAGGCGACGCCCGCCGTCTTCGCGCCCACAGAAGCCGCGGCGGCGACCAGCTTCACCGACGACTTCAACGGGTCCGCAGGCAGCCCCGCCGACGGTTCGAAGTGGAACTATGAAACCGGCGACAACGTCAACAACCACGAGCGCCAGTACTACACGTCCGGCACGAACAACGCCGCACTCGACGGCCAGGGCCACCTCGTGATCACGGCCAAGCGCGAGAACCCGGGCAACTACAACTGCTGGTACGGCCGCTGCGAGTACACGTCCGCGCGCCTCAACACCTCCGGCAAGTTCAGCCAGGCCTACGGCCACTTCGAGACCCGCATGAAGCTCCCTCGCGGCCAGGGCATGTGGCCCGCGTTCTGGATGCTCGGCGGCGGCAACTGGCCGACCGACGGCGAGATCGACGTGATGGAGAACGTCGGCTTCGAGCCCAACACCGTGCACGGCACCATCCACGGCCCCGGCTACTCGGGCGCGGGCGGCATCGGCGCCGGCTACAGCGGCCCCAACTTCTCCGACGACTTCCACACCTACGCCGTGGACTGGTCACCCAACAAGATCGTCTGGACGGTCGACGGCAACGTCTACCAGACCCGCACGCCGGCCGACCTCAACGGCAACCGCTGGGTCTACGACCACAACTTCTTCATCATCATGAACCTCGCCGTGGGCGGCTACTGGCCGGGCGACCCCAACGGCAGCACGCAGTTCCCGCAGCAGCTGGTCGTCGACTACGTGCACGTGACCACGAGCACCGGCGGCGGCACCACGCCGCCGAGCGGGCGCACCGGCACGATCACCGGCATCGGCGGCAAGTGCGTCGACGTCGCGGGCGCCAGCAGCGCCAACAGCACACCGATCCAGATCACCGACTGCAACGGCAACGCCGCGCAGAACTGGACCGTCGGCAGCGACGGCACCCTGCGGGCGCTGGGCAAGTGCATGGACGTCACCGCGGCCGGCACGAACGACGGCACTCCCGTGCAGCTCTACGACTGCAACGGTTCCGGCGCCCAGCAGTGGGTGGTCACCGCGGCGCACGACATCGTGAACCCGGCCGCGAACAAGTGCCTCGACGCCACGGGCAACAGCTCGGCCAACGGCACCCGCCTGCAGATCTGGACCTGCACGGGCACGGCCAACCAGAAGTGGACCGCACCCTGATCCACTGACACCGGCGATACGCGTTGCGCCACAACGAGTTCCCGGTGCTTTGAAAGCCGCCGCGCGGGGCTGCTCGCCTCCTCTCCCTCCTCCGGCAGCCTCGCGCGGTGTTCCACTCCGGTCCCCACCGGCTCCCCGTTCGCCCGGGTGACGCGATCCCGACCGGATCGCGTCACCCGGAGCCCCGGATCCCCACCGGCCCGCCTCCACCCGAGGCACCGCCGGGCTTCCGCGAACGCGCTCGATCCGCCCGTTCCCCACTGGCCTGGTCCCCACCGGGCTTTTCTCCCCTCCCCAAAACCGCCCGACAGACAGCCCCCGCCCTCCCAAGGGGGGCGTCCCCATCCCATTCTACCGGCGAGGTCTGACAAGAAGTGGCCAAGCGGTCACACAGGGTCAGGTTATCCACAACTCGCCTCGCCTGTGGACAACCGAAATCTCCCTTCCCCCCAAGGAGAACCCCACCGTGCGGCGATTCCTCGTCGCGTTGGCAGGCTGTTTCCTGCTGACGCTTTCCTTCCTGTCCGCAACCTCAGCCTCAGCGGCACCAGCGACACCGGCCGCACCGGCGGCTCCCGCGGCACCCGCCGCCGCGCCCACCGCGGCCCAGCTGCTCGCGAAGACCAACTCGTGCCAGCAGATCTCCAACGGCAAGTACAGCTACGACGAAGGCGGCGCGGCCACCGTGCCCGTCTGTCAGTCCAGTGGTGCGGTGTTCTTCAAGGCCGACATGGACATCGACTGCGACGGCCAGCGCACGACGCAGTGCAACGAGAACACCGACTGCTGCTTCTACCCGGACACGGCCTTCCACACGTCCACCGACCAGCCGTTGAACGCGGCGCAGCTGCCCTACATCGTGCTGCCGCAGCCAACGTCCACTTGGGACTACCGCCAGTACGGGATCGACGGTGGCTCGGTGGTCGCCGTCATCTACAACAACAAAGTCACCTACGCGGTCGTCGGTGACACCGGCCCGACAAGCATCATCGGCGAGGCCTCCTACGCCACGGCCGTGAGCCTCGGCATCGACCCCGACCCGAGCACCGGCGGCACCGAGGGCCCGGTCACCTACGTCGTGTTCCCGAACACGCACGTGAACCCGATCGAGAACCACAACACCGCGGTGAGCGTCGGCGAGTCGTCGGCAAGCACCTGGGTCGGCGGCGGCCAGACCGACCCGCCGACGGGCGGCGCCGGCCAGATCACCGGCCTCGGCGGCAAGTGCGTGGACATCGCGGCGGCCAACAGCGCCAATGGGACCGCCGTGCAGCTGTATGACTGCAACGGCACCACCGCACAGCAGTGGACCGTCGGCTCCGACGGCACGATCCGCGCGCTCGGCAAGTGCCTCGACGCCGCCGGCACCGCAAACGGCACCAAGGCCCAGATCTGGGACTGCACCGGCGGCGCGGTCCAGCGCTGGAGCCGGAACTCGACCGGCAACCTCGTGAACGCCGCCTCCGGCAAGTGCCTCGACGCCACGGACAACAGCTCCGCCAACGGCACCCGCCTGCAGATCTGGACCTGCGCCGCCACCGCCAACCAGAAGTGGACGGTGTCGTAGGCATGCGCAAACGCCACCTGCTCCCACTGCTCGGCGCGGCGGCCCTGGCACTGTCCACAATGGCCGTCCCGATCGCGCAAGCGGCCAACGAAACCGTGAACGTCTGGCTCACCACGACCGACGACTCCCGGGGCGTGAACGTGACCCGTGGCCTGCAGCAGCAGGCGCCGGTCTCGTTCTCGGCCGGCACGGGCAGCGGTCAGCAGACGATCAACGTCAACGAGAACACCACATACCAGCAGTTCGAAGGCGGCGGCGCGTCGTTCACCGACACCGCGGCGTGGCTGATGAACTCCTCCGGCGCGCTGCCGGCGAGCACCCGCAGCTCGGTGATGCAGAAACTCTTCGACCCGAACACCGGGATCGGCCTGAGCTTCCTGCGCAACCCGATCGGCGCGTCGGACCTCGCCCGGTTCAGCTACACGTTCGACGACATGCCCGCCGGACAGACCGACCCGAACCTCACCCACTTCTCGATCGCCCACGACCAGGCCGATGTGCTGCCGCTGACGCAGCAGGCCAAGCAGCTCAACCCGCAGATGAAAATCATGGTGTCGCCGTGGAGCGCGCCGCCCTGGATGAAGGACAACGACAGCTACAACCTCGGCTGGGTCGAGTCCCAGTACTACAACGCCTACGCCCAGTACTTCGTCAAGTACCTCCAGGCCTACCGCAGCGCCGGCGTGCCGATCGACTACCTCTCCGTGTCGAATGAACCGACGTGCTGCAACGGCTACCCGTCCACGAACTGGAACGGCTCCGGCCTGGCCTTCTTCACGAAGAACAACCTGCTCCCGGCACTGCACACCGCGGGGCTGCCCACGAAGGTCCTCGCGCTCGACTGGAACTGGGACCAGTACCAGGCGTACGCGGCACCGACCATGGACGACGCCGCGATCCGCGACGATCCTAACTTCGGCGGCATGGCATGGCACGGATACGGCGGCAACGTCGCGCAGCAGACGACCGTGCACAATCAGTACCCGAACGTGAACGCGTACTCGACCGAGCACTCCGGCGGCACCTGGATCGCCAACCAGCAGGCCGAGGACATGAACAACATCATCGACTACACCCGCAACTGGAGCCGGTCGGTCACCAAGTGGAGCCTTGCCGTGGACCAGAACATGGGTCCGCACAACGGCGGCTGCGGCACGTGCACCGGGCTCATCACCGTCCACAACGGAGACTCGCGCAACGGCCAGGTCGACTACACCGTCGAGTACTACACGATGGGCCACCTCACCAAGTTCGTGAAGCCGGGCGCCGTGCGGATCGACTCGAACGACAACGCCACCGTGCGCAACGTCGCGTGGAAGAACCCGGACGGGTCCAAGGCACTCATCGCGTACAACTCGGGCACGGGCAACCAGAGCGTGCGCGTGAACTGGGGCGGGCAGTCGTTCACCTACACGCTGCCGGGACACACCTCGGCGACGTTCACGTGGAACGGCACGCAGGCGGGCGGGGGCACCACCACGCCGCCGACCGGCCGCACCGGCCAGATCACGGGGCTGGGCGGCAAGTGCCTCGACGTCGCGGGCGCCAACAGCGCCAACGGCACCGCCGTCGACCTCTACGACTGCAACGGCACGGGCGCACAGCAGTGGACCATCGGCTCCGACGGCACGATCCGGGCGCTGGGCAAGTGCCTCGACGTCAGCGCGGCGTCCACAACGGACGGTTCGAAAGTCCAGCTGTACGACTGCAACGGCACCGGCGCACAGCAATGGACGGCCAACTCGTCCCGCGACATCGTGAACACCGCCGCCAACAAGTGCCTCGACACCACCGGAAACACCTCGGCCAACGGCACGCGCACGCAGATCTGGACGTGCACCGGCGCGGCCAACCAGAAGTGGACCGCACCGTAACCCTCCCCAGGAGTCCCCGATGAGAAGAAGAGTCCTCGCGGCGATCGGCGGCCTGCTCGCCGCCTCCGCCGTCACCCTGATCCCGGCCGACGCGCAGGCAGCGACCGGGCAGATCACCGGCCTCGACGGCAAGTGCGTCGACGTCGCCGGCGCGAACAGCGCCAACGGTTCCGCCGTGCAGCTCTACGGCTGCAACGGAACCACGGCACAGCAGTGGAACGTCGGCTCCGACGGCACGATCCGGGCGCTCGGCAAATGCCTCGACGTGGCCTCGGCGGCCACCACCGACGGCGCCAAGGTGCAGCTGTACGACTGCAACGGCACCGGCGCGCAGCAGTGGACGGTCAGCGCCGCCCACGACATCGTGAACACGGCGGCCGACAAGTGTCTCGACGCCACCGGCAACAGCTCCGCCGATGGCACCCGGCTGCAGATCTGGACGTGCACCGGCACCGCCAACCAGAAGTGGACCGCGCCTTCCGGTGGCGGCGACACGACCCCGCCGCCTTCGGCCGGCGCGATGGCTGTGGCCCCGTACATCTACAACGGCTGGGGCGCGCCGCCGAATCCGACCACGATCATGAACGCGACGGGCGTGAAGTGGTTCACGCTGGCGTTCGTGCTGTCCAACGGCTACTGCAACCCGCAGTGGGACGGCGCGCGTGCCCTCACCGGCGGCGTGGACCAGGGCACGATCAACACCGTGCGCGGCGCGGGCGGCGACGTGATCCCGTCGTTCGGCGGTTACAGCGGCAACAAGCTGGAGTCCTCGTGCGGCAGCGCGGGTGAGCTCGCGTCGGCGTACCAGAAGGTGATCAACGCCTACGGCCTCAAGGCGATCGACATCGACATCGAGGCCGACGCCTACAGCAACCCGACGGTGCAGCAGCGCACCGTCGACGCGCTGAAGACCGTGCGCGCCAACAATCCGGGCATCAAGATCTACGTCACGTTCGGCACGGGCACCAGCGGCCCGGACTCGAGCCTGGTCAACCGCGCGGCGCAGTCCGGCTTCGCGGCCGACGGCTGGGTCATCATGCCGTTCGACTTCGGCGGCGCCGGGCAGAACATGGGCACCCTCACCACGCGTGCGGCCGAGGGGCTGAAGAACGTCGTCAAGAACGCCTTCGGCTACACCGACGACAACGCCTACCGGCACATGGGCATCTCGTCCATGAACGGCATCACCGACCAGAACGAAACGGTGACTGTGGCGGACTTCACCACCATCCTGGGTTACGCGAACCAGCACCACCTGTCGCGGCTGACGTTCTGGTCGGCCAACCGTGACCGGCCGTGCACGGGGGGTCCGGACGACAGCTGCTCGAAGGTCTCGCAGCAGCCGTGGGACTACACCAAGGTGTTCGCCCGGTACGCGGGCTGAGGATCCGAAGTGGACTGACCCGCAATTACTAATCCGGACAAAAGTAGGCCGACCCCCCGCGCGCCACGTAACCGTTGCTACGAAGCCATTCGGCCGTGACTGTGGTCGGGTTGGTAACTATCGGCACAGTACGCAACGGCGGACCGTGATCTCCCCCCGGGGACCACGGTTCGCCGTTGCTCCACCATCTCCACCATCTCCTGGCCACGCACGCCGGATCGGGCACTGGGGGCGACCATCCCGATTCGGTCTTCGCGAAGGCGCCCACACCCCGTCTGGGGGTTCCGGGGCCTGGGGTGCCATCGCTTCACGCGACCTGCTGAAGACGTTAATCAGGTGTCCGCGATCTTGACACCACCCAGACTACGGACGACCCGAACGGCCACAATCGGGTGCCCATCCGCACGAAAGCACGCTATGTAAGCAAGTGCTTCATCCCTTTTCCGACGGAAGTAGTGCCGTTCCTGCGTCGCGGACGCGCAACCCGTGGCAAACGTTTTCCATGGCGCAGCACACACTTTTCCGTTGGGTCACGGCGATTTTCGGGCCCCTGACACGGATCTCGCCCCGGCGCTAAACCGCGCGCAGTCCGGTTTGGACCACCACTGTGAGCTACAGACTCGCGCCGTCCGCCGAACGCTCCGAGTACGCCTCGACGAGCTGCGCTTCGGCGTCGGAGAGGTAAGCCGCGAGCAGTTTTTCCGCGCGCCGGCCGTCCCCTTCCCCGAGCGGCCCGAGCAGTTCGCGGTTGCGCGGCAGGTAGCGCTCGTGGAACCGCCGCGGGTCGGCCATCACGTGGAACACCAGCCGCAGCTCGGCCGTGAGGCCCTGCATGAGCTCGACCACGCGCTCGCTCCCGGTCAACGCGACGATCTCGCTGTGGAACCGGATGTTCGCCGTGCCGAGGTCCTGCCAACGGCCGGTTTCGGCCGCTTCGTCACCCTCGGCGACCGTGGCCGTGATCTTGTCGTAGGACGCCGGCCGCTCGGTGATCCCGCGGACCGCGGCGCACTCGACGAGCTTGCGGACGCGGTAGATGTCGCGCACGTCGTCGACCGTCGGCACGCGGACGAAGACGCCGCGGTTGAGCTCGTGGGTGAGCAGCCGCTCGTGCGTGAGCAGGCGGAACGACTCGCGCAGCGTGTTGCGCGAGACGCCCAGCGCGTTGCCGATGTCCTGCTCCGACAGCCGGCTGCCGGGCAGGAAGAAGCCCTCGGCGATGCGCGTGCGCAGCACTCCGGCGACCCGCTCCGCTGTGCTCGTGCGGCTCAGCAGGCCGCGGTCGGCTTCCAGGCCCAGCGGGCTCTCGTCGGTGACCACGTCGCCCAGCGTAGCCGCAGGGTTGAGAACAATAAAATGGGAGACTTGTGGAATTGTTCAACGATCCGTACGGTGACTGCCATGTGACTCGTGCCACTATGAGACTCTCCCTGCGAGGTACCCATGAACACGAACGTGACAGCAGGCACCACGAGTGCGGCCCGGCCGTTCGACTGGTTCCGCTCCCTCGGACCCAAGGGCAAGCGCGCCTTCTTCGCCGCCTTCGGCGGTTACGGGCTCGACTCCTTCGACTACCAGACCCTGCCGTTCGGTCTGGCCGCCATCACGGCGTACTTCGGCATCTCCTCGGGCGAGGCCGGCCTGCTCAGCACGACCACGCTGGTCGTCTCCGCGATCGGCGGCATCGGCGCCGGCGTGCTGGCCGACCGCATCGGCCGTGTCCGCACGCTGCAGCTGACCATCGCGCTGTACACGGTCTTCACGGTGCTCTGCGGTTTCGCACCGAACTTCGAGACGCTGCTGGTGTTCCGCGGCCTGCAGGGCCTCGGCTTCGGTGGCGAGTGGGCCGTCGGCGCCGCGCTGGTCGCCGAGTACTGCTCGGCGCGCTACCGCGGCCGGACCGTCGCGTTCGTGCAGAGCGCGTGGGCCGTGGGCTGGGGCCTACTGGTGATCGTCTACACCGTGCTGTTCAGCGTGCTCGACGACGCCGTCGCGTGGCGCGTGCTGTTCTGGGTCGGTGTGCTGCCGGCGCTGCTGGTGCTGTGGGTGCGCCGCCGCGTGGCCGACGCCGAGCACGTGACCGAACGCCGCCTGACGACTCTGAAGATCAAGGCGCGCAGTTCGCTCGCGGGCATCTTCCGCCCCGGCCTGCTGCGCACCACGCTCTTCGCGGCGCTGCTCGCGACCGGTGTCCAGGGCGGGTACTACACGCTGTTCACGTGGATGCCCCAGTACCTCAAGACCTCCCGCGGCCTTTCCGTGGTCGGCACCGGCGGGTACTTCGCGCTGCTGATCCCCGGCGCGTTCATCGGCTACGTCTGCGGCGGGTACCTCGCGGACCTGTTGGGGCGCAAGCGAACCTTCCTGCTGTTCTCCGTGCTGTCGGCGGCGCTGATCGTGCTGTTCGTGCAACTGCCCTACGGCGCCAACGGCCTCATGCTGCTGATCAGCTTCCCGCTGGGCTTCTCGACGTCGGCGATCTTCAGCGGCTTCGGCGCGTACCTCGCGGAGCTGTACCCGACCGAGGTCCGGGCGACGGGCCAGGGCTTCACGTACAACTTCGGGCGCGCGGTGGGCGCCGCGTTCCCCGCGGTGGTCGGGTTCATGGGCGCGGGCGGCGCGATCGCGCTCGGCGCCGTCGGGTACGCGATCGCCGCGCTCGCGTTGCTGGGCCTGCCCGAAACCCGCGGACGGGAACTGACCGGGATCGGGTCATGACCACGTTCCGCGACCCCGCCACGCTGACGCCCGCCGAGGCCCGCGCGCTCTTCCGCGCGGGCACCGAGCGACCGACCGAGGGCTGGGCGCGGGGCTACGCGCAGGCCAACCTGATCGCCGTGCCGCAGGACTGGGCCGAAGACGTACTGCTGTTCTGCGCGCGCAACCCGCGCGCGTGCCCGGTGCTCGACGTCAGCCGGCCCGGCGACCCAGGCTCGCGGCTCGCGCCAGGCGCCGACCTGCGCACTGATCTGCCGCGCTACCGCGTGTGGCACAACGGGGTGCTGACCGGCGAGGTCGGCGACGCGACGGGCCTGTGGCGCAGCGACATGGTGGCGTTCTCCATCGGCTGCACCTACTCGTTCGAGGCGCCGCTGGTCGCGGGCGGCGTGCCCCTGCGGAACCTGACACAGGGGCGCGGCGTCGCGATGTACGTGACCGACCGGCCGTGCACGCCGGCCGGGCGGCTGCACGGACCGTTGGTGGTGACGATGCGGCCGGTCCCGGCCGAACTGCTCGACGAGGCCGTGCGGATCACCTCCGCGTCGCCCTCGCTGCCCGGCGCCCCGGTGCACGTCGGCGATCCGGCCGCGCTGGGCATCGCGGACCTGGCGCGTCCCGACTTCGGCGACGCCGTGGACCTGGAACCCGGTGACGTGCCGGTGTTCTGGGCCTGCGGCGTCACCCCCCAGGCGGCGGTGATGGCTTCGCGGCCGCCGTTCGCCATCACGCACGCGCCGGGGTACATGTTCTTGACAGACCAGCGCGAGACGGGAGAGACATGGATCTGAACAGCGACCTCGGCGAAGGCTTCGGTGCGTGGCGGATGGGCGACGACGAGGCGATGCTCGACATCGTGACCAGCGCGAACATCGCGTGCGGCTTCCACGCGGGCGACCCCGGCGTGATGCGGCGGGTGTGCGCCCGCGCGGCCGAGCGCGGCGTGACGATCGGGGCGCACGTGGGGTACCGCGACCTCGCCGGCTTCGGGCGGCGGGCGCTGGACATCTCGCCTGCGGATCTCACGGACGACGTGCTGTACCAAATCGGCGCGTTGGACGCGTTCGCGCGGGCGGCGGGGTCTTCGGTGAAGTACGTGAAGGCGCACGGTGCGCTGTACAACACGGCGGCGGTGGATCCGGCGCAGGCGGCGGCGCTCGTGGAGGGCGTGCGGCAGTTCGGCACCGGGTTGGCGCTGTTGTGTCCCCCGGACTCGGAGATGCTGCGCGCGGCTTCGGCGGCCGGGGTGACCGGGTACGCGGAGGCGTTCGCGGACCGGGCTTACACGCCGGAGGGGCAGCTCGTGTCGCGCAAGCTGCCGGGTGCGGTGCTGCACGACGCCGACCAGGTCGCCGCACGGGCCACGGCCATGGCGACGACGGGTTCGGTGATCGATGTGGCCGGCGGGAAGCTCGACCTACGGGCGGTTTCCCTTTGTGTGCACGGTGATACGCCGGGGGCCGTGGACATCGCGCGGCGGATTCGCGCTTCGTTGACGGAGGCGGGGGTCACGGTGGAGTCGTTCGTGTGATGGCCGTGTTGCCGTACGGCGGTTCCGCGGTTCTCGTGGAGGCTCAGGACGTGCTCGGGTTGCAGGCGGCGTTGGAGTCGGATCTGCCGGCCGGGGTGGTGGAGCTGGTGCCGGCCGCGCAGACGCTGTTGGTGCGGTTCGATCCTGCGGTGGTGGAGGTGGCTTCGTTGACGCGGTTGTTGTCTTCGGTGTCCACTGTGGATGTTGTCACCGGCTCTTCGGGTGCTGTCACCGTGCCGGTGCGATACGACGGGGCGGATCTCGCCGATGTCGCGGAGGCTTCGGGGTTGTCGGTGCGGGAGGTCGTGTCCTTGCACAGCTCGGCTTCGTACGTGGTGTCGTTCTGCGGCTTCGCGCCGGGCTTCGCTTACTTGACGGGCCTGGATCCCGCACTGCACCTGCCGCGCCGTTCCGTGCCACGCACCCGCGTGCCCGCCGGTTCGGTCGCCATCGCGGGCGAGTACTCGGCGGTCTACCCCCGCCCGTCCCCCGGTGGCTGGCAACTGGTGGGAACGACTTCGCTGCCGGTCTGGGACGTAGAGCGCGACCCGCCCAACCGGCTCACACCGGGCACGCGCGTGCGGTTCGAGGCGGTGTGATGACCGGGAAGGTGGAACTGCTCGCGACCGGTCCCTTCGCGACCGTTCAGGACCTGGGCCGGCCCGGTCTCGCCGCCGTCGGGGTCGGGCGGTCGGGGGCGGCGGACCGTTCGTCGTTGCGGCTGGCGAACCGGCTGGTCGGCAATCCCGAGACGCACGCGGCCCTGGAAGTGACGCTCGGCGGGTTGCGGCTGAGGGTCTCCGAAGCCGCGTTGGTCGCCGTCACCGGGGCGGAGGTCGCGGTGCGGGCCGGGCGGCGGGCGGCCGCACCGAACGGACCTATCGTGCTGCGAGCCGGCGAGGAGCTGGTGGTGGGCACGGCCACCCGCGGCCTGCGCTGCTACGTCGCCGTCCGCGGCGGTTTCGACGTGCGGCCGGTGCTCGGCGCGCGGGCCACCGACACCATGGGCGGTCTCGGGCCGCCGCCCCTGGCTCCGGGCATGACCCTTCCGGTGGGGGACGTCGTCGCCGGGCAGCCGGTCGTCGACCTGGCTCCACTGGCCCGGCTTTCGGAGGAACCGGTCCTGCGCGTCACCCCCGGGCCGCGCCTCGACTGGTTCACGCGGACCGCACTGTCCACTTTGGTCACCTCCCGCTACACGGTGACCGCCGACCTCGACCGCGTCGGCGTCCGCCTCGACGGGCCGCCGCTCGACCGCGCTCGCTCCGGCGAGCTGCCGCCGGAGGCCGCCGTGCCGGGCGCACTGCAGGTGCCACCCTCTGGCGTGCCGATCCTGTTCCTCGCCGACCACCCCGTGACCGGCGGTTATCCCGTGCCCGCCGTCGTCCGCGAACCCGACCTCGACGTCGCCGCGCAGCTGCGGCCCGGTCAGCGCGTGCGCTTCGCGCTGAGCCGCGAAGGCTGACACCAGGCAGAACACCGCCAGTGACACCTCGAGCACCGCCATTGCCACCGACGCCGCGACGTCCGGCCCGGCCGTGGTCACGTCGAACCATGCATCGACCAGCAGGAGCGCCCCCGTGGCGGCCGCAGGGACAGGCGCGCGGCGATCGCCGCGCAGCAGCCACCAGCCCGTGAGCAGCAGGCCGACCGACTCCAGCACGTCGAGCCCCACCCACGCGAGCCGCCAGTGCTGCGCCGCATACGTGTCGGGCAGAGTCGCGGCCAAGATTCCCAGCCACGGCAGCAATCCCGCTCCGGCGAGCGCCGGCACCCAACCCCGCTTCATGACTTCCCCCTTCGTCCCGGCCAGGCTAGCCAATTACAGAGACTTTCTGCAAACTTTTTCTGCAATGGTTCTCTGCACTACGCTGAGTGGCATGGCGGAACCACCGGAACAGCGGGTCCTCACCGGCCCCGACCTCAAGGCCCTCCAGAAGGCACTGGCCAACCCGGTGCGCCGCGACATCCTCGGCTACCTGGGCAAACACGGCGAAGCGAATTCGACGAGCGTCGCCAAGGCGCTCGGCGAGAGCACGGGCACCACGAGCTACCACCTGCGCAAGCTCGCCGAGCAGAAGCTGATCGCCGAGATCGAGGAGCGCTCGGCGGGCCGCGAACGGTGGTGGCGCTCGATGATGACCAACATCTACACCCCGCCCGGCCTCGAACTGACCGACGACGAGCGCACGGCCGCCACGCAGATCGGCGCGCTGAAGATGAGCCACGACCTCGACCTCGTCGTCCGCGCATACGCCGGCTACGACAGTTCGGAAGGCTGGAACCAGATCTACCGGGCCGGACTCACGCTCACCAAAGACCAGGTGGAAGCGTTTGCGACCGACTTCCGGGCGCTGCTGTGGAAGTACACGACCGAAGCGGAGCCAGGCGCGCGGGACATGGCCATCCGGCTCGTCGTGCTACCGGAGGACAACCTCACAAACCCGACACCCGCAAAGTCAGATTGAGCCGCCCCGTCAGGCCCAGCGCCGGGTCGGCCGTGCCGGGCAGGGTGCGCGGCACGCCGTGGTACGCCAGCCGCGAAGGGCCGCCGAAGACGAACAGGTCGCCGGAGCGCAGCTCGATGTCCGTGTAGGGCCGGTTGCGGTTCTCGCTGTTGCCGAAGCGGAAGACGCAGGTGTCGCCGAGGCTCAGGGACACGACCGGTTCCAGGGAGCGCTCGTCCTTGTCCTGGTGCTGGCCCATTTTGGCCGCGGCGTCGTAGTAGTTCACGAGTGCGACGTCGGGGTCATAGCCGGCGTGGTCGCCGTACGCCGAGGCCACCGCGCGCCGGCCGAGGTCGCCGAGCCAGGGCGGGAACGGTTCCACCGGCGAGCCGTCCTCACGGGTGCGGGAGTAGCGGTACGGGAGCCAGTGCCAGCCGAGGCAGACCATGCGGACGGACATCACGCCGCCACTGGGCAGGCGAGTCTGGCGGTAGCCGCGCCAGCCACGGCAGGACTCGATGAGCGAGCGCTGTTCGTCGAGGTCGAGCCAGTCGGGGACGTGGACCGCGCCAGGCGCGAGTTCGACCCGGGGACGTGGCAGCAGTTCCATCGCGAGCATTGTCGCATCGCACAGGCAGGGCTCGGCAGACCGCAGGAGCTACCCGAAGGGTCCAGCCGGGTGCTCCTGCGGCGGTACCCCTCGCCGTAACCGCCGCCTCGACACTCCCACATTCATGTGTAACAGGCCAGGTGTCGATCAGCTACAAGATGGACACGTGACGCGACGGTCGAGGGTCATCACCGTGCGTCGCCCGAACTCGCCCGCCCGAACTCGACAACGGTCACGCCGGCTCGCGCGGGCACGGGGTCGTTCATCGCGACCAGTGCGGCCGGCACGTCGTCGAGGCCGATCCGGGTGCCGATCAGGCCCGCGAGGTCGATGCCCGACCGCTCGACCACGCTCAGCAACTCCGGGTACTCGTGCGCCTGCAGGCCATGGATGCCCACGATCTCCAACTCGCCGCCGATCACGCGGTGCATCGGGATCGGCGCGACGCCCTGCGCGGGCGGCATCAGGCCCGCCTGCACGTGGCGGCCGCGTTTGCGCAGGCTGCCGACCGACGCGGCGCAGGTGGCCGGCGAGCCCAGGCAGTCGAGTGACACGTGGGTGCCACCGCCGGTCAGCGACCGGACGTGCTCGGCCAGCGCCTCCGGCCCCTCGAACACGCCCGCGTCGACGCTCAGCACCGCACCCGACCGCTCCGCGAGCGCCCGCGCGGCCGGCGAGACGTCCACGGCCACGACCTTCGCGCCCGCAGCGGCGGCCAGCAGCACGGCGGAGATCCCGACGCCGCCGCAGCCGTACACGGAAACCCACTGGCCCGCACGCACACCGCCCTGCCGCAGCACCGCGCGGAAC
The DNA here is from genome assembly GCF_040654155.1 of Amycolatopsis sp. NPDC050768. NCBI lineage: Bacteria > Bacillati > Actinomycetota > Actinomycetes > Pseudonocardiales > Pseudonocardiaceae > Amycolatopsis > Amycolatopsis sp. NPDC050768. Next base: position 242,519 of record NZ_JBFAHL010000009.1, read on the forward strand.
GCCGTGCCGAAGCGGCAGCCGAGCGCCGCGGCCTCCGCCGCCGACATCGCGTCCGGCAGCGCGACGAGGTTGGCCTGCGCGTGCTCGATCGCCACGAACTCCGCGAACGACCCCCAATGGGTGGCGCCCGGCTGGAACTCGTCGTCGCAGATCTGCTGGTCACCGCGCGCACACTGCGCACAGCTACCGCACGCGCACACGAACGGCACCGTCACCCGCGCGCCGACCTCCCAGCCGCGCACGCCCGCACCGATCGCCGCGATCCGCCCCGCCAGCTCGTGGCCGGCGACGTGCGGCAGCTTCACAGCTTCGTCGTGGCCCTGCCACGTGTGCCAGTCGCTGCGGCACACACCCGTGGCGTCCACCGCGATCACCACCCCACCGGGCGGCGCCACCGGATCCGGCACCTCGACCACCTGGGGCAGCACCCCGAATTGCTCGATCACGACCGCACGCATGGGATTGATCGTAGAGATCGACGACCCGCGCACTCACGCCCTGCTCGGATTGCTCCTGCCGCGCGCTTCCGCCCTGCCCCAACCCCTCAAACCCAGCCCCGGCGCGAGATCGATGCATCGTTGGCCTCGGCTCCGCCGAGGGGCGCGAGATCGCCTTTGAGCGATCTCGCGCGTGGGTCAAGTCACGGCGGGCGGGTCGCTGTGTTCCAGCTGCGAATTCAGCGGTGCAACTGCGCGCGCGAGCGTGGGGGCCCGAGCAACCTGCGCAGGGAATTTGGCGGCACCCCGACGATGTCTTCCAAATTCCTTAGGGCCTGCAACGATTCCGGCCGCTCCGGGCGGCACCGGCCCGACTGCCAGTGGCTCAATGTCGCGAGACTCAGGGAAGTTCCCCTGCCACGCAACCGGTATCTGATCCTGTCCAGTCCCAGCCCCCTCGCCCTGATTGCCGCTCGCAGGGCGTCCGCGAACGGGCCGGCCTCGAGCAGCCGCCCGAGATCCCGTTCCGCCGTTTCCGCCCTGTCCATCGTCGACGTTCGCTGACCGGTCATCGCACACGCTCCGAACCATGTCGCTTCCCGAAACCTCGGAGCGTAGGCCGGACTCCACATGATCGGAAGGGCACTCACCCGCCTGCGGAGAGAGAACGAGCGATCTCCGCCAAGGGTTCTGCGTAGCCGGAATTCACGGTGACGTAGGAAATCCCCCACCGTTCGCGCCACCGGAGAAGAGTTTCCTTTGCCACACCAGGGTTTTCCGGAAGAACCGTGACGGCGCCGCGCGCGGCGAGCTCGGGAACATCCACTCCGGTGTACTTCGCGATGTGGGGTGCCGGCGCATTTCCGACGGCTATCAGATTCACCGAAAGTTCGATCGCCCCGAATCGCGTGCCCGCCATTTCGTGAAAGTTGTCCACAATAGAATCGGCTTCGGATTCCGTGGTCCGGGGTGCCCAGGACAGAGTGACCACATCGGCCTCGCGCGCGGCGAGCGCGAGCATCTTCGGCCCGCCGCCGGCGAGCAGCAGGCGCGGCCGCTCGGGCGTCTCCTTCAGGAACGCGATGGTGTCGGCCAGGCGCGCGATGCGCTCACCCGGCGACGCGAACTCCCGGCCGAGGCCGCGTGCGAACGCACCGGCGCCGGGCCGCCCGACGCCCAGGCCGAGCTCGAACCGGCCGCCCGTCACGCGGTGCAACGTGGACACCTGCCAGCCTAGCTGGCGAGCGTCACGGAACGGGTCGGCGAGCACGAAGGTACCCAGCGTGAGGCGGCTGGTGACGGCAGCGGCCGCGGGCACGAGCGTGAGCGGGTCGGCGTCGCCGACGGGGTCGGTGGCGAGCAGGGTGTCGAGGCCGAGCTCCTCGATCCGGCGAGCCTGGTCGGTCCAGGCCTTGAGGTCGGGGGCGTACCCGGCGACGATCCCGAAGCGGAACGGTTTGATGGTCATGGCGACCATCGTCGGCGCCGGCGGGGGTAGCCCACATCCGCCGAGGAGCGACACCGGCGCGTACGCCCGTCAGCGCAGCGGCTCAGCCTCAGCACACGGCGACGGACAGCGCTTGCGCGATCTCCTTGCCGATCGCGTGCGTCGCCGCGTCCGGCGGCTGGCCCACCTTCACGACCATCGGCCCGCCGAACGGCTGGCGCTCCACCACCTCGATGCGCTCACCCAGGCCGATGGCGTGCTCGGTGAGGTAGCGCAGCAGCTCCGGATCCGTGTCCCACACGCGCACGATCTCGCCGACGGCGCCGGGCGGCAGGTCGTCCAGGATGCGCATCGGCACCTCCTCGACGCTGCCGTCGGGGGCCGGGATGGGGTCGCCGTGCGGGTCGCGCAGGGGGTTGCCGAGCTTGACGGCGATGCGCTCGACCAGCCGGTCGGACACCGCGTGCTCCAGCGCGTCGGCCTCCGAGTGGACCTCGTCCCAGGTGTAGCCCAGCTCGGAGACGAGGTAGGTCTCGATCAGCCGGTGCCGGCGCAACACCGAGCGCGCCAGCAGCCGCCCCTCGGCGGTCAGCTCGATACCCCGGTAGGGCACGTGGGCCACCAGCCCGAGCTGCGAAAGCTTCGTGACCATGCCCGACGCCGACGACGGGCTCACCTCGAGCCGTCCCGCCAGCGTCGCGTTGGTCACGGCCTCACCGCGCTCGACGAGCCCGTAGATCACGCGCACGTAGTCCTCGACCGACGACGACCTCCGGACGGAACCATCTTCCATACCGCATACGATACGGGCTCACCCCTCACCGTCCGGACGCCGTGGGGCGCCCGAATGTGGTTCAACGCTGAACGACTCGGTCCGGACCGGCGTGGTCCGGACAGCGGCACTCACGGCCGCCAGCGGTACCGGATCCAGCCTGGCACGGGCTCCGCGCCCAGCTGCGTGTAGAACGCCTCGGCCTTCTCGTTGCTCGCCTGCATGTCCCACTCGACGCGGCCGGTGGTGCGCGAACGCAGCTCGTCGAGCAGCTCGCGGCCCAGCCCGTGGCGGCGGTGTTCGGGGCGGATGAACAGGTCGTCGAGCCAGATCCCCGGCCGCGCTTCCCACGTCGAGAAGTTCCAGCTGCAGAACGCGAAGCCTGCGACCACGTCAGGGCGGTCCGGCAGCGTCGCGAGAACGACCCATGCCTTGGGCTCGGGCCCGAACAGGTACCCGCTCATCTCGGCGCGGTCGAGCTTCAGGTCGTGCTTGTCCTCGTACACGGCGTGCTCTTCGATGAGCGCGCAGATCTCTTCGGCGTCTTCGAAGACGGCGTCGCGGACGGGCATGCGAGGAACCCCAATCTTGTCGGTGGTGGCGGTTACGGTGCGGACATGAGCCCCGAGGACCGGTTCGAGAACCTGATCGACGAGCTGCTGGGCGGCGAAGACGCCGAGGGCGTCGAGCCGCCGCGGCCCGGAAGCGGGTTCGGGTCCAGTGCCCTGCGCGTGGACAACCGCATCTTCGCCATGCTCGTGCGCGGGCACCTCGTGGTGAAGCTGCCGAAACCCCGCGTCGACGCACTGGTGGCCGAGGGCCACGGCGTGCGGTTCGACGCGAACAAGGGCACGCCGATGAAGGAGTGGTTCACGCTCGACCAGGAGTCGTCGCTCGACTGGCCCGCGCTGGCGCGCGAAGCGTGTGCGTTCGTCGGCAAGCGATAGGTCACGATGCCTCGTAGCGCAGTTCGCCGCCCACAGCGGTGGCGAGCACGCGGATATCTTCCACGGCGTCCATAGTGGACAGAGGATCACCCGAAAGGACCACGAAGTCCGCCAGCTTGCCCGGATCCAGCGTGCCGAGGTCGTGTTCGGCGAAGGTCGCGTACGCCGAGCCGTAGGTGTACGCGCGCAGCGCCTCCTGCGGGGTGAGCGCTTCCTCGGGCGAGAACGGCGCGCCCGACGACGTGCGCCGGCGCACCATGTCGGCCAGGCCCAGCAGCGGCGCGCCGTCGACGACCGGACGGTCGGAGCTCGCAGGCAGCACGCAGCCGGCGTCGAGGACGCTGCGCAGGCGGTAGCACCACGGCACCCGTGACTCGCCGAGCGCCGCGCGCATGCCGTCGCCCAGCTCGTTCACGAACCGGCCCTGCGGCGACGCGATGAGCCCCAGCCGAGCCAGGCGCGCCAGCTCCGCCGGCTGAAGCACCGCGCAGTGCTCGACGCGGTGCCGGTGGTCCTCGCGCGGCGAAGCGGCCAACGCGGCTTCGTATGCGTCGAGCACCACGGTGATGGCGCGGTCGCCGATGGCGTGCGTCGCGATCTGCCAGCCGGCGTCGTGCGCAAGGCGGATCGTGCGGGCCAGCTCCTCCTCCGGCACCTGGAAGTAGCCGCGGTTGCCCGGCTCGCCGGCGAACGGCTCGTGCATCGCGCAGGTGCGCCCGACCAGGGAACCGTCGGCGAAGAGCTTCATCGGCCCGACGCGCAGCCACTCGTCGCCGAAGCCCGTGCGCAGGCCCAAGTCGAGGCCGAACCCGGCGCCGTCGGGCAGGTCGTGGAGCACGCTCGCGGCCACCATCACCGTGCTCCGCACGCGCAGGACCCCGCGTTCGCGCGCCAGCTGGTACGCGGCCAGCTCGGCGGGCGTCTCCCCGACCAGCCCGCCGCCGATGCCGGCCTCCTGCACGCTCGTGATGCCCTCGGCCAGGAACTGCTCGCTCGCGCGGTCGAGGCCGCGGACCACGGCGTCGATCGGCGCCGGGTAGGTCAGCGGTCGCAGCAGGAGCTGGGCCTGCTCACGCAGCAGCCCGGTCGGCGACCCGGAAGCGTCGAGCACCACGTCGCCGCCCACCGGCACGTGCGCGAGGTCGAGCTGGTGCAGCACGGCGGAGTTGACCACGGTCATGTGCCCGGACGTGTGCTTGAGCCGCACGAGCATCCCGGGCGCGGCGCGGTCGAGGCCGTGGCGGTCGGGGTGCGCGCCGCCGGCCAGCTTGTTCTGGTCGTAACCGCTGCCGATGACCCAGCTGCCGGCGGGCAGCTCGGCGGCCCGGCGCGCCACGGCGTCGTAGACCTCCTCGACGGTGCGGCAGTCGCTCAGCGCCACGTCGTCCAGGCCCATGCCGAACCACGCCATGTGGTTGTGGGCGTCGTGGAACCCGGGCACCACGTACGCGCCGCCGAGGTCGATCCGCCGGCGCGCAGACAGCGCCTCGGCGTCCTCGCCCAGCGCCACGACCCGGCCATGCAGCACGGCGAGCGCACTGTCCCCGGTGGCGCTGTCCCCGATGGCGCTGTCCCCGGTGAGCAGCCGGGAGTTCTCGTACACCGCGTCGACCCGCATGAACGAGACCCTATCGATCGATCGATCGAACGTCTAGGCTCGCTGCCATGAGCACCGTGGACCTCGCCGTCGAGGGCGGCATCGCACACATCCGGCTGAACCGCCCCGAGCGGCTGAACGCCGTGGCGCCCGTTCTGGTGGACGACTTCCTGACCGCGCTGGACGGCGTCGCGCGCAGCACCGCCCGCGTGGTTCTGCTGTCCGGCAACGGCCGCGCCTTCTGCGCCGGCCACGACCTCAAGGAGCCGACGTCGGAAGGCGACTCGCGGGCCCGGCTCGACCGGCTGCAGGACGTGACTCGCAGGCTGCGCGCGCTGCCGCAGCCGGTGATCGCCGCCGTGCACGGCTACGCGCTCGGCGCCGGCGCCGAGTTCGCACTCGGCTGCGACCTGGTACTGGCCGCCGACGACGCCGTGTTCGGCTTCCCCGAGGTCTCGCTCGGGCTGAGCGTGACGGGCGCGGCCTCGCGCCTGCTGCCGCTGCTCGTCGGGCCCATGAAGGCCAAGGAACTGCTCCTGCTCGGCGAGCGCTTCGACGGCCTGCGCGCCCACGACCTGGGTCTGGTCAACGCCGCCGTGCCCGCCGCCGAGCTCATGACACTGGCGCTGGGCTGGGCCGAGAAGATCGCGCACCACCCCGCCGAGGCCGCCACCATGGCCAAGCGGGCGCTCGACTCCGGCATCGACCACGCACTGGAATCGGCCCTGGAGCTGGAGGTCAGCCACGCGCTGATCACCGAGCACTCGGCCGCCGTGCGCGAGTCCACCGAGGCGTTCCGGAGCCGTGCGTGAAGACCCTGCAGCAGGCCGACACCCTCGTGGCGCTGCTCGACCGCGCCGCGCAGCTGTGGCCGGAGCGCACCGCGTGGGTCTTCGACGCGACGGGCGAGCGGTTCACCTTCGCCGACGTCGACGAGCGCAGCGGCCGGTTCGCCGCCGCGTTGCACGAGCTGGGCGTGCGGCCCGGCGACCGCGTGGCCGTGATGCTGCGCAACCAGCCGGAGTTCCCGCTGCTGTGGCTCGCGCTGGCGAAACTCGGCGCGGTGCTGGTGCCGGTGAACACGAACTACCGCGAGTTCGACGGCGCCCACGTGCTGCGCCACTCCGGCGCGCGGTTCGCCGTGGCGGCCGACGAGTTCGTGGAGCTGCTGGAGAAGATCGCGCCGGACACCGCCGTGGAGCGGGTGCTGACGCCGGCGGATCTGCGGGCTTCGGACGCGAAGCCGGTCACGAACGTCGTCGCCGAGCAGCCCGTGAACATCCAGTACACCTCCGGCACCACCGGCGCCCCCAAGGGCTGTGTACTGCCGCACCGGTACTGGACCACGCTCGCCGTCAGCCTCGCCACGGAATTCCCCGCCGTCGGCGAAGAAGACATCCTCCTGACCGCCCAGCCGTTCCACTACATCGATCCACAGTGGAACGTCGCGTTGGGACTCGCGAGCGGCGCGACACTCGTGGTGCTCGACCGCTTCCACCCGTCCACGTTCTGGGCCAAGGTGCGCGAGTACGGCGTCACGTGGTTCTACTGCCTCGGCCTGATGCCGACACTCCTGCTGCGCCAGCCGCCGCACGAAAACGACCGCAACCACCGCGTCCGCGCGATCTGCGCGTCGGCCATCCCGCGCGAGCTGCACGCCGAGCTGGAACAGCGGTGGGGCGCGCCGTGGTACGAGGCGTTCGGCATGACGGAGACCGGCGGCGACATCCGCGTGCCAGAGGCCGACCACGACGTCGCCGTGGGCACCGGCTGCATCGGCCGGCCCAGCCGCGACCGCGAGGTGCTGATCGCCGACGAGCACGGGAAACCCCTGCCGCGCGGGGAAACCGGCGAGCTGCTCATCCGTGGTATCGGCCTGATGCACGGCTACCACGACGACGCGCAAGCCACCGCGCGCGCGTTCGCCGGCGGCTGGTTCCACACGGGCGACCTCGCGAGCATGGACGCCGAGGGCCGCGTGTTCTTCGCAGGCCGCACCAAGGACATGATCCGGCGCAGCGGCGAGAACGTCTCGGCCGACGAGGTGGAACGCGCGCTGCTGCTGCACCCCGCTGTGTGCCTGGCGGCCGTGCTCGCGGTGCCCGACGAGCTGCGCGGCGAAGAGGTGAAGGCCTACGTCGTCTGCGAAGGCGAGGTGGCGCCCGAAGAGCTCGCCGAGTTCTGCGCCGAGAAGCTGGCGTACTTCAAGGTGCCGCGCTTCTGGGCGTTCGCCGACGGACTGCCGCGCACCCCGTCCGAACGCATCGCGAAGGGCGAGCTGCGCAAGGTGGCGGACCTGCGCGCGGGCGCATGGGACCGGACCACGGGGACGTGGCTGTGAGCAGCGGCGAGCGTGTGCGCGCGGCGGCGGTGAAACTGTTCGCCGCCAAGGGTTTCCACGGCACGGGCATCCGCGACCTCGCGAGCGAGGCCGAGCTGTCGTCGGCGAGCTTGTACCACTACATGGGCACCAAGGAGGACCTGCTCGTCGAGATCATGACCACCGCGTTGCGGCGGCTGCTCGACGCGGCGGACAAGGCCACCGCCGGCGCGGCCGATCCCGTGGCGCGCCTGCGTTCGCTCGTCGCGCTGCACGTGCTCGCCCACGCCGCGCGGCCCGCCGAAACCCGCGTGGTGGACAACGAAGTCGACGCGCTTTCGGATGCCGCGCGTACGCGAGTCGTCGCTCTGCGGGACGAATACGAGGGTCTGTGGGCGCAGGCGATCTCCGACGGCGTGGCGGCGGGCGTGTTCCACACCGCCCACCCGGCTGTGACGCGCCTGGCGCTGCTGGAGATGTGCAGCGGGGTGGCGCGCTGGTACTCGCCGCTGGGGCCGTTGTCGCTCGAAGGGCTGGCCACGCACTACGCGGAGCTGGCGCTGGGCGCACTCGGCCACCCCATTGCCGTAGCTGTTCCCGATCTGCGACAGTGCCTGGAAGTGGTCGCCCAGGTGTGGGACATGCCTGTTCAGCCGGGGTTTTAGCGACCTACGCCTTGCTGATTGGGCGAACGTGGGGGACGCTCGAAGGGTGACTGAGCAAACGATCCAACTGGAACTGGACGACTCGGGTCTCGCACCTAGCCTGCCCGCTCCAACAAACCCCCGCGACCAGGTACAGGATGTGCCGTATCGCCCGGTCGAGTTCCGTGACGACGATCTGCCGACCGCACTCGAACGCTGTGCCGTGTGGCTGCGTCAAGCTCAGGAGTGGCTCGGTGAACCGCTCGACGTGCTGGCGATTCACCTCGACTACGACGACCGCCAAGGTTCTCCCTACTACGACGTGAAGGTGCTCTGCAACGAAGAGGACTTGGCCGGCGTCCCCATCGCCCTCCGCAACAGCAGCAAGTGATTCGCTGAGAACACCATTCATCCCCTGAAGGCCTCGTGGCCGGACCGCGCGTCCCACCACGAGGCCTTCACGGTTTTCATGCCGTTTTTACACTCGGCTTTACGGCTCAGCCGAGCGCGCCGCCGACCTTCACGTGGCCCTTGAGGAGGTTGCGCGCGATGGTGCGGCGCTGGATCTCGTCGGTGCCTTCGTAGATGCGCAGCAGCCGCAGCTCGCGGTACCAGCGCTCCACCGGCAGCTCGCGCGTGTAGCCCATGCCGCCGTGGATCTGCAGCACGCGGTCCACGATCTCGTTGGCCTTCTGGCCGCCGTAGAGCTTCGCCATCGACTGCGCGTGGCGCGAGTCCATCTTCTGGTCGACCTGCCACGCGGCGTGCAGCACGAGCCAGCGCAACGCTTCGAGCTCCACCCCGGAGTCGGCGATCATCCACTGGATCGCCTGGCGTTCGGCGATCTTCTGCCCGAACGTCTCGCGCGTGTTGGCGTGCTCGATGGCCATGGAGATCAGGCGCTCGCACGAACCGATCGCGCGGGCGGGCAGCAGGTAGCGGCCCTGGCCGATCCACTGCATCGCCAGTTCGAAGCCGCGGCCCTCCTCACCGAGGATCTGCGACTCGGGCACGCGCACGTCCTGGAACACCAGCGCCGCCGGGCCCCACTCGCCCATCGTGTCGATGTACTCGGACTTCCAGCCCATCTCGCGGTCGACGAGGAAGCAGGTGACGCCGCCGTTGGCACCCTTTTCCGGGTCGGTGATGGCGAAGACCATCACGAAGTCGGCTTCGTTGCCGCCGGTGATGAAGGTCTTCTCGCCGTTGATGACCCAGTCGGAGCCGTCCTTGCGCGCGGTGGTGCGGATGGCCTTCGCGTCGGAGCCGGCGCCGGGTTCGGTGATGGCGAAGCACGACTTGCGCTCGCCGGAGATCGTCGGCAGCAGGTAGGTCTGCTTCTGCTCCTCGTTGGCGTGGAACAGGATGTTGTCCGCGGCGCCGCCGAAGCGGAACGGCACGAAGGTGCGACCCAGCTCGGCCTCCAGCAGCGCGGCCATCACGGCCGAGAGCCCCATGCCGCCGTACTCCTCCGGCGTGAGCACGCCCCAGAAGCCGGATTCCTTGGCCTTGAGCTGCAGCTCCGTCAGCTCCTCGGCCGTAACCCCCGGCCGGCCGGCGCGCTCGCGGCGAAGCACCTCCTGCTCACGCGGCACGAGCTCGCGCTGCACGAACGTGCGCACCCAGTCGCGCACTTCGCGTTCTTCGGTGCTCAGGGTGAAATCCATCGAGTCGTCCCTTTCCAAGCCGTCCGGCTAAGCGCTTGCTTAGCCGAGGGTACCGCGTGGTCTCGGGGTCCCCCTAGTACCTGGCCGGTTACCGTGACAACGCGCCCCGGCGCCGGGAAGATCGAGGGTGGACGAGGAGGGTGCCAGGTGACGCAGATCGTGGTCCGGTGGTCGGAGCCGCTCGCAGCGGAGGACCGCTTCCTTCGGCTGCTCGACGAGCTCGAGCACGGCCGCTTCGAGGCCTACCGGCTGGAGCTGGACAAGCGCCGTTTCCTGACCGGCCGCGTACTGGCGAAGACGCTCACGGCGGCGCGCCTGGGCGTGCCGGTGGAGTCCGTGGTCTTCGACGCCACCTGCGAGGACTGCGGCAAGCCCCACGGCCGGCCCCGCGTGCCCGGCTCGGACCTGACGCTGTCCATTTCGCACTCGGGCCAGCTGATCGGTGTGGCGGCCACGGACGGCGTGCCGGTGGGGCTGGACGTCGAGACCTCTTCGCGCCGGGCCGACAAGTCGCTCATCGAGTACGCCCTGAGCCCGGCCGAACAGCAGGCCGTGGCGGAGCTGCCCGAAGCCTCGCGATCCGCTGCCTTCTTCGTTTACTGGACCCGCAAGGAGGCCGTCATGAAGGCCACCGGCAAGGGCCTGAAGATCCCGCTGCAGAGCATCACGTTCTCGCCCTACGACGCACCGGCCGAGCTCGTGTCCTCCGGCGACCCGGCGCTGGACCCGGCTCGCACCCGGCTGGCGGACCTCAAGGCGGCCGAGGGCCACCGCGCGGCCGTGGCTGCCCTCACCACGGAGGCGCTGGAGATCACCGAGGAGCACTGGCTCCCCTGAGTGCCCCGAGCAGGCGGCGGGGCGGGGTGAGTCAGTCGAGACCCATCGCGCCCAGCAGGGTCCGGAACTTCGCGATCGTCTCGTCGAACTCCGCCTGCGGGTCCGACGCCGGCACGATCCCGCCGCCCGCGTACAGCCGCATCGACGTGTCCGCCACCTCCGCGCAGCGGATCGCCACGGCCCACTCGCCGTCGCCCACCGCGTCGACCCAGCCGACGCTGCCAGCGTAGTAGCCGCGGTCGAAGGGCTCCAGCTCCTGGACCAGGTCGCGCGCGGCAGCGGTCGGGGTGCCGCAGATGGCGGGCGTCGGGTGCAAGGCCGCGGCGAGGTCGAGGGCGGTGACGGCGCGGTCGACGAGCTCGCCGGTGATGGCCGTGCGCAGGTGCCAGATGGCGGGCGTCGACACGAGCTCCGGGGCCGACGGCACGTCGAGCTTGCGGCAGAACGGCCGCAGGGCCTCCACGACGTAGTCGATCACCACGGCGTGCTCTTCCTGGTCCTTCGCGGACGCCAGGAGGGCCTCGCCGTTGGCGCGGTCCGCGACGGGATCCGCCGAGCGCGGCATGGACCCCGCGTGCGGGGTCGTGAACACGGAGTCGCCGGCGCGGGAGAGCAGCAGCTCGGGCGTGGCGCCCACGAGCGTGCGCCCGCCGGGCAGCTCGGCGGCGTAGGTGAAGTGGCGCGGGTTGCCGCGGGCCAGGTTGCGCACGATCTTCCCGACCGGCACCGGCGAGGCGAACTCGAGCTCCAGGGCCCGGGCGAGCACGGCTTTGCGCAGGCCACGGTCGCGCAGGGCCGCCACGGCGGCCCGCACGTTGGCCTTGTGGCCCTCCTCGGACGGCACCTCACGGGTGACGCTCGGGGCGGGCAGCTCTTCCGACGCGGCGACAGCACTGCCTTCGCCCTCGGCCTGCGCCCGGTGGACCGTGCGCGGCAGGACGAGATGACCCGGCGTGGTCGTGCCCGGGCCGGTGTCGAACGGCAGCGTCCCGACCGCGAGCGGCACGCCCGAGCTGGTCAGCTCTTCGGCCACGGTCCTGGCCAGCCGCCGTGGATCGGTATCGGTCACGACGGCGACCGAACCCTGGGCGAGGAGCGCTCGCCGGGCCGTCGCGAACAGGAAGTCGCCACGCTGGTAGCGGACGGTTGTCTCGACCGGGGTCGCCGGTGCGGTACTGGTCGTCACCGCTCCAGCGTCCCAGGATCCGGGAGCTCCGCGGGGAAAGTGTTGCCGGAAGAACACCTTCGGCGCACTTCCCCCGCGGGAGACCGGGTTCTTACTTCAGCGCGTCGATAAGAGCTTCGCGCTGGCGCTCGCCGAGGCCCGCGGCCCGGCGGTCGGGGTCGATCCCCGCCTGCTCGAGCAGCGCGGCGACCTTGACCGCGCCCAGGCCGGGAACGGCCTTGAGCAGCTGGGTGACCTTCGTCTTCCCGATGGTCTTGTTCTCCTTGGCCTGCTTGAGCACCTTCTCGATGCTCGTGGTGCCGGACTTGATCGACGCGAGCAGCTCCGAACGCGCCTTACGCGCCTCTGCCGCCTTGGCGAGGGCGTCGGCGCGCTGCTCCGGAGTCAACGTGGGCAGAGCCAACGTAGTGTCCTTTCCTCTCAGGTCTCCGCTTACGCGGCCGACGGCTTTTCTCCGATGCTTGCAAGCGCAAGCGCTGGCCAGCCGTCTCTTACCACGGCCCCAGTAAACGCCACACCCTCGAAGAGCGCGCAACCGACACGCACTTATCACCCTCCGACCACCCGGTGGGCAAGTCACGAGATGACCCCTCGCGGCCTGCGGAAACGTCAGACGTCCCTCGTTTTCGACACCATTACCTCACCCGAATGAGGCTCTATTTCGAGACGGTTACGACGCCATTTTTTGTTGTCCCGCAAGGAAAAGTCCGGTAGTAAGTTGATCATGGACGCAGGAGGCCGCCACCCGATACGGGGATGGCCGTGACCGAACGGTTGCCCGAGTTGACCATGCCCCCGCGTCCCGTCCGCCGTTAGAGTCGGCGGCACCCCAGTTCACCGGCGAACGAGCACCACGGGAGTCACCCATGTTGAGCACGATGCAGGACGGGCAGCTTTCGCTGGCGAAGCTCCTGCGGCACGGCACGAAGGTGCACGCGAAGAGCGAAGTCATCACCTGGACCGGTTCAGAAGCCCGCCGGGAGACCTACGCCGAGCTCGGGCAGCACGCCGCCCGCCTGGCCAACGCGCTGCGCACCCTCGGCGTGACCGGCGACCAGCGCGTCGGCACGTTCATGTGGAACAACGCGGAGCACCTGGCCGCCTACCTCGCGGTGCCGGCCATGGGCGCGGTGCTGCACACCCTGAACATCCGCCTGTTCCCCGAGCAGCTCACCTTCGTCGCGAACCACGCCGAGGACCACGTGGTGATCGTCGACGGCACGCTGGTGCCGCTGCTGGCCAAGCAGCTGCCGCACTTCACCACGGTCAAGCACGTGATCGTGGCCAACGGCGACGCCTCGACGCTGGAGGCGCCCAACGGCATCACCGTGCACTCCTACGACGAGCTGCTGGCCGCGCAGCCGAGCGAGTTCGACTGGCCCGAGATCGACGAGCGTTCCGCCGCCGCGATGTGCTACACGTCCGGCACGACGGGCGACCCGAAGGGCGTCGTCTACTCGCACCGCTCGATCTGGCTGCACTCGATGCAGGTCTGCATGACCGACAGCATGCGGCTGGCCCAGGAGGACACCGCGCTGGCGATCGTGCCGATGTTCCACGCGATGTCGTGGGGCCTGCCCTACGCCGCGATGATGGTCGGCGCGTCGCTGCTCATGCCCGACCGCTTCCTGCAGCCGGCCCCGATCGCCGCGATGCTGGCGGCCGAGAAGCCGACGTTCGCGGCGGCCGTGCCCACGATCTGGCAGGGCCTGCTCGCCCACCTCGATGCGAACCCGCAGGACATCTCCCACGTGCGCGAGGTCGTGGTCGGCGGGTCGGCCGCGCCGCCTTCGCTGATGCACGCGTTCGAGGAGCGCTACGACGTGCCGATCCTGCACGCGTGGGGCATGACCGAGACGTCGCCGCTGGGCAGCGTCGCGCGTCCGCCGGGCAGCGCGACCGGCGAGGAGCGCTGGGCCTACCGCTACACGCAGGGCCGGTTCCCCGCGTCGGTGGCCGCGCGGCTCATCGGCGACAACGGCGAGGAACTGCCGTGGGACAACGACGCCGTGGGCGAGCTCGAGGTGCAGGGCCCGTGGATCGCCGGCGCCTACTACGGCGGCAACGCCATCGACCCGGACAAGTTCCACGACGGCTGGCTGCGCACGGGTGACGTCGGCAAGATCAGCCCCGACGGCTACCTCACCCTCACCGACCGCGCCAAGGACGTGATCAAGTCCGGCGGCGAGTGGATCTCGTCGGTCGACCTGGAGAACCAGGTCATGGGCCACCCCGCCGTCGCCGAGGCGGCCGTGGTCGGGATCCCCGACGAGAAGTGGGACGAGCGCCCGCTGGTGGCCGTCGTGGTGAAGGAAGGCCAGAGCGTGACGGCCGAACAGCTGCGCGACTACCTGACCGACAAGGTCGCGAAGTGGCAGCTGCCGGAGAACTGGACCTTCGTGGACGAAGTGCCCAAGACCAGCGTCGGCAAGTTCGACAAGAAGCGCATCCGCGCGTCCTACTCAGAGGGAAAGCTCGACATCTCACAGCTCTAACGGGTAATTCTCCGGCGAGTCGCGGATGATCCGGCGCCTGTCTTGAGAGAGTCTTGCGCTCTCAAGACAGGCGTCGGAGCGCGTCGGAGGAAGTACGGGGATGCAGTCACGCAGCAGGAGGTCGTTCCTCACTCTCGCGGGAACGGCAGCAGTGGGCGCGGTCGCGGCCGCGTGTGGTTCGAACACCGGGCGCCCAGGCGACCCGCCGCCGTCCACCGCGATGTCGGCCGGACCGCCGCCGTCGAAACCGGCCGCGAAGGTGACGCTGCAGCAGTGGTACCACGCGTACGGCGAAGACGGCGTGCAGGACGCCGTGCGCGGCTACGCGGCCTCGTACCCGGGCGCGACCGTGAAGGTGCAGTGGAACCCGGGTGACTACGACTCGAAGATCGTGACCGCGCTGCAGAACAGCGCCGTGCCCGACGTGTTCGAGGCCCAGGTGAAGATCGACTGGGTGCGCCAGAACCAGGTCGTGGCGCTCGACGACCTCATCGGCCCGGTGAAGAACGACTTCAGCCCCGCCGTGCTGGCCGCGCAGACCGTGGAGGGCAAGGTCTACGGCATCCCGCAGGCCACCGACACGCAGGTGCTCTTCTACCGCCCGAGCCTGCTGCAGGCCGCGGGCGTGCAGCCGCCGCAGACCGTCGACGAGCTGGTGGACGCCGCCGGCAAGCTCTCGCGCGACGGCGTGAAGGGCTTGTTCGTGGGCAACGACGGCGGCGTCGCCACGCTGACCGGCCCGCTGCTGTGGTCGGCCGGGCTCGACTACCTCAAGCCCGGCGGCCGCGAGGTCGGCTTCGACGACCCGCGCGCGGCCACCGCGCTGGGCAAGCTGCGCGCGTTGAACGCCAACAGCTCCCTGCTGCTCGGCGCGCCCACCGACTGGTCCGACCCGGGCGCGTTCATCGACGGCCTGTGCGCGATGCAGTGGACCGGGCTGTGGAACATGCCGAAGATCCGCGACGCGTTCAACGACGACTTCGCCGTGCTGCCCTTCCCCAAGCTGGACAACAGCGGCGCCCCTTCGGTGCCCGTGGGCGCGTACGGCGCGATGGTGAACGCGAAGAGCAAGCACGTGGCCGAGGCCAAGGCGTTCGTGAAGTGGCTGTGGGTCGACCAGACGACCGACCAGCTGGAGTTCGCCACGCGCTTCGGGTTCCACGTGCCGGCGCGCCAGAGCCTCATCGACAAGGCCGACACGCTGCGCTCGGGCCCGGCCGCCGACGTCGCGCGGTTCGTGAAGGAGAACAGCCACCTCGTCGGCGGTCCCGTGTGGACCCAGCAGGCGAACACCGCGCTGTCCGACGCGGTCGCGAAGATCGCCAAGGAGGGCGCCGACCCGGTGGCGCAGACCAAGGCGGCGGTGACCGTCGCGCAGTCCGAGCTGAAGCGTCTGTTCGGGTGAAGCGGCGTTGAAAGCCCCAGCTCGGAAGACCCGGGACACGCTGGCGTTCTGGGGGTTCGTCGGCCCGTTCCTGATCGGGCTGGCCGTGTTCGCGTACCTGCCGATCGGCTGGAGCGTGTACCTGTCGTTCTTCGACGCGCGCAACACGGTGACGCCGAGCGTGTTCGTGGGGCTGGACAACTACGCGCACATGCTCACCGACGGGCCGTTCCTGGCCAGTCTCGGCACGTTCAGTGTGTTCGCGGTGGTGATCGTGCCGCTCACGTTCGTGCTGTCGCTCGCGCTCGCGGTCGGCGTGCACCAGCTGAGGTTCGCGCGCGCGTTCTTCCGCTCGGTGTTCTTCCTGCCCTTCGCTTGCTCGTACGTGGTGGCTTCGCTGATCTGGAAGACGTCGCTGTTCTCAGGGGTGCGCTACGGCCTGGCGAACACCGTGCTGGGCCTGTTCGGCGCCGATCCGGTGGCGTGGACGGGCACGGTCGACCCGCCGCTGTACTGGATCGTGCTGGTGACCGCGCGGCTGTGGCTGCAGCTGGGCTTCTACATGATCCTGTTCCTCGCCGCGCTGCAACGGATTCCGGTCCGGCTCTACGAAGCCGCGTGGCTCGACGGCGCGAAGCCGGGCTGGCAGGTGTTCCGCTACATCACGCTGCCACAGCTGCGCGCGACTTCCGTGGCCGTGCTGCTGCTGAACCTGATCAACGCGTACCAGGCGTTCGACGAGTTCTACAACATCATGGGCGACTCCCGTGGTTATCCACCGTTCGCGCGGCCGCCGCTGGTGTACCTCTACTACACGTCGCTGGGTTCGGGCGGCCAGGACCTGGGCCGCGGCAGCGCGGGCGCGGTGCTGCTGGCGTTGCTCATCGCGCTCGTGACGTTGTTGCAGGGCAGGCTGTTCCGCTTCGACCGTGGTGCCCTCTCGTGAACGGCGCTGTCGTGAAGGCCGCATTGCGCTGGACGGCGCTGATCGTGGCGGCGGTGCTGTTCCTGCTGCCGTTCTACCTGCTGCTGCGCAACGGGCTCGCCTCGCGCGCGGAGATCACGGCTCCTGATTGGACGCTGTGGCCTCGGCAGGTGCACTGGGAGAACTTCACGCGCCTGTTCTCGCTGGAGGACGTGCCGTTCGCGCGAAGCCTGCTCAACTCCGCGGTCGTGGCGACGATGCAGACGTCGGGGCTGCTGGTGATCTGCTCACTCGCCGGCTACGGGTTCGCCCGGATCCCTTACCGCCACTCGAAAACCGTGTTCTACGCGGTGCTCGCGACGCTGATGATCCCGACGTCGGTCACGTTCGTGCCGAGCTTCGTCGTGGTGTCCACGCTCGGCTGGCTCTCGGACCTGCGCGGCCTGGTGATCCCGGGGTTGTTCAGCGCGTTCAGCGTGTTCCTGTTCCGCCAGTACTTCCTGGACTTCCCGCGCGAGCTGGAGGAAGCCGGCCGCGTCGACGGGCTCACGCGCTGGGGCGTGTTCCGGCGCATCGTGGTGCCCAACTCGCGCGGCTTCTTCGCCGCGATCGCCGTGATCTCGGTGATCGGCAGCTGGAACGCGTTCCTGTGGCCGCTGATCATCGCGCAGTCGCCGGACTCGTGGACGGTGCAGGTGGCGCTGTCGGGCCTGCTGACCTCACAGAACCCGCAGCTGAACCTGCTCTTCCTGGCCGCGGCGGTGTCGATCCTGCCAATCGTGCTGCTGTTCGCCTTCCTGCAGCGTTACCTCGTGCGCGGGGTCACGGAGTCGGGTGTGAAGGGCTGAGCCGCCGCGGCAGCGGCACCGGCGGCTGCAGCGGCATTCGGGCTGACGCGCCACCCGATCGCGGCGGGTCAATCCGCCGATTCCGCCCCCAACGACCACCGCATCCCCCATAAGCTCTTTGTACCCGACGCCCGGAACCTGGAGCACCCGATGACCGATCCGTACCAGCAGCAGCCGCGCCAAGAGGGCCAATACTACGGCGCCGACGGTTATCCGACGCCCCAGCAGCCCCCGCAGCAGCCCTCGGCGCCGCTGCCCGTGCCGTACTCCGCGCCGTATTCGGGGCCGTACCCGACGCCGTACTCGGGACCGCAGCCCATGCCGTACGGGCCGTTCCCGGGTTACGTACCGCTGCGGACGAGCGGCATGGCGATCGCGGGGATGATCATCGGGATCCTCGCGCTGATCACGTTCTGGGTGCCGTTCTGGGACGTGATCGCGGCGTTCACCGCGATCGGGCTGTCGTGGGCGGGCATGGTGCAGGCGCAGAAGCCCGGCTACGCGGGCCAGGGCATGGGCATCGCCGGGCTCGTCTGCGGAATCATCGCCGCGATCCCCGCGGTGATCTTCCTGGTGCTGTTCTTCACGGCGATCGCGGCGACGAGTACGTCGTGCGCGTTCTACTGCTGAAACTTTGCTTCTGAACCCACCTTCGTCGGGTAGTCGAACCGCGGTACCTGTGACAGAGTCAGCCGCACTGTCACGGTGAATGTGAGCGGGATTCATGTTTCGTTCACCGGAGGTCCACCGCCGTCCGGCAGCGTGCTGGGCAGCCGACACCGGGAGCGAAGATGGCCCAGCTGACCAGGCGGACTTTCACCGCGGCGGGTGCCGCGGGCGTGGGGTTGCTGCTGTGCACCCCGACCGCCAACGCGCTGGACCGGGCGCTCAAGCGCACGGCCTCGCGCACCGTCAGCACCACGGGCACGACCCTCGAACAGGTCGCCGCAGCCGTCTCCCCCGGTACAGCCACGTACTCCCGCCTCACCGGCGGCCCGGGCTGGCCGCTCGTGGTCCGCGGCGACCTCACCGCGCCGAAGGACGGCCGCGACGACCGGCGGACGGCGCTGGGCGCGTTCGTGCAGTTCACCGACCTGCACATCACCGACACCGAGTCGCCCGCGCGGTTCGAGTACCTGCACCCGTACGTCAGCTCGGCGCACCGGCCGCAGGAAGCCCTCGGCACGGCCGCGACGAGCGCGCTGGTGCAGCGGGTGAACAGCGTCGCGAAGGGACCGTTCACCGGCCGGCCGTTCGACTTCCTCGTGACCACCGGCGACAACACCGACAACCACGAACTGCTGGAGCTCGAGTGGTTCCTGACCAGCCTCAACGGCGGCGCCGTCACGCCGAACTCCGGCGACCCCAGCCGGTACGAAGGCGTGCAGGCCTCGGGCAACGACGCGTTCTGGAACCCGTCGACCCCGCTCGCCGACGACTACTCGAAGAAGGGCTTCCCGCAGCTGCCGGGCCTGCTCGAAGCGGGCATCGCGCCGTTCACCGCGCCGGGGCTCGACGTGCCGTGGTTCTGCACGTTCGGCAACCACGACGACAGCGTGGTCGGCACGCTGCCGGAAGGTATCCCGGGCATCGAGAGCTGGTACACGAGCCGGTACAAGGTGATCGGCAAGGACGAGGACACCGCGAAGAAGCTCGGCGCGGCCATCAACAGCGGCAAGAGCGTGCCGCTGATCGAGCTGTTCGGCGGCACCGGCACGATCCGCGAGGTCACACCCGACGCGCGCCGGCGGCCGTTCACCACGGCGGAGTTCGTGACCGCGCATCTCGAGTCCGGCAACACCGGTCCGGGTCCGGTCGGCCACGGCTTCTCGGCGAACAACGCCGACGGTCGCAACGTCTACTACACGTTCCGCATCGCCCCTGGCGTCACCGGCATCAGCCTCGACACCACCACGCTGGGCGGTTTCGCGGACGGTTCGATCGGGCTCGGCCAGTTCAACTGGGTGGAGTCGACGCTCAAGCGCAACTCCTCGACGTACTACGACTTCTTCGGCCGCAAGGTCGCCCAATCGGTGACCGACGAGCTGTTCGTGCTGTTCAGCCACCACACGAGCGACACCATGGGCAACCTCCTGCCCGACTCGCGCCACCTGCTGGAGCCGCGCCTGGACGGCGACACGTTCGTGGGGCTGCTCAACCGCTTCCCGAACGTCGTGGCATGGGTCAACGGCCACACGCACCTCAACAAGATCACCCCGCACGTCGGCAAGACGCCCGCGCAGAGCTTCTGGGAGATCAACACCGCCTCCCACGTCGACTTCCCGCAGCACGCCCGCATCCTCGAACTGGCCGACAACGGCGACGGCACCCTGTCGATCTTCACCACGCTGATCGAGGCTTCCGCGCCCTACGCGGTGGACTACTCCGCGCGCACGCCTTCCGCCCTGGCTTCGCTGTACCGCGAGCTGTCGTACAACGACATCCACGTGGACCTGGGCCGCGTCGGCTCGGCGGGCGACCACAACACCGAACTGCTGCTCACCAACCCGCTCGGTTGATTACCTCCCGGGTAATCGACGCGCCTCCCCCGGCTGCGGTTAGGTCATGGACATGACCGACGCCGAGGGCACTTCGCTGTTCCACCAGACCATGCCGTTCGCCTCCCGGCTCGGCATCGAAGCCCTCTCGCACGCCCCCGACCTGGTCCGCAGCCGGCTGGCGTGGTCCGAGTCGCTGTGCACCCTCGGCGGCGTCCTGCACGGCGGCGCGCTCATGTCCCTGGCCGACGCGACCGGCGCCGTGTGCGCCTTCCTCAACCTCCCCTCGGGCGCTTCGGGCACCACGACCCTGGAGTCGAAGACCAACTTCCTGCGCGCCGTCCGTTCGGGGCATGCGATCGCGTCGTCCCGCCCGCTCCACGCGGGCCGCCGCGTGGTCGTCGTCGAGACGGAAATCCACGACGACGAGGGCAAGCTGGTCGCGAAAGTGACCCAGACGCAAGCGGTGCTCTAGGCGGCCCAGTCCACCGCCCATGGTCACCGAGACGGCGTCGAGGTCGAGGTCGGTGAACGAATTCAGCACATCTCATTGTCCCGGCGACCACCACCGATTTCACAGCCTTGCTCTGGTCGGCTCTTTACGAACCTGTCCCAACCGGCGAAAATCTTTCGCTATCACTGGGGTCTCGGGGACGGAGCACGGCATGCGGGTGCGGAGCTTGATCACGCTATTGTCCATCGCCATGGTGACGGCAGGAGCGACGCAGGTCGCCGACGCGGCGCCGGCGCACCCGGCGAACGACGAGGCGATCAACTACCACGAGTGGTCCGGCGGGACGTTCTACGCGGGCCGGCTCGACGGGCTGGCGCTGGGCCGCGACGGGCTGCGCATCACGCGGCCCGCGGGCACCGTCGAGCACACCGAGCGGGGGCTGGGCACGTCGAGGACCTACGAGTACGGCTCGTGGACGTCGCCGGTGTTCCGGCAGGGGTTCGACGCGACGCAGCTCATCGCGTCGTGGAACGCGCAGACGCCGGCGAAGACGTGGCTGGAGGTCGAGGCGAAGGGCCGCACGTCGGCCGGCGTCGAGACGACCTGGTACGTGATGGGCCGCTGGGCCAGCGGCGACACCGACATCCAGCGCACGAGCGTCGACGGTCAGAGCGACGACAACGCGTCGGTGGACGTCGACACGCTGGCCACGAAGACCGGCGTCACGCTGCGTTCGTACCAGCTGCGTGTGAGCCTCTACCGCGAGGCGGGCACGCGGGTGACGCCGACGGTGTCCACGCTGGGCGCCGTGACCTCGAACGTCCCGGACCGCTTCGACGTGGCGGCCACCAAGCCGGGCCGCGCGCGGGGCATCGAGCTGAAGGTGCCGGCGTACGCGCAGAACATCCACAAAGGACAGTTCCCGCAGTACGGCGGCGGCGGTGAGGCCTGGTGCAGCCCGACGTCCACCGAGATGGTCGCCGAGTACTGGGGCAAGAAGCCGACCGCGCAGCAGATGAGCTGGATCCCTTCGGACTACCTCGACCCGTCCGTCGTCTACGCCGCGCGCAACACCTACGACTACGCCTACGACGGCACCGGCAACTGGCCGTTCAACACCGCGTACGCCGCTTCGCTCGGCCTGCGCGGCCACATCACGCGCCTGCACGACCTCAACGAGCTCGAGGACTACATCGCCCGCGGCATCCCCGTGATCACGTCGCAGTCGTTCCTCTCCGACGAGCTCGACGGTGCCGGCTACGGCACGTCCGGCCACATCATGGTCGTCGTCGGCTTCACCCAGGCCGGCGACGTGATCGTCAACGACCCGGCCTCCAGCACCGACGCACGCGTCCGCAACGTGTACAAGCGCGACCAGTTCGAGAAGATCTGGCAGCGCACGAAGCGCTACACGGCCGACGGCAGCGTGGCGAGCGGGCCGGGCGGAGTGGTGTACATCGTGACGCCGGCCTGAACGGGCTTTCCAGGAGTGGAAACCGACGCATCGTGGTATGGCCACGCGTGCATGTTCCGTGATTAGCTGCCCCGGCAAAGCAAGGGTGCCGGAAAGGGTGAGCGCATGCCGTACGAGGTCCAGGGAGTCGTGTCCCGCGCGAAGGGCGAGCCGGTGGCGCTCGAGACCGTGGTGGTGCCGGACCCGGGTCCGGGCGAGGCGGTCGTATCGGTGCAGGCCTGCGGGGTCTGCCACACCGACCTGCACTACCGCGAGGGCGGGATCAACGACGACTTCCCGTTCCTGCTCGGCCACGAGGCCGCGGGTCGGGTCGACAAGGTCGGCGCCGGGGTCACGGACATCGCGCCGGGCGACTACGTGATCCTCAACTGGCGCGCCGTCTGCGGCACCTGCCGGGCGTGCAAGCGCGGCAAGCCGTGGTACTGCTTCTCCACGTTCAACGCCGAGCAGCCGATGACGCTCACCGACGGCACGAAGCTGTCGCCCGCGCTGGGCATCGGGGCGTTCCTCGAGAAGACGCTCGTCCACAGTGGACAGTGCACGAAGGTGGACGAGCGGGCGGAACCCGCCGTGGCGGGCCTGCTCGGCTGCGGTGTGATGGCGGGCCTCGGCGCGGCCATCAACACCGGCGCCGTGACGCGCGGTGACTCCGTGGCCGTGATCGGCTGCGGCGGCGTGGGCGACGCGGCCATCGCCGGCGCCAACCTCGCGGGCGCGACCACGATCATCGCCATCGACACCGACGACCGGAAGCTCGAGTGGGCCAAGGGCTTCGGCGCCACGCACACCGTGAACAGCAAGGGCCTCAGCCAGGACGAGGTGGTGGCGGCCATGCAGGACGCCACGCGCTCGTTCGGCCCCGACGTGGTCATCGACGCCGTCGGCCGGCCCGAGACGTGGAAGCAGGCCTTCTACGGCCGCGACCTCGCGGGCACCGTCGTGCTGGTCGGCGTGCCGACGCCGGACATGCGCCTGAACGACCTGCCCCTCATCGACTTCTTCGGCCGTGGCGGCTCGCTAAAGTCGTCCTGGTACGGCGACTGCCTGCCCTCGCGCGACTTCCCCATGCTCGTGGACCTGTACCTGCAGGGCCGCCTGCCGCTGGACAAGTTCGTGACCGAGCGCATCGGCGTCGGCGACGTGGAGCGGGCGTTCGAGCGCATGCACCACGGCGACGTCCTGCGCAGCGTGGTGGAGTTCTGAGGCTTTTCACCGACGCCGACTACCCGGCCGTCCCCTACCCCGGGGCACGGCCGGGTACGTCGTTCGTCCACCTCGACGGCGTCGGGTGGTCGCTGGACACCGCGCCGGCCGGCTGGCGCGACCGGCTGCCCGTGCTGGCGTACGGGTCCAACGCTTGCCCGTCGAAGATCACGTGGCTGCGTGACGAGCTCGGCCTGACCGGTCCCGTCGTGGCGGCTCGCGTGCGCTGCACCGGCCTGGCCGCGGTGTGGGCCTCGGGCCTGCGCAAGGTCGACGACCAGCGCCCCGCCACCCTCACCGCACTGCCCGACGTCGAACACCACTTCCTGTGGTTCGTCACGCCCGAGCAGCGCGCGGTCCTCGACGTCTGCGAAGGCCGCGGCACCCGCTACCACCTCGCCCAGCTGGACGGCTACTCCGTCGAGACCTCCGATGGCACGCGTGTCGAGGGTGTCCACGCCTACGTCGGCGCCTCCGCCGTCCGCTACCCACTCCTCGTCGACGGCCACCCGGTCCGCGTCGCCGACGTCGCCCAGTCCGAAGCCGCCCTCCTCCTCGGCGACCCGGCGGGTGAGCACGGCCTGAAGTGCACGATTGTGGAGCCGGAGCAGATCTTCACCTGACGCGCGGGTCGGGAATCGCCCGGATGGCGAGGAACCCGGTCGGCTCGCAGGAAAGCCGCTCGTACCGCACGGGATCCACCTCGGCCCCGGCGACCTGCGGCCGAGGCTCGACCAGCCGCTCGATCAGGAACCCCGCCTCCCGCAGCTCGGCGCACGTGTCCTGAAGCGGCGAGAGCCAGAACCGCACGTGCCAGCCGTTGACCCACGTCTCCTCCACCACGCGCGGCTCGAAGTAGTTGCCACCGTGGCGAAGCCAGTCGGCCGTCGGGTGTATCCGCGAGAGCACCAGCGCACCACCGGGCCGCAGCACGCGGTGCAGCTCACGCAACATCGCGACCCGGTCGTCCACGTACTCGAAAACCAGCGCCAGCAAAACGAGATCCACCGACGCGTCGGCCAGCCAGCCGAGTGGCGCGCCGAGGTCGTGCACGCGGAACGCCGCGCCCGGCACCCGCGCCCGGCTCAGCTCCACCATGCGCGGGCTCAGGTCGAACCCGGTCACGCGCGCGCCCCGAGCCACCAGCTCTTCCGCGTACAGCCCGGGGCCGCAGGCGGCGTCGAGCACGTCGCGGCCTGCGACGTCACCGAGCAGCTCCAGGCAGGCGGGGCGGTCGACGTGCGCGTTGTAGAACCCGTCACGGGCGTGGTCGAGGAACTCGTCGGCGAACTGTTCGTACTGCGGGAACGATCCGATCATGCCGGTCAGTCTTCCGGCCGCGCCCGAATCAGCCGAGCAGTTTTCCCGGGTTCAGGATCCCGGTCGGGTCGACCGCGGACTTCGCGGCGCGCAGCACGGACAACCCCAGCGAGCCGATCTCCGGCTCCAAGTAAGGCGCGTGGTCGGCGCCCACGGCGTGGTGGTGGGTGATCGTGCCGAGGCCGACGATCGCCTCCGAGGCGGCGTGCTTGGCGCGCTGCCATTGGCCGACGGGGTCGGCGTGGTCGCGGGAGGTGAGGACCGTGAAGTACAGCGAAGCGCCCGTCTCGTAGACGTGCGAAACGTGGCACATCACGATCGCGCGGCCGAGCGAAGCCACGAGGGCCGCCCGGACGGCGTCGTGCAGGTCGTCCAGCCGAGACCAGTACGCGGCGGTCTCCAGGGTCTCGACGCACACCCCGAGGTCCATCAGCGCGTCGCGCTGGCGCGGGCCCGAGAACCGGCCATGCCGCCACGACTCGCCGAGCGCGGTGCCGATGCGCAGGGCGCCCGCGCGACGCAGGAACCGCGTCGTGCGGTGGCGGCGGGCTTGCACGTCCCTTTCCCAGCCGACGATCAGCAGACACGGGTGCTTCACACCCCGCGCGGTGAGGTACGCCCGCAGCGCGGACGTCTTCAGGCCGGCGTTCAGCGCGAACGACACCGCCGTCTCGTCCACATCGGACAGTCGCGTGACGTCGGCCGTCGCGTGGTTCTGGGCGAGGGTGCGCATGGCCTCAGAACCAAGATCCCAGCCGTCGATCACCCAGCCTTCGTACCGGCGCGCGACAGGCACCGGCCGCACCCGCAGAGCAACCTCCGTGATCACGCCCAGCGTGCCTTCGCTGCCCACCGCGAGCTGCCGCAGATCCGGCCCCGCCGCCGACGCGGGCGCGACCCCGAGCCGCCATTCGCCCTGGGGCGTCGCCACGCGCACGCCCGCCACCATGTCCTCGAAGCGGCCGTAACCCGCCGACGCCTGCCCGGCCGAGCGCGTGGCCGCGAACCCGCCGATGGTCGCTCGCTCGAACGACTGCGGCACGTGGCCGAGGGTAAACCCGTGCTCACCCAGCAGCCGCTCGGCCTCGGGCCCGCGCACGCCGGCCTGCAGCACGGCCAGGTGCGACTGCTCGTCCACCGACACCAGCGCGTCGAGCCGCACCAGGTCGAGCGCGATCACGGCTTCCTTGTCGCCGCGCAGCGCCGCGACGCCGCCGACCACCGACGTGCCGCCGCCGAACGGCACGACCCCCACGTCGTGGCGCACGCAGACCTCGAGCACGGCCTGCACCTGCTCGGGCGAAGCGGGCAGCACCACCGCGTCGGGCGCCGGCACCGAGTCGCCGAGCCGGCGGTGCAGCAGGTCCAGATAGGACAGACCGCCCGCGCGCTCGAGGCGCGAGTCGGCGTCGACCAGCACGTTCTCCTCGCCGACCACGGCCGAAAGGTCCTCGCGAGCCTGGCCGGGAAGGGCAGAACCGGTCAGGTTCGGGACGGAATCCGGCTTACGCCCTCGATCAGCACCCACCGGGCCGATACGCTGGCCGAGCCACCGGACCGCCCGATCGGGCAGCGAGGCGGTGCCAGCGCCGTCGCCGGTCCACGACTGCCGGATACGGTGGTTTATGAGATCACTCACGACTACAGTGTGACATATGGACGTCAAACGTCACTCCCCACCGGGAGAGACTCCCTCGGCCCTCGCGGGGGCCCGCAGCCGCCAGACCTCAGCGCGCGTTGCCGACGACGTGCTGCTCGACGCCGCGCGCGAGTGCGTGCTCGCGGTCGGTGTCCGGCGCACCACGCTCGCCGAGATCGCGCGCACCGCGCGCGTGAGCCGCATGACCGTGTATCGCCGGTTCCCTGACGTACGCAGTGTGCTCGCCGCGCTGATGACGCGCGAGTTCAGCGGCCTGCTCCAACACGCCAGCCACGCGGGCGACGACGCGGCCAACACCCGCGAGCGCCTCGTGCTCATCGCGGCGGCCGGCGTCAGCGCACTCGCGGCCGACCCGCTGTTCCGCACGCTGCTCGACGTCGACCCGGAGCTCGTGCTGCCCTACATCGTGGAGCGGCTCGGGGCCACGCAGATCTTCGCCGAACAGGTGCTGCGCCAGCTGCTCGAGGCCGGGCACCGCGACGGTTCCGTGCGCCAGGCCGAGGTCACCGCGCAGGCGCGCTCGATCCTGCTGGTCGTGCAGTCGTTCGCGTTCTCACTGCGGCCCGCCACCGCGGACCTCGACGAGCAGGCGTTGCTCGACGAGTTCCGGTACCTCGTCGACGCGGCCCTCAAGCCATGAGCACCGCCGACGTTCTCCTCCCCGCGGAGGCGGCATGAGCACCGCCGACGCACTCCTCC
The DNA here is from genome assembly GCF_040654155.1 of Amycolatopsis sp. NPDC050768. Taxonomy (NCBI): domain Bacteria; kingdom Bacillati; phylum Actinomycetota; class Actinomycetes; order Pseudonocardiales; family Pseudonocardiaceae; genus Amycolatopsis; species Amycolatopsis sp. NPDC050768. The sequence goes on from NZ_JBFAHL010000009.1 coordinate 269,333, forward strand.
CCGCGGAGGCGGCATGAGCACCGGCTCGCTGAACGCACGCCGGCGCGAGCGTGAGCTGGACCGGCTCACGAACGGTGAGCGAGTCGATGTCATAGTGGTCGGCGGCGGCGTCACCGGCGCCGGCATCGCGCTCGACGCGGCGGCCCGCGGATTGTCGGTCGCGCTGGTCGAGGCCCACGACCTGGCATTCGGCACGTCACGCTGGTCGAGCAAGCTCGTGCACGGCGGCCTGCGCTACCTCGCGAAGGGCGAGTTCGGCCTCGCGCACGAAAGCGCTGTCGAGCGCGGGATCCTGATGACGCGCACGGCGCCACACCTCACGCGCGCGATGCCGCAGCTGTTCCCCTTGTACCCCAGTACTTCCCGCGCGCAGCAGGCCGTGATCGCCACCGGCCTGCGCGCGGGTGACGCGCTGCGCCGGACCGCGCGCACGCCATCGTCGGTGCTGCCGAGGCCCCGGCAGATCCCGGTGGCCGAGGCCGTGGCGCTGGCTCCGGGCCTCGCGCCCGCCGGTCTGCGCGGCGCGCTGCTCGCCTACGACGGCGCCCTCGTCGACGACGCGCGCCTGGTCGTGAACCTCGCCCGCACGGCCGCGATGCTGGGCGCGCGGATCCTCACGCACCTGGAAGCCGTGTCGCTTTCGGGCACCGGCGTGCGCGTGCGTGAAGGCTCGGCCGAGTACGAACTCCACGCACGCCAGGTCGTCAACGCGACCGGTGTCTGGGCAGGCACGCTCACCGACGCCGTGCGGCTGCGGCCGTCGCGCGGTTCGCACCTGGTCCTCTCGCCGGGCGCCGCCGCGGTGGGCGGGACGTCGGTGAACGTCGCCGTGCCCGGGGAGAGCAACCGGTTCGTCTTCCTGCTCCCGCAGGTCGACGGCCGCGTCTACTTGGGACTCACCGACGAGCCCATCGAGGGTGAGATCCCGCCGGTTCCCGAAGTGCCGGAGTCCGATGTGGACTTCCTGCTGTCCGTGGCGTCCTCCGTGCTCGCCCGGCCGCTGTCCCGCGCCGATGTGATCGGCTCCTACGCCGGCCTGCGCCCCCTGGTCGCCGGCTCCGCCGGCAGCAGCGCCGATCTTTCGCGCAAACACGCCGTGGTCACCGGCACCGACGGCGTACTCACCGTGGTCGGCGGCAAGCTCACCACCTACCGCCGCATGGCCGAGGACGCCGTCGACGCCGCGCTGGTGCACTCGGGCCTGCACGCCGGCCCGTCGCGCACCTCGCGGTTGCCGTTGCTGGGCGCCGCCCCACGCGCCCGGCTGTCCCTTGTGGACGCTCCGGCCCGCCTGGTCGCAAAGTACGGCACGGAAGCTCCCCGCGTCGCCGCCCTCGGCGAGGTCGACCGGACGTTCGCCGCCCCGCTGTTCGACGGCACGCAGATCACCGCGGCCGAGGTCGTCTGGGCCGTCCGCCACGAGGGCGCGCTGGACGTCGAAGACGTACTCGAACGCCGCACCCGCCTGTCGCTCGTCCCCGCCGAAGCCGACGCCGCGCGCGCCCGCGTGGCGGAGCTCGTGGAGAAGGCCCTGGCCGGACTGTCCTGAACACCGGGAGAGGACCCGCGCCGTTCGCTAGAGTTGGCGACGCGCGGCTCACCACTGTCCACACAGGTGTTCGGAGAGGGGGCGGTTTTGCCCGGAGGAGCACTCGAGATCGACGCGATCTCCAAGCGCTACGGCCGCAAGCTCGCCCTCGACGGCGTGACGTTCGATGTGCGGCCGGGTGAGCTGTTCGGCTTCGTCGGCAGCAACGGCGCCGGCAAGACCACCACCATGCGCATCGCGCTCGGCGTGCTCGCCGCCGACTCCGGGGAGGTCCGGTTCGCGGGCGAGCCGGTGACGCACGAAACCCGCACGCGCTTCGGGTACATGCCCGAGGAGCGCGGTTTGTACCCGAAGATGAAGGTGCTCGACCAGCTCGTTTTCCTCGCGGAGCTCCACGGCCTGAGCACCAACGACGCCCACCGCGCCACCGAGCTGTGGCTCGCGCGGCTCGGGCTGGGCGAGCGCCGCAAGGACGAGGTGCAGAAGCTCAGCCTCGGCAACCAGCAGCGCGTGCAGCTCGCGGCCGCGCTCGTGCACGACCCCGACGTGCTGGTGCTCGACGAGCCGTTCTCCGGCCTCGACCCGATCGCCGTCGACGTGATGAGCGTGGTGCTGCGGGAGAAGGCGGCCACCGGCGTGCCCGTGGTGTTCTCCAGCCACCAGCTCGACCTGGTCGAGCGCCTGTGCGACCGCGTCGGGATCATCCGCGACGGGCGCATGGTCGCCGTCGGCACGGTCGAGGACCTCACGCGCGGCGCCGGCAGCCGGCTCGTGGTCACGGCGCCGGGCGCGCGGCCCGGCTGGGCGTCGACCGTGCCCGGCGCGCGCGTGGTCGAGTCTTCCGGCGCGACGACGGTGCTGGAGCTGGCATCGAGCGCCGACGACCAGGCCGTGCTCGCCGCCGCGCTGGCCACCGGGCCGGTCACGGAGTTCAGCCGGCAGCGGCGATCGCTGACCGAGCTGTTCCGCGACGCCGTCGCCCAGGGAGGCCCGGCGTGAGCCGCATCAGCGCCGTGCGGGCCGTGCGGCTCGTGGCGAAACGCGAGGTGAACACGCGGCTGCGCACGCGAGCGTTCGTGGTCAGCACGGCGGTGTTGTTGCTGCTGCTTGTCGGATATGTTGCGCTGCAGGCGTTTCTCCTCGGGTCCGCCACCACGACCAAGGTCGCGCTGACCGGTCAGGCACAAGGGATCGCGCAGCAGCTACAGCTGGCCGGGAAGGCCGGCGGGGAGACGATCGACGTGGTCACCGTCGCGTCCGAACAGGACGGTCTTGCGCAGGTACGCAGCGGCGACGTCGACGCGCTCGTGTCCGGCAGCGCCTCGCGGCTGCGGGTCACCGTTAAGTCTACTGTGAACCCGACGCTGCAGCACACCCTCGACGGGATCGTTCAGCAGCAGGTGCTCGACGCACAGCTCTCGGCCGCACACCTCGACCCGGTCGCCGTGCACCAGGCGGTGTCCGCGGCCCACGTCGACGTGCTGCCGCTGGAGCAACGCGATCCGCGGGCCGGGCAGAAGCTCGTGGTCGGCGTGGTGGTGGCGGTGTTGCTGTACCTGAGCATCATCACGTACGGGATGCTCGTGGCTCAGGGCGTGGTCGAGGAGAAGTCGAGCCGGGTCGTGGAGATCCTGCTGGCGGCCGTGCGGCCGTGGCACCTGTTGCTGGGCAAGGTGATCGGGCTCGGGCTGGTCGGGCTGGCGCAGCTCGGGATCCTCGCCGTGGTCGGGCTCCTCGCGGCGCTGGGCACCGGTGTACTGGGGTCGATCTCGGGCATCGCCGTCGGCGCCGTGGTGTGGGGCGTCGTGTGGTACCTGCTCGGTTTCCTGCTCTACGCCATGATTTACGGCGCGGCGGGCTCGCTCGTCTCGCGCCAGGAAGACACGCAGACGGTGGTGGCGCCGGTGAACATCGCGCTGGTCATCGGGTTCGTAGCGGGCATCAACCTCCTCACGCAGTCACCCGACGGCGCGGCGACGAAGATCCTCTCGCTCATCCCGCTGCTGTCGCCGATCCTGATGCCGGCGCGCATTGCCACGGGTTCGGCCGAGCTGTGGGAGATCGTGCTGTCACTGGTGTTGACGGCGGCGCTGATCGCCCTCGTGACGTGGGTCGGGGCGCGGATCTACCGCAACGGCGTGCTGCGCGTGGGCAGCCGGCTGAAGCTGCTCGAGGCCCTGCGCGGCTGACAGTGCACGAATGACCCCGCCCGGCTGACCCTTAGGTAGCCGAGCCCGGGTTTCTCCCCGATGGCAGGTCGTTCGCGAGTCGAAAGACTCGCTGTCATGAAGAGAAACCCGCTGATCCGCATCGCCGCGGCCGCGAGCGCCGCCCTCCTGCTCACCGCCGCCGTGACCCCGGCCGCGCTCGCCGAGCCCGCCGCGCCGGGACATTCAGCGCCGTCGCGGTCCACGCTGCCGCCGATGAACCCGGCCTCGCTGGCGGGTGCCATCGCCGGCCTGCCCAACGCCCAGGCCACCGGCGCGCTCGTGCAGGTCCGCGGCTCGGCCGGCGCGTGGAGCGGCGTCTCCGGGACAGCCGACCTGAGCACCGGGGCACCCGTCCCGGCGAACGCGCACTTCCGCATCGGCAGCATCACCAAGACGTTCACTGCTGTCGTCGTACTGCAGCTCGCCGCCGAGCACCGCCTCGACCTCGACGCGCCCGTTCAGCGCTACCTACCGGGCCTGCTGCCGGCGAACTACCCGCGGATCACCGTCGCGCAGCTGCTCAACCACACCAGCGGCCTGCCCGGCGTCGACCTGCCCGAGGATCCACAGTGGATCGTCGACCACCGCTACACCGTCTTCACGCCGCAGCAGGTGCTGGCCACGGCGTTCCAGCACGACCTGGTCTTCGCGCCCGGCACGAGCCAGCAGTACACGAACACCAACTACCTCGTCGCCGGGCTGCTCGTCGAGAAGCTCACGCACCACTCCTACGGCGACGAGGTGCGCGACCGCATCCTGCGCCCGCTCGGCCTGCGCGACACCTCCGTGCCCGGCAACGACCCGAACCTGCCCGCGCCGTACGCCCACGGCTACCAGCTCGTGAACGGGCAGCTCGTGGACCTGACCCGCATGAACCAGTCCATCCCCTGGGCCGCGGGCGAGATGATCTCCACCACCGCCGACCTCGACAAGTTCCTGATCGCCCTCTTCCAGGGCCGGCTGGTGCCGAAACCCGTGCTGCAGCGCATGTTCACCGTGCCGGCCGTGACCACCTTCGGCACCGACGACCCCGCGATCTACAGCCAGGGCCTCATGACCGAGACCGTCAACGGCGTCACCGTCTGGGGCAAGACCGGCAGCCGCTACGGCTACACCAACGGCATCTGGGCCACCCGCGATCTGCAACGCAGGGTCGTCTACTCGATCAACACGACCGACAAGGACTTCGACGGCCAGCCGGAGATCGTGCAGAAGCTCGCGCTCGCGATCGCCGGTCTCTGACGCCGGGTGGACGGCCCGGTCCAGGGGTCCGGACCGTCCACTCAGGACCTCAGCACCTCAAGAGCCCGTGATCGCGCCATACCGCTGCAATGCCACCTGCCGCTCATGCGCGTGATCCACCAACGGCTCCGGATAGCCCGACGGCCGATCCTTCAGCTTGTGCACCGCTTTCCCCGCCACCCCACGCAGCTCCGGCACATAACGCCGCACATAGTCCCCGTCGGGATCGAACTTCTCCCCCTGCGTGGTCGGGTTGAAGACGCGGAAGTAGGGCGCCGCGTCGGTACCCGAGCCTGCGACCCACTGCCAGTTCAGCTGGTTGGACGCGAGATCACCGTCCACCAGATGACGAATGAAGTGCCGCGCGCCCCACCACCAAGGCAAGTGCAGGTCCTTCACGAGGAAGCTCGCGACGACCATCCGGACCCGGTTGTGCATCCAGCCCTCGGCCAGCAGCTGGCGCATGCCGGCGTCGACGATCGGGTAGCCGGTGCGGCCGGCGCACCACGCGTCGAACGCGTCCGAATCGGAGTCGTGGTCCATGCGGTCGAAGCGAGAGTCGTAGTTTTCACGGGCGGTTTCGGGGCGGTGCCACAGAACATCCGCGTGGAACTCGCGCCAGCACAGCTCCGAGCGCAGCGCCTGGGCGCCGTCGCTGGAATCACCCGACAAGTCGGCGAGCATCGTGCGCGGGTGGATGGCGCCCCAGCGCAGGTAGGGCGACATCCGCGTGGTGCCCGGACGGTCGGGGCGGTCGCGGTCGGTGGCATAGGAACGCACGCCCGAGTCCAGGAAATCGTGCCAAACCGAGAGTGCCGCCGGTTCGCCGGGCGCAGGCAACGCCATCTCCCCGAGGTCCGGAAGTGCGGGGAGCTTCCGCGACGCAGCAGGCGTCACCCAGTCCACAAGGGACGCACCCGTATCCGCCGACCGCCGCCAGCCGTGCCGTGTCCACGCGCGGTGGAACGGCGTGAACACCCGGTACGGATCACCGTCCGGTTTGGTCACCCGCCCCGGCGCCACCGCGTAGGGCGACCCGGTGACCACCCACGAAATGTCGTGCTCCGCCAAGGCTTCCGCCACGGCGGCGTCACGGCGCCGGCCATAAGGACCGGCATCGGAGCTGACGTGCACCGCCGAAGCGCCCACCGACCGCGCCACCCGCACGACTTCCCGCACCGGATCGCCGTGGACCACCATCAGCCGGCCGTCCAGCGCGGCGTCCAGCGATTCCAGACACCCCAACAGAAACGCCCGTCTCGGCGCGCCCGATGGCTTCAGCAGCTTCTCGTCCAGCACGTACAACGCCAGCACCGGCTCGCCGGCCTCCGCGGCCGCCAGCAGCGCCGCGTGGTCGCCGAGCCGCAGGTCTCGCCGGAACCACAGCAGGCTCGTCATACCCGCCAACGCTAAACGCCCCGCCGTGCGGCTGCACGGCGGGGCGTTCAGAACAGTCCAGAGCGGGGAACTCAGCGCTCCGAGATCGACTTGTAGTCGCGCGACGCGTGACCGGTGTAGATCTGGCGCGGGCGCCCGATCTTGGTCTGCGGGTCGTTGATCATCTCGCGCCAGTGCGCGATCCAGCCGGGGAGCCGGCCGAGCGCGAAGAGCACGGTGAAGAACTTCGTCGGGAACCCGAGCGCCCGGTAGATGAGGCCGGTGTAGAAGTCCACGTTCGGGTACAGCTTGCGCTCGACGAAGTAGTCGTCGGAAAGCGCCGTCTCCTCGAGCTTCTTGGCGATGTCGAGCAGCTGGTCGCCGCCCGCGATCTTGCCGAGGATCTCGTCGGCGGTGTTCTTGATGATCTTCGCGCGCGGGTCGTAGTTCTTGTAGACCCGGTGCCCGAAGCCCATGAGCTTGACACCCTTTTCCTTGTTCTTCACGCGGTTCACGAACGAGGCGACGTCGCCGCCCTCGTCGCGAATGCCCTCGAGCATGTCGAGAACGGCCGCGTTGGCACCGCCGTGGAGCGGGCCGAACAGCGCGTTGATGCCCGCCGAGATGCTGGCGAACAGGTTCGCCTCCGACGAGCCGACCAGACGCACCGTCGACGTCGAGCAGTTCTGCTCGTGGTCGGCATGCAGGATGAACAGCAGGTCGAGCGCCTTGGCGACGGCCGGGTCCACCTCGTACGGCTCCGCGGGGAAGCCGAAGGTCATCCGCAGGAAGTTCTCCACCAGGCCCAGCGAGTTGTCCGGGTACAGCAGCGGCTGGCCCACGGACTTCTTGTACGCGTAGGCAGCCAGGGTCGGCACCTTCGCGAGCAGGCGGATGGTGGACAGCTCCACGTTGGGCTCGTCGAACGGGTTCAGCGAGTCCTGGTAGAAGGTCGACAGCGCCGAGACCGCGCTCGAGAGCACGGGCATCGGGTGCGCGTCGCGCGGGAAGCCCGAGAAGAAGGCCTTGAGGTCCTCGTGCAGCAGCGTGTGCCGCTGGACCTTCTCGGTGAAGTCGGCGAGCTGGGCCTCGGTGGGCAGCTCACCGTAGATGAGCAGGTAGGACACCTCGATGAAGCTGGACTTCTCGGCGAGCTGCTCGATCGGGTACCCGCGGTAGCGCAGGATGCCAGCATCACCGTCGATGTAGGTGATGGCCGACGACGCGGCACCGGTGTTCACGAACCCGGGGTCGTAAGTGATGTACCCCGTCTGCGCGAGCAGCTTCCCCAGCTCGATCCCGGGTGCGCCCTCCACCGGGTGGACGACCTTGAATTCGTGCTCGCCACTCGGCAGGCGCAGCGTCGCGGTTTCGCCGCCGGACTGCCCCGCATTCGTCGCGTCGGACATGCAGGTCCCTCTCACGTTGGCACGGGCCGGCGGCGCCTGTACGTTCCACAGGTAGCCACGTGTTCACGCGAGGAAACACGCGCCTCGCTGCACACCGCCCCGCTGGGGTATGAATTCCCCCCTACGCTAGTCGAAATAAGGGTGTGCGCGCAGCCGCTGCGTTGCCCTCAATAGCCCCTTTGGGACCAGGTTCACACGGTGGAAGCCATTTCCCGCGCCGTCGGCGGCTCCGCGCCGCTGCGCGAGACGGTGATCGAGGCCGCTTTCGCGGCGTAGCCGAGAGCCTCGCGCCACGCGTCGGCGTCGAGTGCGGCCAGGTCACGGACCTCGCGGGTGTGCAACCACGCCAGCAGCGCGCCCTGAACGGTGTCGCCCGCCCCGATCGTGTCGACCACCGGTACCCGCCGCGAAGGCACGTGGGCCAGCTCACCTGCGGCGGTGATCACGGACAGCCCTTCGGCGCCGCGGGTCAGGACGACCGCGTCCACACCGGACTCGACCCACGTCTTCGCGGCCGCCACCGGATCGGCTCCTTCGGTGAGCCACGCCGCGTCGTCGTCGGAGATCTTCAGCAACCGGACATCGGGCAGCCACGACGCGAACCGTGCGCGGTAGGCGGCCGGGTCGGCGATGAGCGCCTCGCGGATGTTCGGGTCGAGCGCGGTGAGCGTGCCGCGCGCGGCCTCTCGGCGCAGCATCGCTTCGTACGCGCTGGCGCCGGGCTCCAGCACCAGGCCGAGCGTGCCGAGCGAAAGGGCGGTGGCGTCGTCGGGCAGCGTGCCCGGGTCGGTCACGAGCCGGTCGGCCGTGCCCTCGACGTAGAAGGTGTAGCGAGCGGCACCCGTTTGGTCCAGTGCCACCACGGCGAGCGTGGTCGGCTCGTCGCCGCGCTGCAGCAGCGAGGTGTCCACGCCGGAGTCGACGAGCCGGTCGACGAGCGCGACACCGAACCGGTCGGTGGACACGCGGGACAGGAAGGACGCCGGCACACCGAGCCGCGCGGCGGCCAGCGCGACGTTGTAGGGCCCGCCACCCAGCCGTGGCAGCAGAGCGCGCAGCCCACCGTCCACATTGGAGTCCAGCAGTTCACCCGGAACGAGGTCGACCAGCGCCTCTCCACCCACCACGATCACGAGCGCGAGTGTAGAGGACGGTTTCGTGACAAATCCTGTCCTCAGTCCTTGTTCAACCCACCGAGGAGGAGCTCGCCGAGCGCGGTGAACGCCTCGGCGTCGGACACGTCGGTGCGGCGTCCGAGCACCCCGGTCTGGATGCCCTCGACGATCAGCCCCGTCATCTCGGCGACGAGGCGGGCGTGCACGTCGCGGAACACGCCGTCGGCCACGCCCTTGTCGATGAACGCGCGGATGCGGCGGGCGGCGGCGCGGCTGTTGAGCTGGTAGGTGTCGCGGGCCGGCTCGAACTGCGCGATGTCGGTCATGAAGGCGGGCGACGCGCGGTTCAGGTGCTCCGAGACGCCGGCGAGGTACTCCCCGATCAGCTTGCGCGCGTCGTCGATGCCCTCGATGCGGGTCTCGATGCGCTTCGCGGCGCCCCTGAAGAAGTGGGCGACGACCTTCACCGCGAGCTGCTCCTTGCTGGGGGCGAGCGCGTAGAGGGTCGACTTGGAGCAGCGCAGGCGGGCGGCCAGGTCGTCGAGCGTGAAGCCGGCGAAACCCTCCGCGAGGAACAGTGCCTCGAGCTCGGCGAGCAACGCCTGCTGCCGCGCCGTCGGGCGACGTCGGGCTTCGCGGTCAGACGGTACTGCCATCGGGGGGCCACCAGCTTTCCTGATCGCGTCACTATCCCTCATTAACGCAGGACAGCTCCCACCTCCGTACGGTACTCTCAAACGGCCCCCAGTACTGTTTTCAGTACTCCTGCCACTGGAGGAGCCATGCCGGCGGAACGTTTGCTGCCCACCCCCGAGGCCGAGGACCTGCTCGCGCTGGTCAGGGAGATGGCGCGCGACGAGTTGAAGCCCCGCGCCGCGGCGGCCGAGGAGGCCGAGGAGTTCCCGCGCGACGCGTTCACGCTGCTGGGCAAGTCCGGGCTGCTGGGGCTGCCGTACGCCGAGCGCTGGGGTGGCTCCGACCTGCCGTACGAGGTGTATCTGCAGGCGCTGGAGGAGATCTCCGCCGCGTGGATGACCGTCGGCGTGGGGCTGTCGGTGCACACGATGTCCTGCTACGCGCTGGCCCACTACGGGTCCGACGAGCAGCGCTCCCGCTGGCTGCCGGACATGCTCGGCGGCGCACTGCTGGGCGCATACGCCCTGTCGGAGACGCAGGCCGGCTCCGACGCGGCCGCTTTGTCGACCCGCGCCCGCCGTGACGGCGACGACTACGTGGTCAACGGCACCAAGGCCTGGATCACCCACGCCGGCGCCGCCGACTTCTACACCACCATGGTCCGCACGAGCGACGACGGCGGCCACGGCATCTCGTGCCTGCTCGTCGACGCCGCCACTGCCGGTCTGTCCGCGGCTCCTCGCGAACGCAAGATGGGCCTCACGGGCTCCCCGACGGCGCAGATGATCTTCGACAACGCGCGGGTGCCGGTCTCCCGCCGGATCGGCGACGAGGGTTCCGGCCTGAAGATCGCCCTGTCGTCACTGAGCTCCGGCCGCCTCGGCATCGCCGCGTGCGCCGTGGGTCTGGCGCAGGCCGCGCTGGACGAGGCCGTGGCCTACGCCAAGGGCCGCACCCAGTTCGGCAAGCCCATCATCGAGTTCCAGGGCCTGGAGTTCCTGCTCGCCGACATGGCCGCCACCGTCGAATCCGCCCGCGCGACCTACCTCGACGCCGCCCGCCGCCGCGACCGCGGCCTCGACTTCCAGCGTCAGTCGTCCGTTGCGAAACTCGTCGCCACCGACGGCGCCATGCAGGTGACCACCGACGCCGTCCAGGTCCTCGGCGGCGCCGGCTATACGCGCGACTTCCCGGTCGAGCGATACATGCGCGAGGCGAAGGTCCCGCAGATCTTCGAGGGGACGAACCAGATCCAGCGGATGCTGATCGCGAGGGCGCTGAAGGCTGCCTGACCCCCGCTTCGTGGGTGCTGCCGGCCGAAGCGGGCAGCACCCACGCGCAGGTCAGCGGGTTTCGCGGTACCGGCGGTCCGCCGCGACGCCCTCGCCCGTGGACTCGTCGTAGTGGTAGACATCGCGGCCCCGGACGAAGACGCGCAGGGCGCGGTTCATGACGTCCAGCGGGTCGCCCGACCAGAGGACCACGTCGGCGTCCAGGCCGGGCGCCAGGGAGCCGATGCGGTCGTCCAGGCCCAGCATCTCGGCCGGGTGCACGGTGAGCGAGCGCAGCGCCGTCTCGGGGTCCAGGCCGTCCTTCACGGCGAGGGCGGCCTGGTAGACGAGGAAGTTGATCGGCACCACGGGGTGGTCGGTGGTGATGGCGATCTTCACGCCCGCGCGCGCCAGGATGCCGGCCGAGCGCAGGGAGCGGTTGCGCAGCTCGACCTTGGACTTGGTGGTGAACAGGGGGCCCAGGATGACGGGCACGCCGCGTTCGGCCAGCAGGTCGGCGATGAGGTGGCCCTCGGTGCCGTGGTTGATCACGAGCTTGTAGCCGAACTCGTCGGCCAGCCGGATGGCCGTGACCATGTCGTCGGCGCGGTGCACGTGCTGGTCCCAGTACAGCTCGCCGTCGAGGACCTTCGACAGCGTCTCGTGCGTCAGGTCGACCTCGTGCGGCTTGCCTTCCGCGAGGGCGTGCTCGCGCTTGGCCTGGTAGTTGCGGGCCTTCGTGAACGCCTCACGCAGGATCGCGGCCACGCCGAGGCGGGTCGACGGCGTCTGCTTCTTGTCGCCGTACACGCGCTTCGGGTTCTCGCCCAGTGCGCTCTTCACGCTCACCTGCTCGGCGAACGTCATGTCGAGGATGCTGCGGCCCCACGTCTTCACGCCGATGGTCTGGCCGCCGATCGGGTTGCCCGACCCCGGCTTGATCACCACGCTCGTGACGCCGCCGGCCAGCGCGTCGTCGAAGCCCGGCTCGTACGGGTCGATGCCGTCGACCGCGCGGAAGCGCGCGCCGTTCGGGTCGGTCATCTCGTTGGTGTCGTTGCCGGCCCAGCCTTCGCCGTCCTCGTGGACGCCGAGGTGCGCGTGCGCGTCGATGAAGCCGGGCAGAACCCAGCTGCCGGACGCGTCGACGAGCTCGGCGTCCTCCGGCACGTCCACGTCGGCGGCGGCGCCGACCTGGACGATCCGGCCGTCTTCGATGAGCACGGTGCCGTCTTCGATGGGAGCCGAACCGACGGGGACGACGTAGCCCCCCACAATCGCCTTAGAAGCCATAGTTTGACACGCTAACGAATTGCCGCCGGTGCCCGCTCGCGGGGTTTCTCCAGGTGGATGAGCTCGTAGTCCGCCTCGGGGCTGCGGTGGGTCTCGCGGTAGCCCAGCTTCGCGTACAGCCGCAGCGGCCCGGCGGAACGTTCGCCGGTGAACAGCCGGAACCGCGCGACCTCCGCAGGTGCCAGCTCCTCCGCCACGAGCAGCAAAGCCGTGCCGAGGCCCTCGCCCTGCCGGTCCGGCGCCACGGCCAGCCGGCCGACCTCGCCGACGTCGCCGTTCACCCGGACCCGCACCGTCGCGATCAGCCGCGAGCCGGCGCGCACGCCCCACACCGGCAGCGACGGGTCGGCGAGCGCCGCACGCACGCTCTCCAACGGCTCCACCAGCGGCGGGAGCTCGAAGTTGTCGTGCGCGCGGGCCTCGCTGAGGTACGCGGCGCGCTGCAGCGTGAGCAGCTCACCGGCGTCGGCCCCGGTCAGCAGCTCGGGCGACACGGTCACGGAACGCGGATGCCCCAGCTGCCCGACCACGACGTCGCGGGCTCCAGCTCGATCAGGTCGGTGCCGGTGTTGAGCGCGTCGGCCGGGCAGGTCATCGGCTCGAGCGCGACAGCGCGGCCACGGCCGGTCAGGTCGTCGGGCGTGAACACCTGCACCCAGCGGAAGTCGGGGCCGGTCCAGACCACCAGCCGCTGGTCCTCGTACGAGAGCACGTGGTGGTGCGTGCCGTCGTCGGCCAGGGAAAGCGAGCCGAACGCCGTGTCGAGGTCGACGCCCGCAAGCACCCGGCCGCTGCGGAAGTCGTACTCGGTGTCCGCGACATCCTGCTCGTCCGCGTACGGCATCTGCTGGTCACCGACGTACGGGCGCACGCGCGAAGCCGGCAGCGTGAGCGTGAGCTCGTCGGTCGGCACGTCGCCGATGCGGAAGTACGGGTGCGTGCCCACGCCAACGCCGATGGGTTGCTCACCCTCGTTGCGGATCTCGTGCGTGATCGTGAGCTCGCGCGGCTGCAGTTCGTAGGTGATGGTGGCGCGCAACGGCACCGGCCAGCCCGGCTGCACCTCGACGTCGACCGCGAGCGTGATCGACGATTCCGCGTGCTCCAGCAGCTCCCACTCCTTGTGGCGAGTGAGGCCGTGGATCGCGTTGCCACGCGCGGCTTCCGTGATCTCCAGCTGCTGCATCTCGCCCTGGAACTCCCACTCGCCGCCCTTCGTGCGGTTCGGCCACGGGAGCAGCACCTGGCCGAGGCCCTTCGGCGGCATCTCATCGGCCGCGTACTCCTCGACGTAGGGCACGCCGCCGACCTCGAACGCACGCAGGCCGGCACCGATCTCGGTGACGATGGCGCGCGCGTTGCCGCGGGTGATTTCGAACTGCTCTCCGGTGGGGTTGGCCATGCCGCAGACATTACCGGCGGACACCACGTGGATGCGGCCGGTCAAACTAACTAGACCGGTCGTCATAGTTTGAGCTACGGTGAGCCGCATGGTCCGCCGCACCGACTCCCGCCGCCGCATGCTCGACTCCGCCGCCGAGCTGTTCCAGGCGCAGGGTTACCACGCCACCGGCCTCACGCAGCTCGTCGCCGCGGGCGGAGCCCCGAAGGGCTCGCTGTACTTCCACTTCCCCGGCGGCAAGGAGCAGCTGGCGGCCGAGGCCGTACGGCTGTCGAGCGAACGGGTGGCCGACGTGCTGACTGCCGTGGTCGCGGCCGCGCCGGATCCGGCGTCGGCGATCGACGCGGTGGTCGACGCCTTGGCCGCCTCGCTCACCGAGTCCGACTTCCGGCGCGGGTGTCCACTTGCGACAGTCGCGCTGGAGGCCGCCGCGGAGAGCGAACCGATCCGCGAGGCCTGCCAGGACGGTTACGCCGGCTGGCACACGCGGCTGGCCGAGTACTTCACCGCCCAGGGTCTTGCGGTTGACCGCGCCGCTTCCCTGGCCACGGTGGTGCTCGCGTCGATCGAAGGCGCGCTGCTGTTCGCCAAGACCCGCCGCGACGTCACGCCTCTTCGCGACATCGCCGCCCACCTGCACACCACCGTCGAGAGGGAGTTCGCCTGATGCGCGTGCACCACCTGAACTGCGGCACCATGACCCCGATCGGCGGCCGGCTCGTCGACGGCCGCCCCGGCCTGTTCCGGCACGCCACACTCGTGTGCCACTGCCTGCTACTCGAGACCGCCACCGGCCTCGTCCTGATCGAGACGGGCATGGGCACGCCCGCCGTCGCCGACCCGGAACGCTGGCTGGGCCGCCGGTTCCTCACCCTGTCGAAGCCCGTGTCCCGGGCCGAGGAAACCGCCGTGAGCCAGATCCGCGCCCTCGGCCTCGACCCGGCCGACGTGCGCGACATCGTGCTGACCCACCTCGACCTCGACCACGCGGGCGGCCTCGTCGACTTCCCGCAGGCCCGCGTGCACGTCTACGCGGCCGAGCTGGCGGCCTACCACGCGGGCAACCCGCGGTACCGGCGCGCGCAGTTCGCCCACGGTCCACAGTGGACGCCCTACGAAGACGCCGGCGACGACTGGTTCGGCTTCTCCGCCGTCCGCGAGCTCGACGGCGTGCCCGACGTCGCGCTGATCCCCCTGGCCGGCCACACCACCGGCCACGCCGGCGTCGCCGTCCACACCGACACCGGCTGGCTCCTCAACGCCGGCGACGCCTACTTCTACCACTCCGAAATCGACGAACCGGCCCGGATCCCGCCGGGCCTGAAGCTTTTCGAACGGTTGGTGCAGACAGTGCCCGAGCAGCGCATCGAGAACCAGCAGCGCCTCCGCGAGCTGCGGCTGACGAGCGACGTCACCATCTTCGCCGCCCACGACCTCACCGACTTCGAACGCCTCAGCCGACCGGCTCACGCTTGACGTCGCGCCGGTCAAGACCCCGCTTGACCAGCCAGTTCACGAACCACAGCACCACACCCACCCCGAGCAGGATGGCCGCCACGCGGTAGTCGCTCGCCGGGCGGCCCGACAGTGGGCTCACGAGGTAGAGGCAGAAGATCGCCGCGAGCACGGGGATCACGGTGGGCGCGCGGAAGTGCTTGTGCGCCACCTTGTCCTTGCGCAGCACGAGCAGTGCGACGTTGACGATGGCGAACACCACGAGCAGCAGCAACGCCGTGGTGCCGCCGAGCGCACTGATGTCTACAAAGGACACCAGGAGGATCGCGATGGCGCTCGTGAAGATGATCGACACCCACGGCGTGCGGCGGGTCGGGTGCACACGGCCGAAGATCGACGGCAGCACGCGCTCGTTGGCAAGACCGTAGAGCAGGCGGCTGGCCATGAGCATGTTGATCAGCGCCGAGTTGATGACCGCGAACAGGCCGATGGCCGAGAAGACTTCGCGCGGGAAGCCGGGGGCGCCGACGTCGAGCACGGTGAGCAGCGCGCTGCTCTTGGCCGCGGCCAGGTCGTCGGCCGGGACGAGCAGCGAGGATGTGATGGACACCAGCACGTAGATCGTCGCCGCGATGACCATGCCCCAGAGCATCGCCTTCGGGAAGATGCGGACCGGGTCGTGGCATTCCTCGGCCATGTTCACGGAGTCCTCGAAGCCGACCATCGCGAAGAAGGTCAGCGAGGTGGCCGACGTGATGGCCACCAGCCACGTCTTGTCAGCCGTGTTGATCTCGACCAGCCGCGAAGGTTCGCCGTCGCCGTTGATCACGGCCCACACGCCGACGCCGATGATGATCAGCAGACCGGACAGTTCGATGCAGGTGAGCACCGCGTTGGCCTTCACCGATTCGCCCACGCCGCGGAAGTTGATCAGTCCCAGCGCGATCACGAACACGATCCCGACCAGCACCATCGGCAGCTTCACGAACGCCGCCAGGTACGTCGCACCGAACGCGACCGCGGCCGACGACGCCGACGTGATGCCGGAGCACATCACCGCGAACGCGACCATGAACGTCAGGAACGGCACCCCGAACGCCTTGTTCGTGTACAGCGCGGCGCCCGCGGCCCGCGGATACTTGCCGACCAGCTCCAGGTAGCTGAACGCGGTCATGAACGCGACCACGAAAGCCAGCAGGAACGGCAGCCACAGCGCACCGCCGACCCGGCCGGCGACCTGGCCGGTCAGCGCGTAGATCCCCGTACCGATGATGTCGCCGACCACGAAGAACAACAGGAGCTTCGGCCCCATCACGCGCCGGAGACCCGGTCCACCCACCTGCGGACCGTCCGCCTCAACGTCCGTCATGGGCGAATAGTCTGCCTTGTCCGGCCGCCTCGCGAAAGTCAGACGGCGGTGACAGCCGTTTTGACCAGCGGAACCATCATCTGCTGGGTCATCTTCACCGGACCGGTGTAGTTGACGAGCATGGGCACGCCCTTGGCGATCTTGGCCGTGGCGAGCGTCGCGGTCTTCTGCTCGTCGATGTAGTACACGGCGCCGTCGGCGAAGCCCGGCACGTCGACGGCGCCCGGCTTGGCCTTCTTGATCGCCGCGACCATCTCGGCCGGGTCGGCCTGGCGGCCCTCGTACCGGGTCACGGCCAGCGCGCCGGCCTGCTTGTCGCCGACGAGGTATTCGCAGCTCGTGGCCTTGCCCCCGTTGGCGGCGTTTTCCTGGTTCGGGCCGACCTTCGACGTCACGCCGGGGATCTTGATCGCGTTGCCGACCTCGCTGGCCGACAGGAGCGAGCACGTCGAACCCGGCGGCGCGGGCGTCGTGGAAGACGGTTTCGGCGGAGCGGCCTGCTGCTCACCCGAGGAGCAGGCAGTGAGCGCGGCGGCGGTGAGCAACAGGGCGACCGGGTAAACACGCATGCCCGGCATGTTAGGCCGTTCGGACTATTCTCCCGCGACCGGTTCGGCACCCTTCGCCGCGACCGGCTCCGGCTTGGCCTCTCCCGTGGGCGCGCGATAGCGCCAGAACGCGGGCAGCACCAGCATCGCCGCGAGCACCAGCACGATCACCAGCAGCCCACCGCCCGTCGCGGCGGCTTCGGTGCCCCACTCGGCGCCGGCCCAGCCGTGCGTCAGGTCGGCCAGCCGCGGCCCGCCCGCGACGACGACCGTGAACACGCCCTGGAGGCGGCCGCGCATCTCGTCGGTGGTGGCGGTCTGCAGGATGGCCTGGCGGTAGACGGAGCTGACCATGTCGGCGCCGCCTGCCAGCGCCATGAAGATCACCGCGAGCCACAGCGAGTGCGCGAGCCCGAACGCCGCGACCGCCGCGCCCCACAGGCAGATCGAGACCACGACGGCCACGCCCTGCCGCGAAACGCGGTGCAGCCAGCCGGAGAACAGGCCGATCAGCATCGCGCCGGCCGGGAGTGCCGCGTAGAGCAGACCCAGCGCCGGACCGCCGCCCGGCGGGTCGCCGAACGTCCGCTCGGCCATCTCCGGGATCAGCGCGCGCGGCATGCCGGCGACCATCGCGATGATGTCGGCGACGAACGACGCGAGCAGCACCTTCTGCTTGGCCAGGTAGCGGAACCCGTCGACCACGTCGCCGAACCCCGCGCGCCGCGACGGCCCGTTCAGCGGCGGGATCGGCGGCAGCCGCCACACTGAGATGAGCGTGATCAGCAACGCGCACACGTCGACGAGGTACAGCGTCGACAGGCCGATCACGGGGATCAGCGCCCCACCGAACAGCGGCCCGAACACCGCGCCGAATGTCGACATCGTCGTGTTCAGCGCATTGGCTGACGGCAGGAGTTCAGGGGGCACCAGCCGCGCGACGACGGCGCCGCGCGTGGGCATGTTGATCGCGAAGAACGCCTGGTTGGCCGCGAGCAGCACCAGCACGAGCGTCACGGAGCGGAAGTTCGCGAAGGCCTGCAACCACAGCAGCGCCGAGGAGACCGCCACACCGATGTTCGTGACCAGCAGCAGCTTCCGCCGGTCGACCGCGTCGGCGATCGCCCCGCCCCACAACCCGAACACGAGCAGCGGCACCAGCGCCACGGCCCCGGTCAGCCCCACATACCCGGACGACCCGGTCAGGTCGAACACCTGCTTCGGCACCGCCACGGCAGTCAGCTGCGACCCGACCGCGGTCACCGCCGTCGACATCCACAACCGCCGGAACGCCGGAATCTTCAACGGCCGCGTATCGACCACGATGCGCCCGAGGACTCCCCGCGCCCCCCGACGAGGGCGCGCCGCCCCCGGATCAGAACTCACGACTCACTATCTTAGCCGCGCTAACTATCGCCCCGCGGGTGATTTTGATCGCCGGACATTCGTCCGGAATGCCGCTTTCAGTAGATCTCACCCACCACAACCCGGCAGCCGAACCCACCTACCCCACGGCCATCGATGCACCCAACTCACCCGTGCACCCGGACCCGCCCCTGCAC
Organism: Amycolatopsis sp. NPDC050768; assembly: GCF_040654155.1. NCBI lineage: Bacteria > Bacillati > Actinomycetota > Actinomycetes > Pseudonocardiales > Pseudonocardiaceae > Amycolatopsis > Amycolatopsis sp. NPDC050768. Next base: position 287,771 of record NZ_JBFAHL010000009.1, read on the forward strand.
CTCGATCCCCGCGCCCTTCACAATCAAAGATCGGGGTGCCCACCGCTCACCGGAACGGCGACGCGCCCACCCGAAGCAACCAGCAGCCACGCACCCACTCAGCCAAAGAAGCGATGGATCAGGGAGCCAACCTCTCCACCTGCCACCCATCATCCGTCCGCCTGAACCTCAACCGGTCATGCATCCGGTCTTCCCGCCCCTGCCAGAACTCAACGAAGTCAGGCCGGATCCGCCAGCCACCCCAGTGCGGCGGCGCCGGAATCTGCTCCACATCCCCGAACCGCCGCTCGATCCCGCGCAGCGCGTTCTCCAACGCCCGCCGGCCGTCGACGATCCGCGACTGCGGCGAAGCCCAAGCCCCAAGCTGAGACCCGCGCGGACGCTGCGCCCAGTACGCGGCCGTCTCCGCGGAGCCGACCTTCTCCACCTCACCCCGCACCGTGACCTGCCGCTGCAGCGAGTACCAGGGGAACGTGGCCGACGCATACCGCGTGGCCGTGAGGTCGTGACTCTTCGCCGACGTGTAGTTCGTGTAGAACACCACGCCGCGTTCGTCCAGCCCCTTGCACAGCACCGTGCGCGACGAGGGGTGACCCTCGTGGTCCGCCGTGGCGAGGACCATCGCGTTGGGTTCGGCGACGCCTTCGGAGATCGCCTGGCCCAGCCAGTTCTGCAGTTGCTCGGTCCAGGTGGCCGCGAGCGCCGTCTCGTCGAACGGAGCGCCGTCGTAGGCCACCCGCATCCCAGGCAGCCGGACCACCGCGTCGGCTACGTCGGCCACCTCGTCGGTCTCCGGCATCATGGGCCCCAACCTCCGTACCCCTGGTGAGGGTGTCGACTCATCGGTATCCGGAGACGGTATTGGCTCCTCAGCTGCGGCGAAACCCACCGAACGGTGACTCCTGCCACCCTCACCGGACCGGGTGGCGTAACCCGCGGTTAACCCCGTGGCCCCGAATCGATCAAGATCGCGTAATCGCCGCCAGCATCAACCCCCGCAGCTCGGTGCCGACGGCCTCTACCGGCAACGGCGGTTCGTGCGCCTGCCATTCGCGCAGCAGACCCGTGGCGGCGCCGACGAGCGCGATCGCCGTGAGCCGGTAGTCCCGATCGGGCGCGGCGCCGGCTTCGGCCGCGCGGCGCGCCTCCGTCTCGATGAACGTGGCCCAGCGGTCCACCCACACCTGGTGCTGCGCCTCCAGCTCCGGGCTCACGCCCACGGCCTCGACGTAGTTCAGCCGTGGCATGCGCGGGTCGATGGTCACGGTCGCGACGAAGACGTCGAGCAGCTTCGCGATGCGCGTCATCGCGTCGGCGTCCTTGACCTCCTCCAGCGCGGCGGAGACGTGCGTGAGCGCGAGCGAGTTGATCCGGTCGTGCAGGGTCCGCAGCACCTCTTCCTTGCTGCCGAACTCCTCGTAGAAATTCCGGGTGGAGACCCCGGCACGAGTACACAACTGGGTGATCTTCGCCTGCCGGAAGCCCGTCGAGGTGAACAGCTCCAGTGCGGCCGTCAGCAGCCGCTCCCGGCGCTCGGCGCGTCTCTGCTCCGGCGGGACGCCACCGTAGGTACGGGCCACCGGCCCTCCTTCCCGCCGCGCGCCGCCCAGGGGCGGCACCGACGTCCATCTTGTGAAAATCCCAATTACCGATCGAACGGACGCGGGAGCGCTTGAAAATTGATTCCGGTAATCGCGGTGGCCACTCCGCCGAGCATTCACGAAACGCGGCCCACGCGCACGGTCCGGCGGACGGTCGCGCCGTCGAACCCGCGGCGATCACGGTATCGAGCAGCGGAACACCGGCTCGCGCAGGCCCCATCACAGGCGATCACCGAACGCTAAGTCGTTGCCACCCCTGGGAATCGTCCCTGCACCTCGCGCTTGAACATTGTTCTGCACCGGTGCGTCACGGCGGCACGCGCCGATCCGCGGTCCGGCGTGCGCGACACAGCGCGGACGCCGCCGCGCGCTCGGTACCGACGTGGACTGGCAGGGCTTCCCCTCGCTGGAACACCGTGTCGGCGTTCCCGGTCGACGTGCGCTGGCTGGGCACGAAGTTTTAGCAGCCCAAGCGTTTCAAGGCAACAGCCGCAAAGCAACCACGGCGTCTTCCGCCAGCGCCGTGGTGAGCGTGACCCCGACGGCCGGCGAGGTGCACGCCCACCAGTCGCCCGAAGCCGTGGGACGCGCGGGAAAACCCACCTCGAGGTCCGTCGCGAGCACCCGCTTGCCCGCCAGCACCGCCAGTCCGCCGTCCAGCGCGGGGTCGCCGATCGTCTGCGTCTGGCGCAGCAGCGGCACTCCGCCGCGGAGCACGTGCGTGGACGTGGTGAGCCGGCCGGGCCGTTCGCCCGCGCGGCCCAGTACCAGGACTTCCCGGGTGTGGAAACGGGAATTTTCCCCGAGCCTCGCGTGCAGCACGGCCACGTGGTCCGCGCGGGCGGTGACGACCGTCGGCTCGGGCAGGTAGGCCAGCGAACCACCGTCGGCCACCTCGATGTCCACAGTGGACGAACTGCGGCCACCGGACGGCCCCGGCAACGCGAGCGTCGCCGCCACCCCGGACAGCCGCAGCTCCGCGCCGGGCCCGACGCGGACGTCGAGCAGCAGCTCGTCGCCGCCCAGCGGCGCGGTGGCGGAGCTGACGAGGTGCACCACGGCTTGCCGCCCGGTGCGGCGGCGCGGGAACAACGTCAGCGGCGCCATCGAGCGCAGCTCACGCAGCACCGTGCGGCCGTCCTCGAAGCACGCGACCACCCGCGCGTGGGCCTTCACCCCGCGCGCACCGGCAGCACCGACCGCACCCACTGCGCGACGGCGTGCGCGTCCGGCGTGTCCACGAGCGACTGCGCGATGACCGGCAGCTCGCCGCGCATGCGGTGCGCGTCGGAGGTCATCACGTCGAGGTCCGCGCCGACGAGGTGGGCGATGTCGATCTTGTTGATCACCAGCAGGTCGGCCGTCGTCACGCCGGGGCCGCCCTTGCGCGGCACCTTGTCGCCGCCGGCGACGTCGACCACGAACACCTGGCTGTCGGCGAGGCCGCGGCTGAACACGGCGGTGAGGTTGTCGCCGCCGCTCTCGATGATGACCAGGTCCAGACCGGGGAAGCGCTCCTCGAGCTGCTCGACCGCGTCGAGGTTGGCGGTGATGTCGTCGCGGATCGCGGTGTGCGGGCAGGCGCCGGTCTGCACGGCCGCGATGCGCTCGGGCGCGAGGACGCCGGCCTTGCGCAGGAAGTCGGCGTCTTCGGTGGTGTAGATGTCGTTGGTGACCACGGCGAGGTTGAGCTCACCGCCGAGCGCGCGGCACAGTGCCGCCGTCAACGCCGTCTTGCCGCTGCCGACGGGCCCGCCGATGCCGATGCGGTAAGCGCGCCCAGCCGTCGGGGCGGGTTCGTAGTGGTCCGGTTCGGTCTCCGTCGGATCGAAGCTGACCGGATGGGCGTGACCGTGACCATGACCGTGGCCGTGTTCAGCTGGCAAAGAGACGCACCTCTTCCTCGTGGTGCCGGGCATGCGCCTCGGCGAACAGGTCCAACGCGGGTGAGCCCGGCGCGGGCAGGTCCGCCGGGTCCAGCCCGGCGACGCCGGCGGCGGCCCCGGCCACGGCGCGCACCTCGGCGCCGAGCCGGGCCACCACGGCGTTGACGGCGAACGGGTCGAGCCCCAGCAGCCGCACGGCCGCGCTCGCCGGCCCGCTCACGGCCAGGTACGCCACGGCCGCCGCGGCCTCGGCCGGCTCGCCACCGGCGATGCCCACCAGCGCTCCGCAGACGATCGGGTGGTGCGGCCGCGGCGTCTCGGCGAGCAGCGTGGTCAGCACCGGCGACGGCCACGCGACGGCCCCGGCCCGTGCGGTGCCCCGGCCCTGGGCCCGCGACGCCACGCGTTGGGCCGGAGAGGGCGTGCGCGCGTCGAGCTCCTGGTCGAGCCGCCGCCAGTGTCCACTATGGACGCCACGGCCGGCGGCGTGGGCCGAGGCCGCGGCGAACGCGGCCGACAGCGCGCCCGCCGTGCGCAGGCGGCTGAGCAGGAAGCCCGGCAGGTCGGCCTCGGTCCTCACGAGCTTGCGGCTCACGGCTTCCTCCAGGCCGCCGGAGTGCACGTGGCCGCCCCCGGGGAACCGGGAGTCGGCGAGGATCAGCGCTGAGAGGTCCATCAGAACAAGAAGTAGCGTTGAGCCATCGGCAGCTCCGTCACCGGCATCGGCTCGATCAGCTCACCGTCCACGAGCACCGCGAAGCTGTCGGGCTCCACGCGCACGTCCGGGGTCGCGTCGTTGAGCACCATGTCGGCCTTGGTCCGCGCCCGCGTGTTCGCGACGGCGACCAGCGGCCGGTTGATGCCGAACGTCTCCGCGAGCCCCGAATCGAGGGCCTCCGGCGCCACGAAATGGAGACTCGACGCGGCGGCCACCCGCGGCACGGCGCCGAACATCGGCCGCGCCAGCACCGGCTGCGGAGTGGGGATCGACGCGTTCGCGTCCCCCATCGCCGCCCACGCCGGGAAGCCGCCCTTGAGCACCACGTGCGGGCGCACGCCGAAGAACTTCGGTTCCCACAGCACGAGGTCCGCGAGCTTGCCGACCTCCACCGAGCCGATCTCGTCGTCCATGCCGTGGGCGATGGCGGGGTTGATCGTGTACTTGGCGACATAACGACGCGCGCGCAGGTTGTCGGCCGCGCCGTCGCCGGGCAGGGCGCCGCGGCGGCGTTTCATCACGTGTGCGGTCTGCCAGGTCCGGATGATCACCTCGCCGATGCGGCCCATGGCCTGCGAGTCGGAGCTCATCATCGAGATGGCGCCGAGGTCGTGCAGCACGTCCTCGGCGGCGATGGTGCTCGGCCGGATCCGGCTCTCGGCGAACGCCAGGTCCTCGGGCACCGACGGGTTGAGGTGGTGGCAGACCACGAGCATGTCGAGGTGCTCGTCGAGCGTGTTGACGGTGTGCGGGCGCGTCGGGTTGGTCGAGGACGGCAGGATGTGGGGCAGCGAGACGACCTGGATGATGTCCGGCGCGTGGCCGCCGCCGGCGCCTTCGGTGTGGTACGCGTTGATCGAGCGGCCGCGGATCGCCTCCACAGTGGACTCGAGGAAGCCGGCCTCGTTCAGCGTGTCGGTGTGGATGGCCACCTGCACGCCGGACTCGTCGGCCACGGTGAGGCACGCGTCGATGGCGGCGGGGGTGGTGCCCCAGTCCTCGTGCAGCTTGAACCCGCCGGCACCGCCGGCCAGCTGTTCGCGCAGAGCCTCGTGCCGGACGGTGTTCCCCTTGCCCAGCAGCAGGACGTTGACCGGGTAACCGTCCATTGCGGACAGCATGCGGCCAAGGTTCCACGCGCCGGGCGTGACGGTGGTGGCCTTGGTGCCCTCGTTCGGCCCGGTGCCGCCACCCACGAGCGTGGTCAGGCCCGCGGCGAGCGCGGTGTCCACGAGCTGCGGGCAGACGAAGTGCACGTGGCAGTCGATGCCGCCCGCGGTGAGGATCTTCCCGTTGCCCGACAGGACTTCCGTCGCCGGACCGATCACGAGCGCCGGGTCGACACCGTCCATCGTGTCGGGGTTGCCGGCCTTGCCGATGCCGACGATCCGCCCGTCGCGCACGCCGACATCGGCCTTCACCACACCCCAGTGGTCGAGGATCACGGCACCGGTGATGACCAGGTCGGGGGCGCCTTCCGCGCGCGTGGCCATGCCCTGGCCCATCGACTCGCGGATGACCTTGCCGCCGCCGAAGAGCACCTCGTCGCCGGAACCCGACGGGCCCATCGACCGGTCTTCGGTCACCTCGATGAGCAGGTCCGTGTCGGCCAGCCGGATCCGATCACCGGTGGTCGGACCGAACAATTCCGCATAACGCTCACGATCGATTCGGGGCATTTCAGAACTCCCCGGCATATTCGGTGCGCAACCCCGGCACCCGCCGGTTTCCCCGCAGCGGAACAAGATCGACTTCCCGCTCCACGCCGGGCTCGAACCGCACCGACGTCCCGGCCGGCACGTCGAGCCGGTGCCCTCGCGCGGCTTCGCGGTCGAACTCCAGACCCGGGTTCACCGCCGCGAAGTGGTAGTGCGAACCCACCTGCACGGGCCGGTCACCGAGGTTGCGCACGAGCAGCCGCACCCTCTCCCGTCCGGGGTTCAGCTCCACGGGCTCATCGCCGGGAATGATCTCGCCTGGCCGCACGCGCTTCTCCTAGACGATCGGGTCGTGCACGGTGACGAGTTTCGTCCCGTCCGGGAAAGTGGCCTCCACCTGCACGGAGTCGACCATTTCGGGCACTCCGGAAAGCACCTGCGCACGCGAGAGCACGCTGCGTCCGCTCGATGCGAGCTCGCTCACGGAAAGCCCGTCGCGCGCCCCTTCGAGCACGTGGTCGGTGATCAGCGCGACGGCCTCGGGGTAGTTCAGCAGCACGCCGCGGTCAAGCCGGCGGCGCGCGACATCGGCGGCGACGTGGACCAGCAGCTTGTCGCGTTCCTGCGGGCTCAGGTGCATGCGACAGGTTGTATCACCGGGCCCGCCGCGTCGCCGGGTTCGGAAACACAGGATTTACCTCCGGTACACCGCGCGTCTTCGGGCTCGGTCACAGCCCGTTGCCGAAGAACTTGCCGCGACACGCCTTCCTGGACTGAATCGTTCTCGGAATCGTGACCGAAACCACCACATCTTTCATTGCCCACGGCTCGGCAGAGGAGCAAAGTTTGTCCAAACGTGCGATGAGGCGCGCCGAGTTGCGTGTATCCCGTCAGCGCGAGTGGTCAGACAAAGCCGGGGAAATGCGCATCGAAAGGTTCGCGAAGTGACTACCTCCACCATCAAGCAGACGAACTCCGACCAGGCCGACGACGGCTTCCGCCCCGGCCTCGAAGGCGTGGTGGCGTTCCGCACCGAAATCGCCGAACCCGACCGGGACGGCGGCGCGCTGCGGTACCGCGGTGTCGACATCGAGGACCTCGCCGGCAAGGTGAGCTTCGGGGACGTGTGGGGCCTGCTCGTAGACGGCCGGTTCGGCAACGGGCTCCCGCCTGCCGAGCCGTTCCCGCTTCCGGTGCACACGGGCGACGTACGCGTGGACGTGCAGGCGGCGCTGCCGATGCTCGCGCCGATCTGGGGTTACGAACCGCTGCTCGACATCACCGACGAGCAGGCCCGGGACCAGCTCGCGCGCGCCTCGGTGATGGCGCTGTCCTACATCGCGCAGTCGGCGCGCGGCATTTCGCAGCCGGCCGTGCCGGAGTCGAAGGTCGACGAGGCCTCGACGATTACCGAGCGCTTCATGGTCCGCTGGCGCGGCGAGCCGGACCCGGCCCACGTGAAGGCGCTCGACGCCTACTGGGTCTCGGCCGCCGAGCACGGCCTCAACGCGTCGACCTTCACCGCGCGCGTGATCGCGTCGACGGGCGCCGACGTGGCCGCCGCGCTCTCGGGTGCCATCGGCGCGATGTCGGGCCCGCTGCACGGTGGTGCGCCCGCGCGCGTGCTGCCGATGATCGAAGAGGTCGAGCGGACCGGTGACGCCGCCGGCCTGGTCAAGGGCATCCTCGACCGCAAGGAACGCCTGATGGGCTTCGGCCACCGCGTGTACCGCGCGGAGGACCCGCGCGCCCGCGTGCTGCGCCGCACCTGCCAGGAGCTCGGCTCCGAGCGCTACGAGGTCGCCGCGGCGCTGGAGCAGGCCGCGCTGACCGAGCTGCGCGAGCGCCGCCCGGACCACCCGATCGAGACCAACGTGGAGTTCTGGGCCGCCGTGATCCTGGACTTCGCGAAGGTGCCGCCGCACATGATGCCCGCGATGTTCTCCTCCGCGCGCACCGCCGGCTGGGCGGCGCACATCCTGGAGCAGAAGCGGACCGGCCGCCTCGTGCGCCCGTCGGCGAAGTACGTGGGCCCGGAGCCCCGCAAGCCCGAGGACGTCGAGGGCTGGGAAACGGTCACCAAGCACTGACCCGCGTTTGGCGTGAAGGGCACTTCGAGGGACTCTCGAGGTGCCCTTCACGCCGTTTCACGGGAAACGCGCGCCGGATCGTGGGCGGCGGTCGTGGTGAGCATCGCCGTGAGCTGGTCGACGAGCCAGCCGTCGAGGATTTCGCGGGGCACGTCGCGTTCCTGAAGCCACGACAGCAGCGCGCCCTCGACCACGGCCGTCCAGCACCGCAGTGTGAGCAGCACGAGTGGCGACGGCTCGGCGAGGCCCAGCGCGTCGAGGATCAGCTCCACGGAGCGGTTGCGCACCTCGTCGATGGCCGCGTCCGTCTCCGAGGTCGCGATCACGGAACCGCTGCGCAGCAAGGCGACGTAGCCCGCGCGGTAGTGGTCGGCCACGTCGATAAGGCCCCGCACGGCCGTGCGCAGCCGGTCCTCCGGCGGCCCTTTCTCGAGGTGCGCGAGGCCGTCGACGAGGCCGTCGGTCACCGTGCGCAGCGCCTCGACCTGCAGTTCGCGCAGGCTCGGAAAGTAGCGGTAGAACAGCGGCCGCGACACCTCGGCGTGCGCGACGATGTCGTCCACCGTAACCAGTTCCGGGGCGCGGCTGCCGAACAGGTCCAGCGCGGCGGCGATCAGGTCGTCGCGCCGGGCCTGCGGGGTCATCCGGCGCGGGCGGCTCACGGGGTGACGTCCAGTTTCGCCGCCGCGCGCAGCAGGCCGGGCGTGAGGCGTGACAGGACCAGCGCGACCTTCGCCTCCGGCGACGACGGCTGGATCGCGCGGTCGCGCTCGACGGCCCGCAGGATGTCGCGCGCCACCTTCTCCGGGCCGAAGCCGCGCCGCGCGTAGAGCTTCGTCGACGCCTTCTGCCGCCGCGCTTCCTCGTCCGGTGCGACGCCGACGAATCGCGTGGTGCTGGTGATGTTGGTGTTCACCAGACCCGGGCAGATCGCCGTGACACCGATGCCGTCACCCGCCAGTTCCGCCCGGAGCCCGACGCTCAGCGCGAGCACGGCGGCTTTCGTCGTGCCATACGCGGTGAGCACCTTCGACGGCAGGTACGCGGCGGCTGACGCGAGGTTCACGATCTGCCCGCCCTCGGCGCGCTCGACCATCATCGGCGCGAACGCGCGGCACCCGTGGATCACGCCCCACAGGTTCACGTCCACCACCTTCTCCCAGTCGGCGAGCGACGTGGCCAGGAACGGCCCGGACATTCCGATCCCGGCGTTGTTCACCACGATGTCGGGCACCCCGAACTCCGCGCGCACCTGCTCGGCGAACCGGGCCACGGCGTCGCCGTCGGCAGCGTCCACTGTGTACTCGCCGGCTTCGACACCCTTGTCCCGCACCAGCTTCGCCGTCTCCGTCGCCGCGACCTCGTCCACGTCGGTGACGATCACGTCGGCACCTTCGTCGGCGAACGCCAGCGCGGTCGCGCGCCCGATGCCACTGCCGGCCCCGGTGACGACCACAAGCTGGTTGGCGAAGCGGCCACGCCCGGCGTCGCCGACGCGAGCGCGTTTCAACGCCCGGCTCTCCTCGCCGCCCTCGACGTGGTCGATCAGCTCCGCCGTCGCCGAGGCGATGACGTCCGGATTGCTGCGGGCGATCCAGTGCGAACCGGTCAGCCGCCGCACGCGCAGGTCCGGCACCCAGCGCGAGATCTCCGTCTGCAGCGGCGTGGTCACGAACGCGTCGCGCGACGGCGCGAGCACCTGCACCGGCACGTCGGCCGAACGCGGCGCGGGCCAGGAAAGGCGCGTGAACATGTTGGCGCGGTACAGCTTCAGCCCGTGCACGGCGTCGGCCGTCGAGATGTGTCCCTCGGCCGGGTCCAGCCGGCGGATCAACGCGGGCACGATCCCCGAGCGCCAGCCCAGCTCCGGCACGAGCGGGAGCTGGAAGAGCAGGATGTAGTACGAGTGCAGGAATTGCCTCAGTGCACGCGGCAGACCCGACGGCCGCCGCAGCTGCGAGCGGAACCACGCACCGGCGTGATCGAGGCTCGGGCCCGAGATCGACGTGTACGACGCGATCCGCCCGCGCAGCTCGTCGCCGGTGACCGCGTGCCAGGTCTGGATCGAGCCCCAGTCGTGGGCGAGCAGGTGGACCTTGCCGGTCGGCTGCACGGCGTCGACGACCGCGGCGAGGTCGGACGCGAGCTGGTCGAGGAGGTACGCGCTGCGCGCCTTCGGCTTGTCGGACTCGCCCGCACCGCGCACGTCGTAGACCACGACGCGGTGGCGGCGGCCGAGCTCGGCGGCCACGCCGTCCCACATCGAGCCGTTGTCCGGGTAGCCGTGCACGAGCACGACCGTGGGTCCGTCCGCGGCGCCGGTCACGCGGACCGAGAGGCGGACACCGTCACTGGCGGTCACCTGCTTGTGAGACATTCTGTCATGTTAGACAATTTGTCAATAGGGGCGGTTCACCTCGGCGGCGGTTGCCGTCTGCCGGGCGTTCGTGCAGTGGGTGATCTCCGGGGTTCGCAACGGCGTTTTCGCTGGTTCCACGGGAAACACCGGCTCGTGTCCACCGTTCGGTGGACAGCCGGATTCCACTGGCCGGACGTTCCGCGGCGACACTGCGTGGCCGCAGGATTGAGCCATGACCACAGCAGTGAGGGTGCGCGGACTGCGCAAGGAGTACCCCGGCCACGTCGCCGTGGGTGGGCTCGACCTCGACATCCACCACGGCGAGGTATTCGCGCTTCTGGGGCCCAACGGCGCGGGCAAGACCACCACCGTCGAGATCCTCGAAGGACACCGGCAGCGCACGTCCGGCGAAGCCGACGTGCTCGGCGAAGACCCCGGCAAGGCCGGCCGTGCGTGGCGCTCCCGGCTCGGCATCGTGCTGCAGACGGCGACCGACGCGGCGGAGTTGAGCGTCACGGAAACCGTGCGCCACTTCGCGAAGTACTACCCCAACCCGCGAGACCCGGAGGCGGTGATCGACCAGGTCGGCCTCACCGAGAAGGCCGGCGCCCGCGTGAAGTCGCTTTCGGGCGGGCAGCGCCGTCGCGTCGACGTAGCGCTCGGCATCATCGGCCGACCCGAGCTGCTCTTCCTCGACGAGCCCACCACGGGGTTCGACCCGGAGGCGCGGCGGCAGTTCTGGGGCCTGATCGAAGGTCTCGCGAAGGAGGGCACCACGATCCTGCTCACCTCGCACTACCTCGACGAGGTGGAGGCTCTGGCCGACCGGCTCGTGGTGATCGCCGACGGCAGCGCGGTCGCGGAGGGGACCCCGGAAACGCTCGGGGGCCGCGGCCAGGCCGAGGCGATCGTGCGGTGGAGCGACGAAACCGGGGAGCACGAGGAACGCACCGCGTACCCGACGAAACTCGTCACGCAGGTGTCCGGTGGGACGAGGGAGCTCACCGGCCTCACCGTGACGCGCCCCAGCCTGGAGGACATCTACCTTGAACTGATCGGGGAGAAATCGTGACCACCGCACTCGCCCTCCCGGGCACCTTCACCCTCGGCGCCGCGCGAGGCAGCTTCGAGCTGCGGCAGTTCTTCCGCAACAAGGAACAGGTGGTCTTCACCTTCTCCCTGCCCGCGGTGCTGATGATCCTGCTCGGGTCCATTCTGGACGGACCGACCGGACAGGCCGGCGTCTCGTCGGGACAGCTGCTCGCCGCGAGCATGATCGGCGCGGGCATCGTGTCGACGTCGTTCAACAGCGTCGGCATCGGGATCGCGGCCGACCGCGAGGTGGGCGCGCTCAAACGCCTGCGCGGCACGCCGATGCCCGCCGCGTCGTACTTCATCGGCAAGATGATCATGGTGCTCGTGACGAGTGTGGCGCAGACGGTGATCATGGCCGCGGTCGCGATGCTGCTGTTCGGGCTGAAGCTGCCGGCCGACGGCGAGAAGTGGGCCACGCTGGTCTGGGTGATGCTGCTGGGCGTGATCTCCTCGACGCTGCTCGGCATCTCGATCAGCTCGCTCACCCGCACCGCCAACGGCACGGTGGCCGTGGTGCAATTGGTCTACCTGGTGCTGCAGTTCATCTCGGGCGTGTTCGTCACGCCGATCACGCACCTGCCGAAAATCATGGTCGACATCGCGTCCTTCTTCCCGCTGAAATGGATCTGCCAGGGTTTCCGGTCGGTCTTCCTCCCGGAGGCGGCCGCGAGTCAGGAGATGGCGGGGTCATGGGAACTTCCGATGGTGGCGCTGGTGCTCGGCGCCTGGTGCGTGGCTGGGCTCGTGCTCGCGAGGCTCACGTTCCGGTGGACGAACGAAGCGAAGTGACGCCCCCGGACGACGCGTGGGAGCGCTCGTTCTGGGTCTGGGAGGTGCTGTTCGCGGTCGTCTACCTGGCGACCGCCCTCCTGGTGTTCTTCGACGACGTCTCCCTGGCGGAGAAGGTGGTCGCGGAGACCGTGCTCGCGGCGCTGCTGCTCGGCTACTTCGCGGCGGGGCGCCGGATCGTGCGCACCGACGACAACCCCGTTCCCCGCGCTGCCGCGACGAGTGTGCTTGTGGTGCTCGTGGCCACGGCGATCTTCTCCGACACCACGGCCTCGTTCATCCTGTTCATGGCGTGCCCGATGCTGTTCATGCTGCAGGAGATCCGCCCGGGCATCGTGCTCACGACGGTGCTGATCCTGCTGGACCCGGTGGCCGCAGTCGTCCGTGGCGGCTGGGAGAACCCGAGCCTGCCGATCCTGCTGCCGATGACCGCGATCCTCGTGGTGTTCAGCGTGCTGGCGGGCAAGTTCACCACCGACGTCATCAAGCAGAGCGCCGCGCGCGCCGAGCTCATCCGGCAGCTGGAAGACAGCCAGGCCGAGGTCTCGCGGCTCTCGCGCGAAGCCGGCACGGCGGCCGAACGCGAACGCCTGGCGCGCGAAATCCACGACACGCTGGCGCAGGGGTTCACCAGCATCGTCACGCTCGCGCAGGCCATCGAGTCCGAACTGGACACCGACCTGGTGGCGGTCCGCCGGCACCTCGCGCTGGCGTCGGCCACGGCCCGCGAGAACCTCGCCGAGGCCCGCGCGATGGTTGCGGCGCTCGCACCTTCGGACCTCGCGGCCGGGACCCTCACCGACGCGGTGCGCCGCGCGGCCGAGCGCCTCGCCGACGAAGCCGGCCTCCACGTCGAGTACGAAGTGGACGATCCCCTGCCACCGCTGGCCATGGCGTCCGAGGTCGTGCTGCTGCGCGGCGCGCAGGAGGCGCTGGCCAACGTCCGCAAGCACTCGGGCGCCGACTCGGTGCTGGTGCGGTTGTCCGCTGTGGACGGAACGGTACGGTTGCGCGTGCGCGACGACGGCCGCGGCTTCTCCCCCGACGCGCCCACCGAGGGCTTCGGCCTGCGCGGGATGCGCTCACGCGTCGAGCAGGTGGGCGGCCGGCTGAGCCTGCGCGGCGGCGCGGACGGCGGTACGGAACTCGAGCTGGAGGTACCCGCGTGATCACGATCATGCTGGTCGACGACCACCCCGTGGTGCGCGAAGGCCTGCGCGGGATGCTCGAGGCCGAGGCCGATCTGACCGTCGTCGGTGAGGCGGGCTCGGGCCACGAAGCCATCACGCTCGACCGCGTGAAGCAGCCCGACGTCGTGCTGATGGACCTGCGCATGCCGGGTCTCGACGGCGTCGGCGCGATCCGCGGCATCCTCAAGGAGACGCCGAAGCGGCGGATCGTCGTGCTCACCACGTATGAGACCGACGCCGACATCCTGCGGGCCGTCGAGGCGGGCGCAGCGGGGTACCTGCTCAAGGACGCGTCCCGCGCCGAGCTGGCCGGCGCGATCCGGGCGGCGGCGCGCGGCGAGACGGTGCTGGCGCCGTCGGTGGCGGGCAAGCTCGTGAACCGCGTGCGGAACCCGGAACCCGCGTCGCCGCTGTCGGCGCGCGAGGTCGAGGTGCTGCGGCTCGTCGCGAAGGGACTGACGAACGCCGAAATCGGGCGCTCGCTGCACATCGGCGAGGCGACGGTGAAAACGCACCTGCTGCGCGTGTTCGGCAAGCTCGGCGTGTCCGACCGCACCGCGGCCGTGACCACGGCTCTGGACCGGCAGCTGCTGGGCTGAGCCGCGCGGGGCAGAATGGCCCGCATGCTCGCTTCCACCGAACTCGCCCTGTACCGCCGGCTCGCGCGGGAGCAGGCGTCCTCCCGCACGCCGTCCCTCGTCGCCGCCGTGGTGCGCGACGGGAACCTCGTGTGGTCCGGCGCGCGCGGCCGCGTCGGCTCCGCGCGCCCCGACGACGACACGCAGTACCGCCTCGGCTCGATCACCAAGACGATGATCGCCACGGCCGTGCTGCGCCTGCGCGACGAGGGCCGGCTCGAGCTCACCGACCCGATCGAGAAGCACCTGCCGGGCACGGCGTTCGCCACGGCGACGGTGGCGCAGCTGCTCTCGCACACCTCCGGCCTCACGTCAGAGTCGCCGGGCCAGTGGTGGGAACGCACGCCGGGCGGCGACTGGGGCGCGCTCGTGGCGAGCCTCGACAAGGACGCGACGAAACTGCGTCCCGGCTTCAAGTTCCACTACTCCAACGTCGGCTTCGGCGTGCTGGGCGAGCTGGTGGCGCGCCTGCGTGGGAAGCCGTGGTTCGACGTCGTGCGCGAGGAGATCCTCACGCCGCTGGGCATGACCCGCACAACGCCGCACCCCCAGGGCGCGCACGCGGAGGGCTTCGCCGTGCACCCGTTCGCCGACGTCCTGCTGCCCGAGCCCTCGCCCGACGCCGGCGCGATGGCCCCGGCCGGACAGCTCTGGTCGACGGTCAAGGACCTCGGCCGCTGGACCTCGTTCATCGGCGGCCACACCGGTGGCGTGCTGAGCGAGGACACCGTCGCCGAGATGCGGATGATGAACACCGTCGACGACACCGAGGTCTGGACCACGGGCTTCGGCCTCGGCGTGATGGTGGTGCGCTACGAGGGCCGCCACCTCGCGGGCCACACCGGCTCGATGCCGGGCTTCCTCGCCGCGTCGCTCGTCGACCCGGCCACCGGCACCGGCGCGCTGTGCCTCACCAACGCGACCGCGGGCGTCGGCATCACGCAGCTGACCCTCGACCTGCTCACGATGACCGACGAGCTCGAGCCCGCGCTGCCCGACGAGTGGGAGCCGTCCACTGTGGACTCGGCGCTGCTCGCGCTCACGGGCCTGTGGCACTGGGGCCCGACGCCGTACCACCTGCGCGTGTTGGGCTCGGACCTCATCTCGCTCGACCCCGCCAACGGCGGCGGGCGCGCGTCCCGCTTCCGGCCCACCGGCCCGGACACCTGGCTCGGCCTCGACGGGTACTACACCGGCGAGACCCTCACCGTCGGCCGCGACGCGTCGGGCACGGCGAACCACCTCGACCTCGCGACGTTCATCTTCACCCGCACCCCGTACGACCCCGCCGCGCCGGTTCCGGGCGGTGTCGACGAGAACGGGTGGCGCTGAGCGTTCCGGCCTGGGTGTGTCCCGTTCGCCGGGAGCGGCCGGGGTGTCCGATTCCACATGTCGGACACCTCCCCACCGCATTGAGCAGGCGCATCCCGACCTGAGAGACTGCCCACATGACCGACGCAGCGGAGTTGAGCATCCCCGAAGACCTCAAGCCGGCCGATGGGCGCTTTGGTTGCGGACCGTCCAAGGTCCGTGACGAGCAGCTCGCCAAGCTGGCTGAGTCCGGCCACACCTACCTCGGCACGTCGCACCGCCAGAAGCCGGTGAAGTCGCTGGTCGGGCGCGTGCGCGCGGGGCTGTCCGAGCTGTTCTCCCTGCCGGAGGGCTATGAGGTCATCCTCGGCAACGGCGGCACCACCGCGTTCTGGGACGCCGCCGCGTTCGGGCTCGTGCGCGAGCGCGCGCAGCACTTCACCTACGGCGAGTTCTCCTCGAAGTTCGCGAGCGTCACGAACAAGGCGCCGTTCCTCGCCGACTCGATCATCGTGAAGGCGGAAGCGGGCAGCGCGCCCGACATCGCGTACGAAACCGGTGCCGACCTCGTCGGCTGGGCGCACAACGAAACCTCGACCGGTGTCGCGGTGCCGGTGCGTCGCCCCGAGGGCAGTGACGGCGCCCTGGTCGCGATCGACGCGACGTCCGGCGCCGGCGGCCTGCCGGTGAAGGCCGAGGACTTCGACGTCTACTACTTCGCGCCGCAGAAGTCCTTCGCGTCCGACGGTGGCCTGTGGATCGCCCTCGCTTCGCCGGCCGCGGTCGAGCGCATCGGCGAGCTGGGCGGCGGCGACCGCTGGATCCCCGAGTTCCTGTCGCTCACCACGGCGCTGGACAACTCGCGCAAGGACCAGACGTACAACACCCCGGCCGTGGCCACGCTCTTCCTGCTCGCCGACCAGATCGAGTGGATGAACGGCCAGGGCGGGCTCGCCTGGACGACCGCGCGCACGCAGGACTCGTCGAACCGGCTCTACGAGTGGGCCGAGAAGACCTCCTACACCACGCCGTTCGTGAAGGACGCGGACCTGCGCTCGCAGGTCGTGGGCACCGTCGACTTCGCCGACGAGGTCGACGCCGCCGCGGTGGCCAAGGTGCTGCGCGCCAACGGCATCGTCGACACCGAGCCGTACCGCAAGCTGGGCCGCAACCAGCTGCGCGTCGGCCTGTTCCCGGCCATCGACCCCGACGACATCACGAAGCTCACGCAGAGCATCGAGTACGTCGTCGAGCGGCTGGGCTGAGTTCTGTACTGCGGAGTTCCGCACCGCTGAGTTCCGTACGCGACGGGCCCCTCTCACTCCGGGAGGGGCCCGTCGTGCGTTGCGCGACGAACACGGAACACCACTCATTCGTGACGGAACGTGGTCGGCGTGTCCCACGGGTGCCCGGTGAGCGGGCCCGGGAGGATGACGGAGACCGTCGCCAAAAAGGTGACGGTTGGGTGATGCATCGGCGCGCCTCGCACGTCAAGCCGACGCGCCGTTCTAACGTGAGCACCCACAAAGGTGAAGATCGGGGAGGCGAGAAATGCGGGCGCTACGGGTGGTCGGTCTGCACGAGGACGGCAAGTCCATCGTGCTCGAGGACCCGGCGAGCCGTACCCGCTTCCTGCTCCCGGCCGATGAAACACTGCGAGCGGCGGCTAGGGGGGACATCGCCCGGCTGGGCCAGATCGAAATCGAGTTGGAGAGCCAGATGCGGCCACGCGAGATCCAGGCGCGAATCCGCGCCGGCGAGTCCGTCGAACAGGTCGCGAGCGGCGCCGGCGTCTCGGCGCAGCGCGTGGAGAGGTACGCCTACCCCGTACTGCTGGAGCGCTCGCGCACGGCCGACCTCGCCCAGAGCGCCCACCCCGTCCGCGAAGACGGCCCCGACGTGCAGACGCTCGGTGAGGTGATCGCGTACGCGTTCGGCGTCCGCGGCCACGACTACAGCCAGGCCCGCTGGGACTCCTGGCGCGGCGACGACGGCAAGTGGGTCGTCGTCCTGCAGTGGAAGGCCGGGCGCTCCGACAACCGCGCCCACTGGTCCTTCTCGCCCGGCGCCCACGGCGGCACCGTGCACGCCCTCGACGAGAACGCCGAGGTGCTGCTCAACCCCAACTCCTACCGCCCGCCGCGCACGGTCCGCGCCCTCGACCCGGCGCGTGACGCCGTCGTGCAGCCGACGCTGGACTCGACCGAGGACGAGCGGCTGGCGATCGAGGCGCCCACCGAGCCGCACGAGGAGGACGACGACACCCGGGAGATCCCGCGCGTCCCGTCCGACGACGAGGCCGCCGACGACGACCAGCCGCGCGCGAAGCCCAAGAAGAACCACCCCATCGTGCCTTCGTGGGAAGACGTCCTGCTGGGCGTGCGTTCCCAGCGCGGCTAGTCCTCGAGGAGCACGGCCAGCGACTTCGGCGCGACCAGCCGGTAGGCGTCGCGCACGATGTGGTCGATCTCGGCCCAGTCGACGTCCACGTCGAGGCGTACGCCGAGCCAGCCGCGGTGCCCGACGTAGGGCGGGCGGAAGAAGCGTTCCGGCTCGGTGCGCACGAGATCCTCCTGCGCACCGGGCGGCGCCGGGCACCAGAAGCCCAGGCGCCCGTCGTCGTGGTGGTGGTTCGCGAACGTCACGAACGTCTTCTTGCCGCGCACGAACCACGTCGGCTCGCCGTGGCTGAGCCGTTCGGTCGCCTCGGGCAGGGCGAGGCACAGCTTGCGCAACTCGTCGAGGGGCGCCATCGGGCCAGTATCGGCCGGTCAGAGCACGATCGCCAGCACACCCAGCCACGCCGCGATGATCCCGGCACTCGCGCCGTAGACCGCCCACCGCACGATCGGCAGCCGCCGCCCGAGCCACAGCGACGGCCCGATCCCTGCGGTCACCACGACCGACGCCACCAGCGCGATCCACTTGTTCGTCTCTTGCGCGAGCGTTCCTGCCAACGCCAGCATCGCCACGGCCACGAGCACCGCGGCGAACGCCGACACCGTCAGCCCGGTCACCCAAGGCGTCGGCTCAGTCGCGGCTCCAGGCACCCCACGCCGCCGCGCCACCACGCGCGCGGGCGGGTCGATCACCGTCTCGACGCCGGACACCGGATCCACGAACCGCACCGTCGTCCCCATCACCGTCGCCAGCCGCCCGGCCAGCTGCCGCCCCCGCTGCGACACGACGGACGTCGCGACCTCCGCGTCGCCCCCCGCCCGCGACACCGCCGACGCGACGCGTGCCCACTCGTGCAGCGCCTGCGCCAGGTCCGGCCCGATCGCCAACCGCCGCGGGTCGACTTCGCGCGCACCCTCGCCACCCGGGCCGGCGAGCACCGCGCGCTCGCCCCGGATCCGCAGCTCCACTGACGTCCTCCCGCTGGGCATTTCCCACCCGCAGGTGCTTGCCCTCGAACGCGACTGCGTCTGCCCGCACCTGCCCGCACCTGCCCGCAGCAGCGTAAGCCCCGCGAGCCTCCCGGCGGGACCGGCACCCGGCGCGGAAACCGACCGAAATCAGAGCCGCACGTCGAGCAGCTCCTCCACGGCCGCGGCGACCTCGAAGTCGTCCGACTCCGTCGCGTAGATCAACAACCGGCGAAATCCGGCTCACCCGAATGTTGATCACCGCGCGAAAATAGCCGCGCCGGCCCGCCGATGCCAGGGACTGCCGCGCGGGCGGGGCCGGATGGGCCACGGTCGTTGACCGATCGACATCTCCGCCTGTGGTTACCGGCGCGAAATGGGTATCCCGGAAAGGTGAGCACCTCAACGCGTGGCGGCGACCTCGTGGAACGCGACCGCGGCGGCGGTGGCGACGTTCAGCGAGTCGACGCCCGGCACCATCTCGATGCGCACGGCCAGATCCGCGGCCGTGATCGCCTCTTCAGTGAGCCCGGGTCCCTCGGCGCCGAGCATCAGCGCCACCCGCTCGCCGACCTTCTCGCGCAGTCCGCGCAGCGGAACGGATCCCGGCCGCGGTGTGAGCGCCGCCACGGTGAAACCGCTTTCCCGCAAGAGGTTCAGTCCGTCGGGCCACCCGTCCAGCGGAGCGAAGGGCACGCGGAGCACGTGCCCCATCGACACGCGCACGCTGCGCCGGTACAGCGGATCCGAGCAGCCCGGCCCGAGCAGGACACCGTCGACACCGAGCGCGGACGCGTTGCGGAAGATCGAACCGAGGTTCTCGTGGTCGCCGACCCCTTCGAGCACGGCGAGCACTTGCGCCCCGGCGATGATCTCCGAAACCGCAGGCGGCGCCGGACGATCGGCCACCGCCAGCACCCCGCGGTTGAGGTGGAACCCCACCACGGAAGCCATCGTTGCCGCCGAAGTCACGTACGCGGGCGCGTCGACGCCGGAAAGGTCGAGGTCACGCACCCGCCGTTCCACGCCGAGCAACGCGCGCAGGGGGTACCGCGAAGCGAGCATCCGCTCGACCACCACGGTGCCTTCCGCGATCACGAGCCCCCGCCCACCGGGACGGTCCGGCCGCCGGTCCGCAGTGGACAAGTCGCGGAAATCGTCGAGCCGGGGATCTTCGGGATCCTCGGTGAAGATCAGTTCAGCCACACCGCACAGTGTGACATCCGCATGCCGGGACCCCGCCCGGTACAAAGCTGGTCCGAACGACCGGATAACTCTGGTACGAATGGGCCATTTTTGCGGACAGTCAACCTCCCGTGACGGAGAGCACCAGTTTGGCCGCTAGCCCGGATGCGCCGCTCTGTGCGACGGTTGGCGGCCTGGCAGTCCCCGCCCGGACACCCGCGGACAGCAGCCAAGGAGCGCGTCAGACATGGGTACCGACCTTTCGGCGAAACCTTTCGACCAGCTGGACCGAGGACGGTACCGCCGCAAAGTCCAACGCTGTCTCGACACGCTCGCCCGGATGCTCACGGACGGCAGTTTTTCCTTTCCCCGCAAGAATATCGGGCTCGAAGTGGAGCTGAACCTCGTCGATGGGCAACTGCGCCCGTCGATGACCAACACCGCGGTGCTGGAAGCGCTCGACGACCCGTCGTTCACCACCGAACTCGGGCAGCACAACCTCGAGCTGAACGTGCCGCCGCGCCCGCTCGCCGGCGATTCGGCTCTGCAGCTGGAAGACGATCTGCGCGCGTACCTCGGCAAAGCGTCCGCCAAGGCCGCCGACGCCGGTTCGACGCTCGCGATGATCGGGATCCTGCCGACACTGCGTCAAGAACACTTCGACCAGAAATGGCTCACCAACAACGCGCGGTATTCGTCGCTGAACGACCAGATCTTCGCCGCGCGCGGTGAGCGAATCGCGCTTTCCATGGACGGCGCCGCGCTTCCGGGCGAACAGCCCGAAAGGCTGCGCAGTTTCGCGGAATCCATCCTGCCGGAAGCCGCGTGCACGTCGGTTCAGCTGCATCTGCAGGTGGCGCCTGAGGAATTCGCGGCGCACTGGAACGCGGCGCAGTGCCTCGCCGGCGTGCAGACGGCGCTGGCCGCCAACTCGCCCTTCCTGCTGGGCAAGGCGTTGTGGCACGAGACGCGCATCCCGCTGTTCCAGCAGGCCACCGACACCCGTCCGGAAGAGCTGAAGAACCAGGGTGTTCGCCCGCGGGTGTGGTTCGGCGAGCGGTGGATCACGTCGATCTTCGACCTGTTCGAGGAGAACGTGCGGTACTTCCCCGGCCTGCTGCCGCAGACCGACACGGAAGACCCGATCGAGACGCTGGAGTCGGGCCAGGCGCCGAAGCTCACCGAGCTGCGCATGCACAACGGCACGATCTGGCGCTGGAACCGGCCGGTGTACGACGTCGTCGACGGCCTGCCGCACCTGCGCGTCGAGAACCGCGTGCTGCCGGCCGGGCCCACGGTCGTGGACATCGTGGCCAACGCCGCGTTCTTCTACGGCGCCCAGCGCGCGCTGGCCGAGCAGGAACGCCCGGTGTGGACGCAGATGTCGTTCCAGGCCGCGGAGGAGAACCTCTACGCGGGCGCGCGCAAGGGCTTCGAGGCGCAGCTGTACTGGCCGGGCATCGGCTGGATCCCGCCCGACGAGCTCGCGCTGCGCGTGCTCCTGCCACTCGCCCACGAGGGCCTGCGCCGCTCCGGCGTGTCCGACGAGGCCCGCGTGAAATACCTCGGCGTGATCGAACGGCGCTGCCTCGCGCGGCGCAGCGGCGCCACCTGGCAGCGCGACTACGTGCTGCGCGTGCAGGACCGCGGCGCCGACCGCGAGACGGCGCTCAACCGCATGCTGGGCCGCTATCTCGAGCTCTCGGCCGCCGGCGAACCCGTGCACACCTGGTCGCTCACCGACTGAGTACGAGCCCCCGTTCGGCCTTATGGTGGCTGGAGCAGGTCTGAGGCAGGCAGGGGAAACAACGGTGCCGAAGGTACTCGGTGGCTCGCTCGAAGCGCACCGGCGCGAGGTTCGCGCGCGGGTGTTCGAGGTGCTGCGCGCGCAGCTGTACGAGCGTGGCTTCGACGCGATCACGCTCGCCGGCGTCGCCGCCGAGGCCGGGCTTGGCCGCACCGCGCTGTACAACCACTTCCCCGACAAGGAAAGCCTGCTCGTCGCGTTCGTCGAGGATGAGGCGGCGCGCTACGTCGAGCGGCTGCGCGCGGCCGTGGAAGCCGAGACGGACCCGATCGCGCAGCTGGCGACGTTCGTCCGGCTGCAGTTGCGCGTGCTCGCCGAGCACCACCTGCCACCCGGCGGCGCGCTGGAGTCGGCGCTCGCACCCGCGGCCTACCGGCGCATCAGCGCCCACGCCGACCCGATCACCGGGCAGCTGCGCGCGGTACTGCTCGCCGGCGTCGACGCGGGCAGCTGGCCCGCGCAGGACGTGGACGTGGTGGTCCCCATGATCACCGCGGCGCTGGGGACGCGGCAGGTGATCGACGTGCCCGCCGAGCGGCTGGCCGGCGTGATCGAGGCGGCCGTGCGGTTCGTCTTGCAGGCTGTCGGTTCGAGTGAACTTCCGGATCACCGTCCGATTTAGGGTAGCCTAAGCCCTCGTCGTGGCCTACGCTCTATCTGACAGCTTGTCAGAAAGAGGGAGGCCGCCATGTCGGTGACCACTGAGCTCGAAGCCCGGCCGTTCTCCGGACGGCTGCGGGAGTCGACCAGGGGCGTGCACGAGCGGGCCAACCACTCCACGTACATGAACGCGCTGCTCGGCGGCGAGCTCTCGCTGGAGGGCTACACGCAGCTCGCGATCCAGTACTACTTCATCTACCAGGCCATCGAGCGCGTCAGCGACACGATGACCGGCGACGCCGTCGGCCGCGAGTTCGTGTTCGACGAGCTGCGCCGGCTGCCCGCGCTCGAGCGCGACCTCGCCCGCCTCGCCGGCCCGGCCTGGCGCACCGAGATCCGGCCGCTCGCCAGCACCGAGGCGTACGCCGCGCGCATCGCCGAGGCCTCGGCGTGGGCCGGCGGGTACGTGGCGCACCACTACACGCGCTACCTGGGCGACATCGCCGGCGGTCAGATCATCCGGCGGCTGCTGGAGAAGAACTTCGACCTCGCCGAGGCGGGCTCGCTGTTCTACCACTTCGACGAGATCGGCAGCGCACCCGCGTTCCGCGACCGCTACCGCGCGAAGCTCGACGCCGCGCCGTGGGACGACGACGCCCGCGCCCGGGTGATCAACGAGACACTGGTCGCCTTCGAGCACAACGTCGCCGTGTTCGACGAGCTGGCGCTCGAACTGGACCGCTACCGGCTCGCCGGACGCCCGGGCGGATGAGGCTGATCACAAGAAGTTGACCTCCAGTTTGGTGGAGGTACAAAGCTCGGTTTCGCACCGTGCCCACCCGGGTACGCCGTAGCCGAACGAGTGGGTCCACCCTGTGGCACGGAGGCCGCCCCCGGTCGCCGCGAACCCGGGTGTGCTACTAGGTTCGGTAGTAGGAACTTGTGTCGAAGACTGAAGGAGGGCCAATGGCCCGGTACAACCTGCCCGATCTCGACTACGACTACAGCGCCCTCGCGCCCCACATCTCGGGTCAGATCAACGAGCTGCACCACAGCAAGCACCACGCGACCTACGTCAAGGGCGCGAACGACACCCTCGACAAGATCGCCGAGGCTCGCGAAGCCGGCGACTTCAGCAACATCGTCGGTCTCGAGACCACGCTGGCCTTCAACCTGGCCGGCCACGCGAACCACGTCGTCTGGTGGAAGATCCTTTCCCCGGAAGGCGGCGACAAGCCGACCGGTGAACTGGCCGCGGCGATCGACGAGGCGTTCGGCTCCTTCGACAAGTTCAAGGCGCAGTTCACCGCCGTCTCCACCACGATCCAGGGCAACGGCTGGGGCGCGCTCTCCTGGGACCCGATCGGCAAGACGCTGATCACCCAGCAGCTGCGCGACCACCACAACAACCTGATCCTGCCGACCACGCCGATCCTGCTGGTCGACGTGTGGGAGCACGCGTTCTACCTGGACTACAAGAACGTGAAGCCGGACTACGTCAAGGCCCTGTGGAACATTTTCAACTGGGCTGAGATCAGCAAGCGCTTCGACAACGCCGTCGCCGGCGGCAACGGCCTGCTGCTCAGCTGAGCCTGCTGCTTCGGCAAAAGCGGGGTTCTCCTTCACGGAGGGCCCCGTTTTTCGTTTCTCGCTTGACTTCGAGTGCACTCCAGGTGTGAGGCTGGGGTCATGGACGTCGACGCCTACCTCGCCCGCCTCGACCTCGCATTGCCCGCCAAGGCCGACCTCGCGGCCCTGCGGCAGCTGCAGGAGCGCCACCTCGAACGCGTGCCGTTCGAAAACCTGAGCGTGCACCTCGGTGAACCCATCGAGCTGGCCGAGGAAGCGCTGTTCGACAAGATCGTGCGCCGCCGGCGCGGCGGCTTCTGCTACGAGCTCAACGGGCTCTTCTCGGCCCTGCTGCGCGAGCTCGGCTTCGACGCCGCGTTGCGCGGCGCGCAGGTTTTCACCGACGAGGGCGAGCCAGGGCCGCCGCTGGACCACGCGGCCGTGGTCGTGAAGCTCGACGGCGAGCATTGGCTGGTGGACGTCGGCTTCGGCCGCTTCAGCCGTGGCCCGCTGCGCCTGTCGGCCGTGGAGGTCCAGTCCGATCCGGACGGCGAGTTCCTCTTCCTGGACGCCCCGTTCGGCGACGTGGACGTGGTCATGGACGGCACGCCCGTCTACCGCCTGGAGGCGCGCACGCGGCCGCTGACGGACTTCGTGCCGATGGCGTGGTGGCAGTCGACGTCGCCGCTTTCGGGCTTCACCCGGCGGCTCACGTGCTCGCGCCCGACCTCCCAGGGCCGCGTGACGCTGTCGGGGAACCGGCTGATCGAAACGGTCGACGGCGTGCGCAACGAGGTACTGCTGGGCACCGACAACGCCGTGCGCACCGCGTACCGCGTGTACTTCGGCCTGGAGCTCTCGCGGCTGCCGACCCCACCAGGTGGGCACCTCTTGACGGAGCCCTCGGCCGACCCGACCATGAACCCGTCATGAGCCGGTGAAGGACGCTTTGCCCGAGACCCTCGTTTGTGAACCCTCGTAAATGAACGGAGCCCCGCTCCTGGGGTTCCCAGGGGCGGGGCTCCGTCCGTTCCCGAACTGACTGCCGCTCCCACCACGAAGCGGACACGTATGAGGTTAGCCTAACCTCAGCAGCCCCGGCAAGCCCTCTCTTGCGGAGACCCACCTCTCACTCGTCCGGGGGAGGGCGTGAAAAGTCCCTGAAATGCTTGAAGGGCACCCCGGCGAACCGAGATGCCCTTCGAAAGCCGCAGGTCAGACGCGTTCGCGCTTGAGCACACGCAGGCCGTTGCCGAAGCGGCGCACGGGCAGCGAGACGCCGCCGCGCCGGATCAGCACCAGAGCGCACACCACGGCGGCAATCAGCGAGATCGCGCCGCCGATGTAGAACGGCGAGCGGCCGCCGAACGCGTCGGCCATCCAGCCGGTCATCGGACCGCCGATCGGGTTGCCGCCGATGAGCACCAGCACGTAGATGCCCATCACGCGGCCGCGCATCTCGGGCGAGACGGACGTCTGCACCAGCGCGTTGGCTGTGTTCAGGAACGTGATGGTGGCGAAGCCGAGCGGGATGAGGCCGAGGCCGAAGGTCAGATAGGTCGGCATGAACGCCGTGACGAACTCGAACAGGCCGAGCAGCGCGCCGGAGATCAGCATGAGCCGCACGCGGGGCCGGCTCTTGATCCCGCGGCGCGCGGACAACAGCGCGCCCACGAAGGTCCCCACGGCGACGAGCGTGGACAACAGACCGTAACCGTCGGCCTGGGTGTGGAAGACGTTGGCGGCGACGATCGGCAGCGACGTGAAGTAGGTGATGCCGAACGTGCTGACGAAGAACATCAGCACCATCACCGTGACCAGGTCGGAGCGGTGGCGCACATAGCGCAGGCCCTCCATGAGCTGGCCCTTCGCGCGGGGGATCGCGGGGCCGCGGAAAAGGTTGGCGGGGTTCATCATCGCCAGCCCGGTGACCACGGCGATCGTGCTCACCGCGTTGGCGATGAAGAGCCAGCCGGTGCCCACCCAGGTGATCGCGAACCCGGCGATGGCCGGGCCGACGATGCGCGCCAGGTTGAAGATCGACGAGTTCAGCGCCACGGCGTTGGCGATCTGGTCGCGGCCCACCATCTCGGCCACGAACGACTGCCGCGTCGGCACCTCCATCGCCGAGGTGATGCCGAGCATCATGCACAGCAGGTACACGTGCCAGATCTGCACGACACCGGTCAGATTCAGCACGCCCAGCAACGTCGCCTGCAGGCAGTTGACGCTCTGGATGAGGATCAGCAGCCGCCGCTTGTCCACGCGGTCCGCGATCACGCCGGCCTGCAGCGACAGCAGCAGTGTCGGCGTGAACTGGAACGCGACGGCGATCCCCAGTGCGACCGGGTTGTTCCCCGAGAGCTGGAACACCAGCCAGTCCTGGGCAATGCGCTGCATCCAGGTGCCGACGTTGGAGATGACCTGGCCGGTGAAGAACAGCCGGTAGTTGCGCACGCGCAGCGACGCGAACATGCCCTTGCCGCGCTTCGGCTCCGCGGGTCTGTCGGGTTCGGCCGGCTCCTTGCGCACGCGATCGGCGCCGTCGGGCAGGCTCGGGGTGCGCTGTGTTGGGGTGCCGGGTGGTCCGGAGACAGGCGGGCTGGCCGGCTGTGGCGCCGTGTCCCGGGTAGCAATGGGTTCGGTCGTACGCTCTGCTTCGCTACCCGTGGTCGCCACCGGTGTTAGTTCCCCGCCATCCTGTCGATGATCTCAGCGGCGCGGGAGAGCACTTCCAGCTCTTCCTCGCCGAGTTCGGCCAGTTGCCGATCCAGCCACGCCTCCCGGACGGAAATGGCCTGCTTCACGTAGGCCATGCCGCTGTCGGACAGCTCCACGATGGCCTGCCGGCCATCCGTCGGGTGCGGGCGCCGCTCGACGAACCCCATCTCCTCGAGCGCGGCGATGACCCTCGTCATCGAGGGCGGCTGGACGCCTTCCTTGGCGGCCAGCTGACCAGGCGTCAGCGGGCCGCACTTGTGCAAGGTGGACAGCGCCGCGGTCTGCGTCAACGTCACGTCGTCGCCCACGCGCTGTGCCCGGAGCCGGCGGTTGAGCCGGACCACCGCGAGACGCAGGCGGCTCGCGAGGGAGCGCTCATGCGTGTCACCGGACATATAGTTAGCTTACCTCACGAAAATGGCGCCGGAGGGTGAACCCCGCCACCCTCCGCGATCACGCTCAGCTCAGCGCCGACCGCTTTCGGCACCGGTCAGTGCGACGCCCTTTCCACGCTCAGCTCAACGCGGCCTGGATCGGACCCACCGCGAAGTACGCCACGAACGCCACCGCGATCACCCACATCAGCGGGTGGACCTGGCGGGCCTTGCCGGTGGCGGCGCGGATGACGACGTAGCTCACGAAGCCCGCGCCGATGCCGTTGGCGATGGAGTAGGTGAACGGCATGACGACGATCGTCAGGAAGGCCGGCAGCGCGATCGAGAAGTCCGTGAAGTCGATTTCGCGGACCTGTCCCATCATCAGCGCGCCCACGACCACCAGCGCCGGCGCGGCGGCCTCGACGGGCACGATCTGGTAGAGCGGCGTCAGGAACATGGCGGCGAGGAAGAGCACGCCGGTGACGACGTTGGCGAGGCCCGTGCGTGCGCCCTCCGCGATGCCGGAGGCGGACTCGACGAAGACGGTGTTGGAGCTGGCCGAGCCGAAGCCACCGGCCGCGCCGGCGAGGCCTTCGACGAACAGGGCGCGCCCGACGCCTGCCAACTGGCCGTCCTTGCCGATCAGGCCGGCTTCCTTGCCGAGGCCGGTCATGGTGCCCATGGCGTCGAAGAAGTCGGCGAGCACGAGCGTGAACACGAGCAGGACGACGGTGATGATCGGCAGCCGCGTCCACGCGCCGAAGGACACGTCGCCGACCAGCGACAGGTCGGGGATACCGAGGACGTTCGACGGCAGCGCCGGGTAGCCGAGGTTCCAGCCCTTGGGATTGGTGCCGTTCGACGGACCGGCCTTCACGATCGCCTCGACGGCGATGGCCAGCACGGTCGAGCTCAGCACGCCGATGAGGATCGCGCCCTTGACCTTCTTCGCCACGAGGATCGCGGTGAGCAGCAGGCCGACCACGAACACGGCCGTCGGCCAGGAGGCGACCGAGCCGTTGATGCCGAGGCCGACCGGGACGGTGGTGTGCGCGTCGTCGGGCAGGCGGCGCACGAAACCGGCGTCGACAAGCCCGATGAGGCAGATGAACAGGCCGATGCCGACCGCGATCGCCGACTTGAGCGCCGGCGGCACCGCGCGGAACACGGCCGTGCGGAAGCCGGTGAGCACCAGCAGGACGATGATCACGCCCTCGATCACCACCAGGCCCATGGCCTCGGGCCAGGTCATCTGGGGTGCGAGCGTGACGGCGAGCAGGCTGTTGAGGCCCAGACCGGTGGCGATGGCGAACGGGTAGTTGGCGATCAGGCCCATCAGGATCGTCATCACACCGGCGACCAGCGCCGTCACCGCGGCCACGGCCGGCACGGGCAGGATGTGGCCGAGCACGTCGGCGTGCGCCGAGGGCGTGCCCGCGGCGAAGCTGCCGATGATGAGCGGGTTGAGCACCACGATGTAGGCCATGGTCACGAACGTGACGACGCCGCCGCGGATCTCCCGCCCGGCCGTGGAGCCGCGTTCGGTGATCTTGAAGAACCGGTCCAGAGTGGACACGGCCTCCCGCTCGCGCTGATCCGTCATGCCGTGCCCCTGTCTTGCTCGCTGCTGTCGTGCTCGTTGCGTGAACGCCCGGGGGTACCCTTCACCACGTGGATGAACCGATCAATCCCGCGGAGGTAACGGGCTCGTTGCGGCACACGCCGGACCTGCCCAAGCGCCTGACCGACCTGACCCCGGTGGTGATCGTAGGTACCTCGCTGTGGGCCGTTGCGCTGGTGGTGCTCTTTTTCGTCGCCGACGGTGTGTGGGTGTGGACGGCGTTCGCCGGGATCGTCCTGGGGTTCATCGGCTTCGGCATCATCTTCTGGCAGCGCGCGGCGGCCCGGCGGGGGTCGAAGTCGGCACAGCGTCTCTAGTTCGGCGCAACGGCTCTAGTTCGACACAGCGGCTCTAGTTCAGGAACGTGTGCGGCGCCGGGTCGTCGAGCAGTGCGGTGATGCGGTAGCGCTCGGTCCAGTGGTCGGTGGCCCAGGCGAACGCGCGGGCCAGACCTTCCGACGTGTCGGCGGCGTGGAGCCGGTTGTCCTCGTCCGACCACCACGAGACGTCGGCGGTGGTGCCGTCGACGATCACGGTGAGCACGTCGTGCAGCAGCGGGCCGCCCTCGGGCACGGTGAGGCCGAGTTGGTCGGCGACGAGGCGGATCGCGGGCAGGTCGGCCCAGGCGACGTACTCGCCGGTGCTGGTCACCTCGTTCGGCAGGGCGCCGGCGAGAGGGACGTCGAGCAGTTCGGCGAGGTGTTCGGGGTCTTCGGGGGCGGCGATGATCTTGGTCGCCGGCAGCGCGGACGCCGGCCACGGGACGTCGAGGACCACGGCTTTGTCGGCGTCTGCCACGCTCGCGCCGGCCGTGCGGACG
The DNA here is from genome assembly GCF_040654155.1 of Amycolatopsis sp. NPDC050768. NCBI lineage: Bacteria > Bacillati > Actinomycetota > Actinomycetes > Pseudonocardiales > Pseudonocardiaceae > Amycolatopsis > Amycolatopsis sp. NPDC050768. The sequence goes on from NZ_JBFAHL010000009.1 coordinate 317,174, forward strand.
CGGACCGGGGCGTCGAGGTCGTCGACGTCCACGGGCGACTGCACGAGCGCGCGGTGGGCGCGCGCGGCGAGACCCGGTGTGAGCGTGCGGGCGGGGTCGCCGAGGCGGTCGAGCAGGTCGGTGACGTCTTCGGCCGTCGCGAGGTCCAGCGTGGTCCGGACGCCGGCGGCCTGGAGCAGCTCGACGGAGAGCTCGAGGTCTGGCACCTCGTCGTAGAGGCCGGCGAGGTCGGCCGCGGCAGGCAGGCGCCAAGAGCCGGGGGCTTCGCCGGCGAGCAGGGCGTAACGAGCGAGCCACCAGCCCGCGTGGCCTTCGGGCGCGTGCAGCGCCTGCCACGTCTCGGGCCGCGCGGCGATGAGGCGCAGCGCGGCGGGCCACGCGTCGTCGGCGACGAGGTCGAGGTCTCTGATCGCCAGGACAGCCGTTGGCGGGCGTTCGAACGAGTCCCACCACGAGTCTTCGTCGGGCAGGCCGTGGTCAGGCTCGTGCGGCTCCTCGTCGCGGACGACGGCGAACGAGTCGAGCACGCCGACCGCTTCGAGTGTCGGCTGTGGCCAGTCCTCGGCGAACTCCTCGTCGAGAACGGACAGGGCACCGTCCTCTTCGAACACTTCGGAGTCGAACACGTCGAGAAGAGGAGACGAAGGCAGCACGAGCTCGTCGGCCCGGCGCCAGCCGTCTTCGGACGGGAGGGCAAGCGCACCGGCCCACTCCGGCGCATCGTCACCGCACTCCGCGATCAGCCTCAGCACGGCACCCGCGAGGTTCATCCCATCCAAACCGGACCGGACGTCTTCCACACTGCGTTCCACGGCGTACTGCACCTGCTCGGCTTCGAGCAGCTGGCGGGCGTCGGCATGCTTGGCGCCCAAGCGTTCCAGCAACGGGTGCGCCGCCGCGGGGTGCACGAGCCGCAGGCCTGGAACGTCCACATCGGACAGGAGTTCGAGCAGCTCGTTTGACCCGTCGAGCAGCAATGTGCCGCGCGCGCCGGGCAGCGTGCGTCCGTCGGACAGCGGCACCGGGAGCCCGTCGAGCTGTGCCGGCGACACGTCGTGCGTGTCCACAGCCACGGCGAGCGCCGCGTACAGTCGGTGCCACCACCCGGGTTCACGGTCGATCCCGGTGAGCACCTCCAGCACGTCCTCGACGCCGATCGCCTGCGCCGACACGGGCTTCAGCACCCGCGCCGCCCCCGCCGGCGCGGCCACCAGCCCCGGCACGAGGTCGGCCAAGAGCGGCGGCAAGTCCGGCACGTCGACGTCGAGCACCTTCGCCTGCCGGCCGGACACCTCCTTGTTGTCCATAGTGGACAACCACGGCTGCGTTGCCAGCTCGGCGAAAACCTGATCCCTCAGCTGCGCGTCCACTGTGGACCGCGGGAATCCGGCCTGGGGCACCAGCACGAACCGATGCTCCTGCGGCACAGCCCTGACGAGCCCGACGTATTTCTTCGCCGCCGCCGCGATCGCCTCATCCAGCGCCGCCCCGGGCAACACCCTCCGCCGCGACGGCTCCAGCGGCACGGGCGCGATCAACCGCGCCGGCAGCGACAACGCCTCATCCGTCGGCGTCGGCGCATGCAGCACGTCTTCGTCCAGCGGCTGCGGCACCCCGTCCACGTCGATCGGCACGGCCCAGCCCTCGCGAGTCAGCCACCTTCGACTCTTCTCGGGCCCGGCGATCTCAACCTGATCCGTGCCGGTGCGCGTCCAAACGCGACCGTCCACTTCAGCCTCACCCAACCACGGCAAGGCCAGCAGAAGGTCGGAAATCTCTTCCTGGAGGGCGTCCAGCAGCGCCTTCCCACTCTCCGGCTCCCGCAGCGGCAGCCGCACTTCGGTGTCGAACCCCTCCGGCGGTGCCTCCTCTGAAGGCCACGGCAGCCGCAGCACGGGCACATCCCCGTCCCGCCCGGCCGCCTCCCGCGTGCGCTCCGCGGAGAACCGCACCCCACCTCGCGCCGAAACGACCCGCGGCTCGTCGGACACGGTCAACACCGCCGCAAACCCGACGCCAAACCGCCCGACCGTGTCCAGCCGCTCCTTCGCCGACGCCCGCAACGACGCCAACGACTCCACACCCCGCGTATCCAGCGGCGCCCCGGTGTTGGCGAACCTCAGCTCACCGTCCACAACGGACACCTTGACCCGGCCGGGGGTCTCGGCCGCCTGCGCCGCGTCCGCCGCGTTCTGCGCCAGCTCCACGAACAGCCGATCGCGATACGCCCCAACCCTCAAGTCACGCTCGGCGTTGGTGTCCTCCACAAACCGCGTCGGCGAGTCCCGCCACGCGCGCAACATCGCCTCGCGCAGCCGCCCCGTCCCGAACGGATCCGCCCCTATGCCCTCATTCACCGGGGGCCGTCACCACTCTCAGTGCCCAGGTCACCCTCGCCGGCCTGTACTTCGGCGACGCGGTCCGCTTCGGTGGCCTGGCCAGCTTCGGCGGCGTGAGCCGCTTCGCCTGCTTCGGCAACCTGGCCCAGCTCGGCGGCTTCGGCCACCGTGCTGGCGTCGCTCGCGTCGCTGGCCTGGCCAGCTTCAGCGGCCGGGCTCGCTCCGATCGCTTCGGCACCTTCGCGCGCTTCGGCGACGTTGGTGGCTTCGGTCGCGTTCGTTGCGTCGGAGGGTTCGGCGGAATCGCCGGCAGCTTCCTCGAACGACTCCGCAGCCGACTCCTCGACCGTCGCCGCTTCCGGCGCCGCGCTCTCCGCGATCTCGTCGGCCGCGGAAACCGCCTGGGCCTCGGGCGCCGCAAGGTCGGCGACTGCTGTGGTTTCCGCGCCCGCGCCATCCTGCGCAGCCGGCACGGCGGCAGCTTCCTCAGAAGCTCCGGCGTGAACTTCGCCAGCCGGTTCCGAACCCTGCTCGGCGGAGTGATCCGCCCACAGCCCCACCGCTTCCCAGGCCGCAGCAGCCGGCTTAGCGGGGGCAGTGGCCTCGGGCTCCGAGGTCACAACTGCGGAGTCCTCAACCGCATCGGCCGCCGGGGTAGCGGCGGGCTCGGCGGCGGGATCCGCCTGGGCCGCCGCAACTTCAGCGACCGAGTCAGCAGGCGCTTCTTCCACCGCCGGCTCGGCAGCTTCGACCTCAGGCAAGACAGCCGGGGGCGACCCCGCCGCTTCGGAGGCGGAAGCCACCTCCGAAGCCGAGGCCGTCGCGGCCGGTTCGGCCGGTTCGGCCGGTTCGGCCGGTTCGGCCGAGGCAATCGCCTCCGGGTCCGCAGTCCCAGCCTCGGCGGCGGAAGCCGCCTCCGGAGCCGGGGTCATCGCAACCGGCTCGGCAGAGACAGTCGCCTCAGGCTGCGAGGTCGCGGCCGCAGTGTCGGCGGCTGCATCCGGCGCCGGGGCGACCGCGGTCGGCTCGGTGATCGAGTCGGCCGAAGCCTCGGCGTCCTGTTCGGCGGGCGCCGACTCGGGAGCTGAGGTCGTCGAAACCACCTCGGCTTCCGCGGGCGCAGCCGTGGTGTCGGAAGTTGCTTCCGGCTCCGGGGCAACCGCAGTCGGCTCGGCGACGGCGATCGAGTCCGCCGAAGCATCGGCGGCCGGCTCGGCAGAGACCGCGGCCTGCGAAGCGTCCGCTGCGGTCGTGTCCGAAGAAGCGGCCGAAGCAGTCTCCGCAGCCGCGTTCGTCGCGAGAGTTTCACCGGCCGGGGTTTCGGTGATCCCAGCCGAGGCAGCCTCCCCGACAGCGACCTCAACAGCAGCAACCTCAGCAGCAGCCTCCGGCTCCACCGTCGCCGCGGTGGAAGCCTCTTCAGCAGCAGCCGACGAAGCCTCCGCAGCCACCTCTGACGACGAAGCAGCAGCCGCAGAGGCCTCAGGCTCACCATCCGACACAAAGTCGATCAACGAATCGTCATAAACCAGTTCCGCCACCGGGATCGACGAGGTGATCTCCACCTCCACCTCGGAATGCGCCCCACACCCGTACTCGACGTCCACCGCGTGGCCGTCCGCCGGGGCGATGTCGTTGGTGCACACCCCGAACGCTCCGCGCAGAGACCCGGCGAGCGGCACGAAAAACCCACAGGACCCACAAGTCGCCGGAGCGCTCCGGGCCATGTCGGAGCGCGGGCCGAACTCGCCGCCGTGCCAGCGGGTGGCGGCGTCCTGGCGGCCGTAGCGGGAGAGGACGTGGACGCGGCCCAGGCCGACGTCGTGGGCGACCTCTTCGACGGCCGGGTCGTCGGACTTCAGGTACGCGGGCGCGAGGCGCGGGTCGTCCTTGTCGGTGGGGAAGATGTCGCCCACGCCGAGGTCGCCGGCGCGCACGCGTTGCTCCCAGGGAACCCACGTGGGTGCGACCAGGGAGTCCGGGCCGGGCAGGAGGGCGAGCTCGCTCACGGTCACCGGCTCGTCCAGGCCGGCGACGGCGACCGTCACGGCCCAGCACCAGCCGTGGTAGCCGGGCACCGACGCCTCGAACAGGTGGGTCGCCGAGACGGCGTCCTCGGAGGTCACGGCGACGTGCTCGCCGACCTGCTCGGCCGGGGCGTCCGCCAGCACAGCTTCGCGCGCAAAGTCTTCCGCGTCCGCGAGCTTCCGCTGGATAGAGCCGTCGTCCAGGGTCAACAGCAACGTCATGGCCCCAATTGTGCCGCACGCATCCGCGCGGCCCGTGCCAGGCTGTTCCCGTGCGCACTCCCCTGACGCGAACCCCGTTGATCTGGCCGCTGCTGGCGGTGGCTCTGCTCGGCGGCTGCGCCGGCACGCAGGCGACACAACCCCCGCCCGAAGAGCTCACTGTGCAGGTGCTGCAGACGCTGCCGCACGACACGTCGGCCTTCACCGAGGGCCTCGAGTTCGCCGGCACGACGCTGTACGAGAGCCGCGGCCTCTCCGGCGAGTCCGCGCTCACCGCGGGCGCCGCCGGCCAGAAGCCCACCACGCGCGTGGCGCTGCCGGCGCCGCTGTTCGCGGAGGGCATCACGATCCTCGGGCCCAAGCTGTGGCAGCTGACCTGGCAGGACGGCTTCGCCATCGAACGCGATTCGAAAACCTTGGCCGAGCTGCGCCGCGTGCCCTTCGACGGCGAGGGCTGGGGCCTGTGCCATCAGCCCAGCGGCCGGCTGGTCATGAGCAACGGCACCTCGCAGCTCACGTTCCGTGACCCGCAGACGTTTGCGGTCACCGGGAGCGTCGACGTCGGCGTGGACCAGCTCAACGAACTCGAGTGCGTCGGTGACACGGTGTACGCGAACGTGTGGAAAACCGGCACCATCCTGCGCATCGACTCCAAAACCGGACACATCACCGGACGCATCGACGCCGGCGGACTCCGCACCCCGGTCAACCCCGGAGAAGACGTGCTCAACGGCATCGCGGCCGTCCCCGGCACCGACGAATTCCTCGTCACGGGCAAGCTCTGGCCCGCGATGTACCGGGTGAAGTTCGTCCCCGCCGGCGCCACCGGGACACAGAACGGCACGTGATCGGGCGGAACGGCACCCGGATGAGGCAGGATTGACGCGTGGCACTCTTCGGTTCGCACTCCGAACCCGACGGCACCTTCTCCGGGCGGTCGGGCAAGGGTCGCGGCCGGAAGTCCAAGCGCAAGTGGACGCCGGAGCCCAGCGCCGCCCAGGCCCGCTCCTGGCGCGACTCGCCACAGCCCACCCGCGTCGACCCCGCCGCGCACCCGGTCGAACCACCGACCCGGGGCGTCGCGGCGGAACCCCCGACCCGGCGCGTCCCGGCCGACCCGCCGCGCGCACGGCCCGAGCGGCACGAAGAGCGGTACGAACCCCGCGCTCGTCCTGAGCGGCTCCCGCCCGAAGGCCGGGAGCCGCGCGCCCGAAGCCCGTTCTACGACGAACCCCGCACCCCGACGGCCGACGAGGCCCCCACCGGCGCCGTCCCCCTCGGCCACCGACCGCCGCCACCCAGGGGCGCGCGGCCGTACCCGTCGCAAGACCGCCGCACCGAGCCCGTCCGGCCCCGCCATGACAGCCCTCGGCCCGGCAGCAGCGAGTACGAGCACTACGACACCGGCGGCTACGCCGGCGAACCCCGCGTCGACCCCGAACGTGACGAGGAACTCCGCACCACCGCCGTCCCAGGTGCCGGCTCGATCCCGAAGCTGCCGAAGAAGATCACCGTCACGCGCGTCGCCGCGTTGCGCAGCCGGCAGCTGAGCGGACAGGCCATCGGCATGTTCCAGCGCGCCACCAAGGCCGACGGCGCGGACAAGTCGGGCCTCACGTCGCTGATGTACGCGGTGATGCTCAACTACGCCAGCGACGCCGCCATGGCCATCGCGCTCGCCAACACGCTCTTCTTCGCCGCCACCAGCGGCGAGAGCAAGGGCAAAGTGGCGCTGTACCTGCTGATCACCATCGCACCGTTCGCACTCGTCGCGCCCGTGATCGGCCCGGCGCTGGACAAGATCCAGCGCGGCCGCCGCCTCGCGATGTGCGTGGCCTCGATCGGCCAGGGCCTGATGGCCGTGGTCATGGCCCTGCACTTCGACGACTGGCTGCTCTACCCCGCCGCGCTCGGGATGATGGTGCTGTCGAAGTCGTTCACCGTCCTCAAGGCCGCCATCACGCCGCGCGTGGTGCCGCCGGAGATCACGCTGTCGAAGACCAACGCGCGGCTCACGATCTTCGGCCTCGTCGCCGCCGGCGTGTTCGGCGGGCTGGCCAGCGGTGTCAACGCGATCAGCGGTTCCGCCGGCGCGTTGTGGTTCACCGCGTTGATCTGCGTGGCCGCGGCCGTGCAGTCGATGCGGATCCCGTCGTGGGTCGAGGTGACCGAGGGCGAGGTGCCGACGTCGCTGTCGGCGCGGCCCGAACCGACGCAGAAGAAGCAGCGCCAGCCGATGGGCCGCCACATCGTGGTCGCCTTGTGGGGCAACGGATCCGTGCGCGTGCTCACCGGCTTCCTCATGATGTTCGCCGCGTTCGCGGTGAAGGCGCAGACGGAGGGCACGGGCCACAGCCCGTTCATGCAGCTGCTCCTGCTGGGCATCATCGGCGCCGCGGCCGGGGCAGGTGGCTTCGTCGGCAACGCGCTGGGCTCACGCCTGCAGTTCGGCGCGCCGGACCAGGTGATCGTGTGGTGCGTGGCCGCGTGCGCGGGTGTGACGCTCATCGCCACGCTCCTGCCCGGACTCGCGACGGCCGCGGTCGTCGGCCTCGTCGGCGCCACGGCGAGCGCGCTTGCGAAGATCAGCCTCGACGCCGTGATCCAGGAAGATCTGCCCGAGCAGTCGCGCGCGTCGGCGTTCGGGCGCTCGGAAACGGTGCTGCAGCTCGCCTGGTGCTTCGGTGGCGCCGTCGGTCTGCTGCTGCCGCCGACGTACTGGATCGGCTTCCTCGTGGTCACGGTGCTGCTCGGCGTCGGCCTCACGCAGACCTACCTCGTGCAGCGCGGCGGCTCGCTCGTGCCGGGACTGGGCGGAAACCGGCCACTGCGGCCCGAACCGACCGGCAGCTTCCCCGCGCAGGGTGCGTCCCGAGAGCGCCGGTAATCTTCGGACCATGCGACGTTCCCGATTGGTAGCCGTGCTCGCGGCCGGTGGTCTCGCCGTGGCCGGCTGCTCGGCGCCAGGGCCGGCCGAGGTGACGTTCTACGGCGATGGGCACACGATCAACGTCGGGCCGATCGGCAACTGCGACGTCAAGACCGGCATCTGCGCCGCCAACCCCGGCGCCGCGGGCACGCTGAAGCTGCGCCCGGGCAAGTCCGTGCAGATCTCCGTGCCGAAGGAGGTCGCGGAAGGTCCGTGGAAGGTGACGGTGCAGTTCGTCAACGGCAAGGGCCAGCCTCAGCCGTTGAAGGAAGACATCATCACCAGCGGCGACCGCTACGCCTACACCGCGACGCCGCCCACCAAGGACGACCAGATCGTGGTGGTGGAGATCGCGCAGGCCACCGTGGTCAGCCGCACGGGCGACCCCAACGACGCGGAGCCGATCACCTCGGCCCTGTGGTCGCTGCAGGTTCAGCCCGCCTGACGGCACGACGAGTGAAGGGCACCCGTCGAGGTGCCCTTTCACCGCAAAAGATGCAGGTTTAGGGGTCGATGTCCCGGGCGACCGCGCGCATGATCTCCGCGATCTGCTTGGTGTTCTTGCGATCCGGGTAGCGGTTGCGGCGCAAGTCCGGCTGGACCTTCAGCTCGAGGAGCTTGATCATGTCCTCGATCAGACCGTGCAGCTCCTCGGCGGGACGCCGGCGTGCTTCGGCGACCGACGGCGGCGGGTCCAGCAGCCGGACGGAGAGCGCCTGCGGCCCGCGACGGCCGTCGGCGACGCCGAACTCCAGCCGCTGCCCGGCCTTGAGCCCCTCGACGCCCTGCGGCAGCGCGGCCTTGCGGATGTAGACGTCGGCTCCGCCGTCCTGCGTGACGAACCCGAAACCCTTCTCCGCGTCGTACCACTTGACCTTGCCGGTCGGCACTTCCCTCACCAGTCCTTCTGCTGTGCTGCTCACGACGAACGCGCCCCGGGCGTACCCAGGGCGCGCGTCCGCTTAGCGTATCTCGCCACATGCCCTGGGGAGAAGCGGATACGGCCGTTACCCTCAGCGCCATGGACAACGCAGCAAAGCAGACCGCGGGCAAACCGATCCTCATGCGGATCGGGATCGGCCTGTTCGCCATCGGGCTGCTCGCCGTGCTGGCCGTCTTCGTGATGTTCGCCGCCGGTCTGGAGAACCTGCCGGTGTGGCTCAGCGCGGTGGCCGGCGTGGTGACGCCGCTGGGCCTGCTGCTCGGCCTGATCGCGCTGGTCCGCGAGGCGCGCGCCGGCAAGCACGGCTGAGCCTCAGAACGCGCGGGCGAACCACTCCGGGAACTGCGTCAGCGAGCCGAACACCACGTCGGCTCCCTCGGCGAGCAGTTCTTCCCTCGTGCACGGCCCGGTGGTGACGCCGACCGCGAGCGCGCCGGCCGCGCGGGCGCCCCGCACGTCGCCGAGGTGATCTCCGACATACGCCCGCGCGTCGTGCTCCTTGAGCGCCACGGCTTTCTGCGTGGACCACAGCTCGCCCACGAGCTCGTCGACCTCAAGCCCGAGCGCCTCGACGTGCAGGCACGCGTTGGGCCCGTACTTGCCGGTGACCACGAGCGTGCGCCCGCCCGCCGCGCGCACGGCCTTCAGCGCTTCCGCCGCGCCCGGCAGCGCGACCGTGCTCGGCACGACGAGGCCGGGGTACAGCGCGCGGAACCGATCCACCAGGCCCGGGATCCGCTCCTCGGGCGCCTCGAAGCCGCGCAGGATGTCGTCGAGCGGCGGGCCGAGGTTGGCGGCGAAGTGGTCGCCGTCGAGCGGCAGGCCCGACTCCGCGCCCAGCGCGTTCATCGCCGCGACCATGCCCGGCCGCGGGTCGATCAGTGTCATGTCCAGGTCGAAGCCCACGGTGATGCCCACGTCCGCCACGGTAGCGGGGACCACCGACAGAACGGGCTTGTACATCCGATTGTGGTCAGTAAACCTTCTTGACACGACCTCGATCTGTGTCAAGCTGACGGTGTGACGAGCTTCACTGAGCGCACCAAGGCATCGCTGCGCGAAGCACTGCTCGACGCGGCCGCGGATCTGCTCCCCGACCGCGGCTACCAGGCGCTTCGCATGGCCGACGTCGCGGCGCGCGCCGGCGTGAGCAGGCAGACCGTCTACAACGAGTTCGGCAGCAAGGCGGCGCTCACGCAGGCCGTGGCGCTGCGTACGGCGGCGGAGTTCCTCGACGGCATCCGCCGCCGCTTCGAGAGCGCCGACGGGCTGATCCCCGGCATCCACGGCGCCGTCGTCTACACGATCGAGCACGCCCGGGAGAACCGGCTCGTCGCCGCCGCGCTCGGCACGGAGGCGGGCGAGGACCTGCTCCCCCTGCTCACCACCAAGGGCGAGCCCATCCTCACGGCCGCCGCCGACCTGGCGACCGAGCAGTACCGCTCGCTAGAGCACCGCCTGTCGCAGAAGTCCGCCGCACTGCTGGCGGAGACCGTGGTGCGGCTGTCCCTGAGCCACCTGGTGCTGCCGACGCACGCCGCGACCGAGGCGGCCGACGCCGTGGTGGCGGTTCTGGCGCCGGCGATCGAAAGCTTCCTTTCACCGACAGACTCGTCCACGGAATCGTCCACAATGGAGTGACACGAAAGGGCCGGACATGACGGACACGCTTCCCGAGCTGCGCAGCGGGTTTTCGTCGCTGCGCAAGGGTGGGCTCAACTGGGACTCGTTCCCGCTGCGCCTGTTCGTGAAGGGCAACAAGAAGTTCTGGAACCCCGCCGACCTCGACTTCAGCCGCGAACGCGAGGGCTGGGAGAGCCTGACGCCGGAGCAGCGCCGCTCGACGACATACCTCGTGGCGCAGTTCATCGCCGGCGAGGAGGCCGTGACGGAGGACATCCAGCCCTTCATGCGCGCGATGTCCTCGACCGGCCGATTCAGCGACGAGATGTACCTGACGCAGTTCTGCTTCGAGGAGGCCAAGCACGTCGAGGTCTTCCGCCGCTGGATGGACGCCGTCGGCCTCGACGAGGATCTGCACCCGTACGTCGCCGAAAACCCCCACTACCGCAAGCTTTTCTACGAAGAGCTGCCGCAGTCGCTGCGCGCCCTGGAGGACGATCCCAGTCCCCTCAACCAGATCCGCGCGAGCGTCACGTACAACCACGTGATCGAGGGCAGTCTCGCGTTGACGGGCTACTACTCGTGGCAGCTCATCTGCACCCAGAACCAGATCCTGCCCGGCATGCAGGACCTCGTCCGCCGCATCGGCGACGACGAACGCCGCCACATGGCGTGGGGCACCTTCACCTGCCGCCGCCACGTCGCCGCCGACGACTCGATGTGGGACGCAGTGCAGCAGCGCATGGGCGAACTGCTGCCGCACGCGCTCAACATGATCCAGTGGGTGCAGGACCAGTTCGAGGAAGTCCCGTTCGACAACGACCCGCAGGAGTTCGTCCAGTACGCGGCCGACCGCGCGCAACGGCGGTTGGGCGCCATCGAATCGGCCCGCGGGACGCCGGTGGAGCAGATCGACCTGGACTACTCGCCGGAGCAGCTGGAGGAGACCTTCGGGGAGGAAGACGAGAAGACGCTGGCGGAAGCCGCTGCGGCAGCTTCCTGACGCACAGGCCGTCCCCGACCCCCTCGGGGACGGCCCGCCGCGTCACCTCCAGATGACGCCGTGCCAGACGTCGCCGTAAGACATCCCCGCGGTGACGCCGCGCGAGTTGATCAGCAGCGCCGCCGCGGAAGTGTGGCCCGGCAACGGTTCCAGCCTCGTGCGAGTGCCGTCCGGCGCCCACTTCGCGCCGACGCCCTCGGCCTGACCCACGATCGTGCCGGCGCGGTTGATGGCGTTGGCGGCCGCGTTGCGGGTGTCGCTCGGCAAGTACGTCGGGCGGCCCACCCGGTCCCATCGCGTCGCGTAGCTGCCGCCGAAGTCCGGGTCGACGATCCCGACGACGGTGCCGTTGTCGCTGATCCCCGACGCGTACCCCGAGCTCGGCGCCTCGGTTCCACCCAGCGTCACAACGCGGCCCGAGGGGTCCCACCGCTTGGCCACGTGGTTGCCGCCGATCGTGATCGAGCCGGTGATCGTGCCGTCACGGGAGATCCCGACGACACGGCCGTACTCACCCTCCGGTGTGAGGTCGGTGATCCGGCCGCGCTCGTCCCAGCGCACGACGTGGGTGTCGCCGCCCGCGTCGTCGGCGGTACCGGCGACGACGCGACCGTCGGGCGTGATCTCGTCGGCCCACGTCGAGCCGCCGCCGGGCAAGCCGGGCAGCTCGCGGACGGTGCCGTCGCGCTCCCACAGCAGCGCGTGGGAAAAGGTGCCGTCGTAGAAAGAACCCACGATGCGGCCGGTGTCGCTGATCGCGTCCGCGCCACCGCCCACGCCGGGGGTGGCCAGCTCCGTGACGGTGCCGTCAGCAGCCCAGCGAGCGGCGCGCTGAGCGCCTTGCGCGTCGTCGGCGACTCCGACGACCACGTCGGCCTGGTTCACCGCCACGGCCTGGCCCAGCGCGCCCCCGAGCGTCGGCAGCGCGGTGGCCTCGCCCGCGGCGGACCACTTCATCGGGTGGTACAGAATCCGCGTCTCACGCGGGTAGGACTCGCCCACGACGGTGCCGTGGTCGTTGATCGCCTCGATCCCGGTGTAGGTGTCGCCCGCCCGTGGCGCGAGCTCGATCGGCCCGGCCGGCGCGGCCATCGCGCCGGCCGCTGGTGCGAGCACGGTGATCGTCGCCGCCGCGACCCCCCGCGGCGAACACTCTTCGGGTGACCTTCACGATGTTCCCCCTTCGTCGGTCTCCGAGGGGGAACACGCGCGACCCTGTTGTCCGGTTGCCTGCCCTATGCGTGTTTCGCCGAAGCGGCGTCTTCGAGGCCCAGCAGCGTCACGGACTGCTCGCGCATCTCGACCTTGCGCACCTTGCCCGTAACGGTCATCGGGAACCCGTCGACGATGTGGACGTAGCGCGGGATCTTGTAGTGCGCCAGCTTGCCCTGCGAGAACTCGCGCACGGCCTCGGCGGTGAGCGGCTGCGCGCCCTCGCGCACCTGGATCCAGGCCATGAGCTCTTCGCCGTACTTGACGTCGGGCACGCCGATGACCTGTGCGTCGAGGACGTCCGGGTGCGTGTAGAGGAACTCCTCGATCTCGCGCGGGTACACGTTCTCGCCGCCGCGGATCACCATGTCCTTGATGCGGCCGGTGATGTTGAGGTAGCCGGCCTCGTCCATCACGGCGAGGTCGCCGGTGTGCATCCAGCGCGCGGCGTCGATCGCCTCGGCCGTCTTGTCGGGCTGTTCCCAGTAACCGAGCATCACGGAGTAGCCGCGCGTGCAGAGCTCGCCGGGCACGCCGCGCGGCACGGTGAGGCCCGTCTCGGGATCGACCACTTTGGACTCGAGGTGCGGCCCGACGCGGCCGACCGTGGACACGCGGCGCTCCACCGAATCGTCCGCGCGCGTCTGTGTGGAGACCGGCGAGGTTTCCGTCATGCCGTAGCAGATCGACACTTCCGTCATGCCCATCCGGTCGATCACCTGCTTCATCACCTCGACCGGGCAAGGCGAGCCCGCCATGATCCCGGTGCGCAGCGACGACAGGTCGAACTCGCCGAAGTCCGCGTGGTTGAGCTCCGCGATGAACATCGTGGGCACGCCGTACAGCGACGTGCACCGCTCCGCCTCCACGGCCTCCAGCGTCGCCCGCGGGTCGAACGCCGGCGCCGGGATCACCATGCACGCGCCGTGGCTGGTGCACGCGAGGTTGCCCATCACCATGCCGAAGCAGTGGTAGAAGGGCACGGGGATGCACACGCGGTCTTCTTCGGTGTAGTTGCACAGCTCGCCGACGAAGTAGCCGTTGTTGAGGATGTTGTGGTGGGACAGCGTGGCGCCCTTGGGGAAGCCCGTGGTGCCGGAGGTGTACTGGATGTTGATGGGGTCGTCGGCGCTCAGGTTTTTCTGGAGCTCGGCCAGGGCCTCCGGGTCGCCACCCGCACCCTTGGCCATGAGGTCCGTCCACGCGTCGGTGCCCAGCAGCACCACGACCTCGAGCCCCGCGCAGTTCGGCCGGACCCGCTCCACCATCGCCGCGTAGTCCGACGTCTTGAACTTGTCCGCCGCGACGAGCATCCGCACACCGGACTGGTTGAGCACGTACTCCAGCTCGTGCGAGCGGTACGCGGGATTGATGTTGACGAGGATCGCGCCGATCTTGGCCGTCGCGTACTGGAGGAGCGTCCACTCCGCCCGGTTCGGCGACCAGATCCCGACGCGGTCCCCCTTGCCGATCCCGGTGGCGACGAGCCCGTGCGCGAGCTGGTCGACGTCCTTTTTGAGGTCGGCATACGACCATTTCGTACCGGCCGCGCGGTCCACCATCGCGTCGCGCTCGGGAAACGCGGCCACAGTGCGGTCGAAGTTGTCCCCGATGGTGTCACCCAGCAGGGGGACGTCGGACGTCCCGGAGGCGTAACTGGGCAGGGCGGGCGCGTCGGGCATGGTTGCCTCCCGGTGGGGTCTTCGTCGACACCCGCGAGTCTAGGAACCCGGGGGTTCGACGACCACCCGGCCGGGCACCCACCTTCCGCTACGCTCGGTGCGGGTTCGTTTCACGAGGGGTTGGGGTTGGGCCGTGCCGGAGGAGTTCTCCCTGAGCTGGACCGAAGTCGACGTCGCCGTCCGCCGCAGTGGCCTGCCGGCTTCGTGGCACCCCTTTGAAATCCGCAGCCCTGGGCTGACTCTGGATGAGCACAAGCGGCTGTCGGATGAGGCATGGGCTTTGCTGCGTTCGCGGGGGTTGGCTCATGCGGACAAGCTGGACCATGACGTTCTGGCTACCTTGCAGGCTTGGACGCGGCCTGAGGTGCTGATCATCGTCCGCGCCGCCGAGTTGCCTTCCGGGACGGTGCTGTACCGGGCCTGCATCGGCGAGGGGCTGGGGGTGTTTTCGTCGTCCGAGCCCGACGGGATCCGGTTCCAGCAGACGCGACCGGATCGGCTGGTGGAGACGGTGTTGAGCATGTTCCCGACCTATCCGCCACTGCCGGTTGCTCCGGTGTCTCTTACGCAGGCTCCGGCTCGGCATTCTTCAGATTCGGATGCTTCGGACTTTTCAGACCGGGATTTCACCTCGGCTCCGTCTCGCCGCGATCGGGACGCTCTGGGCTCTTACTCCCAGTGGCCCCTGCACCGGCATGGCACGGTGGAACTGTCCCTGCGCCCCCGCCACGGCACCCTCCGCCCCGTCTCGACGGCCACGTTCGTCGATACGGATGGCGGCCGGTACGTCACGTTCTCCGAGCCGCTCCGCGATGGGGGCTTCCGGCTGCGGTTCGTGCCATCTGACGGGTCTCACCTGCGAAGGTGGCTTTTTGAGACCATCGAGGAAGGCATTCGCTGAGGTCGGGGGTCACACCGTGTTGCGGCTGATTCGCGGATCTTCTCGCGGGCACTGCGCGTCTACCCGTAGTGTTCACCACGTGACTGGACCGACTCGTGGCCTTTTTACGCTCGCCTGTCTCGCCACCCTCACGCTCTCGCTGACCGCGTGCGACGGCTCGGTCGAGGGCAACCCTTCACCGACGACGTCCGCCGGGCAGGGGTCGAGCAGCGCTACACCCCCACTGTCGGACACGCCTTTGGCGGGGATGAGCTCGTGCAAGACCCTGGACCAGGCGGTCGCCGGCCAGGGTTTCCCGGCGTCTACACCGACCCTGGCGGATCCGGAACACGCTTGCGAATCGCTCAAGGCGGGCTACGGCACGGTCGGCCTGGATCTTCAAGACGGGCAGAGCTACGACACGAGCTTCTCCAACACCGACCAATTAGTGTCGGGAAATGTGCGCAAACGCAGAGCGTTCTTGGAGCCGGGGATCAACCACGGAACCGGAGGCTGCGGGGTCAGCATGGAGGTCAAGCCGAAGTCGCGCGCGCTCGTCGTCCTGACCCTGTCGTCCGGCAGCACCGACCAGTCGTGCATCGGCGCGCGGAAGGTCGCCGAGGCTGTCGATCTGATGCTTCCTTCGAACGGCTGACAGCCCAAGTATCCACCCGAGCCGTCCCGATGATCCTGACCCGTGATCGCGCTCGACCACAGGCTCGCGTCTGACGATCACCTACCCGTAGTGTTCACCAGGTGACCGGACCGATCCGTGGCTTCGTGACCTTCGTCGGCCTCGCCGCTCTCGCCTGCGCCCTGACCGCCTGTGACGGCTCTGTAGGAGGTAATCCCACTCCGGTGAGCCCGGCAGGGTCCGCGTCGAGCAGTGCGCCGAGCACGCAGTCGGACACCCCGCTGGCGGGGATGAGTCCGTGCAAGACGCTGGACCAGGCACTCGCCGGGCAGGGGTTCCCGCCAGCCACGCCGTCGACCGCTGATCTGGAGCACGCCTGCGACACGCAGCAAGAAGGGGCCGGCGTTTTCAGCCTGGGTCTGCAGGACGGGGAGGCCTATGACACGAGCATCGCCAACCCCGCGAAAGCCACTTCCGGCAGCGTCCGCGCTCGACGAGCGATCCTCGAACGAGAGCCCACCCAGCAAACCGGCGTCTGCGCGGTCTCTATCGAGGTCAAGCCGAAATCACGAGCAACGATCGCTGTATCGTTCTCTCGGGGGACCACCGACGAAGCATGTACCAAGGCCAGGACCCTGGCCTCAGCGGTCGAACTGCTCTTGCCCAAGAACACGTGATGATCGCTGCCCGGATGTCATGAACGGCTGACAGCTCGTGTCCGTACATCTAGAGTGGGCACGGGAGCACACAGCGTGGCCTGGGAGGGTACTGCAGCGATGGAGGATGCATCCAACTTCGAGGATCACCCGGTCTCCTCGACTACCGGTCAGGGTCAGGCGCCTTTCCCCGACTTGATGGTCAACCCGCTCGACACCGAAGGCGCAAAACGTGTCAGCGAAAGTGCCGAGAAGTTCAAAGCGCTTGCCACCGGTGGTGGGTTCGCGATCAACGACGCCGGGTTCGAGGCGTACAACAAAGTGTGCGACGAATTCCTCGCAGGCTACGACAAGATCAGTATCGATTTCTACCGGCTCATAACTCGAGCCAAGATGGGCTCGAGCGACTACGCGGGCCAGGTCGCCGACTACAACGTCAAAGTTGCCCACGGTGATGGGCAGGCGCTGATCCCCAACCTCGAACTGCTCAAGGAAAGCATCAAGCAGGTCCAGGAAGCCCTGGCGATCGCGAAGGCCAACTACAGCGCGGCCGACAGCGAGCACGCCCAGACCTTCTCCGGTATCGGCAAGGCGGACTCATGAGCGAACGCGCCCAGCCCCGCGAGTACGAAGCCGACTACTACAGCCAGGCTCACGCAGACCTCTCGAAAAAAGCTGCGCCCGGGCGGTTCGGTGCCGAGGATCAGCAAAACATCCGCGGCTCCGTCGATCAGCGCACGGGTCAGGCGGCCTCGAATTACTCGGTAACCCAAGGCCAGCAGCTACTCGAGGGCCAGGCTACCCGCGGCGACGCCCCCGCCCCCAACGCGAACTACGCGGCGCACGATCACCAGCAGCTGTACGACATGGTGCACACGAACATGGACCCCGGCGAACTCGACGCCCGCGGGCGAGTCGCCAACGACCTCGGCAACTGGCTAGCCGCCGTGTCCAACTCGATCAACGACGCGGCCAACAGCAGCCAGATCGAGTGGCAGGGCTCGGGCGCGTCGCAGGCGCACAACTTCTTCCAGAACACCGCGACCTACGCTTCGAACACCGCGAGCGCCGCGCAGCTGAGCTCCAACCGCTATTCGCAGCAGGCCGCCGCGGCTGGGCACGCGCAGACGAACATGCCGGAGCCCGTGAAGTTCGACCAGCAGGCCGAGATGCAAAAGGCGACGCAGCAGTTGAGCGTCGCGGATCCCGCGGCCGCCGCGCAGACGATGAACGCCATCGCCGCCAAACAGCAGCAGGCGGACGCCGCGCATCAGCAGGCCGTTCAGGTGATGCAGGGGCTGGACAACACGTACCACGAGACGTCCACGACCCAGCCCCAGTTCACGGCGCCGCCGCCGATCGGGGGTGGGGACGACAGCACCCACGCCAGCAGCGCCCAGCCCGGTGTCGGCCTCGGAGGGCACGCGGGCGCGTTGAGCAGTGGAGCCGGCAGCTTCGGGTCGCCCGGTGGAGGTGCGCCGGGAGGCGGCGGCCCCGGTGGCGGAGCCGCGGGCTTCAACGGCAACGCGTTCACTCCAGGCGCGGGCTCCAGCACCGGTGCCGGGTCCTTCGGTGGGCCTGGCGGCACTGGTGGCACTGGCTTCCGCCCGCCTGCGGGCGGCGGTGGCTTCGGGCGGCTGTCCCCGGACGCGTTGGCGTTCGGCGGGGGTGGGCCGGGCGGCGCCGGTGGCGCCGGCGACGAGACCCTGCGCGGCGGGCGGGCCGGCGGCGGAACCGGGCGATCCGGCGGCGGGTTCGCCGGCAGCCGCGTCTCCGGCGGTGGCGCGGCCGGCAAGGGCGCGGCGGGCGAAGGCGCCGAGTCCGGCAAGGGCGCAGGCGAGCGGCTCGAGCGTGGGGCGACCGCGGCGGCCAACGCGGGCAAAGCCGGGAAGGCCGGCGCAGGCGGAGCGGCCGGCGCCGCTGGGGCCGGCAAGAAGAAGGAAGACGACAAGGAGCACAAGAACAAGCTCCCCAACCAGGAAGACCCCGACGAGGTGTTCGAGGTTCGCCCCGAGCGCGGACCCGATGGGGAGAAGATCACACCGCCGGTCATCGGTGGGTGAGTAGAGGCTGACGGAGCGCGGCGCCACCTGAGGGTGGCGCCGCGTTGTGTTTCAGACAGTGTCGACGCGAGCAGTGAACGTCGCGCGTCACGCAAGTGCCGAGAAACGGCACCACACCAACGCGTGAGAGCCGTGTCACGATGACGCCGGCACAACCGCAGCAACCAGCGCTGCGAAGGCGAGCCCACCGCGAAGACGCCCCGCGAGGCAAGAAGAGAACACCCAGGTCGACAAAGCGACACCACAAAATCCAGGGTAAAACCCTGACACCCCCACCCACCCCACCCCGGTACCGTCAAACCATGCGGTTCTACGTGGTCGATGCGTTCACCGGGGAGGCGTTCGCCGGGAACCCGGCCGGCGTGGTGGTCCTGGAGAGGGACGTGGACGCGGCCTGGATGCAGCAGGTCGCCGGCGAGATGAAGCACTCCGAGACAGCCTTCGTCCGGAAGAACGGCACCACGACGAGCCTCCGGTGGTTCACGCCGGCCACCGAGGTGGACTTGTGCGGTCACGCGACCATCGCGGCGACCCAGGTCCTCGGCGGCACACAGACCTACGAGACCCGCAGCGGCATCCTCCGATGCACCAAGCACGAAGACGGCTGGATCGAGATGGACTTCCCCGTCGACGAGCCGCGGGAGACGCAAGCGGACGTCAGCCGCATCCTCGCCGACGAAGACGTGAAGCCGCTGTACGTCGGCCGCAGCAGGGAGAACCTGTTCGTCGAGCTCGAGACGCCGGAGCAGGTCGCCCGAGCCACACCGGACCTCACGGAGCTCAAGAGCACCTGGACCGGACGCATGATCATCACCGCGAGCGGCGACCCCGGCGAACCCAGCGAGACCGACGAAACCGGCGACAACACAGACTTCGTCAGCCGGTTCTTCGGCCCCGGCGTCGGTGTCGACGAAGACCCCGTCACCGGATCCGCCCACTGCGCCCTGGCGCCCTACTGGGCCAGGAAGCTGGGCAGAAAAGACCTGACCGGCAAGCAGATCTCCCAGCGTGGCGGGATCGTGAAAACCGAACTCGACAACGACCGCGTCCGCATCAGTGGGCGGGCGGTCACCGTGGTGAGTGGGGAGCTGCACGTCTGATGCGCCTGCTGCTGAACATCATCTGGCTCGTGCTCTGCGGATTCTGGATGGCCGTGGGCTACGTCCTCGCGGGCATCGTGTGCTGCATCCTGATCATCACCATCCCGTTCGGGCTGGCGTCGTTCCGGATCGCGAACTACGCGTTGTGGCCGTTCGGCCGGACGGTGGTCGACCGGCGCGACGCGGGTGTCGGGTCGGTGCTGGGCAACATCATCTGGTTCATCTTCGCCGGCCTGTGGCTGGCGATCGGCCACGTGGTCACCGGCATCGCGCTGTGCATCACGATCATCGGGATCCCGTTGGGGATCGCGAACTTCAAGCTGATCCCCGTGTCGCTGATGCCGCTGGGCAAGGAGATCGTCGACGTCCCTACGGCTCAGGCGTGAAAGGCAAGGGCACCACGAGGCACGGGCCGCCCACGAACAAGCCGCCGTCGATGCCCAGGGCCTTGCCGCCGGCGTACAGGTAAGGCCCCTCGATCTGTGCCGGGTGGATGCCCAGCTGGTCGGCGATCACGCTGTGACCGTGGACGATCCGCGAACCGCCCAGGGCTTCCATCAACGCGTCCGCGTTCTCCTCGCCGGCCGGGCCGCGGAAGGCGTAGCGAGTGGTCATCCGGCGCCAGACGTCCCACCACGCCTCGATGTCGCTGCCGGTCAGGATTTCCCCCACCGACGCGTTGATCGACGTGATGTCCGAGCCCCAGTCGAGGTACTCCAGCGTGTCCGAATGCATCAGCAGGTGGTCGTCGACCAGCGCCACCAACGGACGCGCCGAAAGCCACTCGATGTGTTCCGGCGTCAGGCGGTCCTGATCGGACAGCAGGCCGCCGTTGATCTCCCAGCTGCGGGCGAAGCTGCGCGGCCCGAAGTCCGACGGCACCTGGCGGTCGCCGAAGTGGTACATCCCCAGGAGCAGGATCTCGTGGTTCCCCAGCAGCATCTGCACGGAGCCGCCCGCCTCCGGCGCCTGTTCCTGCAGCGAACGCACGAAGTCGATCACGCCGACACCGTCGGGACCGCGGTCCACGAAGTCGCCGAGGAACCACAGCTGGTCTTCGGCGCCGCTCCACTTGCCGTCGCTGTCGACGAGCCCCTCGGCGCGCAGTGCGTCGGCCAGGGCGTCGCGGTGCCCGTGGACGTCGCCCACCACATACACGCTCATCGTTCGACGATAGGCCCTGCTCCGGCGCGCACGCCGGTCAGGCTTCGCCGAACGGGTCCAGGGTTCGCCCGATCAGGTCGGCGACCGAGTCGATCACCTTCGTCGGCCGGTACGGATAGCGTTCGGCCGACTCCGGAGTGGAAATCCCGGTGAGCACGAGGACCGTCTGCAGCCCCGCTTCGATGCCCGCGTGGATGTCGGTGTCCATGCGGTCGCCGATCATCAGCGTCGACTCCGAGTGCGCGCCGAGGCGCCGCAACGCCGAGCGCATCATCAGCGGGTTCGGTTTGCCCACAAAGTACGGCGAACGCCCGGTGGCCTTCTCGATCAGCGCCGCGACGGACCCGGTGGCCGGCAGCGAGCCCTCCATCGTCGGGCCGGTCGCGTCCGGGTTGGTGGCGATGAACTTCGCGCCGCCGTCGATCAGGCGGATGGCGTTGGTGATGGAACTGAAGCTGTACGTGCGGGTCTCGCCCAGCACCACGTAGTCCGGGTCGCGTTCGGTCAGCACGTAACCGACCTCGTGCAACGCGGTGGTCAGCCCGGCCTCGCCGATCACGAACGCCGTGCCGCCCGGGCGCTGCGAGTCGAGGAACTGCGCCGTGGCCATCGCGGAGGTCCAGATCGACTCCTCCGGGATGTCGAGCCCGGTGCGCAGCAGCCGCGCCCGCAGGTCGCGCGGGGTGTAGATGGAGTTGTTCGTGAGCACCAGGAAGCCGATGCCGTTGTCCCGCAGCTCGCCGAGGAACTCGTCCGCGCGCGGCACGAGATGCTCCTCGCGAACCAGGACGCCGTCCATGTCGCTCAGGTACGTCCAGCGTCCTTCAGTCACCCTCGCCGTCCTCTGTTCTGCGGTACTTGATCGAAACAGGCGCACCGTACCACGGCACCCCGCCACGGTGCGCCCGCAGAGGATTTCCATTGCGGCACAACGCAGTCAGGCTTGCGCGGGATGCACCGCCACCGTCGCGGCCTTCACCGACAGCGTCACGGACGAGCCCGGCTCCAGCTCCAGGTCGGCGACCGCCGCCGGCGTCAGGTCGGCGGTCAGGCCCTCGGCCCAGCCGCCGCCGGTCACGCGCAGCCGGATCACGGGCCCGTGCGGTTCCAGGGCCGCGACCAGGGCCTCGGCGGTGTTGCGCGGGCTGCCGTGGTGCTCGCCGTCGTGCGGGTACACGGCCACCGCGCTGGGCTCGAACACCGCGACCGCGGCCTCCCCCACCACGGCGTCCGGCGAAAGCAGCCCCGACACCAGGTCACCCGACTTCGTGCGCAGCCCCTCGGCCTCCGCGAGGCCCGCAACCAGGTTGAGCCCCGCGATCCGGGCCGTGAACGCCGTGCGCGGCGCGGCCAGCACCTCCCGTGTGGGCCCGCGTTCGACGATCCGCCCGCCCGACATCACGGCCACGTGGTCGGCCAGCGCGAGCGCGTCGAGCGGATCGTGCGTGACCAGCACCGTGGTCGGCCCGCCGCGCAGCACCCGCCGCAGCAGGCCGCGGATCGCGGGCGCCGCGTCCACGTCGAGAGCGGCGAACGGTTCGTCGAGCAGCAGCAGCGACGGCGTCGAAGCCAGCGCCCGCGCGATCGCCACCCGCTGCTGCTGGCCACCCGAGAGCTGGCCGGGCCGCCGGCGCGCGAACGCCGACGCGTCCACCTCCGCCAGCCACATCTGGGCGACTTCCCGGGACTTCACCCTGCCCGCACCGGCCGAACGCGGGGCGAAAGCGACATTGTCCAAAGCGGACAGATGCGGGAACAGCAGCGCGTCCTGCGACAGCAACCCGACCCCCCGCGCGTGCGGCGGCAGGTTCACCTTGTCCCCCGCCAGCACGCGGCCGGACAACGTGATGTCGGCCGACGTCACGGGCACGAGCCCGGCCAGGCCACCGAGCACAGTGGACTTTCCCGAGCCGTTCGGGCCGAGCAGCGCCAGCACCGTTCCCTCGGGCACGGTGAACTCGACGTCGAGGGAGAACGTGCCGCGCGAGAGCGCGATCCGAGCCGAGAGCGTCACCGGAAACCACCTTCGAACGACCGCGGCCGCGCCACCGCGATGACCACGATCGCCACCACGATCAGCAGCAACGCGAGCGCCACCGCGCTGTCGACGTCCACCTCGGCCTGCGTGTAGACCTCCAGTGGCAGCGTCCGCGTGACGCCTTCCAGGCTACCGGCGAACGTGATGGTCGCGCCGAACTCACCCAGCGCGCGGGCGAAGCTGAGCACCACGCCGGAGCCGAGCGCCGGCAGCAGCAGCGGCAGCGTCACGCGGCGGAACACCGTCCACGGCCGCGCGCCGAGCGTCGAAGCCACCTGCTCGTAACGGTCGCCGGAGCCGCGCAGCGCGCCTTCGAGGCTCACGACCAGGAACGGCATGGCCACGAACGTCTGCGCGATCACCACGGCCGCGGTCGTGAACGGGATCTGCTGGCCGGTCAACGCGTTGATCAGGATGCCGAGGAAACCCTTGCGTCCGAGCAGGTACAGCAACGCGAGGCCACCGACCACGGGCGGGAGCACCAGCGGCAGCAGCACGATCGAGCGCAGCAGCCGCGTGCCGCGCACGCGCGAACGAGCCAGCACGACGGCCAGCGGCACACCGAGGATCACGCACGCCACCGTCGAGAGCAGCGCCGTGATCATCGACAGCTTGAGCGCGGCCAGCGACGATTCGGAGATCAGGAGAGACGGGAACCGGGCGACGTCCGAGCGCACGAGCAGCCCGACGACGGGCAGCACCACGAGCGCGAGCGCCACCACGGCGGGGATCCAGAGAACAAGGGGAACCCGCGAATGCGGCGGCCGTTGCTCGACCGCCGCACCGCGTCGCCCCTTACTGAGCCGGGCCAAACCCGATCTTGGTCAGCTCGGCCTTGCCCTGCGCGCCGAGCACGAAGTCGTTGAACTCCTTGGCCAGAGCGGCCTGCGGAGCGTCCTTCACGACGGCGATCGGGTAGTTGTTGATCGCGCCGGAAGCCTCCGGGAAGTCCACCTTGTCGACCTTGTCCGCGGCCGAGGTCGCGTCGGTGACGTAGACCAGGCCCGCGTCGGCATCACCCGACTGCACCTTCGCCAGCACCTGCTTGACGTCGGTCTCTTCGCTGGCCGGCTTCAGCGTCACGCCAGTGTTCGTCTCGACCTTCTTCGTCGCCGAGCCGCACGGCACCTGGGCCGCGCAGACGACGACGGTCAGGCCTGCCTTGTTCAGGTCGGCGAACGTCTTGATGCCCTTGGGGTTGCCCTTGGCCACGGCGATCGCCAGCTTGTTGGTGGCGAACACCGTCGGCTGGCCGTCGATCACCCCGCCCTGCGTGGCCTTGTCCATGTTGGCCTGGTCGGCGGAGGCGAACACGTCGGCCTTGGCCCCGTTGTCCAGCTTCTGCACGAGCGCCGACGAGCCCTCGTAGTCGAACTTGACGGTGACACCCGGGTGCGCCGCCTCGAACTCCTTGCCGAGCTCGTTGAACGACTCGGTGAGCGACGCGGCGGCGAACACCGTGAGCGTGCCCGTCGCGCTCGAGCCGGCGGGCGACGGCACCGCCGGGCCGCCGGAGCCCGGACTGGTGCTGGCCTCGTCGTTCGCGCTGCACGCACCGGCCAACAACGCGACCGCCGCTACGGCGATGGCGAGCTTCTTCATCTGTTTCCTTCCGGGGTCTCCACCACGACGGTGGTCGCCTTGACAACGGCCACCGCGAGCACACCCGGGCGCAACCCGAGCTCGCGGACGGCTTCTGAACTCATCAGTGACACCACTCGGTGCGCCCCGCACTGCAGCTCGACCTGTGCCATCACCTTGTCGGCGGTGACCTCGGTGACGAGCCCCACGAAGCGGTTGCGGGCGGAGCGGCCGACTGCCGACGGGTCCTCGGGACCGGCGGCCTGCGCGCGGGCGAACCCCGCCAGCTGGGCACCGTCGACGACCTTCCGGCCGGCGGCGTCGTCCGTCGCGGTCAACTGACCGCCGCGGACCCAGCGCCGGACGGTGTCGTCACTGACGCCGAGGAGCCGGGCGGCCTCGGACAACCGAAATTGCGGCATGGCCGGAAGATTATCGCCGCAGTTGAGGAAAAGCTATGTGAAACGTGAATTGTCGAGCACTTCGTTGTGTGACGCTTCAAGTATTGCGTTCTGGTAACGCTCGGGGTTTGCCCGGACGGTCCGCAGCCCTCGCCCGCGACCGCTGATCGAGTCGGCCGATGACCCACGTCACAGCCGGTGTGGACAGTCGGGTTCGCGCCGCAATCCGCCCCGCTGCCAGGAGTTCTGCGCCCCGTCCTGCGAGGTCGGGGGCGGTGCGGTCGATTCCGGACAGTCGCGCCGGCGCCGGCGCGCGAGCGGCCCGGCCGGGTCTGTGAGCGGGCGGTCACGAGGAGGTCACCGACGGCTCGCGAGAGGCCCTTCATCGGCCGACCCGGTGATAAGGACGAGTCGGCTTTTCAGGCGTTCACGAGTTAGGCTGTGCGTAATGACAGCAGTACATCTCGGGTTTCCTCGCGTCCCCGGTACACGAGGTTCGTCCGGCGCGCCCTCGGCACCCCGGCCCGATCATCCCGGCTTGCTCGACCAGTTCGGCCGCGTGGCCACGGATCTGCGGGTTTCGCTCACGGACCGCTGCAACCTGCGCTGCACGTACTGCATGCCCGCCGAAGGCCTCGACTGGATGCCCGGCGAGCAGGTGCTCAGCGACGACGAGCTGGTGCGGCTGATGCGCATCGCCGTCGAGACGCTGGGCGTCACCGACATCCGCCTGACCGGCGGCGAGCCGCTGCTGCGCCCGGGTCTGGAGGACATCGTGGCGCGGATCACCGCGCTCGAGCCTCGGCCGCGGGTTTCCATGACCACCAACGGGATCGGGCTCGCGAAACGGGCGAAGGGCCTCGCCGAGGCCGGCCTGGACCGGATCAACGTGTCGCTCGACACCGTGGATCGCGCCCTGTTCGAGCAGATCACCCGCCGCGACCGCCTCTCCCACGTGCTGGCGGGCCTCGCGGCCGCGCGCGACGCTGGGCTGGCGCCGGTGAAGGTCAACTCCGTGCTGATGCGCGGGCTCAACGACCACGACGCCGTGCCACTGCTGCGATTCTGCCTCGAAGAGGGCTACCACCTGCGGTTCATCGAGCAGATGCCGCTCGACGCGCAGCACGGCTGGAACCGCGGCGAGATGATCACGGCCGAAGAGATCCTGAGCATGCTGGGCGAGGAGTTCTCGCTGTCGCCGTTCCCGGCCGCCCGCGGCGGCGCGCCGGCCGAGCGGTGGCTGGTCGACGGCGGACCCGGCGACGTGGGTGTGATCGCGTCGGTGACCAGGCCGTTCTGCTCCGCGTGCGAGCGCACCCGGCTCACGGCCGACGGCGCGGTGCGCTCCTGTCTCTTCTCCAACGACGAGACGGACCTGCGCGCCCTCGTGCGCGCGGGCGCGCGCGATGAAGAGGTAGCGGACGCGTGGCGGGCCACGATGTGGGGCAAGCTCGCCGGCCACGAGATCAACGAAGCCGGGTTCGCGCAGCCGATCCGGCCCATGAGTGCGATCGGCGGATGACATGTCACCCCAGTCTCTGGAACCGATGACCGTGCTGGTCCGCTACTTCGCCTCCGCCCGCGCGGCGGCGGGAGTGGAAGAGGAGAAGCTGAAGCTTCCTGAGGGCTCGACCGTCGCGGACGCCGTCCGCCTGGTGCGCGAACTGCATCCGGGACCGCTGCCGCGCATCCTCGACGCGGCGAGCTTCCTGTTGAACGAGGTTGCCGTCCGTAATCAGAATCGCGCCCTCAGTGACGGAGCGCAACTCGACGTGCTCCCACCCTTCGCCGGCGGCTGACCCTCGCGAGACCCCGCCAGACCCGGCTCAGTGGCTCACTGGGCCCTTGAACCCTCCTGTCCGGCCATTTGGTCCGGACCACGCCGAGCGGCGCTCAAGGCGCCTTGAGCGGCCATTTTTGTCAATACCTACTCTCCGGAGTAGTTCGCTCACGGCGTATTCCCGGACACCCACAGAACCACTCGACGTGCACTGGCAGACTTCGCACTGAGTGGTTTAAGGTGCCCAACTCAAAGGCCGCGCGAATGGACCGTTGACGCCTTATCGACGTGATCCAAGCCTCACGATCTGTGAAATATCTCGGGCAGAAAACGGGCAGATAACGGCCCTCTGACCTGCGCAAACATGCCGATCGCGAGAGGTTGCGTGCTGTTACTGTGACGTAGGTCACATGCCGAATGATTTCCGATCACGGCTCTCATTACGTACCGTCGCTTTTCGGTTGGCCCCGACCAACCGAGCAAGACCGGGAATCCGTAGTGCCTAGCCCTGTCCAGCGGATCCCCGGACCCATACCCCGAGCGAAAGCATTTCCGGACAGGGACGAGGGGACGAAGACCGCGCGTCGTGCGCAGTCCGCGTCTGCCGCCCGGCAACGGGCGGACGGGCTCCCAACCCGGCCCTCAGCCTTCGGGCTCGTAGGCGCAGGAAAACCGAGAAGTATTCTCATGTCTTACCGAGGCAAGCACCGCAAGATGTCCGCCGCCACCCGCACCATCGCCCGCGTCGCTGTCGCGGGTATCGCGGTCGGCGCGCCCATCGCGATCGCCGCGACCCCCGCGTCGGCGACCAACTGGGACGCTGTCGCGCAGTGTGAGAGCAGCGGCAACTGGAACACCAACACCGGCAACGGCTACTACGGCGGCCTGCAGTTCACGCAGAGCACCTGGAAGGCCTACGGCGGCACCGGCAGCGCGTCGAGCGCTTCCCGTGAGCAGCAGATCGCCGTGGCCGAGCGCGTTCTCGCGGGTCAGGGCGGCGGCGCGTGGCCGAACTGCTACGGCAAGGGTGCCGGCGGCTCGACCGCCGCGCACAAGTCGACGAAGTCGACCAAGTCGACCTCGAAGTCGACTGCCAAGAAGTCGACGACCCCCAAGAAGAGCACGAGCGCCCCCAAGAAGGTCGCCAGCACTCCGGTCACCGGCGTGCCGAGCTCGAACCCGAACGGTGACTACACCGTCGTGTCCGGCGACAGCCTGTCGAAGATCGCCAAGCAGCTCAACGTTCAGGGTGGCTTCCAGAAGCTGCAGACCCTGAACAAGTCCTACATCCCGAACCCCGACCTGATCCTGGTCGGTCAGAAGATCGCCACCAAGTGACTCCTGACCTCCTCGTGAGGTCGTGAAGTCCTTCAGGGCGCAGCGTTCGGTTGGCTGTGATCCGACGAAAGGGCCCCACCGCGAATTTCCCCCGGCGGTGGGGCCCTTCGTGGGGTCTGACGAACGGCCATTGCCGCAGCGGATCAGGGTGAGTTGACCCATTCGTCGGAGCCGTCGGTGAAGTGCTGGTGCTTCCAGATCGGGAGCCGGGCCTTCACCTCGTCGACGAGCTCCGCGCAGGCCGAGAAGGCCTGGCCGCGGTGTTCGGCGGCGACAGCGCACGCCAGCGCCACGTCGCCGATGGCGAGCGGACCGACGCGGTGGCTCACGGCCACGGCGCGGACACCCGTCCAGCCCGTGGCGAGCTCGGTGACGACCTGGGCGAGCACCTCGCCCGCGGTGGGGTGGCCTTCGTAGACGAGGTCGAGCACGCCCTTGCCGCCGTCGTGGTCGCGCACGACCCCGCCGAAGGTGACGACGGCGCCGGCCGCGTCGTCCTCCACGAGGCGGGCGTGCTCGTCGACGGACAACAGCTGGTCGCTGACCTCCGCGCGGAGGATGCGGACCGCGGGTGTGCTCGGGGTCTTGGCTTCGAGCGGATCCGCCGGCAGCGAGTCCGCGGCGAGTGCGTCGGCGACGGACGCCGAGTTCTCCGTGGACTCAGCGGCTTGTTCGGCCTTGGCCAGCTCTTCTGAAGCAGGTCGTGGGTGGTCGCCGCCGGCGAGCTGGTCCACGGCGTGGTCGAGGATCCCCTCCAGCACGCCCAACCCGTCCTTCACGCCGCCGCGCGAGCCGGGCAGGTTGACGACGAGCGTGCGGCCCGCGACACCCGCGAGGCCGCGCGACAACACGGCCGTCGGCACGTGCGGCAGGCCCGCGGAGCGAATCGCGTCCGCGACGCCCGGAAGCTCGTAGTCCAGCACTTCGCGCGTGACGTCCGGAGTGCGGTCCGTCGGCGAAATGCCCGTGCCGCCTGTGGTCAGGACCACCGCGACGCCCTCGGAAACCGCCGCGCGCAAGGCGATCCCCACCGGTTCGCCGTCCTCGACGACCACCGGGCCGGGCACCGCATAACCGCGCGCCGCGAGCCACTCCACGAGCACCGGCCCGGTTTTGTCCTCGTAGACGCCCTTCGCGGCGCGGTTGGACGCCACGATCACCCGTGCCTCGCTCATGACTGCCGCTCCCACGTGCCGGTCTTGCCGCCGTCCTTGCGGATCAGCCGGACGTTGTCGAGCGTCGCGGCCGGATCCACGGCCTTGATCATGTCGTGCAGCGTGAGCCCCGCGACCGCGACGGCCGTGAGGGCCTCCATCTCGACGCCGGTGACGTCGGTGGTCTTCGCCGTCGCGCTGATGTGGACGGCGCTCCCGTCCAGTTCGAACTCCACCTTCACGCCGGACAACGCGATCTGGTGGCACAACGGGATGAGTTCCGGCACGCGCTTGGCGCCCATGATGCCGGCGATCCGGGCCGTCGCCAAGGCGTCGCCCTTCGGTAACCCGTTGGCGGACAACAGATCCACCACTTCGGCGGTGGTGTGCACCGTGCCGCCGGCGAGCGCTGTGCGCGCGGTCGCAGTCTTGCCGGAGACGTCGACCATCCGCGCGGCGCCGGTTTCGTCGACGTGGCTGAGTTCACTCACCCCACGAGGCTATGCCAGCGGTGTCCCGGCCGACAAAAAGGCCCCGTCACCGCGGTAAGCGATGACGGGGCCTCCAGGGCCTGAGGAACTCAGCCGGCCGTGGCCTCCGCGCGGACGGCCGCCTTCACGGCCTCCGCGACGGCCGGGGCCACCGCGTTGTCGAAGACGCTCGGCACGATGAACGACGCGTTGAGGCGGCTCTGGTCCACCACGTCGGCGATCGCGTCGGCGGCCGCCAGCAGCATGTTGTCGTCGATGTTGTGCGCGGCGGCGTCGAGCAGGCCGCGGAAGACGCCGGGGAACGCCAGCACGTTGTTGATCTGGTTCGGGAAGTCGCTGCGGCCGGTGGCGACCACGGCGGCGTGCTGCTGCGCCTCGAGCGGGTCGATCTCCGGGTCCGGGTTGGCCAGCGCGAAGACCACGGCGTCCTTGTTCATCGTCGCCACCTGCTCGGCGCCGAAGAGGTTCGGAGCGGAGACGCCGATGAAGACGTCGGCGCCGACCAGGGCCTTGTGCAGCGTGCCGGCCTGCTTGTCGCGGTTGGTGTGGTTCGCGATCCAGGTGAGGTTGTCGTCGAGGTTGCCGCGGTCCGGGTGGACGATGCCGTCGATGTCGGCGGCCACGATGTCACCCGGGTTCTTTTGCAGCAGCAGCCGGATGATCGCCGAGCCGGCCGCGCCGACGCCGCTGACCACGATCTTGCAGTCCTCGATCTCCTTGCCGACCACGCGCAGCGCGTTGCGCAGTGCCGCGACGACCACGATCGCCGTGCCGTGCTGGTCGTCGTGGAACACCGGGATGTCGAGCTGCTCACGCAGGCGCGCTTCGATCTCGAAGCAGCGCGGCGCGGCGATGTCCTCGAGGTTGATGCCCGCGTAGACCGGCGCGATCGCCTTGACGATCTTGATGATCTCCTCGGTGTCCTGCGTGTCCAGGCACACCGGCCACGCGTCGACGCCCGCGAACTTCTTGAACAGCGCGGCCTTGCCCTCCATCACGGGCAGCGCGGCGGCCGGGCCGATGTTGCCGAGGCCGAGCACGGCCGAGCCGTCCGTGACCACGGCCACGGTGTTGCGCTTGATGGTCAGGCGGCGCGCGTCCTCGGGGTTCGCGGCGATCGCCTGGCACACGCGGGCGACACCCGGCGTGTACGCGCGGGAGAGGTCGTCACGGTTGCGGAGCGCTACCTTGGGCGTGACCTCGATCTTGCCGCCGAGGTGGATCAGGAACGTCCGGTCGGAGACCTTGCGGACCTTCACGCCCGGCAGCGAGTCGAGCGCCTGGGTGATGTCCTGCGCGTGGTTCTCCGACAGCGCGTTGGCACTGATGTCGACCACGATCGTGTCGGCGTGCGACTCGACGACGTCGAACGCCGTGAGCACCCCGCCGACGCGGCCGACGGCGGTGGTGAGGTCACCGGCGGCCGTGGAGGAAGCCGGGGCCTCGACCCGGACGGTGATCGAATACCCGGGACCGGGAACCGGCATGGCACTAACTCCCCGCTGGGAAACCTGTGGCTAGGACACTTCGAACACTAGCCCCGTGACCGCCGCCACCTGACCCCAACCGGGTGACCGACCAGTAACTACGGTCGTTTCCCCAGAAGTGGGGAATCAGCGGTTGATTTCCGTCTCCGGGTGCACGTAGGGCACCGAGTCGAGCGGGAACGTCAGGTCGCCGAACGGCGACAGCGCGCCCTGACGGTCGGACGCGAGCTCCGACACGGGGTGCTCACCGTCTTCCGCCGGCCAGGTGGGGTCGATGCCCTTTTTCCTGCCGTTCTCGCCCTTCGCCACAACGCCCTCCATTGACCTGGTGCCGTCGGTTCGCCCACAGTCTGCCCGAACACCCCCGGCGCCCGCTCACCCGCCCGGTATCCTGGACGTCTATGCCCGCGACCTCTCTGGCGGACTGGCTGCGTGCGGAGTCCGACGACGCACTCGCCGACCTGCTGCGCACCCGTCGCGATCTGTCGACCCCGCCGCCTTCCGACACCACCGTGCTGGCCACGCGCGCCGGCACACCGGGCTCCGTCGCGCGAGCTTGCGAGGACCTCGACACGTTCACGTTGGCGGTGCTCGACGGCCTGCTCGTGGCGGGAGCGGACACCGCGCCGGTTTCGCTGGCTTCGGTCGCGGCACTGGTCGGAACAGACATTTCGGGCCCGCTGACGCGGTTGCGTGCGCGGGCGCTGGTGTGGGGCACGGACGACGAGCTGCGGGTGCCTCCGGCGGCGCGTGACGCGCTGGGGCCGTTCCCGGCGGGCCTCGGGGCGCCGTCGCCGGTGTTGGCGGCTTCCGACTTGGCGGCGCTGCTGGCGGAGGTCGGCGAGGACGAGCGCAAGGTGCTCACGGCGCTGGCCGCGGGCCCGCCGATCGGGCGCACGCGTGACGCGAGCTTCGACGTCTCGCTGTCCGACGCGGCCACGCCCGTACAGAAGCTGCTGGCGCGCTCGCTGTTGCTGCGCCGCGACGACCAGACGGTGGAGCTGCCGCGCGAGCTGGGGCTATTGCTGCGCGGCGGGGCGGCGTTCGAGGCGGCCACACTGGTCGAGCCGAAGCTGCCCGTCCATCCACATCAGACGGACACTGTGGACTCCACGGCGGCCGGCGAGGCGATGGAGTTGTTGCGGCAGACGGAGACACTGCTGCGTTCCTGGTCGGCCACACCGCCGCCCGTGCTCAAGTCCGGCGGGCTGGGCGTGCGGGAGCTGCGGAAGATGGCGAAGGACCTCGAGTCCGACGAGGCGCGCGCTTCCTTCGTCGCGGAGCTGGCCGTGGGCGCCGGCTTGGTGGCCGACAGCGAGGCGACGACGCCCGAGTGGGTGCCGACCACGCTCACGGATTCGTGGCTCGCGTCGCCGACGGTGCAGCGCTGGATGACGCTCGCGCAGGCGTGGCTGGAGCTGCCACGGCTGCCCGGGCTGAGCGGCGGGCGGGACGCGAAGGACAAGCCGATCGCGCCGTTGTCGGAGGATCTGCGTCGCCCGCTGGCGCCGGTTGCGCGCCGTCGGGTGCTGGTTGCTCTGGGGGATCTGGCGCCTGGCTCCGGCGTGAAGAGCGTGGACGAGCTGGTGGCCGTGCTCGCGTGGCGCGCGCCGCGGCGGGGCGGACGGCTGCGTGACGAGACCGTGCGCTGGACGATGGCCGAGGCGTCGGCGCTGGGCCTGGTCGGCCTGGGCGCGCTGACCACCGCCACTCGGCTGCTGCTGGAGGACGACCGCCCCGGCGCCGTCGAGGCGATGCACGACGCGCTGCCCAAGCCCGTCGACCACGTGCTGGTGCAGGCGGACCTCACGGTCGTCGCGCCGGGACCGCTCGAGCCCGAGCTGGCGACCGCCATGGCCGCCGTCGCCGACATCGAGTCGGCCGGGCACGCGACGGTCTACCGCGTCACCGAGCCGACCGTGCGCCGCGCCCTCGACACCGGCCGTACCGCCGACGAGCTGCACGCGCTGTTCCGCTCCAAGTCCGCCACCCCCGTGCCGCAGTCGCTCACGTACTTGATCGACGACGTCGCCCGCCGCCACGGCCGCCTCCGCGGCGGCGCCGCCGGGTCGTTCCTTCGTTGTGACGACGAGGCCTTGCTGGCCGAGGTCCTCGCCCACCCCGTCGCCGCGGAGTACGACCTGCGCATGATCGCGCCGACGGTCCTCATCAGCCCCGTGCCGCTCGGCGAAGTCCTGGAAGCCTTGCGCGGCGCGGGTTTCGCGCCCGCCGCCGAAGGCCCCGACGGCCGCGTCGTCGACATCCGCCCGTCCGGCCGCCGCCTCCCCGCGCGCGCCCGCGCGGCCCGCTCGCGCCCCGGCGAGCAGGCCGTCCTCACCGACGACCAGGCCACGCGCATCGTCGCCAACCTCCGCGCCGGCGACGCGGCCACCGCCCGCCGCCGCGGCTCCGCCGTCCGCGCCCACTCCGGCGGCGGCGCCGACACCACCGCAACACTGGACCTGCTCTCCCGCGCAACCCTCGAACGCCGCGAAGTGTGGATCGGCTTCGTCGACTCCCGCGGCACGGCCAGCCAACGCGTCGTCCGCCCGGTCCGCGTCGGCGGCGGCGTGCTGGAGGGGACGGATCACGAGCGGTACCCGTTGCACCGGATCACTTCGGCCGCGTTGGTGGAGGAGTAGGTCCTCCACCGTCCTCAGAGGTTGCGCCGCCCTGCCTCACGCGGATGGTCTGCCCCGTCCGAGCAGTCGGCTCAGTTCGCCGGCGAGGGCGACCGATGCCTCGATCTCGGCCTTGCGGATGGACACGCTTTCCACCAGGAAGCCGAAGGGCAGACCGAGTTTGCGGCAGAAGGCGGTCAGGTCGCGGGCGGTCGTCAGGCAGTGCTGGTAGGACTCGGCCAGTGTGTCATCGGCATGACGCAGGGAGTTTTCCAGCCAGCGTGGGACGTGGACGCCAAGCCACTTGAGGAAAGCCAGCGTCTTCACCGAGCCGCACACCGAGAGTGTGAACACGACGGGCTTCGGTTCCAGCTGCTGCTCGCGGCAGGCGTAGTAGTAGTCGGAGACCATGCTCTTCGCCGCGTCGGAGCTGTAGATCACCTGCGAAATGAAGTACGCGCAGCCCGCCTGCTGCTTGGTGATCAGTCGCCGGTGCTCGTCGGGGCGTTCGGTGATGGCGACGCCGCCGAGCAGCAGGTCCGGGCGGGCGTCCCGGCGCAGCGCCTGAGCCTGGGACAGGCGGGTCCGCACCTCCTTGTCCCTCGAAGACGCGCCGACGAACACAGTGAGCACGCGGTCAGAGTCGGCTGTCTGCAACCAGGTCCGCAGGTGCGCCTCGGTGTACTTGCCCACGCAGCGGTAGACGACCGCCGGCCGGTGCCACTCGCCGAGGTATTCCGCGTGGTACACGGCGGGATCAAGGGTCGGCAGGTAGGGGAACGGCCGCTCCGCCGGGTTGCGGTCGCTCTCGTCGTCGATGTCGTACAGCGCCAGACCGTCGACCTCGAGGGAGTCCAACCGCGCCAACGTCGCCGCTGTGATCTCCCGGATCCGCTCGGGATCGGTACTCAGACGGGGCGGCGTGATGCCGAACAGCAGGATCTCACTGCCGGCTTCGGTCAC
Organism: Amycolatopsis sp. NPDC050768; assembly: GCF_040654155.1. NCBI lineage: Bacteria > Bacillati > Actinomycetota > Actinomycetes > Pseudonocardiales > Pseudonocardiaceae > Amycolatopsis > Amycolatopsis sp. NPDC050768. Next base: position 351,505 of record NZ_JBFAHL010000009.1, read on the forward strand.
CAGCGTCCGGAGAGCGGCGCTGTCGCTGTGGTCCACCATGCGCGGAAGCTAGCAGCTTCATCCGTCGGACGGCGCTCCCCCGTCAGAGGTTGCGCAGGCCCCGCAGGACACGCTCCATGAAATCGCGCGAGGAGCGGTCGCCCAGGACGAGTTCGGTTTGGTGGATGAGGACCAGGCCGATGTCGGCCATGTCGCCGACCAGGATTTTCACCACGCCGAGGGGCAGGTGGAGGTGGGCGGCGATCTCGGCGACCGAGCGGGTGTCCAGGCAGAGGTCGCAGATGCGGCGGTGCTCGATGGAGCGCACGCCCCGGTAGCGGCGGCCGTCGTCGCTGGTGGAGACGAGGGCTTCGAGGGCGAGGTTGTGGTCGGAGCGGGTGCGGCCGCGGGTGCGGGCGTAGGGGCGGACGCGGGATTTGGCCGGTTTTGCCACCGGGGGCACGTCTTCGCGAGACCACGCCTGCTCGGACTCAGGTGAGTAGGGCTCGGCCGCGTACTGATCCTGGTGTGCCGCAACGGGTTCAGGCGCGTACTGCTCAGCCTCGGACTGGTGCGCGGCACGCTCGGGCGAGTACTGCTCAGCCGGGTACGACTCAGGCGAGTACGGCTCAGCCGGGTACGAATCATGCTGCGACACAACGGGTTCGGGCGCGCGGCGGCGGCCGGTGGTGCGCTCCGGGGGTTCGGCGAGGCGGTGCTGGGCGTCGGCAGGCGGGAGGTAGCCGACGTCGGCCGGGGTGGGGCGGTAGGGCCGGTCGCGGTCGGCGGTGTCGACGGCGGCGCGGCGGCCGCGCAGGTCCGAGTGCGAAGGCGCCACGACGGCGTGGCGGCCGGTCGACTCGGAGGCGGGCGCTTCGAAGTAGCCCGAGGAATACTCGGTGGCAGACGTCTGGTGGTGCTCGGCGGGATACGACGCCGGTGCGGCAGAACGGTTGTAGTCCGTCGGATAACCGGCATCGGAAGCAGGAAGCTGGTGGTAGCCGGAGGAGTACGGCTGAGCCTGCTGATACCCGGAGGCGTGAGGATCCGAAGCGGGAGCCTGGTGATAGCCGGAGGGGTACGGCTCAGCCTGCCGGTGTCCCGAGGCGTAAGGATCCGAGGCGGGAGCCTGCTGATACCCCGAGGCGTAAGCATCCGAAGCGGAAGTCTGGTGGTACCCCGAGGCGTAAGCATCCGAAGCGGGAGCCTGCCGGTACCCCGACGCGTAGTCGTCAGCAACCGGAGTCTGGTGATAACCCGAGGCGTACGCGGCATCCGTAGCAGGCGCCTGCTGGTAGCCAGCGGACTCCGGAACACGCTGGTACCCCGACGCATGAGCAGCATCCTGCTCATACCCGGCCCCACCCGCAGGCTCCTCCACCGCAGCCAAATGCCGCCGCTCCGGAGCCTGGTAATAAGCCGAGTCCTCCGGAACCTGACGGTCCTCGTGCGTCAAGTACGACTCGGCGTCGTAGTACCCCGAGGAAGTCCCGGTCTCCTCCCAGTACCCCGACTCCCCGTCCTCGACCCACTCGTACCCGTCATCGTCGTAGTACTCAGAAGACGAAGGAGCAGCAGGAACAGGAGCAACCGGACGAACAGGAGCAGGCGGCGGGACAGCAGAAGCAGCGGGCCGCCGGTGCGGCAGCATCGTCTTCAGCGTGCTCAGCTCGAAATGGCTCGGCGAGTCCACGCCTTCACGGTCGGTGCCCTTGTGCAGCGCGTCCCAAGCGCCCGTGTCCTGTTCGCCGAAGCCGGAGATCCTCATGTACTAACCACGCACCCCGCCCTGGAGCTGGGCGCGCAGTTCGGGCGTGAGCTGCTGGCCGACGCGCTCCACGAGCAGCGTCATCTCGTACGCGACCGTGCCGATGTCGCACGTGGGGGCGGCCAGCACGGCCAGCGACGACCCGTCGGACACCGACATCAGGAACAGGTACCCGAGCTCCATCTCGACCACGGTCTGGTTCACACCACCGGCCTCGAAACACCGCGCGGCGCCCTGCGTGAGGCTCACGAGGCCCGACGCGACAGCCGAGAGCTGCTCGGCGCGCTCCTGCGGCAGACCTTCCGACGGCGCGAGCAGGAGACCGTCGGCCGACACCAGCACGGCGTGGGCGGCGCCGGCCACCCGGCGCACGAAATCCGTGATCAGCCAGCTGAACGTGCCCTGGCCTTCCTGGCCGGAAACGGTCACTGTCCCTCCAAACTGGTCGAACACCGCCGAACACCGCCATGATCGCCGGGCGGGCGTGAAGACGCCGTTCCAGCGTATTCACCCGCCCGACACTGTCGAGCCCGCGTCGGGCGAGCACCCGTGCACTGTGCGTACCCATACGCACGCGCATCGCGCGAACCCATACGGGATCACGCATACGTGGGTCACTCGGTGGTGGCGCCGGCAACTGTGCGCAGCGGGGTGTCTGCGCAGGTCACCGGCCGTTCGGCTGCCCGTTCAGGCCTTGCCGGCCCCGACCGTACCGAAGAGCGGGCGGGGAGCCCTACCCCGGTCGGAGGCACCACTCCCCGAAGCGGGTGAAGCACGTGGAGTTCACTCCAACGGCCGCACCCGGTTTCGGGTACTGGGGTTCTAGCCTGCCCTCAGTGCCGTGTCGTGAGCGATGGCGTGCTGCACGACCGAGATCAGCACCTGCTTGGCGGAGTCACGCTCGCGCGCGTCGCAGGCCATGATCGGCACCGACGGGGAGATCGTCAGCGCGTGCCGGACGTCTTCGATCTGGTGGTGCAGCAACCGGTCGAAGCAGTTGATCGCGACCACGTACGGCAGTTTCCGGTTCTCGAAGAAGTCGATGGACGGGAACGCGTCGGCGAGCCGCCGCGTGTCCACCAGCACCACGGCCCCGATCGCACCGACGGCGAGGTCGTCCCACATGAACCAGAACCGGTGCTGGCCCGGCGTGCCGAACACGTACAGCACGAGGTCCGAGTCGAGCGAGATCCGGCCGAAGTCCATGGCGACCGTGGTGGTCGTCTTGTTCGGCGTGGCCGAAGTGTCGTCGTGGCCGACACTCGCCTCGGTCATCATGGCCTCGGTGGTCAGCGGGTCGATCTCCGAAATCGCCCCGACCATTGTCGTCTTGCCCGAACCGAACCCACCCGCGACCACGATCTTGGCCGACGAGGTCGGACCTGTCACCTGCGGTGTGTTCGCGTCGGAGTCAAATTCTCCGAAGCCCACTGAGCACCCTTTCCATGAACTCGATACTGGGGCGGTCGCCCGAGGAAGTGCTGCTGGTGGTGTGCACCAGCACCAGTCCGAGACCCGCCACGTCACCAATGAGCACCCGCACGACGCCGAGCGGCAGGCGCAGAAGCGCCGCCACCTCCGCGACCGAGCGGGTGTCGATGCACAGATCGCAGATGGACCGGTGCTCGGGCACGCGCACGCGGTCCAGCACGCGCCCCTGCTCGCTGGTCGAGACCAGGGCCTCGATCGCGAGGTCGTAGGTCGGCCTCGTCCGGCCGCGCGTGCGGAAGTACGGGCGCACGAGCCCGGACGTCTCCACCTCGGCCACCGGAGGTTCGTCCACGTACTCGCCCGCGGCCTGCTGCGGCAGGGCTTCGGCGAGCTCGTTGGACGACGGTCCCGGCGAGCCGTCGCGCTGCGCGCTGAACGCCGCGAACTCCGCGGAGTCGTACAGCGGCCCGCTCGCGCCGCCGAACAGCTCGGCGCCCGGACCGCCCAGGAGGCGGTCGCGGTACTCGCCGGTGATCGGCTGCTGCCCGGCATTGGAGTCCGTCAGCCAGTTCGGCGGCTCCCGCACCGGATCCGCGTCGGATCCCGTGGCGCGCCGGGCGCGCCACTCGCGGTCCACTCGGTCCCGGAAGGACTTCCAGTCCTCCCGGCCTTCGTCCCGCTCGGCCCAACCGCCGGTGAAATCGTCACCGAGCCGGCCATCGCCCCTCAAGCGCCCGTCGTCCACGGTCTGCTCCTGAAGTTCCCGATCCGCCTAGCGGCGGATCGCAGCGCCCTGCAGTTGCGCGCGCATTTCCGGCGTCAGCTGCTGGCCGACTCGTTCGACCAGCAACGTCATCTCGTATACGACGAGACCGATGTCGCTGTCCGGCGCGCCCAGCACCGCGAGGCACGAGCCGTCGGAGACCGACATCAGGAAGAGGAAGCCGTTGGCCATCTCGACCACGGTCTGCGCGACCGGGCCGCCTTCGAACACCTTCGCCGCGCCGCGCGCCAGGCTGGTCAGCCCGGAGGCGACCGCCGCCAGCTGGTCGGCCCGGTCCTTCGGCAGCCCTCGCGAAGCCGCGAGCAGGAGCCCGTCGGCCGAAACGACCACCGCGTGGGCCGCGCCCGGAACCCGGTGGACGAAGTCCGTGATCAGCCACGCGAAGCTGCCCGCCACGCCGCCGCCGGCCCTGCCGTTCGGCTGCGCCGAGCCGCCCCCCGGCTGCACTGCACCCGCCCGTGTCACTGTCGCTCCTCACTGCTGTCGCTCACATACCCGGACCCGGTGACTCGTACGCCTTCGTCGTCGAGCCGGGCTTCGTCGGCCGGCCGTTCCTTCAAACTGTGCCGTCCGGAGGTGTACCCACGCTGGAAGCTTGCCATCCTGTTGCGGGCCGCGGCGGCCGAGCGGGTGATAGCACCCGTTCCGGGCAGACCGGAAGTCGCGTCGGTGAACGAATTGTGCTGGTCATCCGGTGCGGAGTCACCGCCGATCGAGCCCGGCACGAGGTACGCGTTGGGCACCCGCTTGGGCAGGCCCGCCGGCGTGATCTCCTCGGCCTTCTTCTCCAGCAGCGACTGCGCGGCCTGCCAGCCCTCGTCCGACGCGCTGCTCCAGCCGTCGTCGGAACCGGGGTAGAGAGGCGTTGCTTCGATCGGCTCCTCCTCACGGCTGTCGAAGGCGCCGCCGATCCCGGCCGGCTCGTCAGCCGCCACCGAGGCAGCCGAGAACCCGTTGGCCGCTGCGGCCTCGCGGGCCCCGGCGGCTTCCGGTTCGACCGGAGCCTCGGCCGGAGCCGCTTCGGCTGCCGGGGCGCCGAGCTCGTCGGCCGCACCGGGTTCGCTGTCGTCACTGCCCTCGCTGAACCACCGCGAGAGCACCGACTGGTAGATCGGCAGGCGCCGCGTGGGCACGTCGTCCTCGAGGGCCGACGCGCCGTCGTCCACGGCCGGCTCCTGCCGCTGCGGCTCCTCCGGCGCGACGTACTTCGGTTCGCGCTTCGGGAGCACCAGCGGCGGGAACTGGGTCTCCGCCAGGCTCGCACCATCCCCGTTGGGCTGCTGGGTGAGCGGGGCGAGATCCTCCGCCGTCGGCCACGCCGGCACCTCGGGCAGCGACGCCTCCGGGCTCAGGAACGGCCCTGCAGCGCGGTTTCCGGCCACGAGGTCGTCGAGGCTGATCGGCTGGTCGAGCGGCACGAGGCCACCATTGGACTGCGCCGGCACGGCCGGTGCGGGCGGAGCCGCGGGCGGTGCCGAAGGGGGCGGTGGCGTCGAGTCGAACTGCGAGTCGAACTGGTCGAACTGCTGCCGGTTGCCCGGCGGCAGGCTCGGGTGCGAGACCTCGTTGCGGTTCAGCGGCGGCGGCGTGTGGCGCGGCATGGGGTTGGCCACGCGCACCTGCGTGAGCAGCTCGGCCGGCACCACCACGCGGGCGATCACGCCGCCCTCGATGTCCTCGTTCTCGCGCAGCCGCACCTCGATGCCGTGGCGCTGGGCCAGGCGCGCGACCACGTACAGACCCATTCGCCGCGTCACCGACACGTCGAGGTCCGGCGGGTCGGCCAGGCGCTGGTTGACCTCCGCGAGGCGGTCCTCCGTCATGCCGACACCGTGGTCGGTGATCTGGATGGCCAGGGCCTTCTTGCGAGTCACCACAGCCCGCACTGTGACCTTCGTCTCCGGTTCGGAGAAGTAGGTCGCGTTGTCGAGCAGTTCGGCGAGCACGTGCACGAGGTCGTGGATCGCGAGGCCCTGCACGGCGACCTCGGGGACGATGCCGACCTCGATGCGGGCGTACTGCTCGATCTCCGACACCGCGGCGCCGATCACGTCGGCCGCCGGCACCGGCTTGGGCACGGACTTCGCGAGACCGGCGCCCGAGAGCACCAGCAGCGACTCACCGTTGCGCCGCAACCGGGTGGCGAGGTGGTCGAGCTCGAACAGGCTCGCCAAGTGGTCCGGGTCCTGCTCGTCGGCCTCGAGCCGGTCGATCACGCCGAGCTGGCGTTCCACCAGCCGCTGCGACCGCCGCGAGAGGTTCACGAAGATGCCGTTGACGTTCTCGCGCAGCAGGGCCTGTTCGGCGGCCATCTTCACGGCCTGGCCGTGGACCACGTCGAACGAGCGCGCCACTTCGCCGATCTCGTCGCGTGAGGTGACCGGAACCGGGTCGACGGCCTTCTTGGAGGCGTTGACCGGATCCGGATCGTCCAGAATGGACTGAACCGTCTCCGGCAGCCTCGTGTAGGCCACGTCGAGCGCCGTGGTCCGCAGCACGCGCAGCGGCCGCAGCATCAGGCGGGCGATCACGAGCATGAGGATCAGCGCCGCGATGAGCGCCGCGAGCACGATCACACCACCGACCCACGCCGAGCGCACGGCCGAGCTGGCCAGGTCGTCGGCTTGGGTGCGCAGCTGCGTGAGCAGGTTCGTCTCGACCGCGCGCATCTTGTCGGAGGCGACGGTGCTGTCCTGCCCGAGCTGCGTCGGGTCGATGTTGAGCGCTTCGCCTTGCTGCGCGAAGGAGAACGCCTGCGTCTGGATGCGGCGCCGGTCGTCGACCTCCGGGCCCGAGACGGTGTCGGAGTACAGCTGCACCTGGTCGTCGGTGGCGTTCGCGAGGAACGCCGCGATCGACGCGTCGCCACTGGCTTCGGCGGCGCGCGTCTCGTCGAGGAGGTCGCCGGGGAAGCCGTTGCGGAAGGCCGCGATCTCCAGGGCCGTGTCGCCGCGGAGCGTGAACTCCTTGGCCTCACTGATGGCCTGCGTGCTGTTGCCCAGGCGCAGCAGGTCCCGGTCGGTGACCGCGGTGGTCACCTCGCGGCCCAGCTGGATCAGCGAGTTGAGGATCGAGGAATAGGTGTCCAGCACCGCGACGTCCGAGTAGGACGAGGAGCCCACGGCCGCGCGCAGCGGGCGCAGCGCGTCGAGGCGCTGGATTCCGCGGGCGTACCGATCAGCGGTGGCCTGGTCATCTGGATTCAAGTTGACCAACGAGTTGCGCAGGTCCTCGACGTCGTGGTCGACCTTCGCGATCTGCGCGTCGAGCCCGGTCTGGCGCAGCGCGTCGCCGGAGGAGATCCGCGCGACGGCGAGGCTGCGCTCGCCCTGCAGGTCGTGGATGACCGCGGTCACCTTGCCCGCGAACGCGACCTGGTCCGCGGTGTGGCCGAGCTGCACGGCCTGCTGCGCGTCGTCCGCCACCCGCAACGCGCCGAGCACCAGCGCGGTGAGCGTCGGGATGATCAGGATCAGGGCGAGCTTCGAGCGAAGCCGCCAGTTGTTCAGCGCGAAGACCGAACCCCGTCGTGCGGGATTCGCCCCACCTTCGCGCGCAGGGGCCCCTCCCACCCCCGCGGTGTCTTCGTTCGGCACCGCCGCACCACCATCTTCGTCGGGGCCCGAGGGACCCTGTGAGTTGAAGCCTGTCGTGCCCGCGACCACTACCCGCACGCTCCCGGCAGGCCGCCCGGCACCTCAGCGGCCCGGTGGGCCTGGGCCATTACACCCTTTCGGGGGAAAAGATCCACTTCCAGGTGCGGTTTCGCGCCGCCCTGGACGCGGAATCGGTTCAGTACTTGCATGGCGTTCGGTCCCCGCACTGGTCGATCACTGGTCCAATAGGCCTAAGCCACCAGTCCGCCGACGAGTGCCGGCCTGCGCAGAGTGCCTCTCAGCGAGGCTGACTCTCACTACATCGGTGGTCCACACCTCACACTGCCGGAGCAGAGGGTAGCGAACGACTCGGTGATTTGTAACCCTCTTGACAGCCGATCCAGAACACCCAAGTAGCGGATCAAGCCGATTCGTAGTTGGCTCCGACGTGCCGGATGATCTTCAACTCGACCACCTCGATCCCCTGATCGAGTGATTCACGCCACTGTCGGACCGTTGATGAACACCCATTGTGATGGATGCGGCGCTTCTCTACAGTAGCCGCGTGACTCCGGACAATGAGCCACACCCACCAAACCCAGCACGGTCAACACCCATGTGACCTCATTCTCCAAGGAGTGGCATTGTTTGAAACAGCCGGGAGCAGCCAGGCAAGACTCGGGCGCCGTGGCTTCCTCTCCCTCGCCATGGCGAGCGGCGTCGCACTGACCGCGAGCGGCTGCGGCCTGCTCGGGGGTTCGGACGACTCGGGCAGCACCAACGGCGCGTCGGGGCTCGAGAAGACGAAGATCAAGGTCTCGATCATGCCGACGATCGACGTCGCGCCGTTCCACCTCGCCGTGCAGAACGGCTACTTCAAGGACGAAGGCCTCGAGGTCGAGTCCGTCGACGCCGCCAGCGGTGACGCCTCCGTGACGAAGCTGATGTCCGGAGAGGTCGACATCGCGTACGCGAGCTACACGCCGTTCTTCATCGCGAAGAGCAAGGGCAACGCGGACATCAAGTTCGTGTCCGACGCCTCCTCGGCCGGCCCGAAGAGCACCGAGATCGTGGCCATGCCCAACGGTTCGGTGAAGAGCGTGCGCGACCTGGCGGGCAAGAAGATCGCCATCACCGCGCAGAACACCATTTGCGACACCCTGACCAAGTCCGTGATGCGCGACAACGGCGTGGACTTCTCCAAGGTGCAGTGGGTTTCCCTGCCGTTCCCGAGCATCGGCGCGGCCGTGAAGCGCGGCGACGTGGACGCGGGCTTCCTCACCGAGCCGTTCATCACAGGGTCGGCGAAGACCAACGGCACGGTGCCGATCATCGACACCGCGACCGGTGCCACGCAGGACTTCCCGACCGCGGGCTACGGCTCGCTGGGCAAGTTCACCTCGTCGAGCCCGAAGACCGTGGCGGCGTTCCAGCGGGCGATGCTGCGCGCCACCAAGGAATCCGCGGACCGCTCGAAGATCGAGCCGCTGATGGTGCAGTTCTCGAAGGTCGACGAGGCCACCGCCTCGCTCACCGCACTGCTCACCTTCCAGTCCACTCTGGACGCCCGTCGTCTGCAGCGCGTGCCGGACCTGCTGCAGCAGTTCGGGTCGATCCCGGCCAAGATCGACGTCGCGCAGATGATCGTGGCACAGCCGAGCGCTTCCTGACGTGCGACTCGTTCGGAACCTGGTCGGCCTGCTCGGCTTCCTCCTGATCTGGGAGGTCGTCGTGCGGGCCGGCCTGATCGACCAGAACGACGTGCCGCCGCCCACGATCGTGTTCGCGCGCATCGGCGAGCTGTTCGGCGACGCCGAGTTCGTGCGTGACGTGATCGCGTCCGTGCTCGCGTGGCTGATCGCGATGGCCATCTCCATCGTGATCGCGGTGCCGGCCGGGCTGGTGCTCGGCAGCGTGCGCTGGCTGCGCGACGCGACCAAGGCCATCGTCGAGTTCCTCCGGCCGATCCCTTCGGTGGCCTGGATCCCGCTGATCCTCATCGTGGTCGGCGGCGGGCCCGAAGCGAAGATCACGCTCGCGGTCTACGCGGCCGTGTGGCCGATCCTGTTCAACACGATCTACGCGATGGCCGAGATCGACCCGGTGCTCATCGAGACCGCGCGCTCCTACGGCACGCCGAAGTCGCGGCTGCTGACCTCGGTGGCGCTGCCGCACGCGGCGCCGTTCGTGTTCACCGGCATCCGGATGTCGGCGGCGATCTCGCTGATCCTGGTGATCAGCACGGAGTTCCTCGCCGGCGCGAAGCTGGGCATCGGGCAGTTCGTGCTCGAGGCGTCGTCCGGCTCCGGGCGGATGGACCTGGTGCTCGCGGGCACCGTCGTGGCCGGGGTGCTGGGATACCTCGCCAACGAAGGGCTCGAGCGGCTGGGCAAGCGGCTGTTCCGCTGGAGCAGCAACGACGAAGGGGACGTCGCGTGACCGTCGTCGGCAAACCGGTAGCCGCCGCGCGCGGCCGCGTGAGCCGCGGCCTGAGCGGCTTCGCGCGCAAGTGGCTGCTGTTCGTGGTGCTCGTGGTGATCTGGCAGGTCATCACGCAGTTCACGGAAAGCGTGTTCTTCCCGCCGCCCACCAAGATCGTCGCGGCGGCGGTGAAGCTGTGGTTCTCCGGCCCGGCCTCGCACGTTTTCCTCGGCCAGGCGGTGTTCGACCACATCCTGCCCAGCCTCGCGCGGGTGCTCGGCGGCTGGCTGCTCTCGGTGGTGCTGGGTGTCGCACTGGGAACAGCGCTCGGGCGCTCGAAGACCGGCATGGACTACGTGGGCCCGCTGTTCGCGTTCTTCCGCGCGATCCCGCCGCCGGCGCTGGTGCCGGTGTTCATCGTGTTGTTCCACATCGGACCGGGGATGCAGATCGCCACGATCATCTTCGGTTCCGTGTGGCCGATCGTGATGAACACGGTGGACGGCGTGCGCTCGGTCGACAAGGTGAAGGTGGAGACCGCGCGGGCGTTCCGCACGCCGCGGTTCTACTGGATCACCACGGTCGTGCTGCCGGCCGCGATGCCGAAGATCTTCGCGGGTCTGCGGCTCTCGCTGTCGATTTCGCTGATCCTCATGGCGATCTCGGAGCTCGTCGGCTCGCTCAACGGCATCGGCTACGCGCTGATCGCCGCCCAGCGCGCGTACGACTTCGACCAGATGTGGGCGTGGATCGTGCTGCTGGGCATCCTGGGTTACGGGTTCAACGCGGCCCTGCTCGCCGTCGAGCGCCGGGTGCTCAAGTGGCAGCCCGGCCGTCACTAGAACTTTCCGGAAGGTAGTCAGAATGTCGACCATGCTCGAGGTCTCCGACCTCAGCCACCGCTACGGCACGGGCGACAAGGCGCACGTCGCCGTGAACGAGCTGTCGTTCACCGTCGAGGCGGGCCAGCTGGCGTGCATCGTCGGCCCTTCGGGGTGCGGCAAGTCGACGCTGCTGCGCGCGATCGCGGGCCTGCTGCCGCCGTCGTCGGGCACCGTGAGCCTGCACGGCGACCTGGTCACCGGCGTGCCGGACGACCTCGCCGTGGTGTTCCAGGACTACAGCCGCTCGCTGTTCCCGTGGCTGACGGTGGGGAAGAACGTCGAATTCCCTTTGCGCTGGACCAAACTCGACAAGGCCGAACGGCGCAAGCGGGCCGCTTCGGCGCTCGAGGCCGTCGGGCTGGCCGGGGTCGGGGCGAAGTTCCCGTGGCAGCTTTCGGGCGGTATGCAGCAGCGCGTGTCGATCGCGCGGGCGCTGGCTTCGCGGCCGGCGCTGCTGATCATGGACGAGCCGTTCGCCTCCGTCGACGCGCAGACGCGCTTCGAGCTGGAGGACCTGCTGCGGCGGGTGCAGCGCGAGCAGGGCACCACGGTGCTGCTGGTGACGCACGACATCGACGAGAGCGTGTACCTGGGCGACCGGGTGCTCGTGCTGTCGAAGTCCCCGGCGTCGATCGTCGCCGACCTGCCCGTGGACCTGCCGGCGGAGCGGGACCAGATCACGACGCGGGAATCCCCCGAGTTCGTGACGCTGCGCGGCGAGGTGGCTCGGTTGCTGCACGGGCCGGCTTCGGCGGCGGTGGCGGGCGAAGCCGAGCGTGAGCTGGTGGAGTCCGAGGTCGCCGAAGAGGCCGCGGTGAAGGCCGAAGCCAAGAGCTGAGGATGTTCTTGCTGAACGGGGCACCCATGCCGGGTGCCCCGTTCTGGCGTCTCAGGCCTTCGCTCGCGAGTCCGGGCCGGTCTCGTCGGGGCCGATCTCCGGCAGCGTCCGCACGCCGAGCACGTTGGCGCCCACCAGCTTGCGCGTGGCGAGGTTGCCCATCGGCATGAACGTGCTCGCCTGCACGTCGCGCCACATCCGCTCGAACGGCAGCTTCTTCGTGTACGACATGCCGCCCAGCACGTCGACGAGGCGCTGCATCACCTGCACGGCGTTGTTGGCCGCCACGTACTTCACGACCGCGCAGCGGGCGACTCCGTCCTGCACGTCGCCGGTGAAGAGGCGCCGCGACATCACGTCTTCGGCGTGGCCGCGGATGAGCGCCCGCGAGCTGTCGAGGAGGATCTGGCACTCGCCGATCACGTCCTGCAGCACCGGATCGCCCGTCTTGCCGCGCTTCTGAAGCGAGCGCACGGTCCAGTCGAGCGCACCCGCCGCGACTCCCGTGTAGACGGCCGAGAACGCCGGCATCGCCCACGACCACACGGTTTCCAGCACCCGCGCGTCGAGGTGCTTCACCGGCAGCGAGTGGACGACGGCGCTGTCCTCGACGAACACCTTGGTGAGCTCGACGTCGTTGCTCTGCGTGCCGCGCATGCCCATGGTGTCCCAGGTCTGGTGGATCCGGACCCCGGGCTGGTCGAGGGCGATCTGGCACAGCAGCAGCCGTGGGCCGCCGTCGGCGTCTTCGTAGCGCGCAGTGGTGGAACAGTGCGTGGCCACGGCGGTGTTGGTGGCGAAGCTCTTGCGGCCCGTGAGCTCGAACCCGCCTTCGACGCGGACGGCCTCGGTGTTCGAGTCCGTCATGTCGTTGCGCAGGCCGGTTTCGCTGGTGACCGACGCCCAGATCAGCTCGCCCTCAGCCGCTTTCGTGAGCAGCTCGGCCAGGCGCGGCGACTGCGTGCGCCGCCAGACGCTCGCCCACTGCCCCAGCGGCGAGAGGTGCATCGTGAACGCCAGCGCGGTGGCGCCGTCGCCCATCGCCAGGCGCTCCAGCACGGGCAGGATCTCCGGCAGGCCCGCGCCGAAGCCGCCCAGCTCCTCCGGCACGGACAGGCGCAGGAAACCCGCTTCCCGCAGGTCGTCGTAGTTCTCGTGGGGGAAGGAGTTCTCGCGGTCGTGCAGGCTGGCGCGCTCGGCGAAGACGTCGGCGAGCTTGCCGGCCTGTGCGACGAGTTCCTGCTGTCCGGGAGTCAGTAGAGGCTGCACCCGGTCATCCAAACAGCGTCACCCGGTCGGGTCAATCGCGAAGATCAATACAGTTTCTGCGGATTCGGGTCCACCTTGACGTGCACGAGCGCGGGACCGTTTTCGGCGAGGGCTTCCGCCAGCGCGTCACGCAGGTCGGCGCCTTTCTCCACGGTCCGCGCCGGCACACCCATGCTCTGCGCTAGCTGCGCGAAGTCGATGCCGCCGAGCTCGGTGCCCGGCACCTTCTTGCCACCGGCCGACTCGCCGAGGATCCGCACGGCCGCGTACTGCGCGTTGTCCAGCACCACGAAGGTGACCGGCACGTTCTCGCGCGCGGCCGTCCACAGTGCCTGCACGCAGTACATGCTGGAGCCGTCGCCGAGGATCGCGACGACCTTGCGATCGGGCCGCCCCAGCGCCGCACCGACGGCCGCCGGGAGGCCGTAACCGAGTGTCCCGCTCGCGACGGTGAGGAACCCCGTGTCGGTGGAGGTGATCGGCAGGTGGTCGTGGAGGCAGTTGCGGTGGCTCGGCGTCTCCTCGACGACGATCGCGTTGTCCGGCAACAGATCCGCGACGGTGGCGTACGCGAAGTCCGGCGAGATCGGTGTGGTTTCGGCGGGCTTGGCAGGCTTTGCCGGTGGGGCTGGGATTTCGCGGCTCTTCGCGGTGACTTCTTGGGCGAGCGCCTGGATGGCGAGCTTCGGCGTGGAGCGGATGCCGGTGCCGTTGCCCGCGCGGGCCAGGATCTGCTCGTCGTCACTCACGAGGTACAGCGGCGGCAGCGGCTCCTCCGGCTCGCCGCGGTACACGTGGTAGGTGAAGGCGGGCGCGCCCAGCACCACCACGACGTCGTGCTCGCGCAGCGCCTCGGCCACCGCCTTGCGCTCGGGCTGCAGGAAGCCGAGGAACAGCGCGTGGTCCTCGGGGAACGAGCACCGCGACGACATCGGCGCGGCCCAGACCCCGGCCTTGAGCTTCTCGGCGAGCGCGACCACGTCCGGCACGGCGCCGTCCCCGTCCACACTGGCACCGACGACGAGCGCCGGGTTTTCCGCGTGGTCCAGGGCTTTCGCGAGCTCCTGGAGCGCCGCGGGATCGGGCGCGAAGCTCTGTGTCCTCCTGCCGACGGGCAGCGGCATGGTCGCCTCGGCGTCCCAGTCGTCCACAGGCACGGAGACGAACACCGGACCCTGCGGTGCCTGCGTCGCGATGTAGTACGCGTGCGCGATCGCCGCCGGCACGTCCTGCGCCCGCGCCGGCTCGATGCTCCACTTCACGTAGGGCTTCGGGAAGTTCGCCGCCTCGACGGCCCCCAGGAACGGCTCGTCCGGCAGCAGCGAACGAGTCTGCTGCCCTGCCAGCACGATCAGCGGCGCCCGGTCGCGGAAGGCGGTGAACACGTGGCCCAGCGAATGGCCCACGCCACCGGCCGAGTGCAGGTTCACGAGCACCGGCTTGCGCGTCGCCTGCGCGTACCCGTCCGCCATCGCCACGACGGCCGACTCCTGCAGCCCGAGGACGTAGGTGAAGTCGTCGGGCCACTCGGTCAGGAACGCGATCTCCGTGGTGCCGGGGTTGCCGAACACCGTGGTCAGGCCGAGGTTCCGGAGCAGTTCCCGCGTGGCGTCGCGAATCGTGCGCATGATCCGGAGGTTATCCCGGCTCCCGGCGGGTTGTCTCACCCACCCGAGTGAACATTGGTGCCGCTCACGTAGCGCACGTCGCTCAGGCGCAGCGAGTCGTCGTCCAGGGGCAGGCCGTTGGCGGACAAGAGTTCCGCGATCGTGGCGCCCGTCAGCTCCCAGCCGAGGCCGGCGAGGTAGGGCGCGGCTTCGTTGCGCTCACCGTAGTAGCGGACTTTCGCCATGTCCGTGTCGAACCCCTGCTCACGCCAGCGTTGCGCGATCTGGTTCAGGCCGGCCTTGGTCTTCTCCTCGTCGCCCGGCTTCGGGTTGGGCCTGCTCTCCGTCGCCACGCGGCTACCCGGCGCGCTGAGCTCGGTGATGGTGTCCAGCAGCCGATCCTGCGCCTCCGGCGGCAGGTACCCCAGCAGGCCTTCGGCACTCCACGCGGTCTTTTCGGCCACGTCGAACCCGTTGGCCCTCAGCGCGGCGGGCCAATCCTCACGCAGATCAATCCCGACGGCGCGGCGCTCCGCGGCCGGCTCCGCGCCGAGTTCACCCAGGGCGCGGGTCTTGAACTCGATGACGTCGGGCTGGTCGAGCTCGTAGACGACCGTCTCTTTCGGCCACGGCAGCCGGTAGGCGCGGGAATCCAGGCCCGAGGCCAGGATCACGGCTTGCTTGATGCCCGCTTTGGTTGCTTCTCGGAAGAAATCGTCGTAGAACTTCCCGCGCACCTTGGCGACATCGATCGCCACCCGCCCGACCAGGTCCCCCGGCGGCTCTTCGCCACTCGCCAGCCTCGTCAGCAGGTCGATGCCCACCGCCCGCACGAGCGGCTCGGCGAACGGATCCGCGAACAGCGCGCCGTCCTCTCGCGTCGCGATCGCCCTCGCCGCCGCGGCCATGGTCGCCGTCGCGCCCACGCTGGACGCGAGGTCCCAGGTGTCTCCGTCTTGCCGGGTGGAAGTCATGCGCCGCCTTTGTCTTTTCGGGAACTCACAAGCCTTCTCTTGCACCGGGGGCAGCCACCCGCCGACACAAACCCCCGCCCTCCCTAGGGCGCGCCCATGTCCATCCTATCGGCCACCCCCGACAAAACCGGGCCGCAAGCCGATGAGGGCCCGAGTTGTCCACAACTCCGAGTCGCTGTGGATAACCGGCCCGGAGCAAGTCACAGCTCGGCGGTCGGCAGCTCCGCAGTCAGTTCGGCGAGCACCTTCTCGACGAGCCGGATGCTCGCCGCTTCGTCGAGAGCCAACGACAGCAACGTTTTGGCAACCTCCCGGTGAGCCGCAACCTCAGCCACCTCCGACGAATACGTTCCGCCGCCAAGCTGCTCCGCGTGCACGATCGCCGGCAGATTCTCGAAGTCGAGGATCACGAAGCAACCGAGCAAGCCACGGTGGTACCCAACGCGCTCCGGCACGATGCGAAGCGTGACGTTGCGCCGCGAGGCCATCTCGATCAAGTGCCGCAGCTGCCCGATCATGGTCGCCTTGCCGCCGACCTCGTTGTACAGCGCGCTGGCGCCGATGAGCGCGGTGAACTCCACCGGGCCGCGCAGCAGCTCACGACGAGCGACTCGGGTCAGGATCCGGACATCCAGCTCATCCCGGGAGATCCGGCGGTTGTCGAGGATCACCCGCGCATACTCGCCGGTCTGGAGCAGTCCCGGAACCAGGTTCAGCTGCCAGTTGAAGATAGCGGTGGCGGTCCGTTCGTACTCCGCGTAGGTCACGGCCAAGGGCGGCGCACCGGGAACCACATTCTCCAGCCAGTTCGGCTCGCGAGCGTGGCGTGCCATCAGCACCAGGCGCTCGCGTTCTTCCACTGTCAGGCGCAGGCATCCCGCCAGAGCCCCGACTTCGGACTCTTTGGGGACACGAATCCCCACTTCCCAGTTGTGCAGATGACCCGCCGAGAGGTGAACCAGCCTGGCCAGCTCGCGCAGGCCCATACGACGTTCCTCGCGGGCCGCCTTCAACGAAAAGCCCAGCGCACGCGCCCGAGGCGTCGCGATCAATGTCGGCATTCGCGAATTGTGCCAGCAGAACGTGGCAACTTTCGAGACCTCCTTTCGGGCCTGCTGTACCCCGCCGCAAACATCGAAGCGGGGCCCTCCCCCGAAGGAAAGGGCCCCGCCGCAACGAAAAGAAGGAAAAACTCAGCCGATCAGACCCGAAAGCCCCGTGCCCTTGAACGAGCCCCAACCAGTCACCTGGTCATAACCCGTGCCGGCCGTGAAACCGGTGGTGCCGTTGAAGGTGTTGTTGCCCGTGGTCACGTCGTGGAAGCCCGTGGAGTACGAGGAACCGTCGCCGATGCTGTAGAAGGTCGGGTTCAGGTTGCCGAGGGAGCCGCCGTGGACCTGGTTCTGCAGGGCGGTGAAGGCGGCCCACAGCGGGGCCGCGCCGGAGGTGCCCCAGACGTTGCCGCTGCTGCCCTCGCTGACGATGGTGTACGCGGAGCCCGAAGCGGCGTCGCCGGCGACGTCGGGGACCTTGCGCTTCGTGGTGCTCTGCTGCGACTGCCAGGACGGCGCGTTGAACAGCGTCGAGATGCCGCCGCCGCCGGCGCCGGCCGAGGCGCCGTCGTTCCAGGCCTTCTCGCTGCTGTAGGCGTTGGCGGAAGTCACGGTGAGCTGGGTGCCGCCGACGCCGGTGACGTTGGGGCTGGACGCCGGGAAGTCGACGGCCTTCGAAAGGCTGCCGGTCTGGCGGGCGCAGTCGGTGGTGCCGTCGTCACCGGCGGCGGCGAAGTAGCTGATGCCCTCCGCGGTGCCGGAGGCGATCGCGTTGTTCACGCTGTTGGCGGCCGACGAACCCTCGGCCGACTCGCACGAGCCCCACGAGATGGAAACGACGTTGACCCGCGCGTCGGAGGCGATCTTCTGGTACATCGCCAGCTCGCCGGCGTTGGAGTTCGGGGCCTCGTAGACGAACGAGCTCACCTTCGAAGCGAGCGCGTGCACGACCTCGATGTCCAGGTCGACCTCGACCTCGCCGTCGCCCGGGCTCGAGTCGTAGTTGGCGCCGCTCACCGGGACGGTGGTGACAGTGCCGCCGGACAGGCCGTACTTCGAGTCGTAGCTGGTGATGTCGGACTTGCGGTAGCCGTCGAACTCGACGAAGCCGACGTTCACGCCCGAGCCCGTGGCCGAGAGGCCGCTGGTGGAGTACGCGGTCTTCAGGATGCTCGGCGTCACGGCCTTCACGACCTTCGGAGCGGCGGTGGTGGCCGAGTGCTCCTTCACGGCGTGGTTGTCGAGGCCGACCACGGCCTGCACCACCGAGGAAACGGAGGCGGGCAGCGCGGGGGCGGAGTCGTTGGCGAAGAACTTGCGGCCGTTGGTGGTGTCGGTGTAATTGCCGAGGCGGGTGTGGAATGTGGATTCCAGCTGTGCGGCCGAACCGGTGAACGTGATCGCCTGCCGGTTACCGGAAACCTCGATCCCCTTCGCGCCGTTTTGTTTCAGGAATGAAACAGCCTTCGCGACGTCAGCCTGCGTTGGGCCGAATGCCGTATTGAATTGCTCCGGAGTGAGGAAGTGGTGGTACTGCGGCGAGGCCGGGTTCTGGACGTCGGAGAGGAACTGCTGGAGGGCCTGCTG
This sequence comes from Amycolatopsis sp. NPDC050768, assembly GCF_040654155.1. Lineage (NCBI taxonomy): Bacteria > Bacillati > Actinomycetota > Actinomycetes > Pseudonocardiales > Pseudonocardiaceae > Amycolatopsis > Amycolatopsis sp. NPDC050768. The sequence continues at coordinate 369,695 of NZ_JBFAHL010000009.1, forward strand.
GTTGTGCAGCTTGAGCGACAGGGCGGCGTTGATCTGCTGGCCAGCGTCTACATCGCCACTGCGGGCGCTCGAGGTGAGCGGCGCGGTGTTGGCACTCATGGTGATCAAGGGATCGGCGTGGGCCACGCCGGCCAGTGAAAGGCACAGCAACGCCGGCAGCGGGACCGCTGCGGCGACGAGCTTGCGCAAGCGCATGGCAATTCCTCTCAAACGGTGGGGGACCTGACCGAAACACTCCGTGCCTCGACCTGGGAAGGAGCATAAGCCGCCGAGGAACCTACTTTTGGCTGAGCTTTTCACAGTCCGTTTATGTTTCACGAGAGCAATTTCGGCAGGTTTTCGCCGCGGCCGTCCTGAAACTGTGCCGGTTTCCGTAATACACCTTAAGACGGCTTTGGGGTAGTTCTCGATCGAACACATGTTCGTAGTCCGTTCGGGTATACGGACTGTCTGAACACTGCGCATGACGGGGCCGAGCGGTACACGCGGTTCTTCGCCGAGGTGCTGACCATCCGCCGGGCGAACGCGAAGGTGCTGGCGGCGTTGCGCGAAGTGGCCGGGTACGACCGGACCATCCGCGGGTTCCACTCCGCGGACCTCGAGGAGTTCGACGAGGCCGTGCTGCGGACCGTGGAGGAGCAGCAGCGCCGCGGCGCCACCGGCGAAGACGTGGCCGCGGTCGCCGCCAGCCGGGTGATCGTCTGGGGCGGTGGCGCGGCCATCGCCCGGCACATCGAGGTCGACGACGGCAGCGGCGACGCCGCGTTCGCCCGTGAGCTCGGCCGGATCTGGTGGTCGACCACCGCCGAGCTGCTGGCCCGCGCCGGCGCCCGCGTGGTGCTCACCGGCCGGTTGGCCGAATCGCTGCGCAAGGTCGCCGACAGCCTCCCCGGCGGCGCCGAGGTCATCGCGGCCGATCTGACCGCGCCGGGCGAGGCCGAGCGCGTGTTCGAGACCACGATCGGCCACGTCGGCCGCCTCGACGTGCTGGTCAACAACGAGGGCGCCGAGAACTTCACCCCCGCCGACGAGGTCACCGAAGCCGACGAGCTGTGGCGGCTCAACAGCCGCGCGCCGATGCTGCTCGCCGGCCGCGCGGCCGCGCACATGGCCGAGCACGGTGGCGGCAGCATCGTGAACATCTCGTCGGCGATCGGCAGCGACCGCGCCATCGCCGGGCAGACGCTCTACGCCGTGACGAAGGGCGCCGTCGACAGCCTGACCCGCGCGCTCGCCGCGGAGTGGGGTCCGAAGGGGGTGCGGGTCAACGCCGTGCGCCCCGCGGTGACGCGCTCGGACATGTCCGCCGCGGTCTTCGCCAACCCGGAGCTGCAGGCGATGCTGACGGCGCAGTACGCGTTGTCGCGGCTCGGGGAGCCGGAGGACATCGCGGAGGCCATCCTGTTCTTCGCGAGTCCGGCGAGCTCGTTCGTGACCGGCCAGGTGCTGAGCGTCGACGGCGGCTGGGGCGCGGCCCTGGTGCACTGACGCGGTTTCCGCCAGTCCTCAACGAACGCTCCGCGCGGCGTCGGGTCTTTCCGATGGACAATCCCGGCCCCTCGGAGCAGGCTGTCGGAGGCTCGCGAAGCGTCCCCGGCCCCTGGCTGTCGAGCGTGCTCTCCCCGCCGCGCCACCTCGGTCCGGCGGCCCGCCCGACCTGGGAACGATGTGAATGGCCACCGACGACCGCGCGCCGTCGCCGCGCCCGGACAGCCGGCTCGTCGCGGCTGCCGTGGCGGGCGATCGCGCCGCCGTGGCCGAGCTCGTGGAGTTCTTGCGTCCCTTCGTGCTCCGCTACTGCCGCGGCCGGCTCGGCCTGGCCGGCAACGCCGAGGACTGTGCGCAGGAAGTGCTGATCGCGGTGCTCGTGGAGCTCCCGCGCTATCGGTACGAGACGGACAGCTTCCTGCCGTTCGTGTTCGGCATCGCGAGGAACAAGGTCGTCGACGAGTTCCGCCGCCGTTCCCGCAACCGCGCCGACCCGTATGCCGACGCCGGCGACGAGGACCGCCCCGGCCCCGACGAGTTCGCCCAGACCGACTCGCGGCTGCAGATCGAGGAGCTGCTGGGGCATCTGGCGCCGGAGCAGCGTGAATTGCTGACGCTGCGGGTCGTCCTCGGCTACTCGGCCGAGGAAACGGCCGCGGCGCTGGGATTTCCGAGCGCCGTGGCCGTGCGCGTGAGCCAGCACCGCGCGCTCACGAAGCTGCGCCGTTTGATCCACAACGGCCCGGAGCCGACGAAGAAGGACGACTGACGCGTCAATGCGGGCTCCCGGCCCGGCGATGCGAGAGCCTTCGGATCAGCCGCACACCCAGCACGAGCGGGTGCGCCGCGATCGAGGAAACCCCTCGCCGATTCCTCGAGAGCACGCCGAACTGAATACGCACGCCCATGGCGCGCCTCCTGCACCTGCCGGACCGGAACCGATTTCCGCCGAGGTCCAGGGCGAAGCAACCGACGTTAGCGCCGAAACACCGCTGTGCACTCCACCGACCGGTCGAAACGTTTCAGCGCGTCGGCGGGTTCAGGAACAGCTCCCGCACGGTCTCCGACCGGTTCACCACATCGGCCGCCACCAAACTCAGCTTCCGGCTGTTGCCCCGCGCAAACCGCCGCAACACCGTGAACGCCTCGTCCATCTCCACGTTCAGCCGTTCCGCGATGAAACCTTTCGCCTGCTCGATCACGACCCGGCTGCTCAACGCGGTCTGCAGCTGCTCGACGAGCACCTCGTGCTGCTGGATCGAGCGGGCCTGCAGCAGGCCGATCGTCGCGACGTCGACCATGGCGCGCGCGACCTGCAGGTTCTCCCTCGAAAGCTCGCCGGGGCGGGCTGAGAAGAGGTTGAGCGCGCCGATCACCTCGGAGCGCAGCCGCATCGGCAGCGCGTGCACCGAGTGGAAACCGTGGCCGACCGCGGCCGCGGCGAAGGCGGGCCAGCCGGCGTCGTCGAGCGCGAGGTCGGGCGCGCTCACGGGGGTGTGTGTGCGGAACGCGTCGAGGCAGGGGCCCTCGTCGCGTTGCAGCTGGAAGAGCTCCAGCAGGCGTACGTGCTCGTCGGAGCTGGCCACGAGCTGCAGCCCGCCGCTCGGGCCGGCCAGCAGGATGCCGGCGGCGTCCACCGGCAGCAACGCGACGCTGCGGGCAGCGAGGAGGTGGAGGAAATCGATCACGTCGAAGTCGTCGGTGAGCGTGTCCGCCAGTTCCACGAACGTGTCCACCAGCTGCCCGTCAGCCACCCGAACCATCTCCCACCTCACCGAACGCGAGTTTCACCGAGTTCCCCCTTCTCGTTCGAACCGCAATCGTCTGTTCACCACCTCGGCGGCGAGGTCGGACAGAGGGCGCTGCTCCGCGAACGCCCTCGCCCGCAACGCGGCGAACGCGTCGTCGAGACGGACGTCGAGCTGCGCCGCGACCATGCCCGTGGCCTGGTGGACCTGCGCCGCGCGCAGTGACAGGTCCACGGACTCGTCGCCCGCCATGCCGACTTGCTCGTCGAGCAAGAGAAGGAGCGTCAGTTCAGCGTAGGCCAATGCGTCGGCCAGCAAAACAGGCTCCAGCGGTATCGGAGCCTTTCGGTGGTATACGACCGTGCCCACGTCGACGAGCCCCACGCGCAGCGGCAGCACGAACTGCGCATGCACCCCGGTCTGCACGGCCAGCGGCGCGTACAGCGGCCAGCGGCGCGACTGTTCGGCCGCGTCGAAGTCACCCACCAGCACCGGCGAACGCAGCTCGCGCGCGCTGCGCACCGGGCCCTCCCCCACCATCACCTCGAGCTCCGCAAGCACGGTGGCGAGGTCGTCGGTGGCCACCCGCACCTCCTGGCTGCCCGGGCCGGTGCTCACCAGCACACTCGCCCCGGCAACGCCGAGCCACGCCACGGCCGATTCGCACAGGGCCATCACAGTGACGGTTGAGTGCAGCAGGTGCGCTTCGTCCTTGACCCGGTGCCAGGCGCGCGAAAGCGGGGTGTCGTCGCGTCTGCCGTCCTGACTAGCCTCCACGCCCCGCGCCTTCGGCTCGTACTGCCCGGACAAGCCACCCGAGCGGGAGACTTCTGCACACCCTAGCTCAGCTTTTGACGAGTTCAGCCCACTCCCGAACCGCCCCAGCGTCCACAGGGGACTCCCAGCCACCGGGCCGCACCGCGCTACCGACGTGAAACCCTCGCACTCCCCCGGCGCGCAGAAGGTGCACCTGCTGCGCGCGCAGGCCACCGCCGACGAGCAGCGAAGGGCCTTCAGTGCGCCGCGCGAGCCGCTGCAGCACGGAAAGCCCGCTCCCGACGCCGTGCGGGCTGCCGGCCGCGAGCACCGTGTCGCAGCCGAGATCGGCGAGCACGTCGAACGCGGCGAGCGGGTCGCGCGCGCGGTCGATGGCGCGGTGAAAGGTCCACGGCGCACCGTCGAGCTCCTTCAGCAGTGAGCGGCACGCGTCGACGTCGATCTCGTTGTCGTCGGTGAGGAAGCCGAACACGAACTCGCGCGCGCCGGCGGCCAGGAGCTTCGCGGTGTCGGCGCGCAGGGCCTCGAGGTCACCGGCGGCGAAACCGTCGCTGCCGCGCAGCATCACGCGCACCGGCAGGTCGGTGGCGGCGAGAACGTCGCGCACGGTCTGCTCCGAAGGCGTGAGCCCGTCCCGCGCCATGTCCGCGACCAGTTCGAGCCGGTCCGCCCCGCCTTCCTGAGCGCGCTGCGCGTCTTCCGGACCCAGCGCGATCACTTCCAGCAGGGCGGTCTTCGAGCTCATGGGTCATCCGTTCGATCAGGTCGTGGGGTTCTCGTCCCCCCGTGCGTGGCGGCCACGCCTGAACCCGCCTTGAAGGCTCGTCATCCGCTCGCGCACCGCTTCGGGGGAAAGCGAGAGTATCGGCCGCTGCTCGGGCACCTGCCCGGGGCTGGCCTGCATGCCGTCTTCGACTGCGTTCTCGGCTGCGTCCTCGGCTGCGTCCTCGGCTGCGTCCTCGACATCGGAGACGCGCAGGAACGGCCACGTGTCCTCGGCGCCGTCCTCCTGCTCCAGCTCGTCCGGGGTCGGCCACTCCGGCGGGGCCGGGCTCTCGTCCGGGTCGGTGGTCGGGAACTGCACGGCCGGGAAGGCCGGTTCGACGCGGTCCGGTTCCAGCACGGTGCGGGCGTGCCGTGCGGCCTGTTCGGGAGCTGGGGGTTCGCGTTCTGGCTGGAGTTCCGGTTCTGGCTGGAGTTCCGGTTCTGGCTGTGGTGCCGGTTCTGCCACGGGTTCCGCCACCGGCAACGGTTCCGGCGGCGCCGGCGCCCTTCCCTCGGGCGGCGGCGCAGCCGCGTCGAACCACCGCGACAACACGTCCCGGTACGCGGGCATCCGTTCCGTCGGCGCGTCCAGATCGAGGTGCGAACGGTCCTCCTGCGCCGGCCACGGCGGCGTGCTCTCCACCACCGGCGCGCGCCGCGGCGGACCCGGCTCGAGCACCGGAACGATCGGCGCCTCCACCGGAGCCTCGGCTTCTTCCTCGACAGCGGGTCCGGCGGAGGCGGCGACCAGCGGAGCCAACGGCGGCAGCAGCTCCGGCGTCGGCTCGGGTTCGGCGGCGGCGGGTGCGGGTGGCTCGGGCAGCGGCGGCGCGTCGACGATCAGTTCGGTGGGCACGAGCACCGTCGCGGTGATGCCGGTGCCTTCGGCCAGCCGCAGCGAGACGTCGATGTGGTGGCGCTGAGCCAGCGTCGCGACCACGTACAGGCCCATCCGGCGCGAGACCTCGACGTCGACGTCCGGCGGGTTGGCCAGGCGCGCGTTGGTGCGGTCGATCTCGGCCTGCGGCATGCCGGCGCCGCGGTCGGTGATCTCGATGCGCCAGTCACCGTCGGGGGTTTCGGCGCTTTCGACGGTGACGGTGGTTCGTTCCGACGAGTAGCGCGTGGCGTTCTCCAGCAGCTCGGACACCACGTGCACTAGGTCGTTCACGGCCTCGCCGCGCACCGCGAGCGTCGGCGCGGAGCCGAGCTCGATGCGCTGGTAATCCTCCACTTCGGACAGTGCGGCGCCCACGATCTCGTCGGCCACCACCGGTCCGCTGTCCTCGCGCACGAGGTCAGTGCCCGAGAGCACCAGCAGGTTCTCGCTGTTGCGGCGCATGCGCGTGGCGAGGTGGTCGAGCTCGAACAGGCCCGCGAGCGTGTCCGGGTCCTGCTCGCCGGCCTCCATGCGGTCGAGCACGGACAGCTGTCGTTCGACGAGATCTTGGCTTCGCTGGGAGAGGTTGACGAACATCGAGTTGACGTTCTCGCGCAGCATCGCCTGCTCGGCCGCCAGCCGCACGGCCTCTCCGTGGACCGCGTCGAACGCGCGCGCGACCTGGCCCACCTCTTCACGCGTGAACACCGGCACGGGCGCGACGGCCGCGCGGTGGCGCAGGTTCTCGGGCGCCGGGTCGGGATCGGTCAGCAGCCGCTGCACGGCCTCGGGCAGCCGGTGGTCGGCCACGTCCAGCGCCGTGCGCCGCAGCACGCGCAAGGGCCGCAGCAGCGAGCGCGCGATGACCACGGACAGGATGCCGGCCACGAGCAGCACGGCAAGCACGATGCCGCCGTCCCAGATCGTCGACGTGCGGGCGCGCGCGGCGAGCGAATCGGTCTGCTCCTGGAGCTGTACGAGCAGCGCTTCCTGCACCTGGTGGGCGAGGTTCACGGTGTAGGTGGCCGCGGTGTCCCACTGGTTGGGGTCCAGACCTTGCAGCGACTGGCCGTTCTCCGTGCGGGTCAGTGCCGACTCGACCATGTCGTTGCCGATGTCGACGACGAGGCCGATCACCGTGTCGTCGTACATCCGCTGCTGGTCGGGCGTCGCGAAGGTGCGGTAGTCGTTGCGCGCGGCGTTGAGCTCGGCCTCCGCGCCCAGCAGCGCACGCGTGCGGTCGCGGTTGAGGCTGCCCTCGGCGAGCGCCTCGGACATGATCGCGCGCTTGACCGACATCTGGTCCTTGATCCGCGCGAGGGCGTTGCCGGCCAGGCGAAGCCGGGCGAGATCGGGATCGGACACGTCGGCGGCGGCCATGTCGCTGATGTCGAGCAGGCCGGAGATCAGTTCGCTGTAGGAGCGGAGCACGGCGTCGGCGGGGAACGCGGAGTGTTCGGCGGAGTAGCGCAGGCCGCTGAGCACGCGCAGCCGGTCGTCGCTCTGCTGCAGGCTGCTGGCGGCCACGGCGTCGAGGCGCGGCTTGCTGTCGACGAGCGTCTTCTCGAACGTGCCGATCGCTTGGTCCACGCGCGTGCGCTGGCCCGTGAGGTCGGTGGTGGCGCCCTGGCGGTTGCCGGCGACGAACCGCACCGTGACGTCGCGCTCGCGCTGCAGCTGGTGCAGGACCTCGGCCACGGTGCTGTCCACGCGGCCGCGGGCGGCGAACTCGGCGAGCTGCTGGGCGTCGCGCAGGTCCGTGCTCACGCGCAGGCCCACCAGCCCGATCACGGCGAGCGCGGGGATGAGCAGGACGACGAAGAGCTTGGTCCGCAGGTGCCAGTTGCGAAGGCGCCAGCGGCCCCCGACCTGTCTGGCGGCAGCGGGATCCGTCGCGTCGCCCGTTCGGGGACGCTGGTCGCGACGGCTCACCTAGCTTCCTTTTCCACCGCGGCACCTCATCCGCGGACGACATCGAGGGTGTCCGAATCGAGTCTACTCGGCAGTAACTTGGCTCGATCGGATCGGGAAGCCGCACTGGCGGGGTCACGGCCCTGTCGGGGATCGTATGGGCAGCGGCCCATACGATCCAGCGTGATGCCGAGATTCTCCCGGTAGGTGAGAGCGGATGAACGTGCGTGCACTGGTGTTGCCGCTGGTGGCGGTCTTGCTGGCCATCAGCGGCTGCTCGCTGTTCGATTCCGGTGACGCGGCGGCGCCGGCGCCATTGGAGCGGACCACTCTGCGCGTGGGCGTCGGCGGGCCGATCGACACCGCGCCGCTGCGCATCGCGGCGGCCGCCGGGAAGTTCCGCGAGGCCGGGCTGAACGTGACGCTCGTGGACCTCGGGACCCAGGACGGCCTGGCGAAACTCAGCTCCGGGCAGCTGGACGTGACGTTCGCCAGCGACGTGTCTCTCTTCCGCGCCGCCAACGCCGGAACCGCGTTGCAGCTGCAAGGCGAGGCGTACACGTCGGGCAACAACACGATCGCGCTGGTGACGCTGCCGAACTCCGACTACACCGAGCCGACGGCGAAGAAGTCGCCGAAGATCGCCGTGGACGACCTCGACGACATCGGCGCGCTCACCGCTCGTTCCGTGCTCGCGACTGCCGGCGTCGACGCGGCGAAGATCCACTTCGTGCCCGAGCCGTTCGACCGGATGCCCGACTCGCTGCAGGCCGGCGACGCCGACGCGGCGCTGATGGTGGAGCCGTACATCACCCGGGCGGAGAAGGAGCTCGGCGCGCAGATCCTCGCCGACGGGTCCAGTGGCGCCACCCTCGACTTCCCGGCTTCGGGCTACGCGACGACCGGCGCGTTCGCACGCGACAACCCGCGCACGCTGGCCGTCTTCCGGCGCGTGCTCATGCAGGCGCAGCAGACGGCCGCCGACCCGGCGATCGTCCGCGACGCGCTGCCCACGTTCTCCGACATCGACCCGACCACGGCGGCGCTGATCTCGCTGGGCACCTACCCGACCACGCTGTCGGGCATCCGGCTGCAGCGCGTGGCCGACCTCATGCACACCTCGGGCCTGCTCCCGAGCCGGCTCGACGTGCAGGCGATGCTGCCGGAGGAGGACCAGCCCTAGATGTATTTGGCCATTAGGTTGGTGGCAGTCGGCTGGTGGGTGGGTGTCCGCCGAGTGCGCTGTGGCGGCGTTGAGTGTTGTAGTGCTCGAGCCAGG
>NZ_JBFAHL010000010.1:0-12433 GCF_040654155.1 Amycolatopsis sp. NPDC050768
GTCTCGATCGAGCGGTCTGATCGGCCGGGGGCCGATCGCACCGCTCGATCGAGACGCCGGCGCGATCTCGCGCTGTGGTCGCCGAAGCCGGGGCACCTTGAAGCGCGCGTTCGGCTCGGGGCGTCCTGTGTTGTATAACGACCTATACAGTCGCGGGTTAGGTTGCCGTCAGGTCCAGGTGGTTGCCGGGCCAGCGGCGGCGCAGCCAGCGATCATGAGAGGCGATGACGACGGCGCCCGGAGCGGCGTGCAGTGCTGCGAAGAGCTCCTCGGCGAGGGTGAGCGAGATGTGGTTGGTCGGCTCGTCGAGGAGCAGCACGTCCGGCGGGTCCGCGAGCAGGACCGCGAGCGCGAGCCGCCGCCGCTGGCCCACGGACAGCTCGCCGACGGGCCGGCCGAGGTCCCGCGAAGACAGCAAACCCAGGCGGGACAACGGCGGCGCGTCGTCCCCGAGCGCGGCGCGGTAGACCTCGTGGGCCACGCGCTCCGGATCAGGGTACACAACGTCCTGCTCCAGCAACCCCACGCGCAGCCCGGGTCCGAAGTGGACGGACCCGCGCGAGGGTGCCAGCCGGCCCGCCAGCACCGACAGGAGCGTGGACTTGCCTGCACCGTTGCCGCCGGTCACGAGCAGGCGTGCCGAGCCGTTCACGTCGAGCCGGTCGAGGGTCAACCGGCCAGGCACGTCCAGGTCCCGCACCGTGATCGCCGGTCCTTCGCCGGACGCGGCGGCCGTGAGGCGCGCGCGGAACTGCAGTGGCGCAGGGGGTTTGCGCACCTGGTCGTGTTCTAGCTCGTCGAGCCGCGCCTGGGCGTTGCGGACGCGCCGGGACACCTGTTTCTGCACCCGGCCTCCCTTGAAGTTGTAGAGGTTCTTGTCGCCGTCGGGCTGCGCGCGGTTGTGCGCGACCCGCCGCGCCGTGACCGCGACGGACTCCCGCAGCTCCTTCAGCTCGTCCTGTTCCTCGGTGTAGCGCTGCTCCCAGCGCGCGCGTTCGGCCCGCTTCTGGTCGAGGTAGTCGCTGTAGGTGCCGCCGTAGCGCGTCGCCCCGCCCACGAGCCGGTCGGCCGGCGCCGGGTCGAGGTCGACGATGTCGGTGCACACCGCGTCGAGGAACACGCGGTCGTGCGAGGACAGCACGACGATGCCGGACAGCTCCGCGAGGTGGTGCTCCAGGAACTCCATCGCGGTGTCGTCGAGGTGGTTGGTCGGCTCGTCGAGCAGCATCGTGGCGGGACGGCGGATCAGCAGTGCCGCCAGCCCGAGCCGGGACCGCTGCCCGCCCGACATCTCGCCGAGGAGCCGGTCGCGCCCGAGCGCGCCGAGGCCCAGCCCGTCGCACACCAGCTCGGCGCGGCGGTCGGCGTCCCAGAGGTCGTGGGCCTGTGCCCACTCCAGGAGCTTCCCGTACTCGTCGAGTACGCCCGCGTCGTCGGGCTGGTCGGTCATCGCCGCGGTGAGCGCGTCGAGCCGAGCGGCGGCCGAGCGGATGTCGGCCAGCGCGTGGTCGAGGACGTCACCGAAGGTCGCCGACGCCGGGAACGGCAGCTCCTGCAACAGAAAGCCGACGTCGTCGCCGCGGACGATCTCGCCCGAGCGCGGCTGTTCGAAGCCCGCGAGCAGGCGCAGCAGCGTGGACTTGCCGGTGCCGTTCTCGCCGACGAGCCCGAGGCGGCGCCCGGCCGACGCGGTGAGCGAGACGCCGTCGAGGACGGTCCTGGCGCCGTAGCCGAACACGACGTCGGTGGCTTTGAGGGACAAAGACATGGGGGATCACCGGCCCTGGTGGGTAAAGCGGGTTCCCCGACGGGACTCGTGGCTCGCGGGAGCGGTGCTCGACCGGAAGCTGCCTCGGTGCGGGAAAGGGCTGGGCTCAGTTGTCCATGATGGGAAGAGGTTAACGCAACACCAGTAGGGTTAGTCAACCCCGAATTTCGCGAGGCTGCCGCGCGGCCTCGTCGACCTGCTGTGTGGCCAGGTCCGCGGCCGACTCGCCCTCGGTCAGGAACGACACCAGGGCGGTGAGCTGACGGCGGTCGAACCCGGCCAGGCGTTCGCCGAGACGCTGGGCGAGCGGGGCGTAGAGCTCGGTCAGCTCCGCCATGCGGTCGGGCAGCGCCCGCACGCGCAGCCGCCGGCGGTCCGCGGGGTCGGGCGCGCGCTCCACGAGCCGGGCGCGCTCCATCCGGTCGAGCATCCGCGTGAACGCGCCGGTGGTCATCCCGAGCAGCTGCGCCAGCTGCGTGGGGGAGTCGGTGGCGCCGCTGTGCACGAGCTGCAGGCAGTGCAGCTCGGCCGGTGTCACGCCGAGCCGGTCGGCGACTGCGGTGTGGAAGCGGACCGTGGCGCTCACGAACCGGGGGAGTGCCAGTGCGGCGGCAGTGGCGAGTTCTCGCTGGTGGGGCAACAGACCGTCCTCGGCGCGGGAGTGGCTGGCGGACACAACGACTGCGCGGAGCAGTAACTGTCCGTGATGGTAGCGAAGCCCGTTGACAGCAGGTCGGGCGGCTGCAACTCTGAAAGGGAAGTTTCGAAAGAAACCCTTCAGGATTTGAAGTCGCAGAGCCGGAGGACCGATGGCCGAGCTGCCGCCGCGCAAACGCATCGACGACGCCGAGCTGCTGCGTGCGCTGGCGCACCCCCTGCGTTCGGCGCTGCTGCACCACCTGATGGCCGTCGGGCCCCGCACGGCCAGCGAATGCGCCGACGCGGTCGGCTCCACCGCGTCCAACTGCAGCTGGCACCTGCGCCGGCTCGCGCAGCACGGCCTCGTGGAACGCGCCGACGCCACCGACGGACGCGAGCGGCCGTGGCGCGCCCTGCAGGTCGGCCTCGACCTCGGCGACCCGGGGGACGACCCGGCGTTCAACCGGGCGCAGCTGGCCGTGGTGGGCACGCAGCTCGCGGAGGAACAGGACCTCACGCGGCGCTACCTGGACTCCCTCGAAACGCTCGACCCGGCCTGGCGCGCGGTGGGCGGCTTCAGCTCGTACACGCTGCAGGTCACGCCGGCGGAGCTCGACCGGCTGCTACAGGCGGTTGACGCGCTGGTCCGCCCGTACGTCGGCGCCATCCGCGAAGACACGCCGGAAGACGCGCTGGCGGTGCACGTCGGCCTGCGCGCGTTCCTGCGGCTCGGGCCAGACGGGGAGCCGGTGTCGTGAGACAGCTGCTGGGCGTGCCCGCGTTCGTGCGGCTCTGGCTGGCCGCGTTCTTCGGCGAGTCCGCCGAGTGGATGCTGCAGGTCGCACTGCCGGTGTTCCTGTTCGCGACCACCGGCTCGGCCGCGACGACGGCGCTGAGCGTCGTGCTCGGCCTGCTGCCCGCGGTGCTGCTGAGCCCGGTCGCCGGGGTCGTCGCGGACCGGTGGGACCGCCGGGCCGTGCTCGCCGTGGTGTGCGTCGGCCAAGCAGCGGTCGCGCTGCCGCTGCTCGCAGGAGACGGCATCCCCGTCGCGCTCGTGTACCTGGTGACGGCCGCGCAGGCCGGGCTGGCGTCGGTGTTCGAACCGGCGCGCAACGCGCTGGTGCCGGAGCTGGTCGGCGTCGCCGAGGTGACGGGCGCCAACGGCCTGATGAGCGTGAACGGCAGCGTCGCCCGGCTCGCGGGCGGCTGGGCCGGTGGCGCGCTGCTCGGCTGGGGCGGGCTGGACCGCGTGGTGCTCGGGTACCTCGGCGCGCTCGCCGTCGCGGCGCTGCTGCTCGCGCGTCCGTTCCCGGGTCCGGCGGCGCCACGCGTCCGTCAGCCACGCCGGGAAACCGTCGTCGGCGCGTGGCTGGCCGGGCTGAGAGAGCTCACGCGGGACCCGCGGCTGCGGGCCACCGGGATCGCGACGGTGCTCGTGTCCGTGGCCCAGGGGATGTTCCTGGTGCTGTTCGTGGTCTTCGTGCTGGACGTGCTCGGCGGCAGCGAGGCCGACGCGGGGCTGCTGCGCGGCGTGCAGGCGATCGGCGGGCTGGCGGCGGGCTTCGGTGTGGCGACGCTCGCCCGGCGCGTGGCGGGCGCTTCGCTGCTCGCGTGGGGCTCGCTGGCGACCGGTCTGGTGTCGGCGTTGATCTGGAATACGGCAGCCCTCACGACGGCGCTGGGGATCTACGTGGGCCTGTTCGCGGTGGCCGGCGGACCCGCGGTGCTCACGGGCGCCGGCCTGCTGGCGCACGTCCAGAGCGCGGCGGCGCCCGAGCGTGCCGGCCGGGTGCTGAGCACGGTGTTCGCTGTGGTCGCGGCGGCCCAGGCCGCAGGGTCGCTGCTCGCCGGGGCGCTGGTGGCCGTGACCGGCCCGGCGGTGCTGCTCGACGTGCAGGCCGGCGTCTACGTGGTGGCCGGGCTGGTGCTGCTGGGGTGGCGTAAGGGGCGGTTCTGGCGATCTGCCGGTCGGGAAATGGCTACGGTGGAGGAGTGCCGTCTCTCTTCGCCACCAGCGACCTCCACGTGACCCACGAGGGCAACGGGCCGATCCTCGACCGTGTCGTGCCGGATTCGCCGGAAGACTGGCTGCTCGTGGTCGGTGACGTCGCCGAACGCTCGTCCGTCATCCGCGACACGCTCGCCACCCTGCGCGAGCGGTTCGCCAAGGTCGTCTGGGTGCCGGGCAACCACGAGCTGTGGACCACGCCGAAGGACGAGTCGCAGCTGCGCGGCCAGGCCCGCTACGAGTTCCTCGTGGAGCAGTGCCGGGAGATCGACGTGCTGACTCCCGAGGACGAGTTCCCCGTGTGGGAGCACGGCGCCAGGCCGCTGACGATCGCGCCGTTGTTCGTGCTCTACGACTACAGCTGGCGTACCCCGGCCGCCGCGGGCAAGACGATCGAGGAGGCGCTCGCGCAGGCACGCGAGGCCGGCGTGGTCTGCACGGACGAGTACTTCCTGCACCCCGACCCGTTCCCGAGCCGCCAGGCCTGGTGCGCCGAGCGCCTGAAGGTCAGCACCGACCGCCTCGACGCCATCCCGGCCGAGCACGGCACGATCCTCGTGTCGCACTGGCCGCTGCACCGCCACCCGACCGCGCCGCTGCACTACCCGGACTTCGCGCTGTGGTGCGGCACCACGGAGACCGAGGACTGGCACCTGCGCTACCGCGCCGAGCTCGCCGTGTACGGCCACCTGCACATCCCGCGCACGACGTCGGCCGACGGCGTGCGGTTCGAGGAGGTCTCGCTCGGCTACCCGCGCGAGTGGAGCCGCCGCGCCCGCGGGGCCGTGCCGCTACGGAAGCTGCTGACTGCGTGACCGGCGAACCCCGGATTCGCACCGTCCTCGGCGACGTCGCGCCCTCGTCACTCGAGGTGTGCGACGCCCACGACCACCTGTTCTTCGCCTCCCGGCAGCTCGCCGGGCAGGAGCTCGACGACGTGGCGGCCGCCGAGGCCGAACTGCGGGCGTTCGCGGCCGCGGGCGGGCGCACGGTGGTCCAGTGGACGCCGTTCGGCCTGAACCGCCGCGCGGCCGACCTCGCCGCGCTTTCGCAGGCGACCGGCGTGCACGTCGTCGCCGCGACGGGCTTCCACCGCGCCGAGCACTACCCGGCCGACGTCCTCGACCGCGTCGCCGACCGGCTGGCCGAGATCTTCGTGGCCGACCTCCTCGACGGCATCCCCGCGGGCGACGACCCGGACGCCGACCGCACCGGACCTCGCGCGGGCCTGATCAAGGTCGCGGGCGCGTTCCACGTCGTCGACCGGCACGCCCGCTGGACGATGGTCGCCGCCGCGCAGGCCCATCAGGAAACGGGCGCGCCGATCGCCGTGCACCTGGAGCTGGGCACCGCGGCCCGGGAGGTCGCCGACCTGCTGTGCGGCGAGCTGGCCGTGCCGCCGTCGCGCGTGATCCTGGGCCACCTCAACCGCAACCCCGACCTGCGTGTGCTGCGAGAGGTCGCCGACACCGGCGTCTTCCTGGGTTTCGACGGCCCGTCGCGCGCCAACCACGCCACCGACTGGCGCCTGGCCGACCTGCTGTTCGAGCTCGCGACCTCCGGTCACACCGGCCAGCTGCTCCTCGGCGGCGACACGACCACCGCCGCGGCCCGGCTGTCCTCCGGCGGCGGCCCCGGCATCCCGTACCTGCTCACGACGCTGCGGCCCCGGCTCGTCCGAGCCCTGGGCGACGACATCGTGCAGGCGATGCTGGTCTCGAATCCGGCCCGTGCGTTCGCGGCCCGCTGGCGTCGCTGAGCCGAGCCCGGAGACGGGAAAGGCCCCCGCCGCGAGTGCGGCAGGGGCCATTCCGGCTGGGTAGCGGCTCAGCGGAGGCCGAAGCCCCCGCCCTCCTGGCCCGGGCGGCGCCGGCGCAGGTAGCGCTCGAACTCGGCCGCGATCTTGTCGCCGGAGACCTCCTCCATGGTGAAGTCGGTTTCCGCGTCGCCGCGTTCTTCGAGGCTGCGGACGTACTCGCTGATCTCCTCGTCCTCGTCGGCCATCTCGCTGACGGTCCGCTGCCACTCCTCGGACTGCTCGGGCAGCGCGCCCAGCGGGATCTCGACGTCGAGGACATCCTCGAGCTTGTGCAGCAGCGCCAGGGTCGCCTTCGGGGACGGCGGGTGCGACACGTAGTGCGGCACCGCCGCCCAGATCGACACGGCGGGGATGCCGGCCTGCACGCAGTAGTCCTGCAGCACGCCCACTATCCCGGTCGGCCCCTGGTAGTTGTTCAGCTCGAGGCGGAACCGGCTGGCGGTGTCCTTGTCGTAGGCGGTCCCGGTGACCGGGACGGGCCGCGTGTGCGCGGTGTCGGCCAGCAGCGCGCCCAGCGCGACGACGGTGTCCACGTCGAGCTGCATGATGTGCTCCAGCAGCTCCGCGCAGAACGCGCGCCAGCGCATGTTCGGCTCGGGGCCCTGCACCAGCACCACGTCGCGGTCGAGCCCCTCGGGCCGGCAGATGGACAGGCGCGTGGTCGGCCACTCCACCTGCCGGGTCACGCCGTCGACCATGCTGATGGTCGGCCTGCTGACCTGGAAGTCGTAGTAGTCGTCCGGCTCCAGCTCCGCCAGCGGGGTGGCGTCCCAGTTGAGCTGCAGATGCTCGATCGCGCGGCTGGCCGCGTCGCCAGCGTCGTTCCAGCCTTCGAAGGCCACCACCATCAGGGGGCGCTTCGATTCCGGGCGGGCGCGATCCGGGTCTCCGGGTCGCTGGGTCTCGTCGACTGGCTCACTCACCTTCCCAGCCTACGACCCTTCGCCCGTAACCTGTGCAGCATGTCCGACCGCGCGCCGTCACCACCGCCGCCCGCGCGCGGCGCCCGGGTACCGGTGTGCGGGACACGCCGGGGAGCCGCAGCTCAGCGCCTTGTGGACGGTGCGCGGCGCCCCCGCCCGGCGGCGCGATGCGGATGGGATACTGGAGACGATCCGGCCCGCCGTCGTGCCCGGTCCCCCCGGTGGACGGTCCGGGGCCGCCGCCGGCACGAGGCAAGCCCACTCTTTCGGGGCGGATTCGTGCGGGTGCGCCGCGGCCGTCCGTCCACCCGCCGACGCACCGACAAGGAGAAACCGTGACTGCACCGTCCTCTTCGGACGGACTGGGCGCCGTCCTGTGGGACATGGACGGCACGCTCGTCGATTCCGAGAAGCTCTGGGACGTCGCGCTGTACGAGTGCGCGGAAGCGCTCGGTGGCAGGCTGTCCGAGGAGCAGCGGATGACGCTCGTGGGGTCCAACATGGACGCCACGGCCACCTACCTGCTGGAGGTGACCGCGCGGGAGGTCACGCCGGAGTCGGTCGCCGAGACCGGCGCGTGGATCCGACGGCGCACGGCGGGCCTGTTCGACGACGCGCTGCCGTGGCGCCCGGGCGCGCGCGAGGCGCTGGCCGCGGTGAAGGCCGCCGGCATCCCTTCGGCGCTGGTCACGTCGACCGAGCGCGCGCTGACGGAGCTGGCGCTGCAGACGATCGGCCGCGAGTTCTTCGACGTCACGGTGTGCGGTGACGAGGTCGACGGGCTGAACAAGCCGCACCCGAGGCCGTACCTCAAGGCCGCCGAGCTGCTCGGCGTGCCGCCGGAGCGGTGCGTCGCGGTGGAGGACTCGCCGCCGGGCGCGGAGTCGGCCGAGAGCGCCGGCTGCTCGGTGCTCGTGGTCCCGAACGACGTGGAGGTTCCGGCGGGGCCGGGGCGGGTGTTCCGCGAGTCGCTCGCGGGCGTCGACGTGGCCGCGCTGGCCGCGTTGCTGCCGCGAGTGTGACCCTTGCGGCATCGGGGTCACCCGGGGCAGCGCCCGCCCGTGCGGGATGGAAGGATCTGCAGACCGTGAAGACCTTCGATGAGCTGTTCGCGGAGCTTGCCGAGCGCGCCCGCACCCGTCCCGACGGGTCCGGCACCGTCGTCGCCCTCGACGACGGGGTGCACGCACAGGGCAAGAAGGTGCTCGAGGAAGCCGGCGAGGTGTGGATCGCCGCCGAGCACGAGTCCGACGACCGCCTCGCGGAGGAGATCTCGCAACTGCTGTACCGGGTCCAGGTACTCATGCTCGGCCGGGGGATCTCGACCGAGGACGTTTACCGCTACCTGTGACGCGTTCGCGCACCGGAGATCGAGGAGAGAGTCACATGCTGCGTGTTGCCGTGCCTAACAAGGGAGCCCTCGCCGCGGCGGCGGCCGAGATGCTTTCCGAGGCGGGCTACCGCAAGCGACATGACTCGAAGGACCTGACCGTGCTCGACCAGGTCAACGAGGTCGAGTTCTTCTTCCTGCGCCCCAAGGACATCGCGATCTACGTCGGCTCCGGCGAGCTGGACCTCGGCATCACCGGCCGCGACCTCGCGCTCGACTCGGGCGCGCCGGTCGAGGAGATGCTCGCGCTCGGCTTCGGCGGGTCCACCTTCCGCTACGCCGCCCCGGCGGGCCAGGACTGGAAGCCGGCCGACCTGCAGGGCAAGCGTCTCGCGACCTCGTACCCGCGGCTCGTACGTGAGGACCTGGCCCGCCACGGCGTGGAGGCCGAGGTGATCCGCCTCGACGGCGCCGTGGAGATCTCGATCCAGCTCGGCGTCGCCGATGCGATCGCGGACGTGGTCGAGTCCGGTCGCTCGCTGCGCCAGCACAACCTGGTGGCCTTCGGCGACCCGATCTGCGTGTCGGAGGCCGTGCTGCTGCAGCGCGCGGGCAGCGACTCGGCGAAGGCGAAGAGCCAGCTGGCAGCGCGGCTGCGGGGTGTCGTGTTCGCGCAGCAGTACATGATGCTCGACTACGACTGCCCGCGCACGCTGCTGGAGCAGGCCATCGCCATCACCCCGGGCCTGGAGTCGCCGACGGTCGCCCCGCTGGCCGACGAGGACTGGGTCGCCGTGCGCGCGATGGTGCCGCGCAAGAAGGTCAACCAGATCATGGACGAACTCGCCGAAGTGGGCGCCAAGGCGATCCTCGCCTCGGACATCCGCTCCTGCCGGTTGTAGTCAAAGCTGTGTTTTCTGCCTCGGCTCCGCCGAGGCGTGCGAGATCGCCTTTGAGCCGGCGTTTGAATCGAGCGATCTGATCGGCCGGGGGCCGATCGCATCGCTCGATTCAAACGCCGGCGCGATCTCGCGCTGTGGTCACCCAGCGGTTCGCCTTTGAGCTGACCGTCCGATAAGGACAGACAGCTACCTCGGCCGGGTAGGGCGTTTGGGCATCAAGTCGTAGAGCTTTTTGCGGGCGCCGTTGTCGTTGGCGTTGCGGGTCATCGCGACTTCGGAGATGAAGTCCTCGAAGACGAACTCGTCGTCGGCCGGGACTTCGGTGGGGCCGGGGTTCTGGGCCAGGTAGCCGTCGAGGGTTTCGGCGATCTCGCGGAACGACAGGGCCTGCAGGGTTTCCGGGGCGTACGTGGTGACGGGAACGCCGTTGGCCGCGGCCTCGTTCATCACGACGCCGAGCGGTACGTGCGAGAGCATCGGGACGCCGAAGCTGTGCATCTCCTGTAGCGCGGCGGCCGCGTAGTGGGAGATCGGGCGGCGGTAGAGCCCGGGCACGATCCCGTACCACGCGATCGGCGTGCGGCCGGTGGTCTGTTCCACGTAGCGCACCTGGTCGCCGAGCAGCCGCAGCGCGCGGATGCTCGTTTTGTCCGGCTGCACCGGCACCAGGATTCCGTGTGACGCCGCGAGTGCGTTGTTGGTCAGCACGTCGAGCGCGGGCGGGCAGTCGATGACCACGTGGTCGTAGTTCGCGAACTGGATCACGCGCGCGAGCTGCCAGCCCGGCACGCGGAACGAGTCCAGCCGGCGGATCAGGTCGAACATGCCCGGCGACGTCGGGATCACGTCGAACGCGCCGCCGCGGCCGAGGTTGCTGCGCGGGTGCGGCACCGCGAGCTCCTCGATCGGGCCCTTCCAGAGCTTCGTGAGCGCCTTCGCGAGCGTGGGTGTGTCACCGGACGCCTCAGCCAGGCCGAGCATCTCGGTCGTCGCGTGCCCCTGCGGGTCGAGGTCGATCAGCAGCACGCGCCGGCCGCGTTCGGCCAACGCCGCGGCCGCGCCCACGCTGAGTGAGGTCTTGCCGACCCCGCCTTTCTGGTTGACCACCGAGGTGATCTGCATGCCGGAGCGCTCCCTTGTCGGTCTTTCCGCGAAGGTTATTGGATCTGGGGCGCGGGCGCGCGGTTATCCGTTTTGGGCCTGTCGCGGCCGGACGAGCAGAGCCTGCGCGCCGGTGCCGATCGGACCGGAGCCGTCGTGCAGAGTACTCGTGGCGGTGCCGACGCCGTGCGGGCCGACCAGGGTCACGGCGTCAAGCCCGATCCACTCGCCCTCCGGCGCCCGGCGCAGGTGGACCGTGAGCTCCGAGTTGATGAACCACCAGTCGTCGGTGGGCAGGAAGTGGGACACGCCGTTGGCCGAGTCCGCGACCGCGAACAGCCGCTGCAACCCGGTGGGCTCCTCGCCGTCGACGAGCGGGATCCGCTGCCGGCCCCACACCGCGGCCGGGCCCGGTGCCGAGATGCTGCCGCGCACGGCCCGCCACTCGACGGCGTTGAGGTAACCGCCGCGCCAGTCGGCGGGGAACGTCGTCTCCGTGCCCACCTCGGCCGAGGGCAGCAGGGGACCGGCGTCGGTCGCGACGCTCGTGGTGTCGGTGGTCGCGATCCGCCACGCGCTGGCCCGGGCGATCAGCTTGCCGCCCGCGGACAGCTCCGACTGCAACAGCTCCACCGACCGGCCCGGCCGCTCGATCCACGACCGCTGGTCCAGTTCCGCGACGGGCGCCGGCCCGAGGATCTCGATGGTCACGCGCGCGATCAGCGCCGGGTGCGGCGCTTCGAGCTGTTCCAGCCCGCGCGCGAGCAGCGCCGACGGTGGCCCGAAGTGCTGCGCGCCGGGTGCCCAGGGGCCGCTGGTGTGCTCGGTCGCGGCGTACCGCTCGTCGCCGAGCGGGACGTAGAACGCGTCGGCCATCAGTCGGCCCGGTCCAGTGCGGTCTCTTCGCCCGCGTCGGGTTCCGGCCAGCCGGGGTACTCCGGCGGAGTGCCGCCGAACTCCGGGCAGTGCGCCTGGTGGTCGCACCACGAGCACAGCTTGCCCGGGTTGGGCCGGAAGTCGCCGGTCTTGCCCGCCTTGAGGATCGCCTGCCAGATGGCTTCCAGCGTGCGCTCGAACCTCACCAGCTCCGCTTCGTCGGGCGTGTAGGCGAGCGACTGGCCGTCGGTGAGGTACATCAGCTTCAGCTGCCGCGGCACGATGCCGCGCAGCCGCCACAGCACCACGGCGTAGAACTTCATCTGGAACATCGCCTTGGCCTCGCCGATCTCACGCGGCGCGGCCCCGGTCTTGTAGT
This sequence comes from Amycolatopsis sp. NPDC050768, assembly GCF_040654155.1. Lineage (NCBI taxonomy): Bacteria > Bacillati > Actinomycetota > Actinomycetes > Pseudonocardiales > Pseudonocardiaceae > Amycolatopsis > Amycolatopsis sp. NPDC050768. Next base: position 11,746 of record NZ_JBFAHL010000010.1, read on the forward strand.
CCACCACGCGGATCTCGCCCGTGGGCGCCACGTCCACTCGGTCGATGTACCCGCGCAGCAGCACCCCCGAGCCCAGCTCGATCTCCACGTGCAGCTCACACGCCTCCGGCTCCAGCCGGCGCGGGTCCTCCAGCTCGAAATACGCGTCGAGCAGCTTCTCCGCCGACGCCAGCCACTTGTCGGATTCGCCCTCCTCGGCGTCCGTGAACAGCTCGGTCCACTCCGGACTCGCGGCCGACAGCTCCGCCCACGTGGGCGCCAGCAGATCCTTCGCCCGCGGCGCCACGCGCTCACCCGCGGGCAGACCGAACAGCCGTTCCAGCACGGCATGCACGAGCGTCCCGCGCACCTGGGCCTTCGTGGGCACCTCGGGCAGCCGGTCGACGGCCCGGAATCGGTAGAGGAGCGGACACTGTTTGAAATCGCTGGCACGTGACGGCGACAGCGCCGGCCGCCTGCGGACGGGCGCGTCACCGGTTCCCGGTGGGGTGATGACCGTAGCGGTGTCGGGCATGGCCAGAGCGTAACGCTGGGCACCGACAGAATCTTTGGCCCCGGCTTCGCCGAGGCGGCGAGATCGCCTTTGAGTCGGTGTTTCGATGGGGGCGGTCGGATCGGCCTGGCGGCCGATCGCACCGCCATCCGCGGAGGGGGGGGGAGGGGCAGAGGGTGTGGTGGGGGGGGGTGT
>NZ_JBFAHL010000010.1:12443-164589 GCF_040654155.1 Amycolatopsis sp. NPDC050768
CGCGCGGGGGCCCATTTCCTTTCTTCTGGGGTGTTCGGGGGGGGGGCGGCGGCCGCGGCGGGGCCCCGCCCCCCCCCCCCCATACAAACCCCCGACGCGATCTCGCTGGCGGGTCGGCTTCCGGGGTGGGGAATCGGCGTTCATGGTCGGGCGTGTCGGGGTGGCGGGGAGGGGAGGGGAGTTGCTGCTCGGTCAGTGGCCGAGTTCGGCAGGCTGCCAACCGCGCAGTGCCGCCCTCGTCACGCTGTCGAGGCGACCCACCAGCGAGATCGCGCCGGCGTTTCGATCGAGCGGTGCGATCGGCCCCCGGCCGATCAGACCGCTCGATCGAAACGCCGGCTCAAAGGCGATCTCGCACGCCTCGGCGGAGCCGAGGCAGACAACACAGCACGCCACGCCGTGGGCGGGGCAAAAGACACAGGTCACTCCCTTCCCACACCTTGACCCCTACTCTTGCCCGCATGGCCGCGACCCGACAGCACGGTGCCGGGCCGTCCCGGCGCGCCACGCCCGGCGACGGCGGGCTGCTGCTGTTCCGGGTGGCCGGGGTGCCGGTGCTGCTGGCGCCGTCGTGGTGGATCGGGTCGCTGATCATCGTGGTGCTGTACGCGCCGCTGGTGGGGCGGCTGCTGCCGGACGCGTCGACGCCCACGTCGTGGCTGCTGGCGGCCGCGTTCGCGGTGTTGCTGGGGCTGTCGGTGCTCGCGCACGAGCTGGGGCACTGCCTCGTGGCGCTGCGGTTGGGGATTCCCGTGCGCCGGCTGCGGCTGTTCTTGCTCGGTGGGCTGTCTGAGGTCGCGCGAACGCCGCGCCGGCCCGGGCAGGAAGGGCTGGTGGCCGCGGCCGGGCCGGCGGTCTCGCTGGTGCTGGGCGGGTTCTGTGCCCTGCTGATGCTCGCCGTTCCGCCGGACGGTGCGGTGTGGCTGCTGGTCGCGGAGTGCGCTGTGGCGAACTTCGCGGTGGGCGTGTTCAACCTGCTCCCCGGGCTGCCGCTCGACGGCGGCCGCCTTGTGCGGGCCGGCGTCTGGGCCGCGACGGGGATGCGCGCCAAGGGCACGCGCGCCGCAGTGGCCGGGGGCGCGGTGGTCGCGACGGGCCTGATCGTGTGGGCACTGTTGGGCCTGGCCACCCAGAGCGAGGACCGCTGGCTGCGGCTCGGCGTCTGCGTGGTCACGGCCTGGTTCGTGATCCTCGGCGCCCGTTCGGAGCTCGCGGCCGAAGCCCGGCGCAGCTGGCCCGACGGCCTCGAGCTGGCTGCGCTGGTCCGCCCCGTTCTGCAGCTGCCCGCGGAAAGCCCGGTGTCCGACGCGCTCGCCGCCTCGGCCGGCCGCGGGGTCGTCCTCGTGCGCGCCGACGGGGTCGCTGCGGGGCTGCTCGACGAGCAGGCCGCCGAACAGCTGGCCGGGACCCACCCGCACGCCCCGGCGGAGCTCGCGGCCGAGCCGATCCGTGCCGAAACGGTGCTGCTGGCCTCGGAGCCGGGGGAGGAGATCGCCGAGCGCGTGCGCGAAACCCCCGCGTGGCAGTTCCTCGTGGTCGACGACGAGGGCCGCCCCGCCGGCGTGCTGCGCCGCGAAGACCTCCGGGCCGCGCTCGTGCGCGGCCGCCACGCTCACTGAGAGTGCACCCGACCGGCGACCCGCGCGGACGACCTGCGAGGATCTGACGCCAGCGTTTCGCGTGTGAGGTGGAGGAAGAAGTTGTCGGTCAGCGGACCGTTTCGCGCAGGAGACCGGGTTCAGTTGACGGACTCGAAGGGCCGGCACTACACCCTCACGCTCGCCGAGGGCGGCGAGTACCACACGCACCGCGGTGCGCTCGCGCACGACGAGCTGATCGGGCTCCCTGAGGGCTCCGTGGTGACCTCGGCCGGCGGCAGCAACTACCTCGCGCTGCGGCCCCTGCTGCCGGACTACGTGCTGTCCATGCCGCGCGGCGCCCAGGTGATCTACCCCAAGGACGCGTCGCAGATCGTGATGTGGGGCGACATCTTCCCGGGTGCGCGCGTGCTCGAAGCCGGTGCCGGCTCGGGCGCGCTGACGCTCTCGCTGCTGCGCGCCGTCGGCCCGGCCGGGCACGTGTCCTCCTACGAGATCCGCGACGACCACGCGGAGCACGCCGAGCGCAACGTCGTGAAGTTCTTCGGCGAGAAGCCGGACAACTGGACGCTCACCGTCGCGGACCTGGCTACGCACGCCGGCGAGGTCGACCGGGTCGTGCTCGACATGCTCGCGCCGTGGGACCAGCTGCCGAACGTCGCCGCGCACCTCGTGCCGGGCGGTGTCCTCACGGTGTACGTGGCGACCGTCACACAGCTTTCCCGCGTGACGGAGTCGTTGCGGGAACAGCAGTGCTGGACCGAACCGGAGTCGTGGGAGACGCTGATGCGCCCGTGGCACGTCGTCGGCCTCGCGGTGCGGCCGGACCACCGGATGGTGGCGCACACGGCGTTCCTGCTCACCGCGCGCCGGCTCGCCGACGGCACGGTGTCCCCGCGCGTGTCGCGCCGGCCCGCGAAGGGCAAGGGCTGAGGCCTAGCCCGGCACGCACCATCGGCCGTTTTCCCGGTGCATCGGGAACGGCGTGTCCTTGCGCCCGCCCGCGCCTTCCACGTGCACGGTGACGCCGGCCGAGTCCCCGGCCACGTTCGGCGGCCCGGCGAGGGTGACGGTGAGCGGTCCCGCCGCGTCCCACTGGGACTGCAGTCGGGCCAGAGCCTGGGAAGTCTGCGGTTCGCACGTGAGCCGGCCGAACTCCGTGGCGTCGCCGCGCTTGATGGCGTCGACGATGGCGTTGGCGAGCACGTTCGTGGCGGCGACGTCCGCGTCGCTCGCGGGCAAGGAAAACGGGGGGACGCTCGCAGGCTGGGAAGGCGCCGCAGGCGGTGGCGGTGAGGGCCCGGCCGGTGCGACCAGCACCAGGCCGAGCACCGCGCCGGCCACCAGAGCGCCGAGCACGACGAGCCCGGCGGTGAGTCTGCCACTCACCGCCGGGGTCTCACTGCTTGTCCGCCTGGGCGTCGACCAGGCACCAGACGCCGGCCTCGCGCTTCGAGGTCATCGTCCCGTTCGCCGTTTTCGCGCCCTGCGTGGCCTTGTACCGCACGGACGCAGTGTTGCCGTTCTCCTGTGCGGCGCCCGTGAGCTGGATCTGGGTGGTCGGGATGTCCACGGCGCCACCGTTGTAGAGGCTGCGGCAGGCCAGTCCGGCGAGCGCGGCACCGTCGCCGCTGGTGAAGTCGTCCGCGGCGGCCTGGAACAGCTCCTGCGCGCTTTGTTTCCCGCCGGGTGCGGGCGAGTTGCTGCCGGAGGCCGACCCCGTCGACGGGGTCGAACCGGTGCTCGTGCTGGGTTGGGTCGGCGCGCCGGTGTTCGGCAGGCCCCCGCCCGGGCTGCTCACGGCCGGGGGCGCCGGCGGGGCCGCGGTGTCGGTTTTGTCCTTGTCGTCACCCGAAAGCCCGATGACGAGACCGATCGCGGCACCCACCACGACCACCACGCCGACGGCGATCCCGACGATCAGGCCGGTCTTCTTTTTCTTCGGAGGCTGCTCGTTGTAGCCGCCGAAGGACTGATAACCACCCAGTTGGCCGTACTGATCGCCGAAACCGCCCTGCTGGTGGCCCTCCGGCTGCCCGAACTGCTGCGTTCCACCCTGCTGGTACGGATCTTGCTGCCCGTACTGCTGGGGCCCGCCGTGCGGCTGGTAGGGATCTTGCTGCCCGTACTGCGGCGGCTGGGAGTACGGATCTTGCTGCCCGAAGGGCGGGGGCTGCTGAGCCGGGTAGCCCGGCTGCTGCTGCGGACCGGACTGCGGGTACCCGCCCTGCGGGGGCCAGGTGCCCGGCTGCTGCTGCCCGCCGTGGGGCTGCCCGCCGGGGTAGCCGGGCTGCGGCTGAGGGCCGGACGGGGGCTGACCTGGGCCCTGCTGGGACTGTCCGTAGGGATTCGGCTGCTGCCCGTAACCTCCGTAGCCACCGCCCTGCTGGCCGTGACCACCGGGCTGCTGCGGCGGGTAGGTCATGTGTGGTGCCCCCTAGTGTTCCTTCGCGTGCCGACCTGGCCACCGGGTGAGGTGAACCCCGGGGGATGCTAGCCAGGCCGCCCGGGATCCGTGCGCTCAGGCCGGAATCCGGCGAAACCGGGGTTGCCGGCGGGGCCGAGGGGTACCTGCACCGTGCTCGCTTTCGCCTGGTGGAACACGGCGTGACGGCCTCCGGTGTCCGGGCACCGAATCGGCCGCTTGCGCATCCGTGACGACCGTGCTGAGCGGGTGCGGAAATCGCGACGCGCCGATCTTGTGATGCGGAAAGGCCTTTTATTGTCGGTGATCGCCGGTACCGTGGAATGAAAAGCACTCCGAGGAGGTGCCCGATGCATCATGACCTTCCCGGAGGTCGGCGCGAGGAGGCCGACCCTTCAGCAACAGGCGGAGCTGGGCAGACGGCGGAACAACAAGCCCGGCAGATCCGTTTTCTCGAGGAGGAAGTGGCGCTGTTGCGTCGCAAACTCACCGATTCGCCGCGGCAGAACCGAGTTCTCGAACAGCGCCTCGCCGAGGCGTCCGAACGGGTGAGCCAGCTCACCGAGCGCAACACGAAACTGGTCGAGACCCTGCGCGAGGCGCGTGGTCAGCTGCTTGCCCTCCGCGAAGAGGTCGACAGGCTGGCCCAGCCGCCGAGCGGCTATGGGGTCTTCGTCACCTCGTACGAGGACAACACGGTGGACGTCTTCACCGCGGGCCGCAAGATGCGGGTCTCGGTGTCGCCGGCCGTGGAGATCTCGTCGCTGCGCCGTGGTCAGGCGCTGCGTCTCAACGAGGCACTCACCGTCGTCGAAGGCGGCGATTTCGAGCGCACCGGTGAGGTGTGCGCACTGCGTGAGGTGCTCGCACCCGAGGACGAGGGCGGCGTGCCCCGTGCTCTCGTGGTGGGGCACGCGGACGAGGAGCGGGTTGTCCTGATCTCCGAACCGCTGGCCGAGCAGCCGCTCAAGCCTGGCGACTCGCTGCTCGTGGACACGAAGGTCGGGTACGCGTACGAGCGCGTGCCGAAGGCCGAGGTCGAGGACCTGGTGCTGGAGGAGGTGCCCGACGTCCGCTACGAGGACATCGGTGGCCTGAGCAGGCAGATCGAGCAGATCCGCGACGCGGTGGAGCTGCCGTTCCTGCACGCCGATCTCTACCAGGAATACCAGCTGCGGCCGCCGAAGGGTGTGCTGCTCTACGGGCCTCCGGGCTGCGGGAAGACACTCATCGCCAAGGCGGTGGCCAACTCCCTGGCCAAGAAGGTCGCGCAGGCGCGGGGCGACAAGGAGGACGGGAAGTCCTACTTCCTGAACATCAAGGGCCCCGAGCTGCTCAACAAGTTCGTCGGTGAGACCGAGCGGTCCATCCGCCTGATCTTCCAGCGGGCTCGGGAGAAGGCCTCCGAGGGCACTCCCGTCATCGTGTTCTTCGACGAGATGGATTCCATCTTCCGCACCCGTGGTTCGGGCGTGTCCTCCGACGTGGAGACCACGATCGTGCCGCAGCTGCTGTCGGAGATCGACGGTGTGGAAGGGCTGGAGAACGTCATCGTCATCGGCGCCTCCAACCGTGAGGACATGATCGACCCGGCGATCCTGCGGCCGGGCCGGCTCGACGTGAAGATCAAGATCGAGCGTCCGGACGCCGAAGGCGCGAAGGACATCTTCTCCAAGTACCTGGCCGAAGGCCTGCCGATCCACGCCGACGACCTGGCGGAGTTCGGCGGGGACCAGAAGGCCACGTTCGACGCGATGATCCAGCACACGGTCGAGCGCATGTACGAGGAGAGCGACGAAAACCGGTTCCTCGAGGTGACCTACGCCAACGGGGACAAGGAAGTCCTGTACTTCCGCGACTTCAACTCGGGCGCGATGATCCAGAACATCGTGGACCGGGCGAAGAAATCGGCCATCAAGTCGGTGCTGGAGACCCAGCAGCCCGGCTTGCGCGTGCAGCACCTGCTGGACGCGATCGTCGACGAGTTCGCAGAGAACGAGGATCTGCCGAACACCACGAACCCGGACGACTGGGCCCGGATCTCCGGCAAGAAGGGCGAGCGGATCGTCTACATCCGCACGCTCGTCACCGGCAAGAACCAGGACTCGGGGCGGGCGATCGACACCGCCACGAACACGGGTCAGTACCTGTAGAAAACGCAGTACCCCGACGTGGGGCCGCCGGTTCGCCGGCGGCCCCACGCCTGCGTTTCACACCTTTCCGGCCACGCTCGCGGTCTGCCGTCGACGAAGCGAGAGTTTCCCGTGCGACGCGAGGATTCCGAGCACCACGCCCACCCCGGGTGTGAGGTAAGTCACCGACGATGCGTGTGCCGCGCCCCAGGCCGCTACTACGCGTGTGTTCCACACGTACGCGATCCTCGTTCCCAGCACGCTCAGCGTGAGCATGCTGACCACCACGGCGGCGCTGAGGTGCATCGGCTGGGTCGCCACCAGGGGGGCCAGCAGTAAGAGCAGCACGGTCGCGAAGCCGACCTGCCCGAACGCCACTGTGTTGTCTGCCCCGGCTCCGCCCTGCCGGAGGCGGGGCAGACAACTCAGAACAGGAAACTCGCGCCCCACACCACTGCCAGCGCGACGAATCGCGCACTGATACCGAACTGCCCGGTCATGCCCCTCCTGATCGACTGCCACACTCGTGGCCAGTCAACGGCTCGCCACGCCGCGAGACCAGCGGTTATCGGCCATCTCATCCAAGTCTGGTGTATAACGACCTATACTTCACGGCTGTGAGCACCGACGACACGCCGCGCCCGCGCGCCCCGATCACCGAAACCGACGTCCTGACCTGGCTGGAGACGACCGCGGCCGCCGTCCAGGCGGGGGAGCTGAACGCCAACGACCTCATCGACCTGCTGGGGGAGTTGCGCCGCGCGTCCGCCGCCTGTGCCGACGCGTCCGACTGGGCCCTGCTCGCCGCCCGCGAGGAAGGCGCCAGCCTCCGCCAGATCGCCCCGGTCTTCGGCAAGGGCTACGTCCGGGCGCCCGCCGCCCGGCTGGAAAAACTCCACCGCCAAGCCCAGAACTCCGGACAATGGCTCGCCATCCTCCGACACAAACAAACTGTATAACGACCTATACATCTGGCCTGGGTCGCAAAAACCGTGGCCAGCAACGCATTCGTGTCACCACCCCGAACCAGCACAGACAAGGACACCGAATGGAGCGCATCGCGGTCGGGCTAGCCGCTCTCGGCCGGCCCGCGTACATCAACCTGGGCCGGGAGCTGCCGGGGACACGGGACGTGCCGGCGATGCGCGCCGCGACCCACGAGGTGCTCGACGCGGCCTACGCGGCGGGCGTGCGCTGGGTAGACGTCGCGCGTTCCTACGGGCTGGCCGAGGACTTCCTCGCGAGCTGGCTCGCGGAGACCGGCCACACCGACGTGACCGTGTCGAGCAAGTGGGGCTACCGCTACGTCGGCGAGTGGCGGCTCGACGCGCCGGTGCACGAGGTCAAGGAGCACTCGGCGGCGCGGTTCGCCGAGCAGTGGGCCGAGACGCGGGCCTTGCTGGCCGACCACGTGAGTCTGTACCAGGTGCATTCGCTCACTGTGGACAGTCCGTTGTTCTCCGACGCGGCGCTGATCGACGCGCTGGCAGGATTGTCCGATCAGGGCGTCGAGGTCGGGTTCTCCACGTCCGGGCCGGCGCAGGCGGACGCGGTGCGGCGCGCGTTCGAGCTGGAAGCGGCGGGGCGGCCCGTGTTCTCGTCGGTGCAGTCCACTTGGAACGTTCTGGAGCCGTCGGTCGGCGGGGCGCTCGCCCAGGCGCGCGCGGCGGGGAAACGGGTGCTGGTCAAGGAGACGCTGGCCAACGGCCGCCTGGTCGTGGAGGCGCCCGAGCCGCTCGCGCGCATCGCCGCCGCGCACGGGGTGGGTCCGGACGCGGTCGCGGTGGCCGCGGTCCTGGCGAACGACTGGGTTTCTGCGGCGCTGGTGGGTCCGTCGAGCACTGCGCAGCTGGCCGCGAACCTGGCCGCCACGCGGGTTTCGCTGACCGCGGACGAGGTGGCCGAGCTGGCGGGTCTGGCGGAGACGCCGGAGGAGTACTGGCGGCACCGGTCCCACCTCGGGTGGGACTGAGGGGCTGCATTACCCTCTCTGCAGCGCGCGCCCGGCGGGTGGGCCGCGGTTCTCGGCTCTTCCGGAGGGGCGGCAGGTGCGTCATCGGCAGGTGCTCGCGGTGGCGGCGGTAGCGCTGGTGGGGCTCACGACCGCGTGCGGCAACCGGCCCAACGATCTCGAGACGTACTACGACGATCCGACGCCGGTGAACGACGCGACGACGTCCGCGCCGGTGACTCCGCCGCCTGCCGCGCCGCCGAGTTCTCCCACGTCCGCCGCGCCCGATCCTCGGATTCTGGCCGCTGCGGCGGCTTCGGCCGCGTTGCTGTCCGATGAGGACGTTGCGGAGGAGGGCGTTTCGCCCGGGCCGGGCAAGGCGTCGGGGTGCTTGTCGGGGTTGGCTCAGGGGGAGCGGCGGTCGGCGAGCTGGGTGTACCCGAGTGGTTCGGGGATCACGCACGAAGTCACGGCGTACGCGAGTGGGTCGGGTGCCGACGTGGTGTCCGCTGCGGACTGTGCCGGTCAGGTGCTCGCGATCGCGCCGCAGCCGGGTGTTGCGCAGCAGCGGGCGTGGTGCGACGGGTCGACCTGCACGGTGCTGCTGGCGAAGGGTGAGCTGGTTTCGGCGTTGAGCGTGGTGGCGAGCACGCCGGCGCGGGCGGCGGACGCGGCGAAGCGGTTGCTGCCGAAGGTCGTGGCGAAGCTGGTTGCTCAGCTGTAGCGGCGGAACCACTCCTGCACGCCTTCGCGGCCGTCGGGGATGAAGGGGCTTTCGGGGTCGTCGACCCAGGCGCGCAGTTCGGTCAGGGGGAGCCAGCGGCCTTCGGCGATCTCTTCGGCCTGGTGGTGGATGGGGCCGTCCCAGCGGACTTCGTAGGCGAAGTTGTGGCAGTGGACGGTGCCCTGGTCGTAGATCTTGGTGAACAGGGGTTCCGGTTCCACTCCGTGGACGCCGAGTTCTTCGGCGAGCTCGCGGCGGGCGCAGTCGGCGGGGGTTTCGCCCGCGGCGACGACACCGCCGGCCCAGCAGTCCCAGGTGGACGGGAAGATGTCCTTGTCCGCGGTGCGGAGGTGGACGTACACGGATTCGCCGTCGCCCGAACGGACGAGCACCACGCCGGCGGCGTGCCACAGACCTTGGGCTCGGACGCGGGAGCGGGGTGCCTGGCCGACGACGTGGCCGGCGTGGTCATAGAGGGCAACGAGTTCGTCACTGCCTGGCATGGGGGCATCGTCGCACGGCCTTACCCCGTAGGGTGGTGGTATGCGTCGGATCATGGGAACCGAAGTCGAGTACGGCATCGCCGTGCCTGGGGACGCCACGGCGAACCCGGTGCTCACCTCGACTCAGGTGGTGCTCGCCTACGCGGCGGCTGCTGACATTCCGCGGGCTCGCCGGGCCCGGTGGGACTACGAGGTGGAGTCGCCGTTGCGCGACGCGCGCGGGTTCGACTTGACGGGTCCTGGTGGGCCGGGGCACGACCCGGACGTGGAGGATCTGGGCGCCGCGAACGTCATTCTGACCAACGGCGCGCGCCTGTATGTGGACCACGCGCACCCGGAGTATTCGGCGCCTGAGGTCACGAACGCGCGGGACGCGGTGATCTGGGACAAGGCCGGCGAGCGGGTGATGGAGGAGGCGGCGCTGAAGGCGGCGTCCGTGCCGGGTCAGCCGCCGTTGCAGCTGTACAAGAACAACGTGGACGGCAAGGGTGCGAGTTACGGCACGCACGAGAACTACCTGTGTTCGCGGTCGACGCCGTTCACCGCGATCATCGCCGGGTTGACGCCGTTCTTCGTGTCGCGGCAGGTGGTGACGGGCTCGGGGCGGGTCGGGATCGGCCAGCAGAGCGAAGAGGCCGGTTTTCAGCTGTCGCAGCGGTCGGACTACATCGAGGTCGAGGTCGGCCTGGAGACGACGCTGAAGCGCGGGATCATCAACACGCGCGACGAGCCGCACGCGGATGCGGACAAGTACCGGCGGCTGCACGTCATCATCGGTGACGCGAACCTGTCGGAGTACTCGACCTACCTGAAGGTGGGTACGACGGCGCTGATCCTGGACCTCATCGAGTCGGGGATCCGGTTCGACGAGCTGAAGCTGGACGAGCCGGTGCGGGCCGTGCACAAGATCAGTCACGACCCGACGTTGAAGACGAAGGTCGAACTGGCGAACGGGAAGAAGTTCTCGGGGCTGGACCTGCAGTTCGCCTACCACGAGATCGCGTCGGCGAACCTCGAGCGCACGGGTGCGGACGAGGCGTCGAAGGAGGTCCTGCGGGTCTGGGGCGAGGTGCTGGACGCGCTGACGCGGGATCCGCAGGAGTGCGCGGATCGGCTGGACTGGCCGGCGAAGCTGCGGCTGCTGGAGGGGTACCGAGAGCGGGACCAGCTGGCGTGGGGTGCGCCGCGGTTGCGGCTGGTGGACTTGCAGTACTCGGACGTGCGGCTGGCGAAGGGCCTGTACAACCGGTTGGTCACGCGTGGGTCGATGAAGCGGCTGGTCACGGAGGAGGAGGTCCAGGCGGCGATCACGACTCCGCCGTCGGACACCCGGGCGTACTTCCGGGGCCGAGCTCTGGAGAAGTACGCGACGTCGATCGCGGCCGCGTCGTGGGATTCGGTCATCTTCGACGTGGGCAAGGAGTCGCTGGTGCGGATCCCGACGCTGGAGCCGCTGCGGGGCACGAAGGCGCACGTCGGGAAGCTGCTGGACGCGGCGGCGACGGCCGAGGAGCTGGTCGAGGCGATCACCGGTTCGGACTAGTCCGAACCGGCACAGGGCCGCGGATCGGGATCACGGCGTTGCCCCGAATGTCGGGGCCGCTGGGTAGGCTAGGAATCATCGGCCACACCGGGAGGCGATATGGCGCAGGAGAAGATCGAGAAGCACGGCGGTGGAGACTCCGACGAGGAGTTCGAAGCCACCGGAGCGGCGGGCCAGGAACGGCGCGAGAAGCTCGGCGAGGACGTCGACACGATCCTCGACGAGATCGACGACGTGCTGGAGGAGAACGCCGAGGACTTCGTTCGCGCCTACGTGCAGAAGGGCGGCGAGTAGTCGTTCGCGGCCGGTAGCCGCCCTCGGGTTTCCGGGGGCGGTTGTCGGTTGGCGTGCCGCTGCACGACTTCGGCGGTGCGGGCGACATACTGCGCGGCGACGGGTTGCGCGGCAGAGTTCGTCTCGGCACTGTGTCGGGTTGCACGGCTTCGGCGCGCGGCCTCAGCGTTGTTTCTTCAGCCGATACAGATGGGAACCAAGAGCACGTATGGACAACACCTTCCCTCGGGCGGGTTTTTCGGGACCCGGCCTGCCTGCTTCGTACTTCTCGCCGGCTTCGTCGTCGTTCGCGGACTTCGTGCGGGCGCAGGCGCCTGAGCTGTTGCCGGCGCGGCGGGTGCCGTCGTCCGGGGCGGGTGAGCTGGCGGTGCCGCACGGGACCACGATCGTGGCGCTGACGTTCGCCGGGGGTGTGCTGATCGCGGGTGACCGGCGGGCGACGTCGGGGAATCTGATCGCGAGCCGGGACATCGAGAAGGTGCACGTCACGGACGAGTACTCGGCGGTGGGGATCGCGGGTACCGCGGGCCTGGCCGTGGAGATGGTCCGGTTGTACGCGGTGGAGCTGGCGCACTACGAGAAGATCGAGGGTGTGTCGCTGTCGCTGGACGGCAAGACGAACAAGCTGGCCGGGATGGTGAAGGCCAACCTGGAGATGGCGATGGCGGGCCTGGCGGTGGTGCCGATGTTCGTGGGCTATGACCTGGAGGCCGAGGACGCGAAGCGCGCCGGCCGGATCATCTCGTACGACGCCGCCGGTGGGCGCTACGAGGAGAACGCCGGGTACGCGGGTGTCGGTTCGGGTTCGCTGTTCGCGAAGTCGGCGCTGAAGAAGCTGTATGACCCCGACGCGGATGTCGACGCCGCAGTGCGCGCGGCCGTGGAGTCGTTGTACGACGCCGCGGACGACGACACGGCGAGTGGCGGGCCGGACCTGGTGCGGCGCATCTTCCCGAGCGTTGTCACGATCACCGCCGAGACCGGTGCGGTGCAGCTGCCGTCGGAGCAGACGGCGGCGGTGGCGGAGGCCGTGGTGGCCGGCCGCGCCGAGCGCACGCACCACCGGCCGAGCTGATCGCCGGTGACTTTCCCGAACGCAGAACCTTCGACCGCCGGTACACCGGAGAACGTGGAGCCGACACCGTGACGATGCCGTTGTATGCCTCTCCCGAGCAGCTGATGCGGGAGCGTTCCGAGCTGGCGCGCAAGGGCATCGCGCGCGGCCGGAGCGTGGTGGTGCTGAAGTACTCCGGCGGGGTGCTGTTCGTGGCGGAGAACCCGTCGGCGACCTTGCACAAGGTGTCGGAGATCTACGACCGGATCGGGTTCGCCGCGGTGGGCCGCTACTCGGAGTTCGAGAACCTGCGGGTGGCGGGGATCCGGCACGCGGACCTGAAGGGCTACCAGTACGACCGGCGTGACGTGAGCGCCCGGGCGCTGGCGAACGCGTATGCCGCGACGCTGGGCAGCATCTTCACCGAGCAGCTGAAGCCGTTCGAGGTGGAGGTGTGTGTCGCCGAGGTCGGGGCGAACCAGTCGGAGGACCAGCTGTACCGGCTGACCTACGACGGGTCGATCTTCGACGAGTCACCGTTCGTGGTGATGGGTGGCCAGACCGAGCCGATCAGCACGAAGCTGAAGGACACCGTCGACCCGGAGCACGATCTGGCGACGGCGCTGGCGACGGCGATCGAGGGCCTGCGGGCGACCGCTTCGACGGCGAACGGCAACAACGGTGCGGTTGCCGAGCCGGACCAGATCAAGCTCGAGGTCGCGGTGCTGGACCGGGCGCGGCCGCGGCGGGCGTTCCGCCGGCTGACGGGGGCGGCGCTGGACGCGCTGCTGCCCGAGCCGCCGGCGAAGGACGACGCCGAGAAGCCGGCCGAGGGTGACTCGAACGGTGACTCCGCCAAGGAGTGAAGTAGTCGTGCGAGAGTGGGCCGTCCGGGTTTCCGGGCGGCCCACTCGGCGTTTCAGGACTGGTTCAGGACGCCGGCGTGGGGCTGCGGAAGTTCTGGTCGGCGAAGGCCAGGAGGTAGGGCAGCGTCGCGCGGGCGGTGTGCCAGGTGTGGTTGAAGCCGTGTTCGGTGTGGACGACGGCTTCCTGGCCGCGGCGGTGCAGCGCGTCGGCGATGCGGTGGGCCGTGGTGACGTCGGTGGGGGCGCCGGTGCCGGCCGCGAGGAGCACGGAGATCGGTGCGGTGAACGTCATCGTCGGCAGGTAGTGGCGTGGCGTGTTCGCGGCGATGGCTGAGGGATGGCCGTCGAGGACGCCGATGGAGTCGTTGAGGTCGTCGTAGGGCAGGGCGATCACGAGGGTGGCGAACTCGTCGAGGTGGTGCAGGCCGGTGTTGAGGGCGGCGAAGCCGCCGCCGGACATGCCGCCGAGTGCGCGGTGGCGGCGGTCGGCGAGGGTCCGGTAGTGGTGGTCGACGCCGGTGACGACGGTTTTGGCGAGGTAGGTCTCGAGTTGCGGGCCGCCGGGGACGTCGAGGCCTTCCCAGTCCTTGCTGGGCATGCCGGCCGTGAGGTCGACGCTGACCACGATCATCGGGGCGATCACGTGGTCGGCTTCGAGGTTTCTCAGCGCGTCGGGCGCGGCGCCGGAGGTGAGCCAGTCGCGCGGGCCGCCGTAGGGGTAGCCGTGGATCAGGTAGACGACGGGGTAGCGGTGGTCGGCGTTGGCCGGGTCGTCGTAGCCGGGCGGCAGGATCACGTAGTTCTCGCCCGAGGGCACGGCGTCGGCGGGGTCGGGCAGGCTGAGCACGTCGACGCGTTGCCCGGTGCTCACCACCGTGGGGTGGTGCTGCGCGGTGGCGGCGGTGTCGGCCGGCGCATCGGGTTCGTCGGCGCCGTCGTCGAGCAGCATCCCCACGGCGTCGGCCGCGCCGGAGCCGCGTTCGAAGAGCCGGCCGAGGTCGCCGGGGGTGCGGACGTAGCCGACGTAGTTGTTCACGGCGGTCACGGCCGCGAGGAGGAAGAGCACCACCGCGCCGCCGGTTCCCCAGCGGCGGGCGCGCCGGTGGTGCCCGAGCACGATGGTCACGGCGAGCACGGCGACGGCCGCGCCGGCGGCGGTCAGCCAGATCGCCGGTGACTCGAGCGGGCCGAGGTCACGCGCCTGCGCCGTGATGTCGGGCGGCAGTACCGGGTCGACCGCGGCCTGTGGCATCACGACCGCACCGCCGGGCGCGTGGCATCGCATGAGGAAAAACGCACGAGGGGGTTCCCTGCCGTGAACGGAAGCGGGCAGGGTCGCCCGCACCTGACGTGATCACGCTAGGGACGAGGCGCTGTGGATTCACTGTGAGCGGGTAAAGCGCTGGTCAAGCCCGGTTGTCGGGGTTGCGGTAGATCGTCAGGGCGCTGGGGCGGGCGCGGAAGGTGAACTCGTTGCCGAGTGGCCCGACCTCGCCGTCGGTGGCGACGCGGCGGTTGCCGCCGAGCAGCTTCACGCGCAGCTCCGGCAGGTCCAGTTGCTGGTAGACGTGGCTGGCGTTGAGGCTGTTGGTCACCATCGCGAGCAGGAACCGGGCGCGGGAGTACGGCACGTCGGCGCGCAGGTAGCGCACGTCGAGCAGGCCGGTGTCGAGGGCCGGGCGGCGCGACGGCGCGAAGCCCTTGGGGGAGTAGGTGCCGTTGCCGACGAAGATCAGCCAGACGTCGGCGGGTTCGTCGTTGAGCAGGATGGGCAGGGGTTTCGCGCGGCGCAGCACGCGGGCGAGTGCCAGCGCGGCCGCAGGCCATTTCGGGTGCTTCTGCTGCAGCTTCTCGCGCAGCCGGACCATCTCGGGGTAGCCGCCGAGGCTCGCGGTGTTCACGAACCAGCGGTGCTCCGGCTCGCCCGCGCCGTGGACCTCGACCTCGCCGAGGTCGATGCCGACGGCGTTGCCGGCTTCGGTGGCCGCGTCGGCGTCGGGCATCGAGCGCACGCCGACGTCACGGGCGAAGTGGTTGAGCGTGCCCGCGGGGATGAGCGCGAGCGGCAGGCCGCGTTCGGCGGCCACGGACGCGACCGCGGCGACCGTGCCGTCACCACCGGCCACGCCCAGCGCGCGCACGGTGCCGCCGCGGGCGTCGATCTCGGCTGCGAGCTGGTCGCGCAGGTCCTGCTGCGGGTCGGGGTAGAGGAGCGTGGCCTTGGGCCAGGCGTAGCGCACGTCCTCGGTCGGGTCCTGGCCGTCGACGCCGGAGTGCGGGTTGACCAGGGCCAGCATGTCCTCGCCGTCGCGCATTTCCGGCGCTTCGGCCGTGTGCGCGGTGCGGGCGGGCACGTCGGGGTGCAGCGGCCACCAGTGCCTCGTCAGGGCGGCGACCCCGACGCCGATCACCAGGCCGGCGCCGACGTCGCTGGGCCAGTGGACGCCGGTGTGCACCCGCGAGTACGCCACCGCGCCCGCCAGCGGTGCGACGACGAGCCCGGCCTTCGGTGACTCCATCGCGACGGCCGTGGCGAACGCGGCGGCCGAGGCGGCGTGGCCGGACGGGAACGACGAGGACGTGGGCCGCTTGCGCAGCCGCCGGTGCTCGGGCACCTCGTCCTCGGCCGGGCGCCGCCGGGGGAACAGCGGCTTGCCGAGCAGGTTCGCGGCCGCGCTCGCCCCGGCGATGGCGACCATTCCGCGCAGCGCTCCCCGGCGCGCCGCACCCTTGCGGGCGGCCAGCGCGGCGGCCACGACCCACCACAGGCGCGACTTGTTGGCGGATTTGGAAAGCCAGCCGAGAACATCGTCGGCGCGGGTCCTCGGCAGGGCCGCACTGTGGCGGATCAGAGCCCGATCGGTGCGCCCGACCTTCCGGAACGGGCGGCTGAGCTGGTGCAACACCGTTGTCGACCTCTTCTCCGTCCGGCGTGGGTCGCGCTGCTCCGTCGCCGGATTCGCGCGATTTCTCACCCCACGCAACGTACCGACCGCGTGTCGCCGCCCGAACGGCGCACCGCTCAAGGGGGTGCAGCGCCTACTCTGGTGAGATGCAGCGGCGGATCTTTGGCATCGAGACCGAGTTCGGGGTCACGTGCACCTTCCACGGTCAGCGCAGGCTCTCGCCCGACGAGGTCGCGCGGTATCTCTTCCGGCGGGTCGTGTCCTGGGGACGCTCGTCGAACGTCTTCCTGTCCAACGGCTCCCGGCTCTACCTCGACGTGGGCTCGCACCCCGAGTACGCGACGGCCGAGTGCGACGACCTCACGCAACTGGTCACGCACGACAAGGCCGGTGAGCGGATCCTCGAGGACCTGCTGGTCGACGCCGAGCGCCGGCTGGCCGACGAGGGCATCGGCGGCGACATCTTCCTGTTCAAGAACAACACCGACTCCGCGGGCAATTCCTACGGCTGTCACGAGAACTACCTCGTGACGCGCGCCGGCGAGTTCTCCCGGATCGCCGACGTGCTGCTGCCCTTCCTCGTCACCCGCCAGCTCATCTGCGGCGCGGGCAAGGTCCTGCAGACCCCGCGCGGCGCTGTGTACTGCCTCTCTCAGCGCGCGGAGCACATCTGGGAGGGCGTCTCCAGCGCCACCACGCGCTCGCGTCCCATCATCAACACCCGCGACGAGCCCCACGCCGACGCCGAGCGCTACCGGCGCCTGCACGTGATCGTGGGCGACTCGAACATGGCCGAGCCCACCACGATGCTCAAGATCGGGTCGGCGAACCTGGTGCTCGAGATGATCGAGGCCGGCGTCCAGTTCCGCGACTTCACCCTCGACAACCCGATCCGGGCGATCCGCGAGATCAGCCACGACCTCACCGGCCGCCGCCAGGTCCGCCTCGCCGGCGGCCGCGAGGCGTCGGCGCTCGACATCCAGCGCGAGTACCACGCGCGCGCCGTGCAGCACCTCAAGGAAAACGGCTCCACCCCCGCCAACGAGCGCGTGGTCGAGCTGTGGGGCCGCGCGCTGGAGGCCGTCGAGCAGCAGGACTTCGCCAAGATCGACACCGAGATCGACTGGGCCATCAAGCACCGCCTCGTCGAGCGCTACCGCGCGAAGCACGACCTGGACCTCTCCAGCCCCCGCATCGCCCAGCTCGACCTCGCCTACCACGACATCCGCCGCGGCCGGGGCATCTTCGACCTGCTGCAGCGCAAGGGCCTGGTCAAGCGCGTCACCGACGACGGCGAGATCGAAGCCGCGAAGGACACCCCGCCCCAGACCACCCGCGCGAAGCTCCGCGGCGACTTCATCGCCGCCGCCCAGGCCGCCGGCCGCGACTTCACCGTCGACTGGGTCCACCTCAAGCTCAACGACCAGGCCCAGCGCACCGTGCTGTGCAAGGACCCGTTCCGCTCGGTGGACGAGCGAGTCGAACGCCTGATCAGCTCGCTGTAACCCGCCAGGACCGCAGCCGTCGAGGGTCGCCCCGCACCACGCGGGGCGACCCTCGGGCATTTCCGGTGCACTCGGCTCGGGCCTGTAGGGCGGTCGGCAGATCCGGCGTTCCCGACGAAAGTCGCCGTCCGGGTGCGGCAAGATCGGCCGCATGCGGGTCGTGCGTGCGTTGGTGGTTCTGCTGGGTGCGGTGCTGCCGCTGGTCGCCGGCGGGTTGGCGGGCGCGGCTGAGCGGCTGCCGTCGTGGCGGCTGACGCCGACCGGGGTCACGGCGCAGTTCCGGGGGCTTTCGGCCGTCAGCGGGCGCGTGGCGTGGGTCAGCGGCACGCAGGGGACCGTCTTACGCACCACCGACGGCGGCCGTACCTGGAGCCCCGTCGGGCCGCCCGGCACGGAGACGCTGGAGTTCCGCGACATCGAGGCCTTCGACGCCGACCACGCCGTGGTGCTCTCCATCGGCCCCGGGGAGGACTCGCGCGTCTACCGCACCGACGACGCCGGCCGGCACTGGCGCCAGACGTTCGCCAACCCCGACCCGAAAGCGTTCTACGACTGCCTCGCCTTCTTCGACCCCTGGCGCGGTCTCGCGATGAGCGACCCCGTCGACGGGAAGTTCCGCGTGCAGGCCACCGCGGACGGCGGCCGTACCTGGCGGCAGATCCCCGACAGCGCGTTCCCGCCCGCCCTGCCCGGCGAAGCGGGCTTCGCGGCGGGCGGCCAGTGCGTGGCCACCTCCGGGCCGTTCGACGCGTGGCTCGCGATGGGCGGCGGGGACCGCGCCCGCGTGCTGCACACCGGCGACGCCGGGCGCCACTGGACCGTCGCAGACACCCCCCTGCCCAGCAGCGCGTCCGCCGGCGTGTTCGCGCTCGCGTTCCGCACGCCGTGGCAAGGCGTCGCGATCGGCGGGGACTTCGCGAACCCCACGGCGCCCGGCCCGGCCGTCGCGCTCAGCGCCGACCGCGGCCGTACGTGGCGCACGCCGGCGCACTACCCCGCGGGCTACCGCTCCGGGCTCGCGTGGCTCGGCGGCTCCGTCATCGCCGTCGGCCCGAGCGGTAGCGACCTCAGCCCCGACGGCGGCCGCCACTGGACGCGGTTCGACAGCGGCAGCTTCGACACCGTCGACTGCGTGCCCGCGGGCAGCTGCTGGGCGAGTGGCACCGGCGGCCGCGTCGCCCTTCTGCAGCGTTAAAGGACCTGCCCGGTCGGGCGGACCATGATCTCGTTGACGTCCACCGTCGGCGGCTGCTCCAGGGCGTAGAGCACCGCGCGGGCGACGTCGTCGGCCTCGAGCTTCGGCTTGCGCCGCTGCTCGTCGGTCAGGATGTCGGTGTCGGTGATGCCGGGCTGCACCAGCGTCACCCGCACGCCGGTGCCCACGGCCTCCTCCCGGATCCCCGCCGCCAGCCCGCTCACCGCCCACTTCGTCGCCGAGTACAGGCTCCCCTTGCGCGGGTAACGGCCGGCGACCGAACCGGTCAGCACGAGATGACCGCTCGTGTCCGCCAACGCCGGCAGCACGGCACGGGCCGTGAGCGCGGGACCGTAGACGTTCGTCAGCACCAGTTCCCGCCACTGTTCGGGTTCCGCGCCGCCGTCGCCGAAGAACGACACGCCCATGCCGATCCCGGCATTCGCGAAAGCCGCGTCCAGCCGCCCGAACCGCGCCAGCGTCGCCTCGACCGCGCCACGGCCTCGGCTTTCCGGGCCACGAGCGCCACCCGGAACCCCGCCGCCACGGCGCGCCTGGCCGTCGCCGCCCCGATCCCTCGCGACGCTCCGGTCACCAGCAGTACACGTTCAGCCATGGTTCCAGGCTAGGGCCGCGACGCGTTCGGGGAACCTCACGATCGGGGAGGACGAGGAGAGCTAGGGTTGTAGGGGTGTCCACCGCACGCGCCGAACGGCTGGTCAACCTCGTGCTCGCCCTGCTGTCCACCCGGCAGTACCTCACCGCCGAGCGGATTCGCGGAATCGTGCCCGGGTACGCCGACGCGGCCAGCGACGAGGCCTTCTTCCGCACGTTCGAACGCGACAAAACGGAGCTGCGGGAGCTCGGCATCCCGCTGGAGACCGGCCGCAACTCCGCCTTCGACCCCGTCGAGGGCTACCGCATCGCCCGCCGCGACTACGAGCTCGGCGAGATCGATCTGGCCCCCGACGAAGCGGCCGCCGTCGGCCTCGCCGTGCGCCTGTGGGACTCGCCCGAGCTGACCGGGCAGGCCCAGGGCGCGCTCGTGAAGCTGCGCGCCGCCGGCGTCGAGGTCGACGACCAGGCACCCACCGTGATCGAACCCCGCGTGCGCGCCGAGCCGGCGTTCGGGCCGCTGCTCGCCGCCGTGCAGAGCGGCCAGGCCGTGCGCTTCGAGTACCGCCGCGTCGGCTCCCCGGAACGCCGCATGCGTGAGCTCGAACCGTGGGGAGTCGTGTCCTGGCGCGCCCGCTGGTATGTCGTCGGGCACGACCGCGACCGCGGCGCGACCCGCTGCTTCCGGCTTTCCCGCGTCACCGGCAAAGTGACCCCGATCGGCGAGCCGGGGGCAGTGACTCGGCCCGAGGGTGTGAACCTGCTGCAGCTCGTGTCCGTCACCGGCGGCGGCGAGGAATCCAGCCCTGTCACCACCGCCCGCCTCTGGGTCGCGGACGGGCGGGCCGCCGGCGTGCGCCGCCGCGCCGAGGTCGTCGGCCGCGACACGATCGACGGCGAAGAGGGCGACCTCATCGAGATCGGCCTGTTCTTCCCCGAGTCGGCCGCCGACTGGATCGCCGCTCAGGGACCCGACGTGCTCGTGCTCGAACCTGACGTGCTCGCCAAATCCGTGCAGCACCGCCTCGAAGCCGTCCTCGCCCGTGCCGAGCAGGGGAGCGGCCGATGAGCGGCTCCACCGAACGCATGCCGCGCCTGCTCGCGCTCGTGCCCTACCTGCTCGCGCGCCCCGGCGTGCGCGTCGACGAGGCCGCCCACGACTTCGACGTCACGCCGCGCCAGCTGCGCAAGGACCTCGAACTGCTGTGGATGTGCGGCCTGCCCGGCTACGGCCCGGGCGACCTGATCGACCTGTCCTTCGAAGGCGACACCATCGTCGTCACCCACGACGCCGGCATGAGCCGCCCCCTGCGCCTCACCGGCGGCGAGGCCACCGCCCTCCTCGTGGCCCTGCGCGCGCTCGCCGACACCCCCGGCGTGGTCGACGGCGACGCCGTGCGCCGCTCGATCGCCAAGATCGAGGACGCCGCGGGCCAGGCCCAGCCGGCCGGTGTCGTGGTCGGCGGCGGCGTGCGCGAGGGCAAACGCGCCGCGAAGACCCGCGAGGAGGTCGCGGCCGCGCTGCAGGCCGGGCGCGCCCTGCGGATGCGCTACTACACCGCGTCCAAGGACCAGATCACCGAACGCACCGTGGACCCGATGCGGCTGCTCATCGTGCAGGCCGTCGGCTACCTCGAAGCCTGGTGCCGCCGCGTCGAGGACGTCCGGCTGTTCCGGCTCGACCGCATCGACGAGCTGACCGTGCTCGACGAACCCGCCGCGCCCCCGGCCCACGCGCGCCCAACCGACCTGTCCGACGGCGTGTTCTCCGCCCGGCCCGACCAGTGCGAGGCCGAGCTCGTGCTCGACCCCGACGCGCGCTGGGTCGCGGAGTACTACCCGTGTGAAGAACTCGCCGAACTCGACGGTGGGCGGCTGCGCATCCGGATGCGCTATGCGGACGAGTCCTGGATGGTCCGTTTGGTCCTCGGACTCGCCGGAGACGCGCAGGTGGAGAGCCCGGTCACACTGGCTGACGCGGTTCGACGACGAGCGGCCGACGCGGTGGCCCGATCCCGTCACCTACCGTCAACCTACGGCCGTTAAGGTAACCCACGTGTCGTACTGGCCCACTTACGTAGTGCTCGCGGCGGGCGTGCTCGTCCTGATTGTCCTGGCAGTACGGACGATCAGAGTCTTGCGCCAGTTCCGCCGCACCCTGAGCATGGTGGCTACGAACACCCAGGACCGGACCGGACTCCTCCGCGCCCGGTCCGCAGCACTTCGCGTGGCCGTGGCTCAGCGCCGCGACGCACCGGAAACCAGTAACATCGGCAACGACTAAAGAAACAAGGAGGCCACCGCCATGAACGCGCTGCAGCCGTGGCACATCATCATTCTGGTGCTCGTCGTGGTTCTGCTGTTCGGGGCCAAGAGGCTTCCGGACGCCGCCCGCTCCATCGGCAAGTCCATGAAGATCTTCAAGGCCGAGACCAAGGACCTCACGGGCGAGCAGAAGGACGAGGCCGAGCAGGTCGAGACCCGCCAGCTCCCGCAGGCTACCGCCCCGGCCCAGGACCAGCAGGTCGCCGACCTCCAGCGCCAGCTCGACGAGCTGAAGAAGCAGCAGGCGGCCGAGCAGCCGCAAAAGAACGCCAGCTGAGGCCCGACCACCCCACCCGGTCCCCGGTCCGCGGAGCGCGCTGAACACCCAGCGCGCTCCGGCGGGCTACGACGAGAACGGAACGACCAGTGGCGGAAGCCGCCAACGGCACAGGCGCGCGCCCCAGCAATCGGCGCAGGCGCAGCCGCCGGAGAAACCCCGACGGCACGATGACACTCATCGAGCACGTCTATGAGTTCCGGCGCCGGCTCGGGTTCGCCCTGCTGTTCATCGTCATCGGCGGCATCTTCGGCTGGATCTGGTTCGAACAGCACCTCGGCCCGATCCCGTCGCTCGGCCAGATCATGAACGGGCCGTACTGCGCCATCCCGGCCTCGCAGCGGCTGGGTGGTGACCAGACCGGCTGCCGGCTGCTGGCCACACAGCCGTTCGAGATCTTCATGGTCCGCCTGAAGGTCGGCGTCGCCGCGGGCGCTGTGCTCCTCTCGCCGTTCTGGTTGTACCAGTTCTGGGCCTTCATCGCCCCCGGGCTGTACTCGAAGGAGCGCAAGTACGCGCTCACCTTCGTAGGCTTCGCATCGTTGCTGTTCGCCGCCGGTGCCGTGCTGGCCTACTTCCTCGTGCCGCACGCGCTGGCCTTGCTCGCCGGCTTCGGCCAGGACCAGTTCGTCACCGCGCTGACGGCCGACAAGTACATCTCGTTCATCCTGTCGCTGCTGATCATCTTCGGCGTCAGCTTCGAGCTCCCGCTCATCGTGGTGATGCTCAACCTCGTCGGCGTCGTCAAGTACCAGCAGCTTAAGCGCTGGCGCCGCGGCATCCTGTTCGCGCTGTTCGTGTTCGCCGCGTTCGCGACGCCGGGCTCCGACCCGTTCTCCATGCTCGGTCTCGCCGCCGCGCTCACCGTGCTGTTCGAGATCGCCATCCAGATCACGCGTTTCAACGACCGCAAGCGCGACAAGATCCGCGAAGACGAGGGCTGGGACAAGCTCGACGACGACGAAGCCGCGCCGTTCGACTACACGCCGAGCACCGTCGAGGAAGACGAGCCCGTAACCTCGCCGCGCAGCCAGTCGACCGACGACATCACGTAACCACCACCGCATGGGGCTCACCGCGGCACTCGCCGTCCACCCGGCCTCCGGCCACGGCGCCGCGGCCCGGATCGCGGACGCCGTGGCCGCCCGGCTGCGCCCCGCCGTCGAACGGCTCGACGTCCTCACCGCCACCAGCGTCGAGGAATCACGAGCCCTCATGCGATCCGCGCACGCCGAAGGCCTCGACGTGCTCATCGTCCTCGGCGGTGACGGCGCCGCACATCAAGGCGTGCAGTTCTGCGCCGACCACGACGTCGCCCTCGGCCTCGTGCCGTCAGGCACCGGCAACGACTTCGCCCGCGCCCTCGGTACCCCACCCGACGCCCTCACGGCTGCCGGCAAGCTCGCCGAAGCCCTGCGCGCCGGCACCCGCCGCACCCTCGACCTCGGCCGCCTCGGCGGCGCGGAAGGCAGTGCGGAAGGCGGCGGCGACGGGGAGCACGGCGCCTGGTTCGCCACCGTCCTGTGCTCCGGCTTCGACGCCGCCGTCAACGCCCGCGCCAACAGCCTCCGCTGGCCTTCCGGACCCCGCCGCTACGACGTCGCCATCCTCGCCGAGCTCGCCGCCTTCCGCCCCAGCCCCGTCACCCTCCACACCGACGAAGGCACCCTCGAGCTCGACGCCACCCTGGTCGCCGTCGGCAACACCCCCTACTACGGCGGCGGCGTCCCCATCTGCCCCCAGGCCACGCCGGACGACGGGCTTTTCGACGTCACCGTGATCGGCGCCGCCGGCCGCCTGCAGCTGCTGCGCCTGTTGCCCGGCCTGCGCACCGGCGCCCACCTCGACCACCCCGCCGTCCGCACCCTGCGCACCCGGACACTGAGCATCGAAACCGGCAGCAACACCGGAACCGGCCCCGGCTGGCCCGCCTACGCCGACGGTGAATCCCAGGGCACCACCCCCGTCACCGCCACCTGCGTGCCCGGCGCGCTCACCGTCGTCGCCCCGTAACCGCACGGCCACACACCGGTCGGCACTCCGCGTGCGGACTGTCGGTGCCGTGTGGAACCCTGACGGGGTGGCCACTAGCCCTTCACCTTCCCCGGCCGAGGCCTATGCGGTCTCACGCCGCCGCGCCAAGTACCCCCAGCTGACGCGTTTCGCCGGCGAGGTGTCGTTCGAGTTCGACGACTTCCAGGTCCGCGGCTGCGAGGCTCTCGAAGACGGCCACGGCGTGCTCGTGTGCGCGCCCACCGGCGCCGGCAAGACCGTGGTCGGCGAGTTCGCCGTGCACCTGGCGCTCGCCGAAGGCCGCAAATGCTTCTACACCACGCCCATCAAGGCGCTGTCCAACCAGAAGTACGCCGACCTCGTCGCCCGCTACGGCAACGACGCCGTCGGCCTGCTCACCGGCGACACCTCCATCAACGGCAACGCACAGGTGGTCGTGATGACCACCGAGGTGCTGCGCAACATGCTCTACGCCGGCAGCTCCGCGATCCCCGAGCTCGGCTACGTCGTGATGGACGAGGTCCACTACCTCGCCGACCGCTTCCGCGGCGCCGTGTGGGAGGAAGTGATCCTCCACCTGCCCGAACACGTCCGCGTCGTCGGGCTCTCGGCCACCGTGAGCAACGCCGAGGAGTTCGGCGAATGGCTCGTCGAGGTCCGCGGCGACACCACCGTCGTCGTCGACGAGCACCGGCCCGTGCCGCTGTGGCAGCACATGCTCATCGGCAACCGCCTGATGGACCTGTTCGCCGGCCAGGACGAAGGCGACCCGAACGCCGAGCTGAGCATCAACCCCGGCCTGCTGCGCCGCGCCGAAGAGCTCGGCCGCTTCGCCCCCGCCTCGATGCGCGGCAACCGCGGTGGCCGCCGCGGCGCGCCCCGCCCGCAACGGTTCCGCCCGCCTTCGCGCGTCGACGTCGTGGAGCGCCTCGACACGGCCGGGCTGCTGCCCGCGATCGTGTTCATCTTCTCCCGCGCCGGCTGCGACGCCGCCGTCGCGCAGTGCGTGCGCTCCGGGCTGCGGCTCAACGGGCCCGAGCAGGTCGAGGAAATCCGCCGCATCGTCGCCGAGCGCACCGCCGACCTGCCCGAGGGCGACCTGAGCGTCCTCGGTTTCTGGGAGTGGCGCGAAGCGCTGGAACGCGGCTTCGCCGGCCACCACGCGGGCCTGCTGCCCGCGTTCAAGGAGACCGTCGAGGAACTGTTCCTGCGCGGCCTGGTCAAGGCCGTGTTCGCCACCGAGACCCTCGCGCTGGGCATCAACATGCCCGCCCGCACCGTGGTGCTCGAACGCCTGGTCAAGTACAACGGCGAAGCCCACGTCGACCTCACCCCGGGCGAGTACACGCAGCTGACCGGCCGCGCCGGGCGCCGCGGCATCGACGTCGAAGGCCACGCCGTCGTCGCGTGGCAGCCCGGCGTCGACCCGAAGCAGGTCGCCGGCCTCGCCTCCACCCGTACGTATCCGCTGCGCTCGTCGTTCCGGCCCGGCTACAACATGGCCGTGAACCTCGTCGCCCAGGTCGGCGCCGACTCCGCACGCGAGCTGCTGGAACAGTCGTTCGCCCAGTTCCAGGCCGACCGGTCCGTGGTCGGCACCTCCCGGCGCATCGACCGCAACAAGGAAGCCCTCGTCGGCTACGCCCGCGCGGTCACCGGCGAGTTCGACGAGATGCTCGAATACGTCGAGCTGCGCGCCAAGATCTCCGCCCGCGAGAAGACCCTCTCCCGGCAGAACACCGCCACCCGCCGCGCCGGCACCGCGGAATCGCTGGAGAAGCTGCGCAAGGGCGACGTCATCGCCGTGCCCGCCGGGCGCCGCGCCGGTCTGGCCGTGGTCGTCGACCCGGGCCTGGATCCGATCCGCGAGCCGCGGCCCGTGGTCGTCACCGAGGACCGCTGGTCCGGCCCACTGTCGGTCGCCGACTTCCCGTCCCCGGTCGAGCCGCTCGGCCACATCCGCCTGCCCAAGCACATCGAGCTGCGCTCACCCAAGACCCGCCGTGACATCGCCTCGGCCCTGCGTGACTCCGGCATCTCCCTGCCCGGGCGCCAGCGGCGACGCACGAGCCAGGGCGACGACGCGGAGCTCAACACCCTGCAGCGCGCCCTGCGCGCCCACCCCTGCCACGGTCTGGCCGAACGTGAGGCCAACCTGCGCTGGGTCGAGCGCTACCAGCGCCTGCAGGCCGAAACCGAGCAGCTCGAACGCAAGGTCGCCGCCACCACCCACTCGCTGGCCCGCGCGTTCGACCGGATCCTCGCGCTGCTCGGCGAACGCGGCTACCTCGGCCCCGGCACCGGCGAAGACCGCGTCACCGAACACGGCCACCGCCTCGCCCGTCTCTACAGCGAGTCCGACCTGCTGGCCGCCGAGTGCATCCGCCACGGCGTGTGGGAAGGCCTCGGCGCGGCCGAGCTCGCCGCCGTCGTGTCCACGCTCGTGTTCGAGGCCCGCCGCGACACGGCGGGGGAGCCGCGCCTGCCCGGTGGCTCCGTGCCCAAGGCCTGGGAAGAGACCACCAAGCTGTGGGTCGACCTCACCGAGGACGAACGCCGCCACCACCTCGACCGCACCCGCGAACCCGACGCCGGCTTCGCGTGGCCGGTCTACCGGTGGGCCCGCGGCGAATCGCTCGAGAAGGTCCTCACCGCCGCCGAGACCAACGGCCAGGAACTGTCCGCCGGCGACTTCGTCCGCTGGTCACGCCAGGTGATCGACCTGCTCGACCAGATCCGCGACGTCCTCGGCAAAGCCGACCCGGTCGGCGCCGCCGCCGCGGAAGCCGTGCGCGCCCTGCGCCGCGGCGTCGTCGCGGCCGGCGCGGCGTGACTGTTTTGCCTGAAGCGCGCGCCTCGGCCGCAGGGCGTTCGCGGGCAGGTCGAGGTCACCGCTCGGACAGGGTGCGCGTGGGCGCGTGTGCTCGGCCCCGACCTGTGGTTGGATCGCGCTCGACACCGTGGGCAGCGACCCCTCCCGAGGAGGTCACTGCCGCAGGCAATCAAGGCGGAGGCGAACGATGAGCACGCCGTATGGCGGCAACGACCCGCAGCAGCAGCCCCAGTACGGGCAGCAGCCGCAATACGGGCAACAGCCGGGCGGCGCCTACCCGCCGAGCGGGCCGCAGGAGCAGCAACAGCAGCCCTACAACCCGCAGCAGTACGGCCAGCAGCCCCAGCAGCCCTACGACTCGCAGCCGACGCAGTGGGTCCAGCCGCAGCAGCAGCCCCAGTACGGCCAGCAGCCCGGCGGCTACCCGCAGCAGCAGCCCCCGCAGTCGCCCCAGCAACCGCAGTGGGGCCAGCAGCCGCCCCCGCAGCAGTACGGCCAGCCTTACGACCCGAACCGGCAGCAGCCGCCCCAGCAGTACGGGCAGCAGCCCGGCGGCGGGTACCCGCAGAGCGGCCCGCAGCAGCAGCCGCTGTACGGCCAGCCGCAGACCGGCCCGCAGGCTCAGCAGCCCTATGGCCAGCCCGCGGGCAACCAGTACGACTACGGCCAGGCGACCGCTCTCACACAGACCGTCGGCGACGCCGGTGACGAACCGAAGTCGAAGCGCGGCCTGTTCATCGGCATCGGGGCGCTCATCGTCGTGGTGGCCGTGGTCGCGATCCTCGGGTTCGTCGCCCCCGGCTTCTTCAAGACCGAGGTCTTCAACAACACCCAGATGCAGACCGACGTCGCGAAGCTGCTCACCGACACCTACAAGATCGAAGGCGTCACCGGCGTCACCTGCCCGGCCGAGCAGAAGGTCGAGGACGGTGCCAAGTTCGACTGCACCGCGACCATCAACGGCAAGCCGCAGCAGGTGCCGATCACTGTCAAGGGCAGCGACGGCAACTACGAGGTTTCGCCGCCCGCCGCCCAATGATCACCGCAGTAATCCACCCTGAAAAGTGAAGCCGGGTAATTCGGTGGCCCGCACCCTGCGGGCCACAGGATGATCGCGGCATGAGCGACCACACCGTACGACTCCTGTCCTCCGCCGACGAGCAGCGCGCGGCCTGGAACCTGTTCCGGGCGGCGCTGCACGTCAAGGCCGGCAGCGACGAGGAGTGGGAGCGGATCGGCGAAGCTCTGCAGGAGTCGCGCGTGTTCGCCGCGTTCGACCCGGAGCTGATCGGCACCGTGCGCGCCGCCGACCACGAGGTCGTCCTCCCCGGCGGCGCGCGCGTGCCGCTCGCGGCCGTGACCGGCGTCGGCGTGCGCGCCGGCCGCACCCGCCGCGGCGTGCTCAGCGCCCTGCAAGCCGCGCAGCTGCAGGACTTCGCCGAACGCGACGTGGTGCTGGCGTCCCTGCATGCCACCGAAGGCGCGATCTACGGCCGGTACGGCTACGGCGTCGCCACCCTCAGCCGCAACCTCGTCGTCGACCGCCGCCACGCGCGGCTGCGCCCGGAAGCGCCGGCCGGCGGCGAGGTCAGCGTGTTCGGCCTCGAGCAGGCCCTGCTGCACTGGCCCGACCTCTACGCCGCCACCGGCACCGCCCGGCCCGGCATGATCACGCGGCCCGCGCACTACTGGCCCATGAACGAGAACCAGGCCCGCCGCTCGGACAGCCCCGTCGAGACCGCGGTGCACCGCGGCCCGGACGGCGTCGACGGCTACCTCGTCTACCACGTCGAACGCGGCGACGGTGACCGGCAGAAACTCACGGTCTTCGAGTTCCACTACACCAACCCCGCCGCGTTCGCCGGCCTGTGGCGGTTCCTGCTGTCGGTGGACCTCGTCGACGACATCTCCGTGATCGCCCGCCCCGTCGACGAACCCGTCGAACTGCTCTTCACCGACCCGCGCGCGGTCAAGGTCAAGGCCGTCGAAGACGAAACGTGGCTGCGCGTGATCGACGCGCCCGCCGTACTCGCCGCCCGCACCTACGGCGAGGCCGAACCGGTCGTCCTCGAAGTGGCCGACCCGCTGCTGCCCGCCAACGACGGCCGCTACCGCATCAGCCCCGACGGCGCCGAACGCACCGACGCCGCCCCGGCCCTGCGCCTCGACGTCACTTCGCTCGCGATGCTCTACTTCGGAGCGTGGCGCGCCTCGGCCCTGGCCGACACCGGCCGTATCGAAGTCCTCGACGACACCGCGGTGTCGCACGTGGACACCTTGTTCGGCACGCGCCGCGCGTCGTGGTGCGGTACTTTCTTCTGACCTTGACCAAGGGCCCTGAACCGGGCATCGGGGACAGGAGCGGGAATGCGCGCCGTGCTGGTGCTGGGTCTGTGCGGCCTCGGAATGCTGCTCGCCACCGGCTGTACGACCAAAGCCGACCCGGCGGCGCCCGTCAAGACCGTCACGGTCACGCCGTCCGCAACCACGCCTTCAGAGACGTCGGCGGGAAGTTCGGGCGCGACGCCGGCGTCGGCCACCGGGCCCGGGCGCGTGTTCGACGCGAAAGCCATGGACGCCGCCGTCGCCAAGATCCTCGCCGACACCTACCAGCTCGACGGTGTCGGCGAGGTCAGCTGCCCCGACCGCCAGGCCGTGACCGACGGCTCCACGTTCCAGTGCGTGGTGGACATCGCGGGCGAGGAGAAACACGTGCCCATCACGGTCACCGGCACCGCGGGCGACTACCGCGTCGACGCCCCGAAGTAGCCGGCCGAAGGAAAACGCGTGGCACCCGCGCCGCGGGCTTGGTTGGATCGCGGCATGACCGACTTCGTGGTACGCCCGATCACCGACGACGAGCGCCGGCCCACCTTCGACCTGCTCGGGCAAGCACTGCACAGCCCCCTGGTCTCGGACGAGACGTGGGCGCAGATCGGCGATTCCTGGGCCGCGCCCGGCAAGTTCGCCGCGTTCGCCGACGACCGTCCGATCGGGATCACCAGCGGTTTCGCCACCACGATCGCCGTCCCCGGCGGCGCGCTCCTGCCCGCGACGGCGGTCGACGGTGTCGGCGTGCGCGCCGACTGGACGCGCCGCGGCGTCGTCACCGCGTTGATGAGCGCGCAGCTGAACGACCTCGCCGAACGCGGCACCACGCTGGCGTGCCTGCACGCCAGCGAAGCCGTGATCTACGGCCGCTTCGGCTACGGCATCGCCACCTTCGGCGCCACCGTCCGCGTCGACCACCCCGCGCGGCTGCGTGAGGGCGCCGAAGCCGGCGGCGCCGTCCGGCTGCTCGACACCGACGAGGCCCGCGCGCAGCTTCCCGCGCTGTACCAACAGATCGGGCTCCACCGGCCGGGCATGATCGCGCGCCCCGACGTCTGGTGGCCCGTCGCGCTCAACCGCCGCCTCAGCCGTGAGGGCGGGTATCGCGTGGCTGTCCACACCGGACCGAACGGTGAGGACGACGCGTTCGCGATGTTCACGAGCGTGGACCAGTCCACCGTCGCCGAACCCGAACGCGGCCCGCTGCTGGAGGTCCGCGACCTGCACGGCACGAACCCGGAGGCGATCGCCGCGCTGTGGCGGTTCCTGCTCTCGATCGACCTCATCGCCACCGTGAGCTCCCGCTTCCGCCCGCTCGACGAACCCCTCTCCGTGCTGCTCACCGACCCGCGCCGCGCCCGCACCACCGAGGTGGAAGACGACCTGTGGCTGCGGCTGGTCGACGTCGCCGGCGCGCTCGCCGCTCGCACCTACGGGCAGGGCGAACCCGTCGTGTTCGAAGTGGACGATCGGCTGCTGCCGGCCAACCGCGGCCGCTACCGCGTCGGCCCCGACGGCGCCGAACGCACCGACGCCGATGCGGACCTGCGCCTCGACGCCGACAGCCTCGCCATGCTCTACCTCGGCGAGTGGCGCGCCTCGACGCTCGCGCAAGCCGGCCGGATCACCGCGGTCGACCCGGCGGCGCTCGGCCGTGCCGACACCCTGTTCGCCACCGACACACGGCCGTGGTGCGGCACGTACTTCTGAGCCGCGCTTACGCCTTCGGCAGCGCCGCCAGGAGCCGTTCGACCGAGCGGCCCAGGTTCCACCGCTCGGCCAGCTCCGCGACCCGATCCGGGTCCGCGGGGCTCGTCGGCACGGCGTCCGGCCCGGACTGCACCACCGGCGCGTCGACGGCGACCCGCACCACGGTGGGGGCCACGGCGAGGTAGTCGGCCGCGTCCTTGAGCCGCAGCCGGGTCTTCAGCGGCAGCCGCGAGTCCCCCGACTGCGAGGCCGAGATCAGCTCCTCCAGCGACCCGAACTGCGTGATGAGCTTCGCCGCGGTCTTCTCACCGATACCGGCCACGCCGGGCAGCCCGTCGGACGGGTCACCTCGCAACGCGGACATGTCGGCGTAGGCGGGACCCGCGTGGCCGGCCGGCACGCCGTAGCGCTCGGCGATCTCGGCCTGCCCCAGCACCTCGGCCTTCGCCCAGCCCTTGCCCACGTACACGACCGAGGTCGGCGTCGGCGTCGCGCGCACGAGCTGGAACAGGTCGCGGTCGCCGGTGATGACCTCGACGGGCGAGTCCTGCTCGTGGGTGGCCAGCGCGCCGATCACGTCGTCGGCCTCGTAGCCCGCCGCCTCGGCCGTGGCGAACCCGAACGCGGCCAGCACGTCGAGGATCACCGGCACCTGCGGTGTGAGCGTGTCGGGCACCTCCTCCACGTCGGCCTCGCCCTCGCCGTGCCCCGGCACGGCGACCCGGTGCGCCTTGTAGCTGGGCAGCAGGTCGGTGCGGAACTTCGGCCGCCAGTCCGCGTCGAGGCACGCCACCAGCCGTGACGGGCGCCGGTCGGTGAGGATGCGCGCCAGCGTGTCGGTGAAACCGCGCACGGCGTTGACCGGCGTCCCGTCGGGCGCGGTCATCGAGTCGGGCAGCGCGTAGTACGAGCGGAAGTACAGGCTCGCGGAGTCGAGGAGGGCGAGTGGTCCGGTCACGCGCCCAGCCTGCCACGTCTGCCCGCGCAGTACCCCGCCTGACGCGCCGCCCGGTTTCCACCGCCCCGTCCCGGGTACCCCTGATCGACACCGTGAGAAAGGGGAGTGGGAGTGCGCGTACTGGTCACCGGGGCGTCCGGTTTCGTCGGGAGCCGCGTCGCCGAGGCACTGGCCGCCGACGGGCACGACGTGCTCGCGATGACCCGCAACCCGGCCGCATACACGGGCGCGGGCACCGCGGTGCACGGTGACGTCGAGGACTCCCGCTCGCTCGACAACGCGTTGCGGGGCACCGACGCCGCCTACTACCTCGTGCACGCCCTCGACGCTCGTGACTTCGAACGCCGGGACGCCGCCGCGGCCCGCGCGTTCGCCCTCGCCGCGCGCACCGCCGGGACCGGCCGCATCGTCTACCTCGGCGGCCTCGGCGACGACTCCGACGACCTGTCCGCCCACCTGCGCAGCCGCCGCCAGGTCGAGTACCTGCTCGCCGGCACCGGCGTGCCCGTGACCGTGCTGCGCGCCGGCATCGTGATCGGCCACGGCGGCATCTCGTGGGAGATCACCCGCCAGCTCGTGGAGCACCTGCCCGCGATGGTCACCCCGCGCTGGGCCGCCACCCGCGCCCAGCCGATCGCGATCGCCGACGTCGTGCGCTACCTCGTGGGTGTGCTCGACTCGCAGGCCGCGGAAGGCCGGACGTTCGAGATCGGCGGCAGCGAACAGCTGGCCTACCTGGACATGCTGAGGCGGCTGGCCCGGATCGAGGGCCGCAGCCCGCTGATCGTGCCCGTGCCGCTGCTCTCGCCGCGGCTGTCGTCGTACTGGCTCGCGCTGGTGACCGACGTCGACGTGGCCACCGGCCGCACGCTCATCGACTCCATGGCCAACGAGGTGGTCGTGCGCGACCCCGCGATCCGCGACGTCGTACCGTTCGAACCCATGGACTACGACTCCGCGGCCCTGGCTGCGCTGGCCGAGCGCGTGCGGGCGGCGTGATGCGGCGCTCGCTGCTCGGGCTGGTCACCGCGGCCGGCACCGGACTGCTCGGCTGGTCGCTCTCGACGCCTCCCGGTTCGGCCCGCTTCCACGGGCGCACGGGTGCCGTCGCCGCCACCTGGGTCGCGGGCGGGCTCGCCGCGGGACCGCCGCCGCGGGGCACCTCACGCCACCCCGTCGCGGGACCGGTGACGGTCGCCGCCGGCGCGTTCGGCGTGTTCTACGGCTGTGCACTGGTGGCCCGCCGCATCCCGCCGTTGTCGCGGGCGATCGCGGGCGTGCTCGCCTACGCCGACCGCGGCTCGGGTCCGGCCGTCTACGCGACGACACTGATCACCGGCGCCGCCGAGGAAGTCTTCTTCCGCGGCGCCATGCAAGGCTCGGTGACGCGCGCGCCGGTGGTGACCTCGACAGCGGTCTACGCACTGTCCACCGTGGCCACTCGCAACCCGGCGCTCGTGCTGGCGTCGATCGTGATGGGGACGCTGTTCGGGCTGCAACGCCGTGCCACGGGCGGCATTCAGGCGCCGCTGCTGACCCATGTGGTCTGGTCCGCGTTGATGCTCACGGCGTTGCCGCCGCTGTTCGAAACTCCGGCCCCGCCCGGGTGACGGGCGCCCTCGCGCGCCGGTACTAGGCTCAGCCGCATGTCGCGCCGATCCCTCCACACGCCCGCCCCGGACGCCGCCGCGCTCCGCGCCCGCCTCGACCGCGCAGCGAAAGCGGCCGCCGCCGCGGACACCGACGCCCTGCTCATCGCCCCCGGCTCCGATCTGCGCTACCTGCTCGGCCAGGCGGGCGGCTCGTTCGAGCGCCTCACCACGCTCGTGGTGCCCGCCGACGGCGTGCCCGCGCTCGTCGTGCCCAAGCTGGAGGCCCCCGGCTACGCCGACGTACCCACCGCCGAGCTCGGCGTCGAGGTCCTCACCTGGGTCGACGGCGACGACGCCTACCGGCTGGTGGCCGGCCGGCTCGGCAAGGCCCGCCGCGTCGCCGTCAGCGACTTCACCCCGGCCCTGCACGTGCTCGCCCTGCGCGCCGCCCTCGGCGACGCCGAGCAGACCCTGGCCGGTCCCGTCGTGCGCGAGCTGCGGATGCGCAAGGACGCCGCCGAGATCGCCGCGCTGCGCGCCGCGGGTGCCGCCATCGACCGCGTGCACGCCCGCGTGGGCGAGTGGCTGCGCGCCGGGCGCACCGAGGCCGAGGTGGGCGCCGACATCGCCGCCGCCATCGTCGAGGAGGGCCACACGGTGGCCGACTTCGTGATCGTCGGCTCCGGCCCCAACGGCGCCAGCCCCCACCACGATGTCTCCGACCGCGTGATCGAGCGCGGCGACGTGGTCGTCGTCGACATCGGCGGCCCGCTGCCCGAGGGCTACAACTCCGACTCCACCCGCACCTACGCAGTCGGCGAACCGCGCGACGCCGACGTCGCCTCGACCTACGCCGTGCTGCAGCAGGCCCAGCAGGCCGCGGTCGACGCCGTGCGCCCCGGCGCCACGGCCGAGTCCATCGACGCCGCCGCGCGCGACGTGATCGACGCCGCCGGCTTCGGCGAGTTCTTCATCCACCGCACCGGCCACGGCATCGGCCTCGACGTGCACGAGGAGCCCTACATCATCGCGGGCAACACGCTGCCGCTGGAGCCGGGCATGGCGTTCAGCGTCGAGCCGGGCATCTACCAGCCGGGCCGCTGGGGCGCCCGCATCGAGGACATCGTCGTGGTCACCGAGGCCGGCGTCGAGGCCGTGAACACGCGGCCGCACGACCTCGTCGTGCTCGAAGCATGAGCGGCCCCCTCGAGCCGCTCGACCAGGCCATCGTGCAGGAGCTCGCCGCCGACGGCCGGCGCAGCTTCACCGACCTCGCCGAACGCGTGGGGCTGTCGGTGTCGGCTGTGCACCAGCGCGTACGGAGGCTGGAACAGCGCGGCGTGATCCTCGGCTACACCGCCCGCCTGGACGGCGAGCAGATCGGCCTCCCGCTCACCGCTCTGATCTCGCTGACCCCCAACGACCCGGCCGCCCCCGACGACTACCCACAGCGCATCCAGCACATCACGGAGATCGAGTCCTGCTACTCGGTCGCCGGCGACGAGTCGTACATCCTGCTGGTGCGCGTCGCTTCGCCGCTGGGGCTGGAGGACCTGCTGCGACGGATCCGGGAAGCGGCGAAGGTGTCGACCCGGACGACGGTGGTGCTGTCGACGCCGTTCGAAGGGCGTTCGCCGACGTTGTGACTGCCGGTGGTGGTGCTTTCCCCGTGGGCAGAGCACCACCACCGGCCGCTACACCACGGTCGAGCGCACCGTCGCCGGCAACCGTTCGGGGTGCGTGTCGCCGAGCCGGTCGAGAATCCGGCCGGCCTCGGCATCGGGATCGCCCAGGGGATCGCGGCCGAACTGGAGGTAGTGCCGGCCCCCGGGGCCGACGACGGAGATCTCCACCTCGCCGTCGTCCCCGATCATCCAGCCCCGCCCGCCGAGCAACCCGAACCCCCACTGCCCGAGAACCCCGGGCCGGTCGTCCAGCACCGACACCACGCGCCGCGCCACCCGCCTCGGCACGTCCTCCCACCACCGGTCGACGTCCGCGCGGATCAGCTCCTCGAAGTACTGCCCGGGATCGAACCGCGCCGCCTCCGGCGGCGTCAGCCCTTCCCACCGCTGGACCTGCCAGTCTGCCCACACCACCGCGTCGTGCGGCGCGCCCCAGCCCGCGTTCTCCCGCTCGACCCGCACGGAGATCGCCACCGGATCCTCGGCCCGCGAGCCCCGCCACAGCGGCGCCCGCGGCCGTTCGTCGAACAGCTCCAGGCCCACGTCGGGTGGACGCAGCGGGCTGCGCCGCCCGAGCAGCACATCCGGATCCGTTCCCCGGCCGTAGTCACCGCGCACCGCGTGCGCTTCCACGCCGAGCCCGAGGATCCGCCCGTCCACCAGTGGCACCACCTGCGGCGTCCGGACCCCGTCGACCTCGTCGACCCGCACCTCCAGCCGCAGCCGCGCGTATCCCGTGTCCGTCATCCGCGCCAGCATGGCAGGCCGCGAACCCGCTCACCGGCCGGCGAGTACCGCCACACCGGATCGGGCGACTTCCGGAGCCGGCCCGGGCCGCGAACCCGCGCCGAACTCCTGGACCTCGTCAGCGCCGCGGGTCTACGCGTGGCCGGCCGCATCGACACGACACCGCGGCACCCGAAGGCGGCTGCCACCGAAGACCCCCTTCACGCCGCCCGTGCCGGGGAGGTGACGTCGCTGTGGCGCCTCCAAGCCCGACCGCTGGTACGATAAAAGGTATGGCAACACGTAAGGTCACCCTTTCTCTCGACAGTGGTGCGCTCGAGTTCGCCGAACGAGCTGCGAAAGCGCACGGGATCTCGGTCTCGTCCTGGTTGTCCAAGGCGGCCCGGCGGGAGGCGGTGCGCACGGGCTACACCCCGCAGCAGGCGCCGATCGCGCCGGCGGCCGAGGCGGACGAGGTGGAACGGACCGCGGCGGAAAAGGACATGCGTGCGCAGGGGTGAAGTCTGGACGTACCATCCGCCGACCGAACCGGCCCGGGAACGCACCGTGGTGCTCCTGTCGTCGGACGGGGTGAACGAGTCCGAGCGACCCTGGCTGCTCGGCACCGAACTGCTCGACCGTGACCCGCAGGACATTCTGGGCGTCGCGGTCGACGCGCGGTACTGGGTGTCCACGCTCAACCTGACCCGGCTGTACCGGCCGTGGTTCGACGAGCGCATCGCCGAGATCGACCAGGAAGTGCAGGAACAGATCGACGTCGCACTGCGGGCTGCGCTCGACCTCTAGTGCCGCCGCTCAGCGGTTGGCGACCTCGGGCACGGCGTGGAGCTTGCCGTCGGGCCCGGAAAGGCAGGCGGCGAGCTCGTCACGCCCGGCGAGGAACTCCGAGAGGCAGTCGGCGATCGCGGCGTGCCCCGCGGCGTTGGGGTGGAACGACTCCTGCAGCGCGTGCTGCGCCCGGTCCGCTTGGCCCAGATCGCTCAGGTGCAGCGTCAGGCGCGTGAACCACTCCGAAGCCGGGTTCGCCCCGCCGCTGCACGCCTCGTGGTGCTCACCCGCGCGCGAAAGGTCCAGGAACCGCGCGCCGGACTGCACGGCGGCCTGCTTCAGGCCCGCCGAGAGCGTGGTGATGCCCGTGGTCGAGATCCACTGCAGGTCGTCGGTGCGAAACGGGCAGCCGTCGAGGTTCTGCAACCCAAGCGGAACGTCCGTGGCGACGGGCGTGGCGTAGGACTGCACCACGAGCTGGTAGTCGGCCGGCACGTAACCCGCCTGGGCCAGCACCTTCTTCACATCGCCGACGGCGTTGACCACCTTCGGCACCATCGCGTCCACTTTGGACTGCCACGTCTTCTGCAGCGCCACGTTGCACGACGGCGCGCTCACCGAGAACCACGCCTTGAAGCACTCGGACACCTGCGTGGAGAACTTCGGGTCGTCATTGGCGCCGATCGCGATCACCACGGCGGCCACTCGGTGGTTTTTCACCACCGCGGCCAGCTGCTGCGCCTGTGACGGCTCACCCCACTGCTTCACGCCGCCCAGCGACACCTGCTCCGCCGGCGCGCCCGAACACGCCAGGTTCACCCGCGCCGTGACGTCCGGAATGCGGACCTTCTGCACGAACGCGTTGGCCGAGCGATGGCACCAGTCGCCGTTGCGGCCGTCGGTGTCGGGGGTGTAGTCGCCGGCGCCCTCACCGGACACGGTGCTGTCACCGATCGCCACGACCGTCAGCGGGCCTGTGCCGGGCGGCCCTTTGCGCGGCAGCGGCTGGCCGGGTTTGAGCCCGGGGCCGGAGAACGCGAAGAAGCCCGCGAGCACAGCCACGCAGGCGAGGACGAGGGCTCCCCACCACCACCGGAATCGTCGCATCGCCGCCCGAGTCTAGCGAGTGCGCCCGGCTCTGGGGTTTTCCCCGGTCCCGCGCTGGGACATTGGTCACCACCCGGAAGGGAGCGGATGCCATGAACGGGCACGAGAAGGACGGACAGCGGCCGCACGAGGCCTTGACCCGCGACGCGGACAAGCGCGCCCGGTCCGCGGCCGACACCTACTTCCAGGAGTCGCTCGAGCACCTGCGCACCTGACCGGTGACGTCGGACGCTTCGCGAGCGCCCACGGGCTGCTGCTGCTCAAACCCGACGCGATCGCCGCCCGCCGCATCATGTCCACAATGGACTGGCTGGTGGAACACGGCCACTCCGCAGCTGCGCCGCATCGCCGACCACTGCGCCGGCTGCACCGACTCGCTGCTGCTGGTCGTCGCCCCCGCCGGGGACCAGGGCCTGCTCGCGGACCTGCTCGTGCCGGTCCGCCTCGCCGAGCTCGTCGGCCCCAGCGACCCCGCCGCGCGCGAACCGGGGCGGCTGCGCACCGAACTCGGCCGCTACGCGCTGCTCAACCTCGTCCACCCCGCCGACGTGGTGCGCGACCTCGGCATCTACTGCACCCCCGACGCCCGCGCGGAGCTCGTCGAACAGGTCCTCGCCGGCGCCGACCGCCAGGCCCTCGTGCGTTGACCTCGCCCGCGACGTCAACGCCGACAGCCCCGCCCACGACCTCTCCGTCCCCGCCGCGAAAACCCGCCTGCGCCGCGAAGCCGAGCGCCTCCTCGCCGGCCACACCCTCACGCCCGCGGCGCACGCGTCCCTCGCTCCGGCTTTGACGACCGGCGGTGACGAGGCCATCCGCACCATCGTCGAGGCCACCTGGGCCCACCAGCTCGCTTTGCCGGCGTGGGACGCCGCGGCCGACCTGTACCCGATGACGGTGCCGGGCGCCCGCCCGCTCGTGGCCCCGATGACGGCGGCGGCCTGGCGCCGAGCCGCCCTGCACGCGGTCCGCCACGCGTAGCGCTCGGTGCGCCGGGGCTCGCGGCCGCCCCGAAGCCAGTCATTCGCCTCGTACTCGCCGGCGATCGGCCGCGGTCCGCCTAGGTGTCGGCGAGGGCGGCACGCTTGCGTTCCAGCAGGGCTCGTTCGGCGGCGTTCTCCGCGAGCTCCACCGCCCGGTCGTACGCGGCCACCGCCTTGCTGCGTCGGCCGGCGCGCGCCAGCAGGTCGGCCCGCACGGCGTGCAGCAGGTGGTAACCGTCCAGATCCAAGGGGTCCACCAGCGCCAACGCCGCGCCCGGCCCGTCGACCTCAGCAACGGCCACCGCACGGTGCAGCGCGACCACCGGCGTCGGCGTCAGAAGCAGCAAGTGGTCGTACAACTGCACGATCTGCCGCCAGTCGGTTTCCCCGGCGGTGGCAGCGTCGCTGTGGACGGCGTTGATGGCGGCCTGCAGCTGGTACGGCCCGGGCCGGTCGCGGCGCAGGCAGCGGCGGACGAGGTCCTGCCCTTCGGAAACCAGGGCACGATCCCAAAGACCGCGGTCCTGGTCGGGCAGCAGCACCACCGCACCGCCGGGACCCGTGCGAGCCGGACGGCGTGACTCGACCAGCAGCATCAGCGCCAGCAATCCCAGCACCTCGGGCTCGTCGGGCATCAGCGAAGCCAGCACCCGTCCCAGCCGGATCGCCTCCGCCGCGAGGTCGGGGCGGCCCAGCGAGGCTCCCGACGTCGCCGTGTGGCCCTCGGTGAAGATCAGGTACACCACGGCCAGTACGGCGGCGAGGCGGTCGGGTAGGTCGGCGTCGGCGGGGACGCGGTAGGGGATGCCGGCGTCGCGGATCTTGGCCTTGGCGCGGGAGACGCGCTGCGCCATCGTGGGCTCCGGCACGAGGAACGCGTGGGCGATCTCGCCTGTCGTCAGGCCGCCCAGCAGCCGCAGGGTGAGCGCGACCCGGGCGTGCGGGGCGAGCGCCGGGTGGCAGCAGGTGAAGATGAGGCGGAGCCGTTCGTCACGCACCGGGCCCTCCTCGACCGGTTCCGTGCCGGCATGCAGGAGAGCGGCCTGCGCGTGCCGGTCGGAGCGCGAGGACTCGCGGCGCAAACGATCCAGAGCCCGGCGACGAGCGGTGGTCACGAGCCATCCGGCGGGGCTCGGTGGCAGTCCGTCGGCCGGCCAGCGGCCCGCCGCCACCGCGAACGCCTCTTGCACCGCTTCCTCGGCGACGTCGACGTCCCCGAACACCTTCACCAGCACCGCCACGGTCCGCCCGTACTCGGCGCGGAACACCCGATCCAGAGCGTCCACAGTGGACACGCTCAGGCCTCGCCCTGGAACGGCCGGACCTCCACCGGCAGCGTGGTGATCTCGGCGATCCGCCCGGCCCAGCCGAGTGCGGCGTCGAGGTCCGGCGCGCGCACGATCGTGAACCCGCCCAGGTGCTCCTTGCCCTCGGTGAACGGGCCGTCGGTCGTGAGCAGATCACCGTCCTCGGCCCGCACGACCGTCGCCGAACCGGGCGCGTGCAGGCCACCGGAGAACACCCACGCGCCGGCGTCCTTCATCTCGGCGTTGAGCGCGTCCAGCCGGTCCACGATCGTGTCGAGCTGTTTCGCCGACGGCGTGGGTCCGTCGGGCTGGTAGACGCTGAGCAGGTACTGCTTCATGGCTCGATCCTTCCCTCTCGTCACCCGTTACACGAACAGCCGAAGGGCACTTCGACACTCGCCGGAACTTCCACGAACAACAAGAGGGCTCTTCGCCGGAGCGACGCCGGCGAAGAGCCCTCTTGTACCCGTCGCGCGCCGCTACGGGTAGCTGACCACGTTCACCGGCGCCGTGCCAGACGGTGTCGCCGCGCCGGTGTCGTTGACGACGTGCGTGATGCTGCCGCGGGTGTTCAGCGACACCGTGAGCAGGCTGTGCAACCGCACGCCGGGCGTGTTCGGCACTTCGAACGCGTGGTAGCTCGACACGGCGGGGTTGGTGTCGAAGAAGCAGTAGCTGCCCAGACCCCACGCCTCGTGGGAGGTCACGTTCGCCCCGACCTTGTAGGCCGCGTACCCGGCGACGCCCGAGGGCGCGTTCCACGACGCCTGGTCCGGCACGTCGTAGGGCATCTCGTTCTGGAAGAAGATCGTCCGCCCGCGCTGGCCGTTCCAGATCACCTGGTACTTCTGGTAGTGCTCCACGAACAGGCCGGTCGCGAGCACGTCGTCGCCGTTGACCAGCACCCCGGTGTCGGCGGTGTTGGTGGTCCAGCCGACCGTGCCGGGGTTGCCGTGGTCGGCCCGCCACGCCCAGGTGTGGTCGATGATCGTGTCGTCGCTGTTCACGACCAGGCTCGTGGTGGCCTTGCCCGCGAGCTCACCGCCGACGCGGAAGAACACGTCCTGCAGCGTCGTCGGGTCCGCCGCGTGGTCGACGTGTGACCCGGCCGTGCCGACGGTCAGCAGCGACTGCGAGTTCGTGGTGCCGGCGTCGAAGAGCAGGCCCTTCACCCGGACGCCGTCGACGTCCGCGACGTGCATGGCGTCGACGCCGTTGTCGGGCACCAGGGTCGGGTAGCCGATGCCGAGCACGACGGTGTCGGCGCGCGTGACGTTCAACGTCTGGTCGAGGTGGTACACGCCGGGGGTGAAGAACAGGTTGCAGCCCGCGGCCAGCGAGCTGTTGATCGACGCCGCGGTGTCACCGGGCTTGACCACGCGGAACTGGCTCATCGGCAGCGACGTCCCCGGGGTGGAGCCGGCGGCCCAGCTCGGGCCCGACGCGTTGGTGCGCAGGGCAGGCAGGAACACGCGGTAGTTCGCGCCGTCGAGGTAGAGGTAGGGCACGTCGCGCGAGACGGGCGTGGTGGCCAGCGTCGTCTCGGGCGGGTTCGGGAAGGTGTTCGCCGGCGCGCCGGTGGTGCCGGAGAAGACCATGTTCCACACACCGCCATCCCAGCTGCCGAAGGCCGAGTCGCGCGTGTACCACTGCTGCTGCGAGATCGACGCGGTCTGCCCGGACACGCGGGTGTCGGCGACGTAGCCGCCGCTGGCGAAGCCGAAGCTGGCCGGGTAGAGCTGCAGCCCGCCGCGGATGTCCATCCGGCGGAACGGCGCGGCCTGCGCCACGGCCCACCGGTCGTTGCCGCTGGCAGGGTTCACGGCCATGTTCTCGGCCGAGCGCCAGAAGTTCTGCAGCGCCACGCCCTGGTCGGAGGCGTTGAACGCGTCGACGGTGATGTCACCGTTGATCGTCACGTCGTCGGGGTTGCGCCCGAGGCCCGCGACGGAGGTGTAGAAGCCGACGTCGTCGTGCACGGCGTAGGTGCCGGGCTTGAACAGGTGCGCCACGCGACGGTCGGCGAACTGCGCGGTCTGCGTGTCCTTCTGCGCGTTGAAGTCGGCGTCGAGCTGCGCCTGGATCGTGGCGGCGGGCATGTTCGGGTCGAAGATCCGCACGTTCGGACCGAAGTCCGGCACGTCGGGCTGTGCCGGGCAGCCGGCCTGCGTGCCGCCGCCCTGGGTGAACGTGAAGTGCGGGGTGTCGAACTGCGGCCCGTTCTTCTCGTAGGTGAACCAGTAGTCGAGCACGCTGCCGCTGCCGAGCCCGCCGACGGTGGTGTGCCAGGTGCCGCCGCCCTCGGTCATGCGCACGTTCTGCTGCCCTACGCCGGGCACGACCGTGTAGTGCACATCGACGTAGCGCGCCGGGCCGGCGGGGGTGAAGGTGAGCTGCACCTGCTGCGCGCCGGCCGCCGCGGCGGCCTGGGTGTAGTCGCCGGCAGCCGAGGCCGGGGGAGCGGCGACCAGCCCGGCCCCCGCCAGGAGCGCGGCCGTGGCGAGCGCCCTCCGCCATCGCGCGCCGTCGGATCGGGAACTTCGGGATCGGGAGCTGCGGTCCAAGGTCCGGTCCAAGGTCCGGTTCACGCCGTGGCACCTCCGTCGGTGATTCACAGACACGGATTTGTTGTAAGTCACAACAAAGTAGCCGCCGGTCGGCGGCCTGCGCGTCACGCCTTGGTAACAGTTGTCTGGACCAATACTGGTGGAGGTGGGCCAACCCGGAACGGAGGTGTGGAACTTTCCCTCATTCGGACGGGTGACCCGGAACGA
Organism: Amycolatopsis sp. NPDC050768; assembly: GCF_040654155.1. Taxonomy (NCBI): domain Bacteria; kingdom Bacillati; phylum Actinomycetota; class Actinomycetes; order Pseudonocardiales; family Pseudonocardiaceae; genus Amycolatopsis; species Amycolatopsis sp. NPDC050768. Next base: position 55,165 of record NZ_JBFAHL010000010.1, read on the forward strand.
GTTACATGCGACCATTCGCTGTCTCAGCGTGATCAAGGAGGCCGCAGTGTCGCGACTCAAGAACCTGGCTCGTGTGCTCGTGGCGGTGACGCTGGCCGTTCCCCTGGCGGCTGCCACCACAACCACGGCGAACGCCGCGCCGCTGCTGGGCGGCGGCCTGGTCGACTTCGGGTGCGCGCAGGCCCGCCTGCACTGCCTGGGCAAGGCGATCAAATCGCCGGACGGGCCGGGACCGTTGGTCGCGGCGACGCCGGTCGGCTACGGACCGGCTGAGATCCAGGCCGCCTACGGCCTCGGCGGCCGGCACGCGAACGGCCGCACCGTCGCGATCGTCGACGCCATGGACGCCCCGACCGCCGAGAGCGACCTCGCGACCTACCGCGCCGCGCGGGGGCTGGCGCCGTGCACATCGGCCGACGGCTGCTTCCGCAAGGTCAACCAGCACGGCGCGGCGAGCCCGCTGCCGGCACCGGACTACGGCTGGGCGGAGGAGATCAGCCTCGACCTCGACGCCGTGTCCGCGACCTGCCCCGACTGCCGCATCCTGTTGGTGGAAGCCGATTCCCCGGACACCGACCCGCTGATGACGGCCGTCGACACGGCCGCAGCGACCCCGGGGGTCGTGGCGATCTCCAACAGCTACGGCGGCGACGAGGACCCGACGATCACCGCCGCCGACACCCACCTCGACCACCCCGGCATCGCCATCACCGCGTCGTCCGGCGACGCCGGCTACGGCGTGAGCTGGCCCGCGTCGTCGCCCTACGTGACGGCGGTCGGCGGCACGACACTGAAGAAGGCCGCCGGCACCTCGCGCGGCTGGGCGGAGACGACGTGGTCGGGCAGCGGCAGCGGGTGCTCCGCGCTCGAGCCGAAACCCGCGTGGCAGCACGACACCGCGTGTGCGAAGCGAACTGTCGCCGACGTGGCCGCGGTGGCCGACCCGAAGACCGGGCTCGGCGTGTACGACACGTACAACAGTTGCGGCGGCGGGGCGTTGTGCGACCTGCTGCTGACGCTCGGGCTCGCGCAGGGCGCCGACGGCTGGGTGCAGGTCGGTGGCACGAGCCTGTCGTCGCCGGTCGTCGCGTCGGTGTACGCGCTGGCCGGGAACTCCGTCACGGCCGCGGCGCAGCCGTACGCGCACCCTGATGGCCTGTTCGACGTGACCTCCGGCAGCAACGGCTCCTGTGGTGGTTCGTACCTGTGCACCGCCGGCGCGGGCTACGACGGCCCGACCGGTCTCGGCACGCCGAACGGTATCGCCGCGTTCTGACCCGGGCACCGTGAAATTCGGGGCGTTGTGACCCGCCGCGCCCGGGGGGAGGGTGAGGGGACCGGTGGCGTCACCGGGGCGCCGCCACGACCGCCGGGAGGTGGATCGTGTTCGCTCGCAGCACGACGATCCAGCTGAAGCCGGCGTCGCAGGACGACGCGGTCGCCTACGTGCGCGACACCGTCATGCCCGCGGCGCTGGCCACCGAGGGGAACGTGGGACTGTCGATGCTTCTCGGCCGAAAGGACAGCCGCACCATCGTGACCACGGCGTGGCGCTCGGCCGAGTTCATGCATGAGAGCGCGCAGGCGATGACCGTGCTGCGGCAGCAGGTCGCCGACATGTTCGGCGGACCACCGCAGGTGGAGGAGTGGGAGATCGCGCTGCTGCACCGTGATCACCATTCCGGTGCCGGTGCGGCGGTGCGGGGAACGTGGCTGAAGGTGGCGCCCGAGCAAGTGGACGCCGTCGTCGACGTGTTCAAGATGACCACGCTGCCGGCGCTCGCCGAGTTCGACGGGTTCTGCAGTGCGAGCCTGCTGCTCGACCGCACGAGCGGCCGGTGCGTGGCCTCGATCGGCTACGACAGCGCCGAGGCACTGGGCCGCACCGCCCAGAAGGCCAACTCGCTGCGCGCGGCCACCCTGCGGGAAGCCGGCGCCGAACGGCTCGACGTCCGCGAGTTCGACCTCGCCATCGCGCACCTGAACGTGCCCGAGATGGCGTGAGCGGTGTCCGGGCCGCCGGTGCGCGGGGAAGCGCACCGCCGGCCCGGCCCGTAATTCACCGCCGGGTGCGTGAACGCGCGGAATGCGCACCGGGGGAATAGGGAACGATTCTCCGTCGTGACGATTTCCGGGCGACGAAGAAACGTCAGGGCTGCGCATTTCCCGCGGCTACCGTGGTGCGATGGTGATGTCTCGGCGCGCGATTCTCGCCCAAGCCACGTTCGCCGCCGCGGGCGGTCTCGTGTGGACGGCCGCCCCGGCCACGGCCACCGGGCGCCCGCGCGTGGAGGACTCGCTGCGCGCGGCGATCCGGCGGCTGCACGAGAGCCCGCACGGCCCGCCGGCGGTCGTCGTCGCGATCGGCCGCGGGTCGGGAACTTCCCTCTACACGGCGGGAGTTCCCCGGCTCGGTACCCACCGCTCCCCGCGCGCGGACCACCGCATGCGGGTGGCGAGCGTGGCCAAGGCGTTCAGCGGCGCGACGGCGCTCTCCCTCGTGAGCAGCGGCGGGCTGTCGCTCGACACCACGGTGGGCCGGACGGTGCGCGGGATGCCGCGGGAGTGGTCGGCCGTGACGGTGCGCCAGCTGCTCGGCCACACGAGCGGCATCCCCGATTTCAGCGACGCCACCGAGTTCCGCGACGCGTTGGTCGCGAGCCTGCGCGACCCGCCACCGCCGCGGGAATTGCTGTCGTACACCACCGATCCCGAACTGCTGTTCCGCCCCGGCAGCCGCTACGCGTATTCGAATTCCGACAACATCCTCGTCGCGCTGATGTGCGAGTCGGTCACCGGCCGGCGGTACGAGGACGTGCTCCGCCAGCGCGTGCTGCAGCCGCTGGGGCTGGGCGACACGAGCCTCCCGCGTGGTCCGGACCTGCCGGAACCGGCGCTGCACGGCTACGACACCACTGTCGCAGGCCCGCCCGAAGACGTGACGACCACCGTCGCCGCCGGCTGGAGCTGGGCCTCCGGCGGCGTGGTGTCCACACCGGCCGACCTGGTGCGCTTCATCCGCGGCTACGTCGGCGGCGCCCTGATCGACCGCAAGACCCGCGACGCCCAGCTCCGGTTCCTGGCGGGCGGGTCCGAACCACCCGGCCCGGGCACGAACGCGGCCGGCCTGGCCCTCTTCCGCTACGACACCCGCTACGGCCGCGTCTACGGCCACACCGGCAACACCCTCGGCTACACCCAGTTCACCGCCGCCACACCCGACGGCCGCGGCGGCGTCGCGGTGTCCATCACGGCGCAGATCACCCCGACGAGCGGGCCGCCACTGTTCGGGCAGCTGCGGGAGGTTTTCGAGCTGGCGGTCGGGGTGTTGCTCTCGAGCTGACGACCCGCCGCGCGCCGCGCGAATATTGGCTGCCATCTGGCCTGCTGGTGGCACGCCGGCAGGCCAGATGGTCTAGAACAGACGCCATGGTCGCGCCCGCGTTCGACGCCTACGGCTACGCGGGGTCAGGTTCCTTCTGCACAGGAGACCGGCCTTTCGGTCTGGGTGAGGCGAGGTCGTCGACCGCCAAGAGGCTGGTGGGCCGTACCGGTGACGGTGTGGTGCACCAGCCCCTTGGCAGTGCTTGGCACAGGCCTCGCATTTCCGCGTCAGACTTTTCGAACATCCACCGTTAGCGCCCGGCCGTCGCGGGCGCCGCTGTCTCGGTGAGCCCCATCAGCGCCACCGGCAACGGGCCGCGGTGCAGGACACCGAGGCGCTGCGTCGCGCGCGTCAGTGCCACATACAGTTCGGCAGCGCCGCGAGGACCGTCCTCGAGGATGCGGTCCGGGTCCACAACCAGCACGGAGTCGAACTCCAGCCCCTTGGTCTCCGCGGCCGGCACGGCGCCGGGCACGTCCGGGGGCCCGATGACGACGCTGGTGCCTTCGCGTCCGGCTTCCTCGCGCACGAACTCCTCCACCGCGGCGGGCAGTTCGGCCTCGGTGACGTGCCGCGACCACGGCTGGACCCCGTTGGCGCGGACCGAGTCCGGCGGGCGGATCCCCGGGGCGAACCCGGCCAGCACGGCGGCCGCGACGCTCATGATCTCCGCCGGCGTGCGGTAGTTGACCGTGAGGGAGCGGTACGCCCAGCGGTCGCTCACGTAGCGGTCCAGCATCGAGGCCCACGACGTCGCCCCGGCTGCCGACCGGCGTTGCGCGAGGTCGCCGACGACGGTGAAGGAGCGGCCCGGGCAGCGGCGCATCAGTACGCGCCAGTCCATTTCGGACAGTTCCTGGGCCTCGTCGACCACTACGTGCCGGTAGGTCCAGCCGCGGTCGGAGGTGGCGCGTTCGACGAGGTCGCGGGTGTCGCGCGCCACGAACCGGTCGGCGAGGTCCTCGGCGTAGAGCAGGTCCTTGGCGAGCAGGCCGACGTCGTCGTTGAGGTCCTCGCGTTCGATGAGCGAGTCGAGCACGTCGGCGGCGTAGGCGGCCTGGGCCTTGCGCTCCCGCTCGGCCGCCTGCTCGGCCCGGGCGTCGGCGGCCTTGTCGCGGCCCAGCAGGTCGACGAGCTCGTCGAGCAGCGGCACGTCCGACACCGTCCACGCTTCGCCGTCTTCGCGCAGCAGTACCGCGTCGGCGCCTGCCGCGCGCAGCCGTTCCGGTGACTCGTAGAGCGACGCGAGCAGGCCCTGCGGAGTGAGGATGGGCCACAGCTTGTCGACGGCGGCGACGAACCGCGGGTTGCCGGCGAGTTCCTTGAGGAGGGTGCGCTTGAGGTCGTCGCGTTCCTCGCGGTTGTCGCGGCCCAGCCAGCCGCGGCCGATGCGGTTGATCGCGCGCTCGGTGAGCACGTAGGTGACGATCTCGGTGAACACGTCGCGCGCCTCGTTGTGCGGCAGCCCGCTCGCGCGCGCCTCCTCGATGGCCCATTGCGCGGTCTCGGCGTCGATCCGCACGATGACGTCGCCGACCGTGACCGGCACCGGCTCCTCCGGCATCCGCTGCCGGTCGGCGATCGCGGCCGCGAGCACGTCGAGGATCTTCAGCTCGCCCTTCAGCCGCGCCGCCTCCGGCCCGTCCTCGGCGGTCACGTGCAGGCCGGGCACGAAACCGCCGGTGGTCGTGAACACCACGTCGGTCTCGCCCAGCGACGGCAGCACGCGCCCGATGTGCTGCAGGAACGCCGGGTTCGGCCCGACGACAAGCGCGCCATGACGTTCCATCCGCTCCCGCTGCGTGTAGAGCAGGTAGGCGACGCGATGCAACGCCACCACGGTCTTCCCTGTGCCCGGGCCGCCTTCGATCACCAGCACGCCCGGGTGGTCGAGCCGGATGATCTCGTCCTGCTCGGCCTGGATCGTCGCCACGATGTCGCGCATGCCCTCACCGCGCGGCGCGTTGGCGGCCGCCAGCAGCGCCGCGTCGGCGTCACCGTGCTCGCCGGTGGTGGGCCGGCCGAGCACCTCGTCGGTGAACTCGCGGACCCGCCGCCCGCGCGTGTGGAACTGGCGGCGCCGGCGCACGTTCTCCGGGTGCGCCCCGGTCGCGGTGTAGAACGGGCGCGCCGCCGGCGCCCGCCAGTCCAGCAGCACGGGCCGGTACTCGTCCTCCTCGTCGAACAACCCGATGCGGCCGATGTAGGACACGTCGTCGTCGAGCGTGTCCAGGCGGCCGAAACACAGGCCGTTGTCCACCACGTCCAGCCGCCGCACCTCCCTGCCCAGCGCACGCACGCGCACGTCGCGCTCCATGGGCGTCCCGCCGTTTTCCCCCAGCGCCGCCTCGTACTCGCCCTTCACCCGCGCGCGTTCGCCGTCGAGGCGCGTGTAAAGCCCGGCGACGTAGGCGCGCTCGGACCGCAATTCCTGTTCGTACCCCTCAGCTGACACAGATCCCCTTCACCACTCTCGCCGCCACCGCGTTTTCGCAGGTCGCGGCTTCAGGGTGGTGATTGTGCGGCATCACCCGGGTCTTGCCACAAGCCCCGGGGTGCGTTATACGTTGATAGTGGCGGGGGAGCGTGTGCTTTCTTCCCGCCTGTTCCCGGCCTCGAGAACCCCTCGAGCAGATGAGTCGGATCTTCCTCTTCATGTTCACGCCGTGTTCGCGCATACCGGCGGCAGTTCTACAAGGCCCGGCCGCGCTCGATATCCTCCCCGACGGCGGCTGGACCTCGGTGTACGTGCAGGTGCGCAACGCCGGGACCGCGGCAGCGTCCGGGGTGCGGTTCAGCGTGACGCTGCCGCACGAGCTGCAGGAGACCGGCAGCATGACCACGAACCAGTGGGACTGCTCGGGTGAGGGGCGCACCACCACGTGTGCGTTCGTCGGCGACCTCGCCGCCGGTGCGGAGCCTTACGGGCTGAGCCTGACCGCGGGGGTGTCCGGCGCGACCGCGGGCGGGGCGTCCGACGTCACGGCGGAGGCGTCGACGACGTCACCCGACGCGAACGCGGCGAACGACACCGACCGGCAGACGCTGACCTACGTCGGCAAGGGGATCGTCAAGACGCAGTTCTGGAACGACCTCAACGCCGACGGGCTGCGGCAGCCGGGCGAGCCCGCGGTGGACCCGGGCGGCATCAGCGTCCGTTCGGTGGGCGACGACGACCTGTACGGCGCGGCGAAAACCTTCGACGGGAAGTACTCCGAGCAGGTCCCGGCGAAGGAGTACTACGCGGAGGTCGAGGTCCAGACCAGCCGGTGGCTCTTCACCACGCCGGACGCCGGGGACGACCGCGTCGACTCGGACTTCACGCCGAACGGCGAGAACCAGTACTTCCAGACCGCTCGCACCGAGCCGTTCACGGTCACCGACGGCGGCACGGTGCAGGTCGACGTCGGCGTGGTCGCCGTGGCCGCGGGCAGCTGACTTCCGGTAGCGGCCGGACGGTGGTGGGCGTCGCGCGGAACCCGTCGCGACGCCCACCACCGCGTCGCGCGCCTCAGCCGTTCTGCTCGGCCCACCACTTCCGCCCGCTCTCCGGCAGCGTCGAAATCGGGTCGTAGTACGGGTACCGCCGCCGCAAGGCCTCCGGGTCCGCGTGCTCGATGCCGGTGCGGTAGTTCTTCGTCCAGTAGGAGATGCCGCGGTCGCGGTCGTAGTCGGCGAGCTGGTGGACCCAGCGCTTGCCGACGTAGGGGACGTCGCACACGATGCGGGGGGTGGCGTAGCCCGGGAGGTAGCCCATGATGGCGTGCTGCAGGTCCTGGGCTTCCCACACGGCGACGCGCCAGTGTTCGGCGTTGGGGATCATGTCGCACATGTAGAAGTAGTACGGCAGGATGTTCGCCTCGCCCTGCAACGCGAAGCACAGGTCCAGCAGTGCGGCGGGGGTGGCGTTGACGCCGCGCATGAGCACGCCCTGGTTGCGCACGTCGCGCACACCCACCTCGAGCGCGGTGCGCGCGGCTTCGGCGACCAGGGGCGTGACGGACTGCGCGTGGTTGACGTGCGTGTGGATGGCGAGGTTCACGCCGCGCCGCTGGGCTGTGACGGCGACGCGCTCGAGGCCCTCGGTCACCTTCGGCTGCAGCCAGTGCTGCGGCAGCGCGGCCAGCGCCTTGGTGGCGAGGCGGATGTCGCGGATGGTCTCGATGTCCATGAGGCGCATGAGGAACGACTCGAGCTGCGGCCACGGCACGTTGGCGACATCGCCGCCGGACACCACGACGTCGCGCACGCCCGGGGTGCGCTTGAGGTAGTCGATCATCGCGTCCTGGCGGTCGACTGGCTTGAGCGTGAGCTTGTGCTTCTCGACCTGCTCCGTCGAGTTCCCGACGAGGTCCATGCGCGTGCAGTGCCCGCAGTACTGGGGGCACGTCGAGATCATCTCCGCGAGCACCTTGGTCGGGTACCGGTGCGTGAGACCCTCGACGACCCACATCTCGGCCTCGTGCAGCGAGTCGCGCTCCGAGTGCGGGTGGCTGGGCCACGCGAGGTCGCGGTCGCTGCGCACGGGCAGCATGTAGCGGCGGATCGGGTCGGCGTAGAACGCCTTGGTGACCTTCGCCGGGTCGCTGCCGGCGGACGGGGCCATCGTGTTGAGCATCTGCGGGGGCAGCAGCATCGACATCGTGGCCATTTCCTGCTGGTCCGCGAGCAGGTCCTCGTAGAACCGCTCCTCCAGCAGATCACCCATCAGCGCGCGCAGCTGCTTGACGTTGCGGACGCAGTGCACCCGCTGCCACTGCGCGTCGCGCCACTCGGCGTCGGTCACGTGGTGCCAGCCGGGGAAGCGGCGCCAGTCCGGTTCCACCAGCTCGGTGCGCGCGTAGTCGTACGGCTGGTCGTGGGCGGGAGGCGGCACGGGTTCCTGGATCGCAGTCATCTGTACTCCAGTCATTCGTGCTTCAAGTCGTCGGTAACGCGTTAAATTATCCTGCCATAACGTTCTCACGACGTAAATCTTCTTGCACGGTGACTGTGCGTGCCGCAGCGGTAAGACCGCTGCGGCACGCGTTCTCAAGCTGCCGGACGGATGTTGTGGTTCACGCGGAAGAGGTTGCCCGGGTCGTAGACGTGCTTCACCGCGGCGAGCCGGTCGTAGCGCTCCGGCCCGTAGATCGCGCGCACCGCGGCGGCCGACGAGCCCTCGTCGGCCGAGAGGAAGTTCGGCGACTGCCGCTCGGCCGACCACGGCTCCAGCGCGCCGACAACGGTGTCGAGGGCAGCGCGCAGCTCCTCGGCGCGCTCGGGACCGCCGACGCCGAGGGCGAACACCAGGAACGGCACGCCGCGCACAGGGACCGCGTTCGGCACCGCGGGCTCGCGGTCGAGCGCGCCGCCGAGGGCGCGCAGCTCCACGCCCAGCAGCGGGCAGTCCGAGTCCGGCCCGGTGAGCTCGACGAGCGCGTCGATCGTCTCGGCGGTGATCTCGCGCAGGCTGGTGGTGCGGTCGTAGTACGGGAGCGGGTCGGCCGGGTCGAGGTGGATCTCGCCGATCGAGCTGAACGGCTTGTCTTCCACCAGGTCCAGGAGCACCGGGGCGACGTCGCGCAGTGGCGCGAGGAGCCGTTCGGCGGCCTCGGGCGAGCCGAGGTGGGCGAAGCGCAGGTGCACCACGAACGCGCCGCGCAGCACATCGGGCAGCTCGGGTGCCGGCGGCAGCCGTTGCACCATCACCGAGGTCGTGGCTTCCTCTGGCAGCAGCGGCACCCACTGGCGCCACGCGTGCAGCACCACGGCCAGGTCCTCGCCCGCGTAGTAGAGGCCGCCGCCGTAGAAGCGGGTGACGGGGAACAGGTCGAACTCGAGCGCGGTGACCACGCCGAAGTTGCCCTTGCCGCCGCGCAGCGCCCAGAACAGGTCGCGCTCGGTCTCGGCCGTCACGGTCCGGTGCGCGCCGTCGGCGGTCACGACCTCGATGAGCCGCACGTGGTCGGCGGCGTAGCCGCGGGTCCGCCCGATCACGGGGCTGAGGCCGCCGCCGAGCGTGTAGCCGACGACGCCGACGCCCGGCGCGGACCCGGCCAGCGGCGCCAGCCCGTGCTCGGCCGCCGCGTCGAGGACCTGCTGCCAACGGGCGCCGGCCTCGACCCGCGCGGTGCGCCGCCGCGGGTCCACGGTCACGCCGGTCATGCGGCTCGTGGTGATCAGCACCGCGTCCCGCGCCTGGGCCACGACCTGGTGAGCCGTGGCCTTGATCGCTACGGGCAGTGATCGGCGCCGCGCGAACCGGACGGCGTTCTGCACGTCGGCGGACGAGGCCGCGGCGACGACGAGCGCGGGTTCGAGCGGGTTGTTGAAGTTGAAGGCGGCGCACTCGGCGGCATATCCGGGCTCGCCCGGCAGCAGCACCTCGCCTTCGGTCACAGCGACGAGGTCGGTGATGTCTTCGGCCTGGATGAGCCCGGTCACCGGGCTCGCGACGATCTGGTGCATCGAAGTCCCCTGTCTCCCGCCCGGCCGGTCACCCGCACCGCGCGTCCCCTTCGGCGGCCACCTGGCGGCGGCGCTCCCTCACGGACCAAGCACGTGCCGACCGGCCCGACCCGTTCAGGTGACCTGGCTCACAGGGGTGAACTCGTGTTCACACGGAGTGAGGAAAACCGACCCCGGGCGGTCGGCGCGCGCGACGCGGGGGAGACTCGACACCGTGACGAACGACAGCACGACGCTCCTGCTCGGCGGCAGGATCTACACCCCGTCTTCCCCCGACGCGACGGCGCTGGCCGTGTCCGGCGGCACCGTGGTCTGGGTCGGCCAGGACGCCCCCGCCCGCGCGCTGCACCCGGACGCGACGGTGGTCGATCTCGACGGCGCGTTCGTCGCCCCCGCGTTTGTCGACGCCCACGTGCACGCCACCGCCACCGGCCTGCACCTGACCGGCCTCGACCTCACGCGCGTGCGTGGCGCCGGCGAGCTGCTGGCCGCGGTCCGTTCCGCCGTCGCCGCCGCGCCGGGTCAGGTGCTGCTCGCGCACGGCTGGGACGAGTCGGCCTGGACCGACCCGCGCCTGCCCAGCCGCGCCGAGCTCGACGACGCCGCCGGCACCACGCCCGTCTACCTCAGCCGCGTCGACGTGCACTCCGCGCTCGTGTCCACCGCGCTGATCGACCTCGCGCCCGAGGCCCGCGTCGGCGAAGGCTTCTCCGCCGACGGACCGCTCACCCGCGACGCCCACCACAAGGTCCGCGCGGCCGCGCGCGCCGCGATCAGCCCGCAGCAGCGCACCGCGGCGCAGCGCGCGTTCCTCGCCGAGGCCGCCGCGCGCGGGATCGTCGGCGTGCACGAGTGCGGCGGCCCGGACATCGGCGGCGAGGACGACTTCACGGGCCTGCTCGCCCTCGCCGCCGAACCCGGCCTGCCCGAGGTCGTCGGCTACTGGGGTGAGCTCGGCGGTCTCGACACCGCCCGCGCCCTCGGTGCCCACGGCGTGGCGGGCGACCTGTTCGTCGACGGCGCGCTCGGCTCCCGCACCGCCGCGCTGAGCAGCCCGTACGCCGATGAGCCGGGCACATCCGGTGCCCTCTACGCCGACGCAGCCGGCATCGGCGAGCACCTCGCCTCGTGCACCGAGGCCGGGCTACAGGCCGGGTTCCACGTGATCGGCGACGCGGCCGTCGCGGAGGTCGTCGAAGGCTTCCGGCTGGCTGAGAAGGAGGTGGGCCAGCGCGCGCTCGCCGCCCGCCACCACCGGCTCGAGCACCTGGAGATGGTCACCGCCGACCAGGCCCGCGCCCTCGCCGGCTGGGGTGTCGTCGCCTCGGTGCAGCCGCTGTTCGACGACGCGTGGGGCGGCGACGCCGGCATGTACGCCGAGCGCCTCGGCGCCGACCGCGCCGCCGGGCTCAACCCGTTCGCCACGCTCGCCGCGGAGGGCGTGGTGCTCGCCTTCGGCTCCGACTCCCCGGTGACGGCGCTCGACCCATGGGCCGCCGTCCGCGCGGCCGTGCACCACCACACCCCGGCCGCCCGGCTCTCCGCGCGCGCCGCCTTCACCGCCCACACCCGCGCGGGCCACCGCGCCGCCGGCGTCAACGACGGCGTGACCGGCAGCCTCGTGCCCGGCGCACCGGCGCACTACGCGATCTGGGACGCGACCGACCTCGTCGTCGCCACGGCCGACACCCGCGTGCAGCGCTGGTCCACCGATCCGCGCTCCGGCGTGCCGCCGCTGCCGCGCCTCGACCCGGGTGCGCCGCTGCCGAAATGCCTGCGGACGGTGCGCGCAGGCACGGTCATCTACGACCAGTTCACCTCCGCCTCCTAGAGTTCGGGGCGTGGCAGTGACTGTCGTGGACCCCGAACCGGGCGCTCCGCACGAAACGACCTCCAAGCGGCGGAAACGACCGCGGTTCACGCGTGCGTGGCTGGTGCGGCTCGTCGCCGCCGGCGCCACGGGCTACCTGTACTACCTCAGCTTCGCGCCGAGACCGCTGTGGTGGCTCGCGCCGATCGCGTTCGCCGGGTTCGCGCTCGTCCTTCGTGGACGGTCGCTGCGCGGCGCGTTCGGCTACGGCTTCGTCTACGGCGTCGTGTTCTTCCTGGCGTTGCTGGTGTGGCTGCAGGACTTCCTCGGCCGGGAGTTCGGGCCGTGGCCGTGGCTGGGGCTGTCGTGCGCGCTGTCGCTCTACTTCGGACTCGCCGGGGTGCTGATCCGGGTCGTGTCCCGGTTGCCGCTGGCGCCGCTGTGGGGGGCGCTGGTGTTCGTCGCGCTGGAGACGCCGAGGGCGTGGTTCCCGCTCGGCGGCTTCCCGTGGGGCCGCGTCGCGTTCAGTCAGCCCGAAGGCGCGTACCTGTCGCTGGCGTCCGTCGGCGGCGCGCCGCTCGTCGGGCTCGCCGTGGTACTCAGCGGCTTCGGCCTCGCCGCGCTGGCCGCGCGGTGGAGGGAACAGCGCAAGCTGCGCGACCGCCGGCTCATCGCGCCCCTGGTGCTCACGTTCCTGCCGGTCGTCGCCGGGCTGGCCGTGTGGCCGACAGTCGGCACCGACGCACAGGACGGCTCGCTCACCGTCGCCGCTGTGCAGGGCAACGCGCCCGACATCGGCATCGCGCTCGAAGGCCAGCGCGACGTGCTGCGCCAGAACCACCTCGAGGAGAGCGCGAAGCTCCTCGCGCAGATCGAGGCGGGCAAGGTGCCCAAACCCGATCTGCTCGTGTGGCCCGAGACCGCCACCGCGGTCGACGGCGACGACCCGGCGGTGGACCAGATGGTGAACTCCTACGGCGTGCCCGCCATCATCGGCGCGCTCTACCGCCTGCCCGACGGGACCGCCCAGAACTCCGCGATCGTGTGGGACCCGAAGACCGGGCAGGGCCAGCGCTACGCCAAGCAGCAGCTGGTGCCCTTCGGGGAGTACGTGCCCGCCCGGGACATCGCGCGGCTGGTCACCCCGTTCGTCGACGACACCGCCGACATGCGCACGGGCGACGGCAGCAACGCGGCCCTGTCGGTCGCGGGCACCAAGGTCGGCGTGTTCATCTGCTACGAGACCGCGTTCGACTACCCCGCCCGCGAAGCGACCGACGACGGTGGCGAGCTGCTCGTCGTGCCGACCAACAATGCGTGGTACGGACCGGGGGAGATGAGCTACCAGCAGCTGGCGATGTCGCGGCTGCGCGCGGTCGAACACGGGCGCGCCGTGGTGGTCTCGGCGACGTCCGGAGTGAGCGCCCTGGTGGCCCCGGACGGGACGATCACCAGCTCAACCGGCCTTTTCACGGCAGACGCCCTGGTCGGCCGCATGCCGCTGCGGACGCAGACTACGCTGTCGGATCGACTCGGTGCGTGGACGGAGTACGGACTGCTGGCACTGGCGATCGCCGGTGTCGCCGGCGGGTTCGTACTCCGTTTTCGCACCCGGCGCACTCGCGCCGGCACGACAGCAGGGGACGCGGCGGGCTGAACCGCCGGATTCGGAGGAGACGGATGGCGCAGGCGCCGCGGGGGGCCGAAGGAATCGAGCCGGTGCTGGTGGTGATCCCGACCTACAACGAGCGGGAGAACCTGGGCCCGGTTCTGGACCGGCTCCACAAGGCACTCCCGGACGTCCACGTGCTCGTCGTCGACGACGGCAGCCCGGACGGCACCGGTGAGCTCGCCGACGAGCGGGCTGCCGCCGACGAGCGCGTCCACGTGCTCCACCGCACGGAGAAGGCGGGGCTGGGCAAGGCCTACATCGCCGGGTTCCGATGGGGCCTGGCGCAGGGCTACGCCACGTTCGTCGAGATGGACGCCGACGGCTCGCACGCCCCGGAGGACCTGCCGCGGATCCTGGACGCGGTCACGGACACCGACCTGTCCATCGGCTCGCGCTACGTGCCCGGCGGCAGCACGGTCAACTGGCCGCTGAGCCGGCAGCTGCTCTCGCGCGGCGCGAACATCTACTCGCGCATCGCCCTGGGCCTCAAGGTCTCCGACATGACGGCCGGCTTCCGCGCCTACCGCCGGCCGGTGCTGGAGAAGCTCGAGCTCGACGAGATCGCCTCCCACGGCTACTGCTTCCAGATCGACCTCACCCGCCGCACCGCCGACGCGGGCTTCGACATCGTCGAGGTCCCCATCACCTTCACCGACCGCGAGATCGGCCAGTCGAAGATGAGCGGCGACATCATGCGCGAGGCCTTCTTCCGCGTCGCGGAGTGGGGCGTGAAGCGGCGCCTGGAGCAGGTCAAGCGCCTGCTCGGCCGGCACTGACGTACTGAGTTCCCGCGAGAGTCCGCCGTCCTGTTCCGGGGCGGCGGACTCTCGCATGTCCGGAGAAAGCTGTGCTGGAGCTGACGCGGGTCGTCCGCTACGGCCGTCCAGTCGACGCTCTCGATCCCGTCCACATCGCGCTCGTCACCCTCCGAGGCGTGGGAACCCACCTTCTCCGGCCAGCCGCACAGGCGGGCTGGCAGGCCAACCAGGGGAGCAACCCGCCGTAGTCGCCCCGGACATGCGAAAGGCCCCCGTGGAGGGAGGTCACGGGGGCCGATCGATCGGGGGATGGGTGGGAGCCAGCTACTGGCCGAGACTCACGCGGACCGGCTGGTCCGGCGTCCCTTGAGCTCGGCGAGACGTTCGTTCAGCAGGTCCTCGAGCTCGGGAATGGAGCGGCGCTCCAGAAGCATGTCCCAGTGGGTCCTGGGAGGCTTGGTCTTCTTCTGCTCGGGCTGCCCGCCATCGACGATCTCGCTCTCGCTGCCGTGCAGGCGGCATTCCCAGACGGTCGGGATCTCGGCGTCGTCGGAGAACGGCACCTCGAACTCGTGGTTCTTGGGGCACGCGTAGCGCACGGTGCGGCGCGGGGCGAGGTCGTGATTGCGGTCGGTCTCGTAGCTGACCGCTCCCAGCCGGCTTCCACGGAGAACACGGTCGGCCATGATGGGGTCCTTTCAGTCAGCTCCGGGTGGAGCCAGGGTGTTGCTCACCCTATGCAACGAACGAGGCGTTCGGGGGATTCCCCGGTAACCATGTCGTTGCTCACGATGAGCTGTGTCACCCTTCGGCATCAGCTTCCTCTACTGGGACAGGTTTCGCGCTCCGGCGTGACGCAGACACCGCCTTCCAAGTGCGGATATCCCCCAGTTGGGCTACTGGCGATCCGTTCACGACAACCGTAACTGACCGTGGTGGGCCGTCACGGGACCCAAGTCACCCAACCGGAAGTGTCGGCGGCACAATACCTGATAACGGACCGTAGTGGATTCAGCATCGGAACGTGCCGAAGCTGAAGATTCAACTACAGGCTGTTCGGTATCTGCTACTACAACGGTGTCACCCTCGCGGAGTATTTCGTCGTCCCGCACGCGTGCGTTGAACCGGCCCGGCAGCCCGCACCAGCACAGCACCTCGACCTGCACCGGCTGCAGCTCGTCGGCCAGTTCGAACAGCCGGCCCGCACCGGGGAACAGTCGGCTGCGGAAGTCGGTGGCGATGCCGAAGCAGTACACGTCGATGCCGGCCTCGTCGGCCAGCTCCGCCAGCTGGTCGACCTGCGCGGGGGAGAGGAACTGCGCCTCGTCGACGATGATGTAGTCCACGTGCTGCCCGTCGGCCCAGCGCTCGCGCACCAGGTCGCGCACGTCCGTGCCCGCGGCGACCTCCGTGGCGAGGCGCGTGATCCCGATCCGGCTGCTGATCTGCGGCGCCCCGGACCGGTCGTGGCGCACCAGCACCAGCCCGCGCCGGCCCTGCCGAGCGTGGTTGTGGTCGATCTGCAGGGCCAGCGTCGACTTCCCGCAGTCCATCGGGCCGTAGCAGAACTTCAGGCGGCCGCCCCGGGCGCGCGCGGCAGGGACCGGGGACAGCGCGTCGGTGGGATCGTCGGGCACGGCTTCTTCGAGGGCAGTCACGACGATCGACCCTATCCGGCCCCGGCCCGCCCGCTCACAGCACGGCGGGCGGACGGTTCCCGGCCGCCACGATCGCGCGCCGCACCGGCACCAGCGCCACGAACACGAACCCGAGGACGAAGAAGACCACCAGCGCGACGATCGCCAACCGGAACGACCCCGTCGCCTGCCCGACGCCCGCGAACACCAGCGGACCCAGCCACGACGTGCCCTTCTCACCCACGACGTAGAGCGAGTAGTACTGCGCGTCCTTGCCGGCCGGGATCATCTGGCTGAACAGCGACCGCGACAACGCGTTCGTGCCGCCCAGCACCAGCCCGATCCCCACCGCCACCGCGTAGAACTGGAGTGGCTGCTCCGGCTGGATGAAGTACGCGCCCACCAGCACCACCACCCACAGCACCAGGCTGCCCAGGATCGTCCGCTTCGCGCCCAGCCGGCGCGCGACCAGCCCGTGCAGCACCCCGCCCACGTAGGCGAGGAACTGGATCACCAGCACCGTGATGATCAGCACCTCGTCGGAGAAGCGCAGCTCGTCCTTCCCGTACTGCGCCGACACCGCCACCACCGTGGAGATCCCGTCGGCGAAGAGCAGGTAGCTGCCCAGGAACGCCAGCGTCAGCGGTAACGCCTTCGCCTCCGCCGCCGTCCGCCGCAGCTCCCGGAACCCGGCCCGCAGCACCGACACGCCACGCTCGACCGCCACCGGTGTGTGGACGCGGGGGAGCGCGCGCACCACCGGAATGGTGAACACCGCCCACCACAGGCCGGAGGTCAGGAAGCAGATCCGCACCGCCGTGCCCGTGTCCACACCCAGCGCGTCGCGGCTGAGGTAGAACGCCAGCTGCAACGCGAGCGCGAGCCCGCCGCCCAGGTAACCGAACGCCCAGCCCTTCGCGGACACGGAGTCACGCTCGTCGGGCTCGGCGATGTCGACCAGGAACGAGTAGTAGACGACCAGCGAACCGCCGTAGCCGATGTTCGCGACGATGAACAGCGCCGCGCCCAGCTGCCAGTCGGAGCCGGCCATGAAGAACATCAGCGCCGACGCCGCCGCGCCGAGCCACGCGAACCAGCCCAGGATGCGCCGCTTGTTCCGGCTGCGGTCGGCCACCGCGCCCGCGATCGGCAGCACCAGCACCTGCACCACCGTCGCCACCGACAGCAGGTAACCCCACGTCGAACCGGCAGGAAAATGCAGCCCGAACAACGACACGTCGCAGTTGTGGAGCTTGTCGTCCACACCGGACGCGTCGAGGCACGCCTTGTCCCCGTTAAGGGTGATGTTCTGCTTCGCGTCCGCCGCCGCGACAGTGCTCATATACAGCGCGCCGAACACCGTCGTCACCGACGAATAGAACGGCGAATTGGCCCAGTCGTAGAAGTACCAGCCCCACCGTTCCCGCTTCTTGTCACGGGTCTCGGCCAGCGTCATCCACGGCTCCTCAGCGGTCGCGAATCTCCAGGTCAGGCGGCAGACTACTGGGGCGGCCGCGCGCGACACCGCCGAACGGGTAAACCGTGTCCGGTTCGTCGCTTGCCGATCATCCGCGCTGCGCCGAACGGCTCCCGAAATAGCGCGGCGAGCGTGTCGCTCACGTGATTCTTTACCGATTTGTGTGAGACTGGTGTGCGTGTTGTGACTCTTGTGGTCAATGGGTCACGTGCTTACTGTGCAACCCATGACCAACCGCGTTCGCACTGCTCACCGCGGCGCCGTGAGGATCCTGCTCCTCGCGGCCGCCGTCCTGGGGCTGCAGCTCGCCGTCGCCGGCGCCGCGTCCGCGGACCCCGCTTCGAGCGCCTGGGCCAAGCTGCGGATGTGCGAGTCCAGTAGCCGCTACACGATCAACACCGGCAACGGCTACTACGGCGCCTACCAGTTCGACCTGCCCACCTGGCGCAGCGTCGGCGGCCAGGGTCGCCCCGACCAGGCCAGCCCCCGCGAACAGGACTACCGCGCGCTCTACCTCTACCGCATGCGCGGCTGGCAGCCCTGGCAGTGCGGCGGGATGCTCAAACTCGTCGGCGACGCCGACGCGCGCAGCAAGCGCATCCCGTCCTACGACGAATCCGCCTACATGGGCGGCACCGGCCTGCCCGCCCCGCCGACCCTGAAGCCCCAGCCCGCACCACCCGCGCCGCCCGGCGGCATGCCCGCCTGGCCCGGAGTCGTCTATGCCTACGGCGACTGCGCACCCGCGCTCAAAACGTTCCAGCTGCGCATGAACGCCTTCGGCTACGGCTTCACCGGCACCGGCTGCTACTACGACAAGACCAAAACCGCCGTGCTCGACCTGCAGCGCGCCAACGGCATCAAAGACTCCGGCCGCCTCGGCCCGCTCACGTGGAAGGCCGCCTGGCAGGGCAAACGCCCCAGGTAGAAACGCGGCTCAGCCGGCCTGCTGCCACACACCCCGCTCGACCAGCACGTCGCGCAGCAGGTCCGGCCGGTCCGTCACGATCCCGTGCACACCCAGGTCCAGCAGCTCCCGCATCTGCGCAGGATCGTCGATCGTCCACGCATGGACCTCGAACCCCGCCCGCTCCGCCGTCTTCACGAACGAACGGTCCACCACCGTCAGCGGCCCCTGCTTCGCCGGCACCTGAGCCAGATACCCGCCCGCGAACCGGCTCAGCGGCAAGGGCGGCACCCACCCGTTGGCCCACACCATCAGCACCGACCGCGGCCCCATCGCCGTGCACAGCTTCGGCCCCGCCAGCCGCCGCAGCCGAGCCAGCCGCGAGTCCGAAAAGGACGCCGCCGCCACCCGGTCGATCGCACCCGTGCGCTCCAGCACCCGCACGAACGGCTCCACCGCGCTGTTGGCCTTCACGTCCACGTTGAACCGAGCCTGCGGCAGCTCCTCCAGCACGTCCTCCAACCGCGACAACGTCGCCCGCCCACCGACCTTGACGCCCTTCACCTGCTCCCACGTCTGCGCCGCGATCGACCCGCCACCATCGGTGGTGCGGTCCAGCGTGTCGTCGTGATGCACCACCACCACACCGTCCGACGTCGCGTGCACATCCGTCTCGACGTACCGGTAACCCTCCTCGACCGCGCGCTTGAACGCCGGCAGCGAGTTCTCCATCCCCTCCAGCTCGTCGAGGTGCCACCCGCGGTGGGCGAACGCACGGGGGAGCGGATCGGCCAGATACGGAAACGGTGGGCGCATCTCCACAGTGTGCTCCACCGGCATGGCCTCGGCATGAGAACACGATGGCCAGCTAGGGTCTGGCGGGTGAGGGAACTGGCCGAGCACCCGATGACCGGCGACGAACTGGTCGTACCGCGCCGCAGCAACGCACCCAAGCACTGCGGCTGGTGCGGCCGCCGCCTGCCCGAGGGCGGCAACGTCGGCCGGCGCCGCCGCTACTGCGGGCAGTCCTGCCGCCAGCGCGCCTACGAACGCCGCACCGCCCTGCAACGCAGCGGCCTGCCCGAAGACGCCGTCGTGCTCTCCGACACCGAGATCGCCGCCCTGCAGGACCGCCTCTTCCAGCTGCGCTGCGCCGCCGAGGACATCGCCACTGCCACCCAGGACGGCGCCGACGCCAACGAGCTTCGCCGCCTCGCCGAAGCAATCGTGCACGCCGCGAAGGACCTCGAGCAGCTCCGCTGAGGATTCACGCGGCTCCGCCGGGATTTCAAGCGGCTCCGCCGGCCCGCGCGGCGGACTAGAGTCCGGAATGTCCCCGGGGGACTGCCGGCAGCGAAGCCGCGCGCCGGCCGAGCGAGGGAGACGCCCGTGACGAAGGCCGCGTTCACACCCGCCACCGAACTCGACGCCGTCCGCGAGCTCACCGTCGGCGACCTGCTCCGCGAAGCCGCCGACCGAGCCCCGGACGCACCCGCCCTCGTCGAAGGCCTGCCCGACCCCGCAGCGCGGCGCCGCTGGACCTACGGCGAGCTCCTCGGCGAAGCCGAAGACGCCGCCCGCGCCCTGCTCGGGCGCTTCGAACCCGGCGAACGCGTGGCCGCCTGGGCCAACAACATCCCCGAATGGGTCCTGCTCGAGATGGCCACCGCCCTCGCCGGCCTGACGCTCGTCACCGTCAACCCCGCCCTGCGCGAAGCCGAACTCCGCCACGTCCTCGGCCAGTCCGGCGCCTCCGGCGTGTTCCTCGTCGGCGAATACCGCGGCACCCCCATGGCCGCCATCCTCGACCACGTCCGCCACGACCTACCAAACCTGCGCGAAACCATCCGGTTCGAAGACTGGCGCGCCTTCCGCGCCTCCGGACTGCCCACCCAGGCCCTGCCCACCGTCGAACCCGGCGACCCTGCCCAGATCCAGTACACCTCCGGCACCACCGGCACCCCCAAAGGCGCCGTGCTCCACCACCGGGGCATCACCAACAACGCCCTGCTCTCCTACGCCCGCACACTGGACATGCGACCCGGCGAGAACTTCGTCAACCCCATGCCCCTGTTCCACACCGCCGGCTGCGTACTCGCCACCCTCGCCCCGATCGCCACCCTCGGCACTCAAGTCCTGATGCCCTGGTTCGACCCCGCACTACAGCTCGCCCTCCTCGAACAGGAGAAGGGAGTGGTCTTCGGCGGCGTGCCCACCATGCTGCTTGCCCTGCTCGGCCACCCCGACTTCCCCAAGACCGACCTCAGCTCCGTCCGCTACGCCCTCAGCGGCGGCGCGACCGTGCCACCCGCCCTCGTCCGCCGCATCGAAGCCACCCTGGGCGTCCCGATGTCCATCATCTACGCCCAGACCGAAGCCTCACCCGGCATTTCCATGACCACCCCCGCCGACAGCGCCGACGACCGCGCCGAAACCCTCGGCCGCGCCCTGCCCGCCTGCGCCGTGAAGATCGTCGACCCCCTCACCGGCGAAATCGCCGCCACGGGGGAGACCGGCGAGCTCTGCACCCGCGGCTACCACGTGATGACCGGCTACCACGCCATGCCCGAACAGACCGCCGCCGCCATCGACGCCGAAGGCTGGCTCCACACCGGCGACCTCGCCCGCATGGACGACCGCGGCTACCTCACCATCGAAGGCCGCGTGAAAGAGATGATCATCCGCGGGGGAGAGAACATCTACCCGCGCGAGATCGAACACGTCCTGCTCGACCACCCCGCCGTCGCCGACGTCGCCGTGGTCGGCATCCCCGACCCGGAGTGGGGCGAACAAGTCGGCGCGTTCGTGCTCCTGCGGCCCGGCGCCGACGCCGGCGAGGAAGAACTGTTCGCCCACGTCCGCGAACACCTCGCACCGCACAAGACACCCAAGGTGTGGCAGTTCGTCACCGAGTTCCCGCTCACCGGCTCCGGCAAGATCCGCAAACACCTGCTCCGCGAGCAGTACATGGCCACCCACTGAACCCTCAGCCCGCATCACCCGCGCCCAGCCCGTCCAGCGCGCGGTACGTCCGGTTGCTCGCCGCCGCGGCCCGCTGCTCCCGGCCCGTCGCCTCGATGTAGTTCTGGCTCGTGGCCAGGCTCGCGTGCCCCAGCAACGCCATGATCTCCGACGCCGTCGCCCCGTCCTCCGCCAAGCGCGTCGCGAACGTATGCCGCAACGCGTGCAGATTCGCGCCCGCCGGAACCCGGTCGTGCAACCCCGCCCACCGGTAACACGACTTCACCAGGTACTCCAGAGCCCCGCGCCCGATCGGCTCACCCGCCCGATCGCGCAGCAATGGCTCCGCCGCCGGGAACCGCAACTGCGGAAACCGCCGCCGGCACGACTTCCCGTAGTCCTCGATCAGCTTCGCCAGCACCGGCTGCACCGGGATCGACCGGTCCCGGCTGCCCTTGCCCGAGACGTGCAACCGCAGCTCACCGTCACGGCCCACCACCGAACGCGGCGTCAGCGCCCGCATCTCCGCCGCCCGCAACCCCGCCACCAGCCCGAGCGCCAGCACCAGCACGTCGCGTTCCGGCCACGGATCCCGCGCGCGCCGCGCACCGTCGGCTGCCGCGGCGAGCAACCGCTCCGGAGTTTCCTCACCCCGCAACGGTTTCGGCACCAGCGGGGGAGTCTTGGGCCGGGCGACCGCGCCCATCGGGTTGCCCGCCAGCAGCCCGTCGGACACGCAGAACGTAAGGAACTGGTTCCACGTCGACCACGCCCGCAGCACGGAGCTCTTCGCGTGCCCGTCGGCGAACGCGCCGAACGCCGTCCGCAACGCCGGCGCCGTCAGATGCTCGACATCCAGCTCCTCGGGCGCGCGGCCGAGCTCCTGGAGCAGGAGAGTGGTGATCCCGGCCAGATCACGACGGTAGGCGGCAGTGGTGTGCGGCGAGTCCTTGCGCGGCCGCCGTGCCGCGAAGAACGCTTGCTGCGCCTCGGAAACCAGCATCTGGATCTTGTACAGCACAGCACCGACAGTTCTGTCGCCCGGATGCTTGTCCGGTATGCTGCATAATGGCGATTATGCATGAAACATGGCCGCGGCAGGGGTGAATCCCCTTGGGGGACAACGGTTCTCTCGGTCTCGCGTCCTCGGCTCGCATGGCCGGTTTGGCGAGTCTTCGACTGTGTGGTGCAGGATTGTCGAGGGATCGTTCATCTGTTCGAGTGGTTGTCTGAGGTCGTTCCAGGCGGCTGTGTCGAGAGCTGATCGACTGTCGATGCTCCAGTACGCGTGTTGGTTGCGTACTTTCGATGTCCCGCCAGTCCCGTTCAATTCGTCACGGTGACGAATTGAACGGGTGTTCCGGGGTGGTATTGACGGCTGAGCTCGGGGATCTCCGCCGAAGTCTCCGGACGGCCTCCAGGAGGCTTGCTCAGGACCTGTCGTGTGGTGAAGGTTCGGTCAGGTGCGGATCGCGGCGCTCCGGCGGGCTTCCCGGGATGCTCTCTCGTTCGCGGTGCTCAAACCGCTGGAATCAGCCTCCTGAAGCCCCTCTCCGGGCTTCCTTCAGCAGGTCGGCCAAGTGCCGATAATGTACATTATGTCAAGTCGCGGTAATCGGCCCGCTCCTCCGGATCAGAGACCGGTGTGGACCACTACTCCGCAGCCGCTGGCACCTCGTTGGCCGAACGCCGACGTCGGGACCGTGACCGGTCTGCCCAATGGACCCATCCGAAGATCATCAAGAGATCGATGGCTCCGCAGACGATGCCGACGGTGAAGTCGACCTCGTCGGGCCGGTGCAGGTCCACTGCCGCTGCCGGGTCGGCTACCACGTCGACGACCGAGCCCGGCTTGTCGCCGTCCACGGCCACGACGCCGTGCTGCCCGTCCGGCGTGACGACGGCCAGGCCGTTGCGCGTGTACTTGCTCGGCGGCGTGAACTGTGCGGCGGTCCAATGGTCGGTGTAGCCGGTTGCGGTCGCCTGCACCTGCGCGCCACGGGTCTCCAGGACGAATCCGTCGACGGCGGTGAGTCCGGCCATGAAGATGATCACGATGTGGATGCCGGCGACGAAGATGCTCAGCAGGCCGAACACCGCGGACCGTGCCAGGATCGCCGGGATCACGAGGATCAGGGCGGCGCTGACCCAGATCAGCAGAGTGCCGCCGCTGCCGTGGAACACGGTCAGTGCGACGCCGACCCAGGTCACCGCGAGCAGCCCGAGTGTGGCCAACACCGTACGCACCCAGATCATGGCCGAATCGTAGCGGCGCGAGGCAGCGGAATGCCGGGGTGTTCCGGGCGTTCGCCCGGTCGGGGTCGCTCGGGGTGTGCGTGGCCGGTATCGGCTGCCTCTCCCCTGGTCTCAGGTCGTCGCGAGCATGTCGACGTAGTGCGGGTTGGACATGATGCCGAGGACGTTGCCGAACGGATCGACGACCGAGGCGGTGACGAATCCGTGGCCGCGTTCGCGCAGGCCGTCGTGTTCGGTGGCGCCCAGGGCGATGAGGCGGTCGAGTGCGGCGGGCAAGTCGTCGACGTGCCAGTACAGGATCGCGCCGGCGGGGCCTTCGGGCGCCGGCGGCAGGTATTGGCGGTCGATGATGCCGAGCTCGGCCTCGTGGTCGCCGAGGCGGTATTCGATGTAGCCGGGCCTGGCGAAGTACGGCTCGATGCCGAGCACGGTCGTGTACCAGACCTGGGCGGCGGAGAGGTCGTCGGCGGAGAAGTTGAGGGTGGCCATTCCACGCAGCATGGTGTGGTCCTTTCGTCCGGTTTCCCAGCCAAGCACGCCCCACTCCCCCTTGGCTGGGCGACTTTTTTGATGGGGGCCGGCGTAGTTGACTGAAGTAATGAATCAGTGCTTCACTTCTTGACGTGCCCTACCGCAGGACCCCCAAGGTGCAGGAGCGCCTCGACGCGCTGCGCGACTCGATCGTCGCCGCGGCGGTCGAGCAGCTGGCCGAGCACGGCTACGCGGGCTGTTCCGTGGCGGCCGTCGCGGAGCGGGCCGGGGTCGCCGTCGGCACGGTGTACCGGCACTTCCCCACCAAGGCCGAGCTGGTCGTGCGGGTGTTCCGTCAGGTCGTGACGCGGGAGGTCGAGGCGGTGCGGGAGGCGTCGGCGGGGCCGGGTGAGCCGGCGGAGCGGGTGGCGGCGGTGTTCGAGACGTTCGCGGCGCGCGCGTTGAAGGCGCCGCGGCTGGCGTACGCGCTGCTGGCCGAGCCGGTGGACGCGCTCATCGACGCGGAGCGGCTGGAGTTCCGGCGCGCTTTCCGGGATGTGGTGGCCGAGCACGTGGCCGCCGGGGTGCGTTCGGGTGCGTTGCCCGCGCAGGATTCCGTGCTGACCGCGGCGGCGCTGGTGGGTGCCGCCGCGGAGGTGTTGATCGGGCCGCTGCGGGGCGGTGCGGTGAGTGATGTCGTCGAGTTGCGGACGTTCGTCGTCCGGTCTTTGGGAGGTTCCGATGTCCGCCACGCATGAGGTCACCAACCAGGTGCCGCCGTTGGTCTACGACGTCGCGAAGGATCCGGCGCTGCTCGAGTCGCTGGATCGCGCGGACGCGGGCTGGGCGGCCGAGGAGGTCCACGAGCTGGGCCGGCTCGCCGGGAGTGAACAGGCCCAGGAGTGGGGCCGGATCGTCAATGAGAACGAGCCGGTGCTGCGCACGCACGACCGGTACGGGAACCGGATCGACGAGGTCGAGTATCACCCCTACTGGCACGAGCTGATGACCGTCGCCGTGTCGCACGGCTTGCAGGGCGCGCCGTGGCGTGACGAGCGGGCCGGGGCGCACGCGGCGCGGGCGGCGAAGATGTACGTGTGGGGTCAGGTGGAGGCCGGGCACACATGCCCGATTTCGATGACCTACGCGGCGGTTCCGGCGTTGCGGGCCAACACGGAGCTGGCGGCGCTGTACGAGCCGCTGCTGGCGTCGACGGAGTACGACTTCGGGCTGCGGGAGCCGAGCACCAAGCGCGGGCTGATCGCGGGCATGTCGATGACGGAGAAGCAGGGTGGCTCCGACGTGCGGGCCAACACCACGACCGCGCGGCCGGTCGCCGATGGTTCCTACCGGCTGGTGGGCCACAAGTGGTTCACCTCGGCGCCGATGTCGGATCTGTTCCTCACGCTGGCGCAGGCGCCCGGCGGCCTGTCGTGTTTCCTGCTCCCCCGCGTGCTGCCCGACGGCAGCCGCAACCCGATCCGCCTGCAGCGGCTGAAGGACAAGCTGGGCAACCGGTCGAACGCGTCGTCGGAGATCGAGTACGAGGACGCCGTGGGCTGGCTCGTCGGCGAGGAGGGCCGCGGGGTCCGCACGATCATCGAGATGGTGAACAACACGCGGCTCGACTGCGCGCTCGGCAGTGCGTCGGGGATGCGGCTGGGTGCGGTGCGGGCGGTGCACCACGCGACGCACCGGCACGCGTTCGGCAAGGCGCTGGTGGATCAGCCGTTGATGGCGAACGTGCTGGCCGACCTTGTGGTTGAGTCCGACGCGGCCGCGACCGTGGCGATGCGGCTCGCGGCGGCGGGCGATCGGCCGGACGACGCGCAGGAGCAGGCGTTTCGGCGCCTCGGGCTGGCGGTCACGAAGTACTGGGTGTGCAAGCGGGCGCCGATGCACGCGGCCGAGGCGCTGGAGTGCTTCGGCGGCAACGGGTACGTCGAGGAGTCCGGGATGCCGCGGCTCTACCGCGAGGCCCCGCTGATGTCCATCTGGGAGGGTTCGGGCAATGTCGCGGCGCTCGACGCGTTGCGCGCCATGACCCGCCAGCCCGAGTCGATGGCGGCGTTCTTCACCGAGGTCGAGCAGGCCGCCGGTGCTGACGCGCGGCTGGACGACGCCTTGGACCGGCTGAAGAAGGAACTGTCCGATCTGGACGATCTGGAGTTCCGGGCGCGGCGTGTGGTGGAGTCGATGGCGTTGGTGCTTCAGGGTTCCCTGCTGGTGCGCCACGGTGATCAGGCGGTGGCCGACGCGTTCTGCGCGTCGCGGTTCGCCGGTGACTGGGGCATCGCGTTCGGCACGCTGTCGGCGGGCACGGACACCTCGGCGATCATCGACCGCGCCCGGGTGTAACCGGGGCGTTTCGCGGACACGGGGCCGGGCGGCCCGCTAGCGTGCGCGGTTATGACCGCCTCCGAAACCGACTTCGTGTCCGCCACCCGCACCGCCTACGACACCGTTGCTGTGTCCTACGCCGATCTGCTGAAGGACGCCCTCGCCGCGAGTCCGTGGGAGCGCGCGATGCTGGACACCTTCAGCGAGCTGGTCGGCGCCGGAGCGCGGGTCGGTGATCTCGGGTGCGGGCCGGGCCGGGTCACGGGGTATCTCGCGGGGCGCGGGCTCGACGCGTTCGGGATCGACCTGTCCCCCGGCATGGTCGAGGTCGCGCGTGAGGCGTATCCGGGGCTGGAGTTCGAGGTCGGGTCGATGGCCGCGTTGCCGCTGGCCGACGCGTCGCTGGCGGGTGCGCTCGCGTGGTACTCGCTGATCCACACTCCGCCGGAGCAGTTGTCGGTGCTGATCATGGAGCTCGCCCGCGTGCTCGAGCCGGGCGGGCGGCTGCTGACGGGATTCCAGGTCGGTGCCGAACGCCGGCACATCGCCAACGGCTACGGCCACGACATCTCCCTCGACGCCTACCGCCTCGACCCGGACTTCATCGCCGGTCTGCTGACCGAGGCCGGCCTCACGGTGGAAGCCCGGCTGGTTCGCGCACCGGAGCCGCCGCACGAGAAGACTCCGCAGGCTTATCTGTTGGCGCGCAAGGAAAGCTGAGCTACTCGCGCAGCCGGGCCAGCACCGCGTCGAGGGCTCGGCGCACCGAGTCGGGCACGCCGTCGTGGCGCAACGCGGTCTTCAGCTGCTCGTTGATCCCTCCCGGTGTGATGTGCTTGCCGGTCAGCTCGGTGAGTGATTCGGTGCCCAGCGACTCGCCCAGCTGGGCGAACAGGTGCGTCACGTAGGTGTCGGCGGCGCCGGGTTCGACGCCGGCCGGCGAGCCAGCTCGCGATGGTGGCCAGGTAGTCCAGGTGCGCGGCGAAGGTGGCGGTCGCGGCGCTGAAGACGTCGAGCGTCGGCTCGTCGGGCGGGACGACCACCCCGCCGAGGGGCTCGAACAGGCCGCGGGCGACGGGGTGGTCCGGGAACAATGCGGTGAGGCTCTGCCGGCGCGCGGCCTGGGGAAGCGGGATGGTCCGTACGACGGGTGCGGCCGGCGCGGTCCACTCCTGCAGCGTCGCCAGCGGTACCCCGGCCACGGCGCTGAGTACCGCGTGGTCCGGCCGGAACTCCAGCTCTGCCACCACTTCCTGCGCCACGGCGGGCCGGACCGCGAGCACGATCACCGAAGCCGCGTCGAGCACGTCCTCGTTGCTCGCGCAGACAGCCACGTTCGGGAACCGCCCGGCCAGCTCGTGTGCGACCTGCCGCCCGCGCGGGGAGAGGAACACGGCGGGCGGGTCAGCCACCTCCGCGCTCAGTCCTTCGACGATCGCGGCCGTGATCTCCCCTGCTCCCACAAACCCGTACGCCCGCATGCCCCCGCCCTCCTAGTGTGGACCTCGACGATCGGAGGTCACCCGTGCACGCCATGCACTACGAGATCACCCTGCCCGCCGACTACGACATGCAGATCATCCACCGCAGGGTGCGCGAGCGCGGGCCGCTGCTGGACGAGTTCCCCGGGCTGGGGCTCAAGGCGTACGGGGTGCGCGAGCGCGGCGTCGACGGCTCGCAGCTCAACCAGTACTCCCCCTTCTACCTCTGGCACGACCCGGCCGGGATGCACTCGTTCCTGTGGGAGGGCGGGTTCCGCGGGATCGTGGACGACTTCGGGCGCCCGCCCGTGCAGCACTGGACCGTGCTGGCGTTCGAGGAGGGACCGGCGTTCGGCACGACACCTCGCGCGGCCGGCAAACGCACCGAAACCCTGCCGCGCGAG
Source organism: Amycolatopsis sp. NPDC050768 (assembly GCF_040654155.1). Lineage (NCBI taxonomy): Bacteria > Bacillati > Actinomycetota > Actinomycetes > Pseudonocardiales > Pseudonocardiaceae > Amycolatopsis > Amycolatopsis sp. NPDC050768. The sequence continues at coordinate 83,174 of NZ_JBFAHL010000010.1, forward strand.
GTCCTTCCGGGTGATGTGATCACGCCGGCGCTGGCTGACCTGTCGGAGCACTCGCAGCGCGACGGCGTCCATTCCGCCGCGCTCGTGATCGATCCGCGCGGCTGGGAGCTGGTGCGCTACACGCTGTGGGCCGAGGACGCACCGGACGAAGACCCCGTGCGGTACCGGATCGGGCACGTGTCGATGCCGGAACTGGGGAAACTTCGCCGTGGCAGGCAGTGGTGAACTCGGTACGGTGATCGTCGGAGCAACCTGAGGGAGATCGATGACTCGCCTGCACGATCGCCGGATCCTCGTGACGGGTGCCGGTTCCGGCATCGGCCGCGCCACGACGCTGCGTCTGCTGTCGGAGGGGGCGCGGGTGGTGGCCACCGACGTGTCCGCCGAGACGATCGCGGGCACCGCCGAGCTGGCCGGAGACCCGCGCCTCGAGACCTTCGTGATGGACGTCGCCGACGAGCAGTCGGTGGTGAAGGGCACCGCGGCCGCGGTCGAGCACCTCGGCGGGCTCGACGTGCTCGTCAACGCCGCCGGGATCCTGCAGGCCTCCCACACGCACGAGACGTCGCTGGAGTTCTGGAACCGGATCGTCGCGGTGAACCTCACCGGCACGTTCCTGGTCACGCGCGAGGCGCTGCCCGCGTTGATCGCCACCGGGAAGAGCGTGGTGATCAACTTCAGCTCCACGTCCGCGGCGTTCGCGCACCCCTACATGGCGGCGTACGCGGCGAGCAAGGGCGGGATCCAGGCGTTCACGCACTCGCTGGCGCTGGAGTACAGCAAGCAGGGCGTGCGCGCGGTCAGCGTCGCACCGGGCAGCGTGAAGAGCGGCATCACCGACAACGCGGGCACCTGGATGCCGCAGGACGTGGACTGGGCGCTGTTCGGCAAGCTCCTGCCGATCCTGCCGACGGATCTCGCGACGCCGGTCGGCAACCCGGTCGGCCGCCCGGAGTCGGTGGCCGGTGTCGTGGCGATGCTGGCTTCCGACGACGGCGAGTTCATCACCGGCACCGAGATCCGCATCGACGGCGGCACCCACGCCTAACGCGGCACCGGGCTGAACTCGGCCAGATCCGGCAGGGGCGGCACCACCCGCGCGTACGCGTCGGCGGCGAGGATGCCGTCGGCGGGGCGGGTGGAGCGCTGCCCGAGCTCGTCGAGGACCTCGCGTTCGGTGCGGCCGCGGGCGAGCAGCAGCACGAACGGGTCGGCGTCGAGCAGCCACGACACCTGGAACGACAGCGCGGCCGCGTGCCGGCACGGCAGCTCGAAGCCGGGACAGTCGCAGTCCGGGTCGAGGTCGCCGATCCCCGGCAGCAGCGGCACGTCGTCGGCCAGCTCCGGCGGCAGGTGCCGGTCGAGCAGCGCGGCGAGGTTCCCGGCCCGGTCGGCGGCGCGGCCGAGCAGCAGGTCCCAGTCCGCTGTGGACAGTTCGGCCAGGTGCACGCTCGTGCGGAACGGACCGCCGTCGGTGTCGTCCACGGTCGCGGCGATCCGGCCGGGGCTCACGGTGATCGGCCCGACCAGTCCCGCCACGGCGTAACGGCGGCCGCGCCGCAGCTGCCGCAGATCCAGGGCCGTGTCCTCCATGGCCTGTAGCCACGCGCGGCCCCACCACGTGCGCGCGAACGGACCTCGGCCCTCGCGGGCGGGGAACGCCGGGAACCCCCTGACGCGGTCGGTCATGCCGGCCTCCTCAGCTGCACGAGCTCCGCGAGCTCGATGTCCGTCAGCTCGGTGAACGCCGCTTCCCCACCGGCGAGCACGGCGTCGGCGAGCGCGCGTTTCTCCCGCAGCAGCGCGGCGATGCGGTCCTCCACGGTGCCCTCGGCGACGAGCCGGTGCACCTGCACCGGTCGCGTCTGCCCGATCCGGTACGCGCGGTCAGTCGCCTGGTCCTCCACCGCCGGGTTCCACCAGCGGTCGTAGTGCACGACGTGGTCGGCACGGGTGAGCGTCAGGCCCGTCCCGGCCGCCTTCAGTGACAGCAGGAACACCGGCACGGCACCGTCCTGGAACCGGCGGACCAGCTCCTCCCGCTGAGGAACGGGGGTGCCGCCGTGCAGGAACTGGCTGGGGATTTTACGACCCGCGAGGTGGCGTTGCAGCAGCCGCGCCATCACCACGTACTGGGTGAACACGAGCACCGCGCCGTCTTCGGCGAGGATCGTGTCGAGCAGCTCGTCCAGCAGCTCCAGCTTGCCGGATCGGCCGGACAGGGGCGCTTCGTCGCCTTCGGCCAGGTAGTGGGCCGGGTGGTTGCAGATCTGCTTGAGCGCGGTGAGCAGCTTGACGATCCGGCCGCGGCGCGCCATCCCGTCGCTCGCACCGACCTCGGCCAGCAGCTCCCGCACGGCCGCCTCGTACAGCGCGGCCTGCTCCGACGTCAGGGCCACGGGCCGGTCGGTCTCGGTCTTCGCGGGCAGCTCGGGCGCGATCCCCGGATCGGATTTGCGCCGCCGCAGCAGGAACGGCCGCAGCAGCCTGGAAAGCCGCTCGGCCGCTGCCGGATCGCTGCCCGACTCGACGGGTTTCGCCCAGCGGGCGCGGAACTCCGTGAGCGTGCCGAGCAGGCCCGGCGTGGTCCAGTCCAGGATCGCCCACAGCTCGGACAGCGTGTTCTCCACCGGCGTGCCCGTGAGCGCGACCCGCGCGGACGATCGCAGCGTGCGCAACGCTTTCGCCGTGCCGGAGCGGTGGTTCTTCACGTGCTGGGCCTCGTCGGCCACCACCAGGTCCCACGCCACCGCGGCCAGCGGCGCCGGGTCCGCGCGCAGCGTGCCGTAGGTGGTGAGCACGAACCCGTCCAGGTCGTCGAGCGAGCGGGCACCGCCGTGGAACCGCCGCACGGCCACGCCCGGGGCGAAGCGGTGGATCTCGGCCTCCCACGTGCCCAGCAACGACGCCGGGCACACCACCAGCGTCGGGCCGGCGTCGCGGTGCAGGTGCAGGGCGATGAGGGTGAGCGTCTTGCCCAGGCCCATGTCGTCGGCGAGGCAGCCGCCCAGGCCGAGTGAGGTGACGGTGTCGAGCCAGTGCAGGCCGCGCAGCTGGTAGTCGCGCAGGGTCGCCGTCAGCCCCGCCGGCTGCGGCGCCGGGCCGGGCAGCTCGGCGAGCCGGGACCGCAGAGTGGCGAGCCAGCCGTCGGTGACGAGCTCGACCTCGGCACCGTCCACTTCGGTCGTCCCGGCCAGCACGGCGGCCAGCGCGTCGACGGGCGTGAGGGGCTTCAGCGCCCGCTCCCGCGCGCGACTCGCGGACGCCGGGTCGAGCAGTACCCACCGGTCGCGCAGCCGCACGACGGGCCGGCGGGCCTCCGCGAGTACGTCCAGCTCGGCCGCCGACAGCTGCGCGCCGCCGAGGGCGAGCTGCCAGTCGAGCTCCAGCGCGCGGCTGCCGCCGAAGAACGCGGGCACGTCGTCCGGCGCGGCGCCAGGGCGGGCGACCGCGCGGGCCGTGAGTCCCGCCAGCTCCGCGGGCCAGTGGACGGCGACGCCGAGCTCGGCCAGCCGGCCGGCGGCGTCACCGAGCAGCTCGCGGATGTCGTCGTCGAGCAGCGCCACCTCCGCGGGCACGGGCGCGGCCAGCAGCGGGGCGAGCGGCGGCCACACCTCGGCGCAGCGCCGCAGCACGAGCAGCACCTCGTGGCGGACCGCCTCGGCGCCCGTCCGCCACAGTTCCTCCGCGTCCACGAGTGTGTCGCCGTGGACCTGCACCACGGCGCGGAACCGGCCGCCGTCGAAGTCGTCCGATTCGAGCCGCAGCGACATCCGTGTGGCGGCGGCGAGGCCGGCGACGTCACGCAGGAAGCGCAGCAGCACAGGGAACGGCTCGGGCAGCCGGGCCGGATCGCCGGGCAGCGGGGTGGCGTGGGCGTGCGGCGGCATCGCGTCGGCGAGCCGGCGCAGCCACTGTTCTTCCTCCGGTGCCAGCGGTCCCGTCCACCCAGCCTCGGCCAAGCGCGTGCCCGCCTGCGCGGCGACCGACCAGAACTCGGCCGACGCGTCGCCGGAGACTTCCCTCAGCAGCGCGACGGCGTCGGCAATCGGCACCCGCCGCGCCGGAACCGTGCGCAGTCCGTCGCGCAGGACGACGTCGACCGTCCCGGGCTCGCCCGGTCCCGCCGGTGTGGTGCCGTCCGGGTGCCAGAACACGACGAAACCCGGCTCGACCACCACGGCCTCCCCGGGCGATGCGCTCCCCACGACTCCCCTTCCCGTCGGTCTCGTACGCCGTCCGCCGACATTACCAGAACTCTGTACGACGTACGAGGAAATGCAGGGCAGAATGACGCGGATGAGCACGGAGTACACCGGCGGCGGCGACCCGCGGCGCACGATCGAGCTGCTCTGGGGCGTCCCCGGACCGCCGCGGCGCGGGCCGAAACCCAAGCTCACCGTGGCCGACGTCGTCGCCACCGCGACCCGGCTGGCCGACGCCGACGGGCTCGAGGCCGTGACCATGCGCCGCGTCGCCGACGAGCTCGGCGTTGCCCCGATGTCGCTCTACACCTACGTGCCCGGGCACGCCGAGCTGATCGACCTGATGCTCGACGACGCCCACGGCGAGCTCACCGCCGAACTGCCGTCGACCGGCTGGCGGGACGCGCTCACCACCGTGGCCGAGGACCTGTGGCGCCTCTACCACCGCCACCCCTGGCTGCTGCAGATCACCACCGCCCGCCCGCCGCTCGGACCCAACACCTTCGCCAAGTACGAACGCGAACTCAGCGCGCTCGACGGCCTCGACCTCGACGAGTTGGAGCTCGACGCCGTCGTCGGCCTCGTCATCGGGCTCGTGCAGGGCACCGCGCGCGGCTCCATCGACGCCGTGCGGCTCGCGCGCCGCAGCGGCCTGACCGACGCCGAGTGGTGGGAACGCAGCGCGCCCGTCCTCGCCGAAATCCCCGCCGCCGACGCCGCGAACTTCCCGCGCGCGAGCCGCGTCGGCACCGTCGCCGGCCAGGCCCACGGCGCCGCGACCAACCCCGAGCACCACTTCCGCTTCGGCCTCGCCCGCATCCTCGACGGGGTGACGCTGCTCGTCGAGCGCCGCTGAAGGCCTGGAGAACTGTCGGTCCCGCGGTTTAGGTTCGCACCCGGGTGTCGGTTTCGGCGTGGCCCGCTCGTCGAGCGGGTACGAGCCGGTACCGGAGGGAGCGAGGGTTGCAGCAGGAAGGGCGAGACGCCGCGATGGAGGCCGCCGTCGCGCAGGCGTTCCGGGAAGAGTGGTCGCTGGTCGTGGCCACCCTCATCCGGGTCACCGGCGACTGGGACCTCGCCGAGGAGTGCGCCCAGGACGCCTTCACCCTCGCCGTGCGCACCTGGCCGCGCGACGGCATCCCGGCCAAACCCGGGGCCTGGCTCACCACCGCCGCCCGCAACCGAGCCGTCGACCGGATCCGCCGCGACGCCGTCGGCGCGGGCAAGCTCCGGGAGGCCGCGCGCATGATCGTCCCCGACGAACCACCGACCGACGACGGCACCGTGCCCGACGACCGACTCCGCCTCATCTTCACCTGCTGCCACCCGGCGCTCGCCGTCGAGGCGCAGGTCGCGCTCGCGTTGCGCACCCTCGCCGGGCTCAGCACGGCCGAGATCGCCCGCGCGTTCCTCGTCCCGGAGGCCACGATGTCGCAGCGGCTCGTGCGGGTGAAACGCAAGATCCGCAGCGCCGGCATCCCGTACCGCGTGCCGCCCGCGCACCTGCTGCCCGAACGCACCGCGGCCGTCCTCGGCGTGCTGTACCTGCTGTTCAACGAGGGCTACACCGCCAGCGCCGGGCCCGACCTGCAACGGCCCGACCTCGCCGCGGAAGCGATCCGCCTCGCCCGCGTGCTCGCGCACCTGATGCCCGACGAACCCGAGGCCACCGGCCTGCTCGCGCTCCTGCTGCTGCAGCACGCCCGCCGCGCCACCCGCGTCGCCGACGACGGGGAGCTCGTGCCGCTGGAGGAACAGGATCGCGGCCGCTGGGACGCCGCCGCCATCACCGAGGGCACCACCCTGCTGGAGGGAGCGTTGCGCCGCCGCAGCCCTGGGCCGTACCAGGTGCAGGCCGCGATCGCCGCGTGCCACGCCACGGCCGCGCGCGCTGCCGACACCGACTGGGCCCAGATCGCCGGCCTCTACCGCGAACTGCGCCGCCACCTGCCCACCCCCGTCGTGGAGCTGAACCACGCGGTCGCCGCGGGAATGGCGTTCGGGCCCGGAACCGGCCTCGCGCTCGCCGACGAGCTCACCGCCCGCGGCACGCTGGCCGGCTACCACCTGCTGCCCGCCACCCGCGCCGACTTCCTCCGCCGCCTCGGCCGCACCGCCGAAGCCCACGCCGCATACACCGACGCGTTCGACCTCGCCCGCACCGACGCCGAGCGCAGCTACCTGCGGCGCAGGCTCGCTGAAACATCTCCCGGGAATTCCGGAGCCGAAGTGTCGGTCCCGGCGCCGCCCGTTCGTCGGCTGGACGAACCGACCCGTGAACCGGAAGGACCGCGATGATCACCAAGACGCTGCGCGTACCCGGCGCCGAGCTGACCTACGACCTCGACGGCGACGGCCCCGTGCTGCTGCTCGTGCCCGGCGGCCCCGCCGACGCCACAGCCTTCACCGGCCTGCGCCCGCACCTGACCGACCACTACACCGTGGTCACCTTCGACCCGCGCGGCATCTCCCGCAGCCCGATCGCCGGCGAACCCGGCAGCAACCTCGTCGGTGAGCACGCCGACGACGTGCACCGCCTGCTCACCGAGATCGGCGGCGGGCCCGCGCACGTGTTCGCCAACAGCGGCGGTGCCATCACGATGCTGGAGCACACCCGGCGCCACCCCGGCGAGGTCGCCACCCTGATCGCGCACGAGCCGCCGGTCAGCCGCTACCTCGGCGAGATGCTCGCCGACTTCCCCGACATCCCGGCGATCTACCGCGAGCAGGGCGTCGAGGCCGCGCTCGGCGCGTTCATGGCGGCGTCCGGGTTCGACGTGCCGCCGCCACCGGCGAACCCGACGGCCGAGGAAATCGCGCAGGGCAAACGGATGCAGGGCAACTTCGCCTTCTTCTTCGGCCATCTCATGGCCGCGATCGGCGCCTGGGAACCCGACCTCGACGCCCTGCGCGCCACCGACACCCGCCTCGTCGTCGCCGTCGGCAAGGCCGCGGACGGCACCCCCGCCCACACCGCCGGGCTCGAACTGGCCCGTGCGCTCGGGCAGGACGCCGTGCAGTTTCCCGGCGACCACGGCGGGTTCGCCGGCGAGCCCGGTCCCTTCGCCGCCCGCCTGACCGAAGTCCTCACCCACGCCTAGGAGGCAGCTCATGCGTTACCTGCTCATGATCGCCGGCGAAGAGCCCACCGAAGACCAGAAGATCGCCGGCTGCGGAGGCTGGACCGACGACCTGCTCGCCCGCGGAATCCTCGTCGGCGGCGGAGGCCTGCACCCGCCGGCCACCGCCACCACCGTCCGCGTCCGCGGCGGCGACGTCCTGCTGTCCGACGGGCCGTTCACCGAGAGCAAGGAACAGATCGGCGGCTTCGTCATGATCGACTGCGCCGACCTCGACGAGGCCGTCGACATCGCCTCCCGCCATCCCGCCGCCGCGTACGGCACCATCGAAGTCCGCCCGATGCTGGGCTGACCCGAACACGAGGAGAACCCCATGCCGTCCCTGGTGGACCGCGAAGACCAGCCCTACGTCGCCTACCGCGCGACCGTCGGCTTCGACGGGCTGCGCGAGATCGCGCACCGCATCGCCGCGATCGTCGGCGCCCTCGCCGAACGCGGGGTCACGCCGGCGGGCGCGCCGTTCTTCCGCTACCTCGTGATCGGCCCGGACATGGCGAGCCTGACGGTGGAAGCCGGGGTGCCCGTCGCGGCGCCGGTCGAACTGGGCGAGGACTACCTCAACGACGTCGTGCCCGGCGGGAAGTACGTGACCGCCACCCACCACGGCGCGCCGGACGGACTCGTCGCCGCCACCGCCGAAGTCCTCGCGTGGGGTGCAGCCGAAGGCGTGCGCTGGGACCGCACCCGGGCCGCCGACGGCGAGCACTGGACCGGGCGCCTTGAGGTCTACCGCACCGACCCGCGTGTGGAACCCGACGCCACGAAGTGGGAGACCGACCTGTACTTCCGCCTCGCCGACTGACCCGCGCGCCGCTGGACCGGCTCCGGCACAGCGTCAACCGGTCCCGCGCGCCAGCCACCCGCCGAGCAGGCACGCGAACCCGGCCGTCGAGGCGAAGGCACGCAACAGGTTCCACCGGACCCAGCTCGTCTCGAACTGCCCGCGCAGCTCGGCGAGTGAAGCCGTGCCGCGGTCCAGCGCGTTGTTCATCGGGATGTTCTTCACGGCCGTGATCACGATCATCGCCAGCAGCAGCGCGAAGCCGGCGATCAGCCACGGCAGCGCCCCACGTCCGCCGGCCACCAGGTTCAGCACCACCGCGCCCGCCGCCAGCAGGGGCGCGCCGAGGAACGTGAGCAGGAACCAGCCGTTGACGATCGCGATGTTGATCTCGCGCATCGCCGTCACGAACGTGTGGTCGTCGGCCCGCGCCAGGCCCGGCATCACCGACACCGCGTAGGAGTAGAACAACCCCGCGATCAGCCCCGCCGCGACGATCGCGACCACGAGGACCACTCCGGACACTGTGGACATCACGTGCTCCCTTCCCCAGCCGGCGCGGCTCACCGCGTCCAGACGCCCGTCGCCGCCGTCGAGCGCGCGTAGTCCGCGAAATCGCGCGCCGGACGCCCCAGCACCTGCTCCACGTCACCGGTCACGTGCGAGTTGCGCCCGTCCAGCACCCGCGCGAACAGCTCGACCAGCACCTGCGCCTCGGCCGCCGGCACGCCGCCGTCGGTCGCGAGCCGCACGAACTCCTCCGCCGAAACCGGACGATAGCGGACATCCCGCCCGATCGCGGCGGAGATTTCCCGGGCCACGTCGCCGAAGGTCAGCAGTCGCGGACTGGTCAGCTCCAGCGTGCGGCCGTCGAGTGCACCCGTGGTCAGCGCCTCTGCCGCGATGTCGGCGACGTCGTCGGCGTCCACGAACGGCTCCGTGGTCTGCCCGGCCGGCAGCGCGATCTCGCCCGCCAGCACCGGCTCGAGGAAGAAATGCTCGCTGAAGTTCTGGAAGAACCAGCTCGCCCGCAGCACTGTCCACGCCGCACCCGACTCGCGCACCACCTCCTCACTGACGGCCGCGTCCTCCTCGCCGCGCCCGGACAGCAGCACGATCCGCTCGACCCCGGCCGCCACCGCCTCCGCGCAGAACGCGCGGATCACCGGCGCCGCCCACGGCACCACCAGATCGGGGTAGAACGTCACGTACACCGCGCCGGCCCCGTCGAGCACCGGCGCCCAGGTCGTGTCGTGCGCCCAGTCGAACCGCGGCTCGCTGCCACGCGACACCGCTCGCACCTCGACGCCGCGCGCAGCCAGCCGCTGCGTCACCCGGCGCCCTGTCTTGCCCGTGCCACCCAGAACCAAAGTTGTTTTTGTCATGCCCGTCAGTGAAGCCCGGCCGGGTGAGACTCTCCATGGTTCATCAGCTCGATCCCATGTTCCAGCGTCTACACTGCTGGGCATGGATCCGCTCGCCGCGCTCCTCGACGGGCCCCGCGCGCACGGGGCCTTCCTGCTCCGCTCGGTCCTGACGCCGCCGTGGTCACTGCGCATCGAGGACGAGGCACCGCTCACCATCGTCGCCGTGGTGGCCGGTGAGGCGTGGCTCGTGCCCGACCACGGCGACGCCACGCACCTGGAGGCGGGGGACATCGCGATCGCCCTCGGCCCGGACCCGTACCTGTTCGCCGACGACCCGGCCACCCCGCCGCAGGCGGTGATCCTGCCCGGCCAGGAGTGCCGCACCCCCGACGGCGAGCACCTCATCGACCTCGTCGACGTCGGCGTCCGAACGTGGGGCACCCCCGCCGGTGGCACCACGGTGCTGCTCACGGGGACGTATCCGCGGGTGGGCGAGGTGTCGCGACGGCTGCTCGCCGCCCTGCCCCAGACCCTGCTGGTTCGCGCGGCCGACTGGGACAGCCCCCTCGTCCCGCTGCTTGCGACCGAGATCGGCAAAGACGTGCCCGGCCAGGAAGCCGTGCTCGACCGCCTGCTGGACCTGCTGCTCATCGCGGCGCTGCGCACCTGGTTCGCCCGCCCCGGCTCACCCGCGCCCGCCTGGTATCACGCCCACGACGACCCCGTGGCCGGCCGCGCGCTGCGGCTGCTGCAGGACCAGCCCGCGCACCCGTGGACCGTCGCCGGGCTCGCCGCCGGCACCGGCGTCTCCCGTGCCGCCCTGGCACGGCGCTTCACCGCCACCGTCGGTGAGTCCCCGATGGCCTACCTCGCCGCGTGGCGCCTCGCCCTGGCCGCCGACCTGCTGCGCCAGCAGCCCGACACGACGATCGGTGCGATCGCCCGCCAGGTCGGCTACGGCAGCGCGTTCGCGTTGAGCGCCGCGTTCAAACGCGAATACGGCCGCAGCCCCCAGCAGTACCGCACGCGCGTCCCGGCGTGAGGACGCCGGGACGCGCGTGCCCGAGTGTCTGTCCGGAAGAGACGGTCAGGCCGTCGCGACCCGCTCCGCGCCCACGATGTGGTCCACGAACCCGTAGGCCAGCGCCTCCTCGGCGTCGAACCACCGGTCGCGGTCGGCGTCGGCGGTGATGCGCTCCACCGACTGCCCCGTCTGGGCCGCCGTGAGCTCCGCGATCCGCCGCTTCATCTTCCCGAACACCTCCGCCTGGATCGCGATGTCCGTCGCCGCCCCCGAGATCCCCGCCGACGGCTGGTGCATCACGATCCGCGTGTTCGGCAGCAGGTGCCGCTTGCCCGGCGTGCCCGACGAGAGCAGGAACTGCCCCATCGACGCCACGAACCCCAGCCCCCACGTCGCCACGTCCGGCTTCACCAGCTGCATCGTGTCGTAGATCGCCATCCCCGCCGTGACCGAACCGCCGGGCGAGTTGAGGTAGAAGGTGATGTCCTTTTCGGAGTCGTCCGCGGCGAGCAGCAACAGCTGCGCCGTGATCCGGTTCGCCACCTCGTCGGTCACCTCGGTGCCCAGGAACACGATCCGGTCGCGCAGCAACTGCTCGTACACCGACTCGTTCGGCTGCTGCCCCGCCGCGTGCATCCCGGGAACCACCGTCAGCGTCATCGTCTTCTCCTTCTCTTCGCGAGATCCCTGTCCGTCCCGAACGTAGGAGCGTGGGGGAGGCCGTGGGGACGGCGTTCGCTCACGGCGTGCGCGGTTCGCTCCGGGCGATCACCCAGAGGTAGCTGCGCGAAGCAGCCACTTCCCGCGTCGCGGCATCGCGCCGTCGTTACGCTCTGCCCATGCAGAACACCGGGGACGACCGCGTCCCCACCCTGTTGCGCAGCCGGCCCAGCTGGCTCGTCACCCAGCTCGCCACGCAGGTCACGCGGCTGGTGGGCGAGGCGTTCGACGCCGCCGGGTTCCGCCGCTACCACTACGCGCTGCTCGCCGCGCTCGACGAGTTCGGCCCCGCGAGCCAGGCCGCGCTCGGACGGCGCTGCCGAATCGACCGCAGCTACGTCGTCGAGGCCGTGGGCGAGCTGGACGCCGGCGGCCTGGTGCAGCGCGCACCCGACCCGGCCGACCGCCGCCGCAACGTCGTCACCCTCACCGGCGAAGGCCGCACCCACCTCGCCGCGATGACGAAAACCCTCGACGACGTCCAGGACGAGCTCACCGCGCCCCTGCCCGCGGCCGAGCGCGAGCAGTTCGTCGACCAGCTCGGGCGCGTCCTCGACCACCTGCGCGAACCCCGCGTCACCGGTAAGGGTCGCGAAACCTCGTGATCTCGATCATGGCGTTGAACGGGACTAGCGTGGCGTACGTGTGAGCCGGAGGCCGTACCGGCTTTCTCCGTTCGTCCGCATACGAAGGATCCGCCCCTATGACTACCCAGCCCTTCCGCTTCGGGGTCTCCCTGCTCAACGTCGGCTCCCGCACGGACTGGCGCGCCCGTGCCCGCGAGGTGCAGGACCGCGGCTACGACGTGCTCCAGGTCCCCGACCACCTCGGGATGCCCTCGCCGTTCCCCGCGCTGGTCGCGGCGGCCGACGTCACGAGCATCCGGCTGGGCACCTACGTACTCAACGCCGGCATCCTCAGCCCCGCCTACCTCGCGCGCGACGTCGCCGACGTGCAGCGCCTCACCGACGGCCGGCTCGAGCTCGGTCTCGGCACCGGCTACATGCCGAACGAGTTCGAGGCCGTCGGGGTGCCGATGGGCTCCGGCGGCGAGCGCATCCGCAAGCTGGAGTCCACTCTCAAGGCCACCCGCGAGCTGCTCGCCGCCGAAACCGGCACCCCCGTGCCGCCGATCATGCTGTCCGGTTCGGGCGACCGCATGGTGGCGCTCGGCGGCCGCGAAGCCGACATCTTCAGCTTCTCGATCATGGCCGGCGTCACCGCCGGCACCGCCCCGGAAGACGCGTTCGCCCACCGCGTGCAGGTGCTGCGCGACGCCGCCGGCGACCGCTTCGGCGACATCGAGCTGAACCTGTTCGTCGCGGCCGTCGGCGACAGCGTCGAGGAGCTCGACCTCGGCATCATCCGCCAGGCCAGCGGCCTGCCCGACGAGCAGCTCACCCAGCTGCCCGGCGTGCTCGTGGGCTCGCCGCGCGAGATCGCCGAGCGGCTCGAGCGCTACCGCGAAACGTTCGGCACCACCTACATCAGCGTGCTCGAACCGCACCTCGCCGCGTTCGCCGAGGTCATCAAGCACCTGAGCTGACGTCCACGGCGCCCAGGGACCGCATCAGCTCCAGCACCCCCTGGGCGCCGCGCGGCGACAGGAACTTCGCCAGGTTCGCCGCCGAGTCCCGCGCCTCCTCGGCGGCGCGGGCGAACATCTCCTCCTCGAAGCCGCGCACGTCTTCTGCCGACGCGAGCGCCAAGGCGAGCCGGGCTCCGTCGAGCATCGCCAGGTTCGCGCCCGCTCCGGCGAACGGCGGCATCAGGTGCGCCGCGTCGCCCAGCAATGTCACGCCCGGAACCGGATCCCAGCTCAGGCCGACCGGCAGCGCCGTGATCGGCAGCCGCGTGATCGGTCCTTCGGCCGCGGCGACGAGCTCCAGGAACTCGGGGGCCCAGCCCGCGTAGAGGTCCTGCAGCTGGTTCCTGGCCGTCGCCGGGTCGTCGAACGCGATGCCCGAGGTGGCGAACCAGTCCTCCTCACCGCGCATCGTCAGATGCACCCGGGCGCTGCCATCGCCGTTGCGCTGCGCGGACAGCGTGCGGTTCGGGCCGATCGCCATGAAACTGCCGCGCCCGACGATCCCCGACAGCACCGGATGGGCGCGGTCGATGTGGGGGATCACGAGCTCGATCGCGTTCACGCCCGTGTGCGCGGGTTCGACCGGGGTGACGAGCGGGCGGACGCGGGAACGGGCGCCGTCCGCGCCGACGAGCAGGTCGCAGTCGGCGGTGCCGCCGTCGGTCAGGTGCAGGCGATGACCGTGGGCGAGCGGGGTGACGTCCTCCACGGCGCGTCCCCAGTGGACGGTCTCGGGCGGCAGGGCGTCGAGCAGCAGCTTGCGCAGCGCGGGACGGTCGGCTTCCGGGCGGCCGAACGCGTCGTCGGGCGTGTCCTCGCGCAGCAGCAGGGTGCCGGTGTGGTCGTGGAGCACCAGGTCCTGGCCCTCGGGCCGGGCGATGGCGCGGAATCCGTCGGTCAGCCCCGCTTCGCGCAGCGCGAGCTGGCCGCCGGCGGGATGCAGGTCGAGCGTGCCGCCCTGGATGCGAGCGGTCGGGCCGGCGTCGCGTTCGTAGACGTCGGCGTGGATGCCGTGGACGTGCAGGACCCGGGCGAGCGTCAGCCCACCGAGGCCCCCTCCGGCAATGGCGATACGAGGCATGAGAACTCCGATCGATACGCTGTATTTCTACTATACGATGTATCGACGAGTGCGGTGTATCGTTACCGCGATGAGCGAACTGGTGTGGGAACGGCCCGAGCCACCGGCCAGATCGGCGCCGACCCCGCTGAGCCGGGAGCGGATCGTCGCCGCGGCCTGTGCGCTCGCCGACGCCGAAGGGCTGGAGGCCGTGTCGCTGCGCAAGGTCGGGGCTGCGCTCGGCGCCGGGCCGATGCGCCTCTACGGCTACCTCTCCACCAAGGACGAACTGCTCGACCTCATGGCCGACGCCGTCTACGGCGAGCTGCCCCTGCCCGAGCCCGGCACCGGCCGTCGCGCGGGCCTGCGGGCGCTCGCCCGCGCGGTCCGCACGGCGGCACACCGGCACGAATGGTTCGCCGACCTCCTCGGCGGGCGCCCCGGGCTCGGCCCGAACGCGCTGGCCTACCTCGAAGCGTCACTCGCCGCCGCGGACGAAGGCGATCTCGACGACGCGCTCGTCGCGGTGCACGCCGTGCACTCCTACGTGACCGGCGCCGTCCGCAGCGAGATCACCGAGCTGCGCCGCGAACGCGAGTCCGGCCAGGACGAAGCGCAGTGGCAACGCGCGTCGGCCCCCTACCTGCGGCGCATGCTCGCGACCGGCCGCTACCCCACCCTCGCCCGCGCCGTCGACCTCGGCTCCCACCCCGACCCGGACACCGCGTTCGACGCCGGCCTCGCCCGTGTCCTCGACGGCCCCGGTGGCCCGGTTACCGCTTAAGCGGCAAGATCGCGGCGTGATCCCCGAACTCGGCCCGACGACCCGCGTCATGCACGCGATGGAACAACTGTGGGCCGAAATCCGCCGCCGCCACCCCGACGTGCCCGAGGCCATCCTCGTCCTGGCATCCGGCACGATGGGCACCACCACCGAGATCCACGGCCACTTCGCCCGATCCCGCTGGCACGTCGGCCGCGGCGAGGATCCGCGCGCCGAGTTCTTCCTCGGTGCCGAAGGCCTGCGCCGCCCCGCCACCGACATCCTGGCCACCACGCTGCACGAAGCCGCCCACGGCCTCGCCGCCACGCGCGACATCGTGGACGTGAGCGACGGCCGGTACCACAACAAGCGGTTCGCGGCGCTCGCCCACGAGCTGGGTGTGCGGGCCGACCAGGCGGATCGGATCGGGTGGTCGGCCACCACCGCCTTGCCCGAGACGATCGACGCCTACGCGGATTCGCTGCGCGTTCTCGAACGGGCGTTGACGGTGTGGCGGCACAGCGAGCAGGAGGTGGTCCGTGCGCAGGCTCCGCAGCCGCTGCCCACGGACCCCGACCAGCCCGATGTCGTCGTGCCGGCACCGACTCCGATGGTGATCGCGCCCGTGGACGGCCGCGGTGCTCACCGCGGCGGGCCGAACTACGTGGCCGCGGTGTGCGGGTGCGACAAGCCGCGCCGCATCCGCGCGGCCCGGTCAGTCCTCGAACTGGGGCCGATCACCTGCAGTCTCTGCGCGTCCCCCTTCACGGAATCCGCGACCTGACCGACTCGGCCGGTCGCGGTCGGGTGCTCAGGTCAGCGGAAACAGTACGAGTCCGACGAGGCGTCGCCGCCCTCCAACCGGACCTGGTGTGGGCGCAGGCCACGGAAGTCGTCGCCGTGCAGGAAGCACTTCCCGTCGACGCGCAGCCCGCCGACGGCGGGATCGGTCTCGAGCTTCGCCATCCAGGCCCCGACACCGTCCGGGTAGAACTGGTCGTCCCAGGCGCCGTAGAGGGAGTTGGTGACGTAGATCCGGCGACCGTCGCGGCTCACCTCGACCATCTGGGGGCCACCCGAGAGCTGCAGGGACGGCGCGGACGGATGCGGGACCCGGCCGGTGATGCCCCCGAGGCGCACCGAGCCGGTCTCCCTCGGCCGGGCGGGGTCGCTGACGTCGAACTGCTTGAGCTCGCCGATGCCCCAGCACGACACGTACAGGAACCGGTCGTCCACGCTGAGACCGATGTCGGTGATCAGGGGCGGCACGGCACCGAACGGCCGCAGCGCCGGTGGCAGGTCCGCGGCGTCGGCGGGCTCGGCGGGCACGGTGATCACCTTGTCCACCGCCCAGGTGTCGCCGTCGAGATGCCAGCGCCACACCGACGCCGACAGGTCCTCGGTGGACACTGTCACACCGACGAACCCCCACGTGGCGTCCGGGTCGTGCGACGGGCGCACCTCGAGCACGATCTGGTGCTGCTCGCCGAGGTCGACGCTCTGGCGGTGCCGGCCCTCGGCCAAGTCCCAGAAGTGCAGCGCGTGCCCGTACTTGTGGCCCAGCAGCAGCTCAGGGTTGATGCCGTCCTCGATCATCGCGGGGGTACCCCACTCGCTGCTGATCAGGACGTTCCGGTTGAGGTGCCACCACGCGTCGTAGGCCAGGTACTGCGGGCCCCGCTCGGTCTCCCACGCGCGAACCACGTCGAACGTGTCGTGGTCCAGCAGCGCGATGCCACCCGGGCCGCCCGAGCCCTCCCCGGCGCCGAGGCACGTCAGATACACGCCGTCCGGCCCGCAGTGGGAGGTGTGCGGACGGGAGTATCCGGCCTTCTCGGCCAGCTCGGCCGCGGTCACCGTCTTGTGCAGGACGGGCTGGCGCGGGTCGGGCTGGGTGTCGAACACGTGGATGTTCGACGAACGGATCCCGGGCAGCAGCAGGAATCGGCGGCGCAGGCCGTCGGGGTCGTGCCCGGTGTGCGCGAACGCGCTACTGCACGCGTTCCATCCGAAGTGGTGCAGCTCATCGCCGAGGGTCGGCAGCTCCGACCAGCCGACCACGCTGCCGTAAGTGCCCGAGTCGGGATCCACGTCGACCGTCGCCAGGGCGTCCGGTTTGGCAGCCGTCCGGTCGAATGCCACGACATACGCGAGCTTCTCCGGCGGGGCCGCGATCGCGTCGCCCGGGCTGCGGTAGAAGGTCGGATCGGTCTGTGACTGCGCTGTCATCACGTTCTCCCTCCCCTGTCCGATTCCCCCGCGGCCAATGTCCCGCGCGTGCCGTCGTGGCCGCAAGGCACGAACGCGCACGTCAGACGATGCGTGCCACGGCTCCGCCGGATCTGCGGGCGCCCGCCTCCGCGGTGCGGGACCGGCGTTCGACGGCCGTCTTCCTCTGCCGTTCAAGGGAAAGCGGCTCCGAACGCCGCCCACGCACGTCCGCGAGCCGTCAGTCGCCCCGGCCGGCACGACGTAGTCTCACGGCGGCCGAAGCGGGGTGCGGTTGAAACTTCACGGCCCGGGAGGAGGGGGCTCCCCGGGCAGATTGAGCAGTTCCGCCAGCAGATCCGCGCGCAGGTCGGTGTTCTCGGTGGGAGTCGCCAGCGCGAGCCCGTGCACGCGCTCGAGCCGGGACCGCAAGCCGGTGTGGTGCTCCGCGGCCCGGGTCAGCTGCTCCTGGGCCGCGTCCAGCCGACTGGCCAGGACAGCGGACCGGCTGCGTGCCTCCGCGACAGCTTCGGCCGAGGCGGCGGATTCCGCGCGCTGGTGATGGTGAGCGGCGTCCAGACGTTGCTCGAGGTCCCCGAGGTGGGCCCGGGTGGTGGTGAGCGCCTCGGTGGCCTGGTCGAGCCGGCCGGTGAGGTCCCGCCGGACCTCCTCTTCGCGCGCGCGTGCCTGCGCCAGGCTGGTGAGCGCCGCGTCGCGTTCGGTGGTGCGGACGGCGAGCTGCTCGGAGCGTTGAGCGAGCTCCGCGGCGAGGGCGTCGGCGCGAGTGCGTTCGGTGCGGGTTTCGGCGGCGGCCTGGTCGGCGCGTTCGGCAGCGGCGATGGCGGATGCTTCGGCGCGGGCCTGGTCGAGCTCGGCCGTCTTCCGGGCTTTCACCGCTGTCGCGGCGGTTTCCTGGGCGGCTTTCGCCATGTCGGTCTGTTCCTGGGAGTGGGCCTGGGCGGCGGCGGTGACTTGTTCGGCTTCCAGCGCGCGGGCTTCGGCGGCTTGGCGGAGGCCGTCTGCTTCGGTGGCGCGGGCTTCCGCGGTTTCGGCGCGGGAGAGAGCGGAGGTCACCTCGTCCTGGGCGCGGGCGGCGACGCTGTCGAGGGCGTTGCGCAGCGTCTGCAGCGGCCCACCCAGTTCCGTGGCGGCGCGGACGAACTCCGCGGCCGCGTCGGTGAGGCCGGCGTGTGAGACCGAATCGCCCAGTGCTTCGCGCAGTGCCTGGTCGGCGGCGGCGAGTTGCTTGCACGTGCGGTCCCCGGGCCAGCGCCGGTCCGGGCAGAACTCGAACGGCCGGCCCCCACGCGGTCCCGGTGGCGGCAACGGCGCCCGGCACTGCCGGAACCCACACAGCGCGGCCGTCCGGTCCTCGATCACAGCTCCCTCAGTCACTTCTGAAGCTTATCTGATCGGTTATGCAACCTGTAACTGAGGTTGTAGTTATATAACTCAATACATAGGTCAGCTACAGAACAGAGCTTTTGTTGCTAAGCTGACAGGGAAGATGATCGATCGACGGAGAGTGACGGAACCAGCAGCTGTGAGTGAGATCGTGCGCCTCGAAACCGGCTCGAAAACTGGGTACCCCCTCTCGGCCGACCACGACGTCTGGCCGGGCGTCGAAGACCCCGCCGCACTGCTCGACGCGATCGCGGACTGGCTCGCCGGCTACGGCAACCAGGCCACCCGCCGCACCTACGCCGAAGGACTCGGCCTCCCCGTCACCGCGGCCGACCTCGCCGAGTGGGCCGAACCGGGACGTCACCTCGACACCTGGCGCACGGCCGTCCTCCACTACGCCGACGCCCTCCGCCTCACCCCGAGCCCGAGTTCCGCCACCGCTCCCCCGCCCGCGCCGCGCGGCCGGCTGCGTGCGCACCACTGGTTCCGTTGGTGCGTCACCCGCGGCCTCGACCCGATGGCCGCCACCTCGGCCGACGTGAAGAGCTGGCTCGACACCCTCGCCACCGCCGACGCCGCTCCCGCGACGCGCGACCGGATGCTCGCCACCGTCAAAGCGCTCTACGGCTACCTCGCCGACACCGGCCTCGTCACCGGAAACCCCGCCGCCCTCAACCGCCGCCGGCTCGGCCTCGCCACGGCCGCGAGCAGCACGTCCGGCACCGTCACCCTCACCACACGCCAGGTCCGCGCCCTCTACACCGCCGCCGGCACCCCCCGGCGTGGTGCCGGCCCGCTGGACACGGCGCGCGCGGTGGCCGTGGTCGCGCTCTTCACACTCGGGCTGCGCGTGAGCGAAGTGTGTGGCCTGGACCGCTCCGACCTGCACGTCACCCGCGGCCGCCGCGCACTGCGCGTGCTCGGCAAGGGCGGCAAGACGCGCGTGGTCTACCTCAGCGTCCCGGCGGAGAACGCGCTCATGAGCTACCTCTCCGCCCGCGACACCGCAGCCGCCTCACGCGAGACCACCGTCGAACGCCGGACCCAAGCGCGCCACGCCCCGCCGTCGCCGCTACTGCTGACCCGCACCGGCAACCGCTACCAACGCCAGGCGATCTGGCAGCTG
The DNA here is from genome assembly GCF_040654155.1 of Amycolatopsis sp. NPDC050768. Classification (NCBI taxonomy): domain Bacteria; kingdom Bacillati; phylum Actinomycetota; class Actinomycetes; order Pseudonocardiales; family Pseudonocardiaceae; genus Amycolatopsis; species Amycolatopsis sp. NPDC050768. Next base: position 102,560 of record NZ_JBFAHL010000010.1, read on the forward strand.
CTCCGCCGCATCACCGCCACCGGCGGCACCGACCTCGAACCCATCGCCGGCGCCATGCACCCCCACGCGCTGCGTCACTTCTACGTCACCACCGCCGTCGAGGCGGGCGCCCAACTCGTCCACGTGCAGGCCGACGTCGGCCACAGCAGCATCGACACCACCCAGCAGACCTACGACCACGCCGCCCGCGCGCCGGAACGCAGCGCCGTCGACCTCGTCGCGAGCAGCTGGTTCCCCGACGACACCACCGCTGGCTGACGTGCGGCCACGGCGCCGCGGTGTACAACGCGCTGTTCGAACGGGGAATGGAACAGCACCTGGACGTCGTCCGGACGGCGGTCGCGGCGGTGCCGGAGGGGCGGCCGGCCCTGCGAGCGATCGCCTCCCGCCGAAGGTCTGCCAGTCGCTGTACGCCGGCTGTCCAGAGCGGCAACGGCGGCGCCGATACCCTGGTGAGAACCCCGCCGGCCAGGAGAACACTTGTCCCACCACGATTCGCTCACTGCCGACTGCGGCAGCTGCTTCGGGCTGTGCTGTGTCGCCCTCACCTTCACGCGTTCCGCGGACTTCGCGATGGACAAGGCGGCCGGCGAGCCGTGCGCCAACCTGGAACCGGAGTTCGGCTGCGGCATCCACGATCGCCTGCGGGACAAGGGGTTCTCCGGCTGCACCGTCTACGACTGCTTCGGCGCCGGGCAGAAGATCTCGCAGATCACCTTCGCCGGGCGTGACTGGCGCGGCGAACCGGGTGGCGCGAAGGAGATGTTCGCCGCGCTGCCCGTGATGCGCCAGCTGCACGAACTGCTCTGGTACCTCACCGAAGCCCGGTCCCTGGACGTCACCCGGGAGCTGCACGAGGGTCTCGACGCCGCGCTCGCCGAGACCGAACAACTCACGCTGACCGACCCCGGCACCCTGCTCGCGCTGGACGTCGCCGACCAGCGCGCCCGCGTGGACGTGCTGCTGCGGGCGACTAGCCGGCTCGTGCGGGACGGGGTGCGCGGCAAGAAGAAGGACCGCCAGGGTGCCGATCTCATGGGGGCCAAGCTCGCGAACGCGGACCTGCGGGGCGCGAACCTGCGCGGGGCCTACCTCATCGCCGCGGACCTGCGCGGCGCCGATCTTCGCCAGGCCGACCTGATCGGGGCGGACCTGCGCGACGCCGACGTCCGCGGCGCGGACCTCACCGCCTGCCTGTTCCTCACGCAGTCGCAGGTCAACGCCGCCCGCGGCGACGCCACGACCCGGCTCACCGAGCGCCTCAGCCGGCCCGCCCACTGGTAGCCGGCCGCGTCGACCCGACCACCACGCCACCGAGCCGCGCGACCCAGCTGCCGCACAGGCAGCGGACGTAGTCGGCACGGCTGCCGCGCGAGGCGGGCACGACGGCGGACGGGGGCAGTTCGGCCAGGGGCCAGCCACAACGGGGGCAACGGTTCTCATCCATGCCCCGATCGTGCTGTAATGAGTCAGTGCACTTCAACCCTTACGGCGGCTCCGGTGCTCAGGTGGCCGCGGCGCTGGCCACGCTGGCCCGGGACGACAGCGTCTCGGCGGACGACGTGCTGGACACCTGCCGGGCCCACGGCATGACGCTGACCGGGCTCACCGACGACGAAGCCGCCCGCATCCTCGACTGGGGCCGGCGGCTGCGTGAAGTTTTCGGCGCGGGCAAAGCGAACCAGGTGGAGCTGGTGAACCGGCTGCTCCTCACCGCGGCGGTGCGCCCGCACATCTCCGGCCACGACGGCAAACCCCCGCACCTGCACTACGCCGGCGAAGACGCCGAGGCCGTGGAACGCGTGCAGGCGCACTCGGCCGGTGGGCTCGCCCACCTCGTGTGTGAGGCGCCCGACCGCTTCGGCCTGTGCGCACGTGAGGGTTGCGGGATCGCGTTCGTGGACACCTCACGCAACGGCCGCCGCCGCTTCTGCTCGACGCGGTGCGGCACGCGGGTCAACGTCGCCGACCACCGGGCCCGGCAGCTCAGCGCCTGACTCAGCTCATCTGCTCGTGGATCCAGTCGAGGATCGTGTCCACGCGCGCGGTGGTCTCCACACCGGGCTGGGGGCAGTCCGGGCCGTTGTCCTCGATCGCCACGAGCCGGCCCTTCTGGTCGCCCTCGGGGATGAAAAACGGTGAGCCCGAGTCGTCGTGACACGGGCTGTTCTCGACGGTGCGCGCCTCCCGGGGGCTCATGTCGAGCTCGGTGTGGCGGATGTCGCTGACCTCGAAGTGGCCGCGTTTCATGTGGTCGGCCGGCGCGACGACGGTGGCCGAGAGCGAGCCCCAGCCCACGAAGTCGACGTCCTCGCCGACCTTCGGCGGACCGGTCGGCAGCGTCAACGGCGCGATGTCGGTGATCGGGGCGCTGAGCTTGACCAGCGCGAGGTCGTTGACCGGCGACTGGCGCACGTCCACGGCCTGCACCACGTGCCCGCGCGGGTCCTCGTCGTTGATCTTCCCGACCGCCACCGTCATGTGGTACTTCGGCGCGCCGCCGGCGCGGGTGCCGTCGAGGTCGTGGAAGCAGTGCCCGGCCGTGATGATCCAGTCCGGCGCGATCAGGGACCCGCTGCAGCCACCACCGCGCACGCCGCCGCCCTCGACGGGGATGTCCTTCGACGTGAGCTTCGCGTTGAACGGCATCACGCTCGGCGGCAAGGCCGGAGCAGTGCTGCTGGGCGCCGGCTTCGGTTGGGCCGACGCGCCCTGGCCGCCCGCGCCCGCCCGCGTGTGCGCGACTTCGGCCGCGTCGGCGGTCCCGGCGGCGGACGCTGTCGGGCCCTTCTGGATGGTGACGTAGCCGGCGAGGCCCGCACCAGCGACGATGGCGAGTGCCAGCGCGCCGTGCCGGGAGCGACGGTGACCGGATCGTGACTTCACACTTGCAACAACGGACGGAGACGCTGAGAAGTTCAGCCATCCGTGGAGAAATCTCAGCGAATCTCGTCACTCTGTGACACCGGAGGCGATCAAGGGACGATTCGGGCTGCATTAGGGTTCTCGTTATGACCAACCGCTTGGTATCTCTGGGCGATTCCTTCACCGAAGGTGTCGGCGACGACGATCCCGCCGCGCCGAACGGCGTGCGTGGCTGGGCCGACCGCGTCGCCGAGGTGCTGGGCGCCCGTGAGCCGGACTTCCGCTACGCCAACCTCGCCATCCGCGGGAAGCTGCTGCCACAGGTGCTCGCCGAGCAGGTCGAGCCGGCGATCGCGATGGAACCGGACCTGGTCACGCTCTACGCGGGCGGCAACGACCTCATGCGCCCGAAGGTCGACATCGACGCGCTGACCGACTCCTACGAGCTCGCCGTCGCCCGGCTGCGTGGGACCGGCGCCCGGGTCGTGCTGTTCACCGGTGTCGACGGGGTCGAGGACGCGCTGTTCCGGCAGATGCGCGGGCGCGTCGCGATCTACAACGAGAACGTGCGCGGCATCGCCGCCCGCCACGGCACGCTGCTGGTGGACATGTGGTCGATGCGGCAGCTGCGCGACCGGCGCCTGTGGGCACCGGACCGCCTCCACCTCAACTCCCGGGGCCACCTCGAGATCGCGATCGCGGTCCTCGGCGCGCTCGGGGTCCCCCACGACCTCACCTCGGCCGAGCTGGCGCCGCGCCCGCGCCTGTCGACCCGCGAACGCCGCGAGGAGAACCTGCGCTGGAGCCGCGAGCACGCGTGGCCTTGGGTGCAGCGCCGCCTGCGCGGCGAGTCGTCCGGCGACACGATGAGCCCGAAGCGCCCGGTGCTGGAACCGTTCGGATCCGGCGTACTTGGATCAGGCGCGCTTGAGTCAGGCCCCGACGCGCGGAGCGTGCGCGGCTGACAAGGCCGGGCGCAGGCCGTCGAACAGGATCGCGACCACGCGGTCGCGCAGCGCGCAGTCGGCACCGATGTGCTCGGCGGCCTTGGCCGTGCCGATGATCACCGGGATCAGTTCGGCCACGGTGAGGTCGGCACGCACCGCGTCGGCGTCCTGCGCGCGGCGCAGCAGCACCCCGAGCGCTTCCAGCAGGTGGGTGGCGACGTCCGAGCCTGCCTTCGGCACGTGGACGCCGGCGGCGCTGAGGGCTTCGAAGTAGGCGTTCTTGGCGCTGGACATCTCGATCCAGCTGGTCAGGAACGTGAAGAATGCGGCGCCGGCGTCGGGCGAGTCCTGCGCGACGACCACCTCGGCCTCGTCGACGAAGCGGTGCAGCCGCGCGTAGAGCACCGCTTCGAGCAGCGCCTCCTTGGTCGGGAAGTGCCGGAACACCGTGCCGACGCCTACGCCCGCCTCGCGTGCGACCTCTTCGGTCGGGGCGCCCGTGCCTTTGGCCGCGAACACCGTCTCCGCGGCTTCGAGCACTTTGGCCCGGTTGCGCCGGGCGTCGGCGCGCAGCGGTTTGGACTCCGTCACGGTGCCTGATCGTAGCCGGGTTCAGCCGGGCAGCGCGCTGAGCACGCGTTCCAGGGCCCGCGGCACGTGCGAGCGCCAGCCGCCGCCCATGATCCGGCGGGACACACGCTCGAACTCGTCGTCCGGGTCGAAGCCCTCGTGGCTGAGGAACAGCCGGGTGCCGGTGCCCTCCGGCACGAGTCGCCACGTGACCGTCCACTTCGGACCCCACTTGATGCTCAGCTCGCGTTCGGGGTCGGCCACGAGCACTTCGCACCGCACCGGCCCGCCCGCGAACCCGGCCGCCGGCACGGGCTGGGCGAGCAGCTCGAAGCGGTGTCCCACCACGGGTTTGATGTCGTTGGGCATCGCGAGCCAGCGTTCCAGCAGCTCGGGTTCGGTGAGCGCGCGCCAGACCTTGCGCGCGGGGTGCGGCAGGAACTGGTCGACGTGCACCGCCGTCGGGTCTTCCGGGTTCGGCGCGGCCTCGGTCACAGGTCCTCCTCGTCGAGCAGATCACGCAGGTTGGTGAGCTTCGTGCGCCAGAACCGCTCGAACGGGTGCAGCCACGTCGTGACTTCCTCCAGCGGCGCGGCTTCGAGGGAGTAGAGGCGGTTGCGCCCGGCTCGTTGCTCGGTGACCAGGCCGGCTTCCCGCAGCACGCGCAGGTGTTCCGACAGGCTGGGCCGGCGCATGTCGAAGCGCTCGGCCAGATCGCCGGCGGCCATGGGGCCGTCGAGCAGCATCCGCAGCACCTCGCGCCGCGCGGGGTTGGCGAGCGCGGCGAAGACGTCGTCGTTGACGGGCACGCCGCTCAGCCCGGCCGGTTGCCGAACGCCGAGGGCTCGAGCAGGCCGACGCCGTTGCCGTCGAGGTCCTGGAACGAGGTCGCGCGGCCCCACGGCATCGCCTGCGGCTCGGGGACCTCGATCCCGTTGTCGCGCAACGCGGCCACGTCGGCGTCGAGGTCGGTGGTGTCGAGCTGGAAGTGCAGCGGGCCGGTGAGCGTGACACCGGAGATCGGGTAGTCGACGAGCACCAGGCCGGTCTGGGCGCCCTTCGGCGCCACCATCACGAACCGGCCGGCCGGGCCGTGGCGATCGACGACGACCTCGAACCCGAGTTTGTCGACGTAGAACTCGCGGGCTTTCGCCTGGTCGGCCACCGGCACGGTGACGAACTGGATGCGGGAGACGGTCATGCCGGAAACAATAGGTAGGATAATTCCTACGTGTCAACCGCGGAGCGCTGCGCCAGGGTGGGTGGGGCTCGACCGGGTACGCGCCCGGGTTCGTCGGGCTGTTCAACGAGGCTCCCGTGCTGACCGAGCTGGCGCGGGCCAGCGCCGCGCGCTACGACGAGATCCCGGCCGGGTTCAGCCGCGTCGGCGGCCTGGAGGTCGCGACCACTGTGGACGGTCTGCGGGATCTGGAGCGACGAGCGACGGCGGCCGAAGCCGCCGGGCTGCCGGCGCGGGTGCTGGATCCGGCGGAGGCGGCCGCGTATGTTCCCGCGCTCGTGGATCCGGTTCGTGCGCTGGCCCGAGCACTACGTCTACGCGCGCGACCACGGCGAGCGCCTGGGACTCGGCACCTACGACCACCGTCCGCTGCCGGTCACGCCCGGCGAGTCCGCCCAACAGGCGTGGGTCACGGAGCAGTTCGACCCGGCCATCGCCACCGCGCTCGCGCTGCTGCCGGAAGCCACGCGCTTCACGCCGGCCGAGCGGCTCAACGGCGTGTTCTCCATGACGCCCGACAACCTGCCGCTGCTGGCCCCGGTCGCGCACGTCGCGGGCCTGTGGCTGGCGGAGGCGATCTGGGTCACGCACGCCGCCGGGTCGGCCGCGGCGCTCGCCGCGTTGCTGCGCGGCGAAGACCCCGGCGTCCCCCACCTCGAGACGCTGCGGCCCGGCCGCTTCGCCGGACAGGACGGCGACGACCTCACCCGCCGCGCGCTGAAGCGCTACCGCGACATCTACGCGACCGCCTGACCCCGAGCTGCGTTCACCCGCGCAGCCGGGAGTTCAGGCGGGCGGCCTGCCGGGTGAGGTGCTCGCGTTCGGGGAGGTTGGGCGCGGCCGCGGCGGCTTCGACGTAGAGCCGGGCCGCGGTAGCGGGGTCGCCGTCGCGTTCGTGGAGGTACGCCGACGCGGCGGTGTGGCGGGGCAGGGCGGGGTCGAGCTCAGCGAGCGCGGCCAGGCCCGCGCGGGGACCGTCGGCCTCCCCGACCGCGACGGCCCGGTTGAGCCGGGCGACCGGGCTGTCGGTGAGGCGCACCAGCTCGTCGTACCACTCGACGATCTGCACCCAGTCGGTCTCTTCGGCCGCCTGCGCGTCGGCGTGCAGCGCGGCGATCGCGGCCTGGGCCTGGAACTCGCCCAGCCGGTCGCGCGTGAGCGCCGCCTGCAGGATGTCGACGCCCTCGGCGATCAGGCCTGTGTCCCACTGGCTGCGGTCCTGGTCGGCCAGCGGCACGAGCCGGCCGTCGGAGCTGGTCCGCGCCGGGCGGCGGGCGTGGTGGAGCAGCATGAGGGCGAGCAGGCCCGCGACCTCCTCGTGGTCGATCCGGGCGGCGAGCTGGCGCGTGAGCCGGATGGCCTCGGCGGCGAGGTCGACGTCGCCGGAGTAGCCCTCGTTGAACACCAGGTACAGCACCCGCAGCACCGTGCCGACGTCGCCGGCCTGGTTCAGGCGCGCACCCGCCACGGTTTTCTTGGCCCGGGTGATGCGCTGGCCCATCGTCACCTCTGGCACGAGGTAGGCCTGCGCGATCTGCCGCGTGGTCAGCCCGCCGACCGCGCGCAACGTGAGCGCGACGGCCGAAGCCGGGGTCAGCGACGGGTGGGTGCACAGGAAGTACAGCTGCAGCGTGTCGTCCGTGACCTCGGTCGGGCCGGGTTCCGGCTCCTCGTCGGCGCGCAGCTCGCGGTCGCGCCGCGAGGAGTCGGCGCGCACGGCGTCGAGGAACTTGCGCCACGCGACGGTGACCAGCCAGCCCTTCGGGTCGCGCGGCGGGTCGTCCGGCCACACGCGCACCGCCTCGACCAGGGCTTCCTGCACCGCGTCCTCGGCCGCCGCGAAATCCGCTCCGCGACGGCCGAGGATCCCGATCACGGCCGGTGTGAGGGCCCGCAGCAGGGTTTCGTCCACCGGTGCCGTCATTCGGTGATGGCGGGGCACTCGCCGTAGAACGGGCGCACCTCGAGCCACTCCTGGGTCGGCTTCCCGCCCGCACCCGGCGACGCGGACAGCTCGCCGGCGAGCTCGACCGCGCGCTCGTGGGTCTCGACGTCGATGATCACCCAGCCGGCGATGAGGTCCTTGGTCTCCGCGAACGGCCCGTCGGTGACCGGCGGCCGGCCCTCGCCGCCGGAGCGGACCCACGTGCCTTCCTGCGACAACGCCTGGCTGTCCACGAACTCGCCGGTGCTTTCGAGCTTGGCCGCGAAGTCACGCAAGTACTGCATGTGGGCCGTGACCTCCTCCGGGGTCCACTGGTCCATCGGCACGTCGTTGCCCGCGGCCGGCGCGCCGCGGTAGTGCTTGAGCAGCAGGTACTTGGCCATCGTCGTTCTCCTTGGTGTGGTCCGGCCCATTCTGGCCGGGTTCGGTACGGGGACGCAGCCGTTCGCGGGTTCTCGACATCCCGCGGCGAAACTTTTTCCGGCTGGGGTTTTCAGGCTTGCTGACACTCGGCGCGCTGCTTGACCAGCTCTTCGACGGCGCTGGGCAGTGTGGTCTCGAAGTCGATGAGCTTCGCCCAGGTCGGGGTCACGACGATGCGGACCATGCCGTCGTAGAGCGAGCGGACCTCGGCCTCCCACTCGACCCGCTGTTCGGCGGTCATCTCGTAGTTGCCGTTCATCTGCAGATACTCCTCGGGGATCCCGTCGACGACGTCGAGCTCGGCGCGGCCCCGGATGAGCAGGATCTTGGGCGGGTGCACCTCGGTGTCGATCGTGAGCGCCACCATCGGGTTGGCCCGCAGGGACGGGAGCTTCGGCGCGTTCTTGGCGGTGCACATGACAATCTCGGTGCCGCTCCAGGTGAACGCGATCGGCACGTTGCGCGGCGTCCCGTCCTGCGCGACGTACGCCAGGCGGGTCAAGTCGCGCGCCAGCAGCTCCTGGCTGAGCGGCCGGTCGAGGATCTCGGTGATCTCACTGCGGTCCACGGGGTTCTCCTCGGTGGTGTCGGTCCGGCCGGTGAGCTTCGGTCTGTTGTCACCGCGGGGACGGAGCCGCGCACGGGTTTCCGACACCCATCGCGAAGTTTTTCGGAACAATCGCAGACCGTGGTTTTCGGCGGAATACGACCACAAAGGGTGACAGAACGAAACGACCTTCCCGCATCGTTCGTCAGGAATCGCCAAACAGGCGGGCACGGCTCACACTATTGAGTGACGCCAGTCACGAGAGGTGTGCACCCATGGTTCTAGGCGACAACGAAGTCAGCCAGTCAGTCCAAGCGTCCACGGGAGACCGTCGAGTGCAAGTGCGGCGAGCGGCGCTCGCCGGGTCGATCGGCACGACGATCGAGTGGTACGACTTTTTCCTCTACAACACGGCAGCGGCACTTGTTTTCCCGCACCTGTTCTTCCCCTCCTCGAGCGGATACGCCGGCGTGATGCAGTCGTTCGCCACCTACGCGGTCGGGTTCGCGGCCCGGCCGGTCGGCGCGGCGATCTTCGGGCACTGGGGCGATCGGCTGGGGCGCAAGGCGACGCTGATCGTCACACTCCTGCTGATGGGCCTGTCCTCGGCGGTGGTGGGGGTGCTGCCGGGGACGGCGTCGATCGGGTTCGCGGCGCCGTTGATCCTGGTGCTGCTGCGACTGATCCAGGGCATCGCGATCGGCGGTGAGTGGAGCGGGTCGGTGCTGCTCGCGATGGAATGGGGTGACCAGCGAAGGCGCGGGCTCCTCGCGAGCTTCGCGCAGATCGGCGTGCCGGTCGGCCTGGTGCTCGGAACCGGTGGCATGACGCTGCTGTCGGCGACGCTGTCGAAAGAGGACTTCGACTCGTGGGGCTGGCGGATCCCGTTCCTGCTGAGTCTGGTGCTCGTGGTCATCGGGCTGGTGATCCGGCTGCGGATCCTCGAGACGCCGATGTTCGCGGCGGTGGTGGCGAACAAGAAGACGTCCAAGGCGCCGGTGAAGGACGCGGTGCGCCACCACTGGCGGGAGATCCTGCTCTCAGCCGGTCTGCGCTTCAGCGAGCAGATGCCGTTCTACCTGTTCACCAGCTTCGTGCTCGTGTACGTGGTGGAGCGTCCTGAGTTCAGCAAGACGTTCGTCCTCAACGCGGTGCTCGTCGGCGCGTTGGCGGAGCTGGTGCTGATCCCGGTGTTCTCCCAGCTCTCCGACCGCATCGGCCGAAAACGGGTGTACCTGACCGGCGCGGTGCTCACGGCGCTGATCGCGTTCCCGTACTTCACGGTGCTGAGCCACGGCGGGCACGCCCTGATCTTCATCGCGGTGATCGTGTCGCTGGTCGCGCACGCGATGCAGTACGGGCCGCAGGCCGCGCTGATCGGCGAGAGCTTCCCGACGCACCTGCGTTACGGCGGCGCCGGCCTCGGGTACCAGCTGGCGTCGGTGTTCGCGGGTGGGCCCGCGCCGCTGCTGGCGACCTGGCTGCTGCACCTGACGGGCACGCCGTACTCGGTGTCGATCTACATCGTGTTGTCCGCGGTGGTCACGATCCTGTGTGTGATCGCGCTGCCGGACCGGTCGAAGGCGAACATCGACGACGTCAGCGTCTACGCCCGCCGCTAGCGACAAAAAGAGGGGCGCCGCACCGGAATCCGGTGCGGCGCCCCTCTTTTCGCGTGATGTGTCAGCGGCGCTGCTGCGGCGGCCCGCCCTGGGGTCCGCCGAACGGGCCCTGCTGCGGGAACGGCCCGCTGCCCGGACCCTGCTGTCCCTGCTGACCCTGCTGGCCGCCGAACTGCTGCGGCGGGCCCTGGTACGGGCCACCCGGCGGCGTGGTCGGGGGCTGCGGCTGCGGGAGCGACGGCGGGTTCTGCTGCTGGACACCCGGCGGCGGCGTGCTGGGCGGCGGCGTGGCCGGGGCCGGCGGTGCGGGCGGCTCTTCTTCCGCCGGTGCCGCCGGAGCCGCGGCTTCCGGTGCCGGGGTGGGTCCACCGAGGGCGCGGCGCGGCGGCGCGGTGTTGAGCGGGCTCGGCACCTCCTTGCGCGCCACGGCTTCTGCGGCGGCGACGGCCTCGGCGACCTTCGGGTCGGTCGAGGTGTCGAACCAGCCGGCGACCTCGTCGTCGTCCAGGTCGGGGCGTTCGGGGGTGTCGTCCTTCGGCGGCTCGTAGCGGAACACGCCGTCGTCGCCGGGGGCGCCGAGCGCGCGGGCGAAGCCTTCGAGGGCCTTGCCGTAGTCGCTCGGGATCATCCAGACCTTGTTCGCGTCGCCCTGCGCCATCTGCGGCAGGGTCTGCAGGTACTGGTAGGCGAGCACCTCGGGCGTCGGGCGGCCGGCCTTGATGGCGGCGAACACCTTCTCGATCGCCTTCGCCTGGCCCTGGGCCTGCAGGTAGCGGGCGGCGCGTTCACCCTGCGCGCGCAGGATGCGGGACTGCCGTTCGGCCTCGGCCGCGAGGATCGCGGCCTGCTTCTGGCCTTCGGCGGAGAGGATCTGGCTCTGCTTCTGGCCTTCCGCCGTCTTGATCGACGACTCCCGCTGACCTTCGGCGGTGAGGATCATCGCGCGCTTCTCCCGGTCGGCGCGCATCTGCTTCTCCATCGAGTCCTGGATCGACGGCGGCGGGTCGATCGCCTTGAGCTCGACCCGCGCGACGCGGATGCCCCAGCGGCCGGTGGCCTCGTCGAGCACGCCGCGCAGCTGGCTGTTGATCGCGTCGCGGGAGGTCAGCGTCTGCTCCAGGCTCATGCCACCGACCACATTGCGGAGTGTGGTGGTGGTGAGCTGCTCGACACCGATGATGTAGTTGGAGATCTCGTAGACCGCGGCGCGCGAGTCGGTGACTTGGAAGTACACGACGGTGTCGATGTTGACCGTCAGGTTGTCCTCGGTGATCACCGGCTGCGGCGGGAACGAGACGACCTGCTCGCGCAGGTCGATCCGGGCGCGGACCTTGTCCAGGAACGGCACCAGGAACGTCAGGCCGGGCGAGGCGACCGTGCGGAACCGGCCGAGTCGCTCGATCACCGCCGACTGGGCCTGCGGCACCACCATGATCGCCTTGACCACCGTGATGATGACGAACAAGATCAGGAGCGCGACCACGACGATCGCAATTGTGGACAAGAGCGTTTCCCCTTACCTAGTACCGTTTTCCGGAGTTCTCGCGATCACGACACGATGTCCACCACGGCGGTGGCGCCGGAGATTTCGACGACGGTGACGCTGGTGCCCGGCGCGATCGGCGGGTGCGACTCGTGCACGGCGCGCGCCGACCAGATCTCTCCCCCGATCTTCACCTGCCCGGCGTCGTAGTCCACTGTGGACACCACGACGGCGCGGGCGCCGATGAGCGCGTCCGTGCCCGTGGGCGTGTGGGAGCCGGCGAGGAAGCGGCGCTTGAGCATGGGGCGGGCCAGCGCCAGCAGCGCGACGGAGCTGACGGCGAACACGGCGACGTCGATGAAGATGTTGCCGGTGATCGCTTCGGAGCCGGCGCCGAGCAGCGCGGCGATGCCGAGCATGATCAACACGAAGTCGCCGGAGATGACTTCCGCGATCATCAGGACGATGCCGATGATCAGCCAGATCAATGCTGCTGCCATGTGCTCATGCTCTCAGATCGCGCCGGTTCGCACCGGGCAAGTGACTCGACGTGACCGACGCGTGACCTTGTCCGAAACCGGGCATACCGGGCTCATTTCGTGCTCATTCCGAGGGCTCGGTGACGAAGTCGATGAGCCGTTCGACGGCGCCGATGAGCGGTGTCTCGAGGTCGCGGAAACTGCTCACGGCGGCCAGGACCCGTTGCCAGCCTTCATAGGTCTCGCCCCAGCCGAGCGCCTCGCAGATGCCGACCTTCCACTCGGTGCCGCGCGGGATCTCCGGCCACGCGCGGATGCCGACGGCGGCAGGTTTCACGGCCTGCCAGATATCCACGTACGGGTGACCGGTCACGAGCACCTGCTCGTCGCGGACCTGTGCGACCAGCCGCGACTCCTTGCTGCCCTTCACGAGGTGATCGACCAGCACGCCGAGGCGGCGGCCGGGCCCGGTGCCGAACTCGGCGATCTTCTCGGCCAGCACGTCGACGCCGTCGAGCGGTTCCACGACGACGCCTTCCACGCGCAGGTCGTGGCCCCACACGCGCTCGACGAGCTCCGCGTCGTGCTTGCCCTCGACCCAGATCCGGGAGTCCCGCGCGACGCGCGCCTGCAGACCCTGCACCTTCACCGACCCGGACGCCGACACCTGCTTGACGGGCGCGGCGGCCTTGCGGACCGGCACGAGCGTGACGGGCTTGCCCTCCAGCAGGAACGCCGCGGGGCCGAGCGGGAACACACGCTGGCGACCCTTGGCATCCTCGAGGACGACGTTGCCGTACTCGATCTTCACGACCGCGCCGCAAAAGCCGCTGGCGGGGTCTTCGACCACGAGCCCCCGTTCGGCCGGGACTTCGGGGATCTTCCGCTTGCGCGGACCCGACAGCACGTCGTCGTACGAATGTGAGCGCACGGCCGAGCACGCTAGTGCGGTTCGTGGGGTGAAGTCCTGCCGCCACGCCGGGCGGCGGCTGATCCTTGACGCGCTTCGGTGGGCCGGAAATGTCGTACCCACGTGCGATTCTTCGGGTTCCTGCCGTTCCCAGGGGAGGTCGAGGTCATGGCGGGTGGGGGGTTCTTCGGGTCGCTGACTGAGGCGGTCGAGGCGCCCGGGCAGTGGTTGGTGCTGGTGACGGGGCTGTTCGCGGCCGCGGTGTCGACGGGGACGTTCGCGTTCCTGACGAGCGAGAAGGATCTGCTGATCGGGCGCGCGAACGTGCTGGGGACGGTGTTCCACGAGAGCGGGCACGCGCTCGCGAGCGTCGTCACCGGCGGTGGGGTGTACCGGATCGCGATCACCAGCGCCGACAGCGGCGCCACGTGGTCGTGGACGCGATCGCTGTGGTCGCGGACCTTGACCTGCGTGGCCGGGTACGCGATGCCGTCGCTGGCTGGGCTCGGTGCCGCCGGGCTGTTGCGGCACGGCTACGCGCCCGCCGTCCTCGCGCTCACCACGCTGGTGATGGTGCTCGTGCTGGTGGTCACGCGTGACCTGATCACCTTCGTCGCGGTCGTCGCGCTCGGGATGGTCACTTTCACCGTCTGGCGGACGGCGCCGGGGTGGGTGCAGAACGCGGTCGCGTACGGCGAGACGTGGCTGTTGCTCACCAGCGAGATCGGCGGGCTGGCCGCGCTCGTGTCCAACCGGGTGCGCCACGGCCTGCGGCACCACACCGACGACGCGGCCGGCCTCGCGGAGCTCACCTCGATCCCGGCGTTCGTGTGGATCGCCGGCTGGTTCGTGGTCATCGGCTGGGCACTGGAGAAGGCGGTGCCGCTCCTGTGGCCGTGACGTGTGGCCGTGACGTGCCGGTTCAGCGGGCCGGCGTGGATTCCTTCGGCGGGGTGCGGGTGCCGTGGAGGGTTTCGGCGAGGTCCGCGTACAGGCGCGGCGCCAGCTCGGCGACGGTGTCGCGGGCTTCGGCGGGCAGGTTGCCGAGTGCGTCCTGGACGGCGCCGGGGTCGCCTTCGTACATCATGATCCCGAGCACGAGCGGGAGCTTCTCGGCGGGGAGCTCGGCCGCGCCCTGGGCGACCATGGTGTCCCACTCCGCGGCGGTGATGTGCTGTTCGATGAGCGGGAGCACGTAGTCCTCTTCCGCGCCGAGGTGTTCGTTCAGCACGGCGATCAGCGGGTCGAGGACGGCCAGCACGGCGTCGCGGTGCGCGGTGTTCGGCTCGGCGCGCCACGCCGCGACGGCGTCGGTGAGGTCGACGCCGAGGAACGCGATGCGTTCGTGGTGGCGCTCCATGCCGTACACGAGCGGGGCGACGTCGGCGGGGCAGCGTTCGAGCAGGTTGGGCCAGATCTCGAGATCTTCGGCGTGATGGTGGTGGTGCAGGATCGTGCTGACGAGCCCGAGGTGGTCGGCGACGAGCGCGGCGCGCTGCGTGTCCCCTTCGGCGACGCCGGCGATCAGCTTCGGCATCAGCCCGAACTCGCGGCGCAGCGCGGTGTGCACCATGCGCATCTCGCGGGTCATCGCGCCGGGAGCCTTCGTTGCGGTCATGTCAGTCCTTCGGCAGCGGGAGCCGGCGCGTGCGCGCGCGGCTCCGCGCGACACGGGGCCCGGGGCGGCGGCGGTTGAACCCGGGGCCGAACAGTGACGAGCGCCACACTCGTTAAGGCAGGAGCGCGAGGACCGCGTCGGTGAAGGGCGTCGGGCCGGTACGGCGCAGGGGTCCCATCGCCATCAGCGGGGCGAGCGCGACGCACCACGCGCGGGTGCGGTCGGGGTCGGGCAGCCGGGCGAGGCCATCGTCGAGCGTGCCGCCGTCGGCGAGCGGGAGGAACGCCCAGTCGACGCCGTCGAGAGCGGGGTCGCCGACGCACGGGCGGGGGTCGATCGCGACGATGCCGCGGGCCGGGCCGGCGTCGAGGACGTTGCCGGGGTGCAGGTCGCCGTGGACGAGGGCGACGGGACCGGTCGTGGCGAGGGTTTCGGCGCGGGTGCGTCCGGCGTGCAGCACGTCGAGCGGCAGGTGCTCTTCCGCCCTGCTGCCGCGCAGCCGGCGTTCGGCGAGGTCGAACATCGCGTGGACGCGCTCGAGCTGGGTCGGGAACGGGCCGTCCGCCGCGACCTCGTGGAGCTGGCCGAGCAGGTCGCGGACCTCGTCCCAGGGAATTTCGGTGCCGGTCAGGGTCGTGCCGGGCACGAGGCCTTCGAGCAGGATCGCACCTGCGGCGAGGTCGGTGTCGAGCAGCTGCACGACCTGCGGCAGACCGGCCCACGCCAGCAAAGCCGTGGCTTCGGCCTGGGCGATCCCGGGATCGGGGCACAGCTTCAGGACATGGGGACCGTCGGGGCCGTCGCACAGCAGCGTCCGGCCGGTGTTGCCCGGGCGCGCTTCCCGGACCGTGAGGTTCCAGCGCTGCGCCAGGCGCGCGACGAGGTCGGGCAGTGCGTCGCACCACGGTCCGACGCCCGCGCCGAACCGGTCGACCAGCCGGGCGCGGGCCGCGGTGTCCAGCGAGTCGCTCAGAAGAGCGGCCAGGGGATCGCGCGCCAGTCGTCGCCGGGTTCGGGGAAGACGCCTTCGGCGAGCAGGAAGTCGGCGCGCTGTGAGAGCGCGCGGACCTCGAAGGTGGTGATGTGCTCGCCGAGGTCGGCGCCGAGCTTGCCGTCGAGGTCGGACCGCAGCTTGCGCAACTTCTCCGCGGTGTCGTCCCCGAGGCGCTCGCCGATCCAGCCCCACAGCACGGTCCGCAGCTTCGGGTCGGTGTGCAGGCAGATGCCGTGGTCGACGCCGTAGACACGGCCGTCGGTGCCCGCGAGCAGATGCCCGCCCTTGCGGTCGGTGTTGTTCACGATGACGTCGAGCACGGCCAGCTCACGCATCCCGGGGTGGTCGGCGTGCACCAGCACCGCCGGGTCGCCGAGGCGGTCGTGGGCGTGCAGCACGGTGCGCCAGCCTTCGGGGACCTCGTCGGGGGCGCAGACGTCGACGACGTCGTCGTCCTCGGCGGTCTCCACCCACAGCTGGACCATGCCGGGCCCGAACGGGCCGTCGCGCAGGACCGTGGGCGGGATGGCGCCGAGGCCGGACGCGTCGGCGATCATCGCGGTCGCGACCTCACGGCCGGCGAGGGTGCCGTCGGGGAAGTCCCACAGCGGCCGCTCCCCCGACACCGGCTTGTAGACCACACGGCCGGTGACGCCGTCGAGCTCGATCGCGCAGAACAGGGTGACGTTGGAGGCGTCGACGAGCCGGCCCTCGACGTCGATGCGGCCGTGGGTGACGAACTCGCGCGCGGCGGGGTCCGTCGGCTCCGGCGGAGTGCTGGCCACCGGCGCCCTCAGTCCTCGGCCACGTCGACGTCGCGGCGGTAGCCGTTCTGCCGCGGGCAGATGTGCCCGGTCGAGTCGAGCGGCTCGCCGCACAGCGGGCACGGCTTGCGCCCGGCGTTGACGACGCGGTCGGCGCGCTCGGCGAAGGCGCGGGCGCCGACCGGGGTGAGGAACACGCGCACGGCGTCGGGACCCTCTTCGGTGTCGTCGAGGACCACGGTCTCGTCGACCTCACCCTCGGTGATCGCGAGGAGCTCGATCACGACGGCGCTGGAGTCGGCGTCCCAGCCGAGACCCATGGTGCCGACGCGGAACTCCTCCTCGACGGGGACCGTGAGGGGGTCGACGTCGAGCTGGTCGTCGGGGACGTCGGTGGGCACGTCCGCGCCGAAGCGGCTGGCGACCTCCTCCAGAAGGGAGCCGAGGCGTTCGGCGAGAACGACGACCTGCTGTTTCTCGATCGTCACGCTGACCGTCCGGACATCTTCCGACGCCTGGAGGTAGAACGTGCGATCGCCGGGCTCGCCGACCGTTCCGGCGACGAACCGGTCGGGCTTGCGGAAGACGTGGATTACGCGAGACATAGCACCCCCGACCCTAGGCCACGGTCGCTTGATCGGCATCCGCCGCCCCTGGTTGATCGGGATTTCGGTGCGGTGCGTGCGGGTGCGGACACGCAGCGGATCGCCGTTAGGCTTTCCGGGTGCCACAGATCTCTGCATACGGAACCTGGACCTCACCCGTTTCGGCGGCGGACGTGGCGGCCGCGGGAGGTGGCGCACAGTGGCCGGCGACCGTGGGTGACGAACTGTGGTGGGCCGAGGCCCGACCGGCCGAAGGTGGCCGCGTGGCGCTCGTGCGCGCGGTGCCGGGTGGCGGGGTCGAGGACGTGGTGCCCGCGCCGTGGAACGTCCGCAACCGGGTGCACGAGTACGGCGGCCGCCCGTGGGTCGCGATCGGTGCCGTCGTGGTTTTCACCCATTGGGCCGATCAGCGGGTGTACGCGTCCGTCGCCGGTGAGGTGACGCCGCTGACGCCGGAGCCGGCCGAGTCGCAGGGCGTGCGCTACAGCGATCTCCGCGCAGGCCTCGCCGGCGAGGTGTGGGCGGTGCGTGAGCGCAGCACCGGGCCGCGCCGCACGGACATTTCCCGCGAGCTCGTGGCCATCCCCCTCGCGGGTGGTGCCGAGCGGGTGCTCGTTGAGGGGCACCGCTTTTTCACGGCGCCGCAGCTCTCGCCCGACGGCGCGCACGCGGCGTGGCTCGCGTGGGATCACCCGGCGATGCCGTGGGACGGCACGGAGCTGTTCGTCGCGCCCGTGGACGGCGACGGGGTGTTCGGTGAGGCCCGCGTGCTGGCCGGTGGCACTGACGTGGCGGTCTGCCAGCTGGAGTGGGAGACGCCGGACCGGCTGCTGGCGCTGCTGGACCCGGACGGCTGGTGGAACCTGCACCGCGTCGGGCTCGACGGGTCGGTGGTGAACCTCGCACCGGTGGAGCAGGAGATCGGCGGTGCCATGTGGAAGCTCGGCGCGAGCTGGTTCGCCCCGCTCGGCGGCGGGCGGCACGCCGTCCTCACGGAGGACGGGTTGGCGGTGCTCGACGAGCACGCCGGTTCGGTGACGCCGGTGGTGCCGGAGCTGAGCGTGTGGTCGACGTCGGGGCTGGCCGCGGTGCCGGGTGGTGTCGCGGGGATCGCCGGGGGCGCGGATCGCGAGAGCGCCGTGGTGCGGGTGGATCTCGAGGCGGGTACGTGGACGGCGCTGACGCCGCAGCCGGCCGACCTGCCGTCGTCGGACTACCTGCCGGTGCCGCAGGAGCGCGTGTTCGCCGCGGCGGACGGTTCGCGGATCCCGGCATTCGTGTTCGGGCCGCGGAACCCGGACTTCACCGGTCCCGAGGGTGAGCGGCCGCCGTTCCTGGTCCACGTGCACGGCGGGCCGACCGGGCGCAGCGACGCGGCGCTGGACCTGACGATCGCGTACTTCACCAGCCGCGGCATCGGCGTGGTGGCCGTGAACTACGGCGGCTCGACCGGCTACGGGCGGGCGTTCCGGGAGCGGCTGCGCGAGCAGTGGGGTGTGGTGGACGTCGGCGATTGCGTGGCGGTGGCCGAGGCGCTCGTGGCCGAGGGCGCCGCCGACGGCGCGCGGCTGGGGATCCGGGGCGGCAGTGCGGGCGGGTTCACGTCGGCGGCGTCGATCACGATGACCCGCACGTACGCGGCCGCGACGGTGAAGTTCCCGATCCTGGACCTCGCCACGTGGACGGGCGCGGGCGGCGAGACGCACGACTTCGAGTCGCAGTACCTCGTGGGGCTGGTCGGGCCGTACCCGGAGACCGAGGAGCGCTACCGGGAGCGCTCGCCGATCACGCACGCGGGTTCGCTGGCGGGGCCGGTGCTGTTCCTGCAGGGGCTGGAGGACCAGATCTGCCCGCCGGAGCAGGCGGACCGGTTCGTCGCCGGGCTGGCCGGCAGCGGCGTCGGCCACGCCTACCTGCGGTTCCCGGGTGAGCAGCACGGGTTCCGGCGGGCGGAGACGATCGTGACGGCGCTGGAGGCCGAGCTGTCGTTCTACGGCCAGGTGTTCGGGTTCGCGACGCCGGACGTGGCGAAGCTGGAGCTGTCCCGATGAGACCACCGCGGCTGGCGCCCGGGGACACGGTGGCGCTGGTGGCGCCGTCCGGTCCCGTGGCGCCGGACCTGCTCGACGCGGCGCTCCCGGTGCTGCGCGGCTGGGGCGTGAAGGTGCGGGTCGGCGAGGCGGTGCACGGCTCGACGTCGGGCTACCTGTCGGCGCCGGACCAGGTGCGGGCCGCGGAGTTCACGGCCGCGTGGCTCGACCCGGAGGTCTCGTGCGTACTCGCGGCCCGCGGCGGGTACGGCTCGCAGCGGATGCTCGACCTGATCGACTGGGCGGCGTTGCGGGCTGCCGGCCCGAAGGTGCTGGCGGGCTCGTCCGACGTGACGGCGCTGCACCGCGCCGTGGCCACGCACCTGGACCTGGACACGCTGTTCTCGCCGATGCCCGCTTCGGTCTTGTTCGACGAGACCGCGGCCGAGCACCTGCGCCGCACGCTGTTCGAACCGGAGCGCACGCGTGTGCTGCGGGCACCGGAGGCGGACGTGCTCGTGCCGGGCCGCGCGTCGGGGGTGCTGGTGGGCGGGAACCTGTCGCTGCTCGCGGCTGGGCTCGGCACGGCCGAGCAGGGGTCGGCCGAGGACGGGATCGTGCTGCTGGAGGACGTGACCGAGAGCGTCTACCGGATCGACCGGATGCTGACGCAGCTGCTGCGCTCGGGCTGGTTCGCCGGGGCGCGGGGCGTGGTGCTGGGTTCGTGGGCCGCGTGCGGCGACCCAGCCGAGATCCGGTCGCTGGTGCTGGACCGCTTGACGCCTTTGGGGATCCCCGTGCTGGGCGACTTCGGGTTCGGCCACGTGGCGTCGTCGCCGACCTTGCCACTGGGCGCGCGGGCTTCGCTGGACACGGAGCTGGGCACGCTGACTCTCGACTCCCCCGCGCTGGCCTGATCATGCGGCTTTCCGGTTTTGAGGCTCGCACCAGATTTGCCGCCGCTCGGGTGGCCCGCCTGGCGACCGTCTCGGCTGCCGGCGTCCCGCACCTGGTACCGGTGACCTTCGCGGTGTCCGGCGACGAGATCGCCTTCGCCGTGGACCACAAACCGAAGTCGACGACCTCGTTGCGACGCCTGGCGAACATCGCGGAGAACCCGTCGGTGTCCTTCCTGGTTGACGCCTACTCCGACGACTGGTCCCAGCTGTGGTGGGCGCGGGCGGACGGCGTCGCGCGCGTGCTGGATCCGGCCGCGCGGGCCGAGCCGGTGTCGTGGCTGGTGGCGAAGTACCCGCAGTACGCCGAGCGCCCGCCGGAGCACGCCGTGATCCTCACGACCGTCCGTTCGTGGCACGGCTGGTCCTTCGCATAACGGTGTGACGACGGCGGCTGCCGATCGCTGGGTGATCGACGATCTTGCTGCCGACCGGGTTCGCGCTGGAGACGGCGGCCCAGTCGATCATCAGCGTCGTGTACCCGAAGAAGCTCATCGTCGCGTGCAAGAACGTGGCGATGGAGTCGTGGGACAAGGCCGTTTCAAGGTGGACGAAACCTTCTCCGCCCCCGCTCTCCCTGGGGTCGACGCGCAGTACGGGTTCTGCGGCGCCGCCACCGACGCGCCCGATGCTCGCAAGTGCTTTCTGTTCCTCGCGCACGGCGATCGGGCAGAGGCCCTCCAATCCAGCGAAGTGAACGACGAGGGATTGAAACCCGGCAAGGCGAAGAAGAGCCTGCTGACCACGCTGCCGATGTTCGCCGGGGCCTTCACGAAGGACCGGTAACGATCACCGGGTGATCGACGATCTTGGTGCGTGCACAGACGGATTTTGTGGAAAACGGCGGTGGTGTCCGGTCTCGCGGTCCTGGTCGCGGGGTGTTCGTCCGGTGCGGCGACGCCGCCGCCCAGCGTGATGCCGAAGGCGCCGCCCGTGTCGAGCAGTGCGCCGCCTTCGCCGGTGGTGCATCCGCCGACCTTGGAGCGGCTGCTGCCGACCGACGACGAACTGGCGAAGGTCGGGCAGGACGAGTACGTGCAGCCGGTCGAGTACATCATCGGCGAGACCACGCCGTTGCGGCTGGTGAATGCCTGCGGTGCGGCGCAGCCGTGGGACGCGAAAGCCAAGCTGGGCGCCCAGGCGCATTCGAGCGATCGCAGCGGGGAGATCGCGCAGCTCGTGGCCGAGTACGACGGTTACACCGGTGCTCAGGTCGTGGATGGCGTGAAAAAGGCGCTCGCCTGTGGCCACGTGACGGTGCAGCACCTTGATTTCGCGTCGGTCAGCGAGTTCACGGCGCCGAAGGTGGCGGATGCGCAGTACGGGTTCTGCGCGGCGCCGACCGAACCCATCGGGGTGCGGATCTGCGTGCTGGTGCTGGGCAAGGGTGATCGTGCCGAGGCGCTCGTGTTCAAGAACATCGACTGGGTCGACAAGGCGGGCCAGTCCGTGTTGAAGAAAGTCGCCCCGGTGTTCGCCGAGGCGCTCGCGCGGTCTTAGTCCTGGGAAGCAGGGGAAGCAGCAGGAGCTGCGGGGAGGAACTTCTCTTCCCGCGGTCGCCGCCACGCCGCGATGAGGCCCAGCGGGTCCGGGCGCAGCAGCGACGCGGCCGCGTAGAGGCTCACCACCACGACGATCGCGATGAACCACCAGTCGTACAGGGCCTGCTCGCCGGTCGGGTAGTACACGAGGGTCACGAAGACCGACACGGCGACCACGGCGGAGAGGTTGCGGCGTCCCCAGGGGAACGCGGAAATCAGCACGAAGCCCCATGTGAGGTACCACGGCAGGGTGGGCGGCATGAGGATCGCGACGGCCAGCAGGGTGATCGCGGCGCGGTACACGGCCTTGGCGCCGCCTTCGCGGGCGAGCCACCACTGGCGGATGCCGAAGGCGGCGAGGCCGAGCATGGCGATCGCGCGGGCGACGGTGACGAACGGCGAGGCCTGGACGTTGGCGACGAGGTGCACGAGGTTGTACACGGCTTCGCCGATGCCGGTCGGGAAGTTGAGCCAGTTGGCGATGAGCTGGGGCGCCGCGAGGCCCGACCACCAGCCGAGGTTGAGCGAGCCCAGTGAGAGCCACGTGCCGGCGACGAACACGGGCAGGAAAAGCCCGACGGACGCGGCGCCGGCCTTGAAGAAGTTCTTGACCTTCGACTCGCCGGTCATGTTCGCGGCCCACATCCACACGAGGAAGGGCAGCGCGACGGCGGCGGTCGGTTTGATCAGCATGCCGATGGTGACGAGCACGACGGCGACGATGTACTTGCGTTCGAGCGCGGCGAGGACGCCGGTGGTGAGGAACCCGAGCATCATGAGGTCGTTGTGCGGGCCGCCGAAGAGGTGGATGACCATCATCGGGCTGGCGACCGCGAGCCACAGCGCCACGGGCAGCTTGCCGCCGAGGTGCTTCACGAGCCGCGGCAGCGCCCACAGGGTCATGCCGAGGCCGACGAGCAGCACGACGCGGGTGAGGATCACGCCGGCGATCATGTTGTCCTGCGTGATGGACACGATGCCCTTGGAGATCAGCAGGAACAGCGGCCCGTACGGGGCGGGCGTGGTCTGCCACAGCGGGTGGACGTTCTGCACCACGTTGGGGAGCACGTCGAGCTCGGCGGGGCCGTTGGCGTACGGGTCGAGCCCGTAGAGCAGCTGCGCGCCCTGGCCGAGGTAGGAGAAGACGTCGCGGGTGAACAGCGGCGGCGACACCAGCAGGGGCGCCATCCAGCACAGCGCGGCGATGAGGATCGGTTTGCTGCCGATGCGGCCGGCGAGCACGTAGCGGCCGAGGCGGACCCAGGCCCAGACGACGAGCGCGAAGCCGAGGTAGAGCAGTGCGTTGGCGAGCGCGCGGCCGTGGCCGTAGCGGATCCACGAGAGGGGCCCGTGGCCGAGGACGGGGTCGCGGATCAGGATCCCGCCGGCGCCGAGCGCGGCGAGCATGAGCAGCGTGGTCCCGATGGTGCCCATCGCGATCGTGCGGTATGGGAACCGCGAGGGCGTGAGGAATCGCGCGTCCGGGGCGCTGATCGCGGACGGCTGCGCGGAGTCGGTGGTGGTCGCCATTTCGATCCAGGAGATTACCGGGTGAATCTTCGCCTCACCGCACGGGCTCCCGCTCCGATGCCATTTCGCGCACCTGTTCGGATGGCCGGCGTGCGGTCCGGGTGAATCTTCCGCCCGTGGGTGGTGAACGTCGGTTTTTCCGGAAGCTGTCCGGAACGCTCAGCTGCCGCTGGTCGCGCGCTGGGCCGTGCCGCCGGGCAGGGCGGCGAGCAGGGAGCGCGTGTACTCGTGCCGGGGGTCGAGCAGGACCTGTTCGACGGTGCCCGTTTCGACGAGCTCGCCCCGGTACATCACGGCGACGCGGTCGGCGATGTTCCAGGCCAGGCCCAGGTCGTGAGTGATCACGAGCCCGGCGAGGCCGAGCTCGCGCCGCAGCCGCAGCAGCAGCGCGAGGATCTCGCCGCGCACGGACGCGTCGAGCGAGGCGACGGGTTCGTCGGCCACGAGCACGGCGGGTTCGAGCGCGAGGGCACCGGCGATGACCACGCGCTGGCGCTGGCCGCCGGAGAGCTCGTGGGGCAGGCGGTCGAGGAACTTCTCCGGGGGCCGCAGCTCCGCCGCCTCCAGGGCCTTGAGCACGGTCTCGCGTTCGGCGGGCAGGCCGTGGATGCGCGGGCCTTCCGCGACGGCTTCGTAGACGGTGTGGGCCGGGTTGAGCGCGCTGGTGGGGTCCTGCAGCACGAGCTGGACCTTGCGCCGGTACGCGCGCAGCGCGGCGCCCCCGGCGGGGATGGGTTTGCCGTCGTGGCGGACCGCGCCGGAGTCGGCTTTCTGCAGGCCGAGCAGTGTGCGCGCGAGCGTGGTCTTGCCGGAGCCGGACTGGCCGACCAAGGCCACGATCTCGTCGCGGCGCACGGTGAGGTCGACGCCGTTGACGGCGTGGATGCGCTTGCCGGTGCGGTCGCGGAAGCTCACGTGGAGGTTCTCGGCTTCGAGCGGCGGCGTGTCGTCGGGCCCGGCGCGGTGTTCGGGTTCGGGGGGCAGCGGGGTGCTGGTGGCCGGGGCGAAGCGGGACACGGGGTCGCCGACGGTGGGGAACGCGGCGGCAAGCGCGCGGCTGTGTTCGTGGTGCGGGTCGGCCATGAGCTCGGCGCTGGGGCGTTCTTCGACGAGCTGCCCGTCGTACATCACGGCGATGCGGTCGCAGGTGGCAGCGAGCACGGACAGGTCATGGCTGATCATGACGAGCCCGATGTCCTGTTCGGCCACGAGCTTCGACAGCAACGCCAGCACCTGGGCCTGCACGATCACGTCGAGCGCGGTGGTCGGCTCGTCGGCGATCACCAGGCGGGGTGAGCAGGCCAGGGCCATCGCGATCATCACGCGCTGCTTCTGCCCGCCGGACAGCTCGTGCGGGTAGGCGCCGGCGCGCGAGGTCGGCAGGTCCACCTGTTCGAGCAGCTCGGCGACGCGGGCCTTCACCTGGGTCTCGCTGAGCGCGCCGGTCTCGGGTGGGTGCAGGCGCAGGGGTTCGGCGATCTGCTCGCCGACGCGGCGCACGGGGTTGAGCGCGTGCATGGCGCCCTGGAACACCACCGACGCCTCGGCCCAGCGCACGGTGCGCAACCGGCCCCAGCGCATGGTGCTCACGTCTTCGCCGTCGAGCAGGATTTCACCGGTCACGTTGGCGCTGCGCGGGAGCAGCCGCAGGACACTCATGGCGACGGTGGACTTGCCCGAGCCGGACTCCCCCGCCACGCCGAGCGTGCCGCCCGCTTCGAGACGCAGGTCGACGCCGCGGACGGCGGGGATGTCGCCGCCGCCGGTGCGGTAGGTGACGCCGAGGTTCTTGAGTTCGAGCAGGGCGGTCACTGGTGTTGTCCTTTGAGCCTCGGGTTCAGCACCGTCTCCAGCCCGCGCCCGACCAGGGTGAAAAACAGCACGACGAGCACGATCGCGATGCCCGGCGGTAGCAGGTTCCACCAGGCTCCGCGGGTGACGGCCCCGGTGGAGAGGGCGGTCTGGAGCATCGCGCCCCAGGAGATGGCGTTCGGGTCGCCGACGCCGAGGAACGCCAGGGTCGCGTCGGCGATCACGGCGTTGCCGACGACCAGGGTGGTGTTGGCGAGCACGAGCGGCAGCACGCCGGGCAGCACGTGCCGGCCGATGACGTGGAGGTGGCCGCCGCCGAGAGCACGGGCGCGCTCGATGTAGGGGCGGCTCTCGATGGTGAGGGTCTGGGCGCGTACGAGCCGGGCGGTGCTGGGCCAGGCGGTGAGGCCGATGGCGAGGATGATCGTGCGCGGGCTCTGCGGCAGCACCGCCGAGAGCGCGATCGCGAGGATCAGCGAGGGCAGCACGAGGAAGAAGTCGGTGAATCGCAGCAGGATCGCCGAGAACCAGCCGCCGAAGTGCGCGGCGGCGATGCCGACGATCGCACCGATCAGCACGCTCAGCACGGTGGCGGAGAATCCGACGAGCAGCGAGAGCCGGGTGCCCCAGATCGTCATGAGCAGCACGGAGCGGCCGTCGATGTCGGTGCCGAGCCAGAACTGCCCGTCCGGTGGGCTGAGGGGACGGCCGGTGGCCTTGGTGACGTCGAGACCGTCGGAGTCGCTGATCAGGGGTAGCAGGATCGCGACGACGACGGTCACGGCGAGCAGGCAGAAACCGATCAGCGCACCCTTCTGGGTGGCGAAGTCGCGCCAAGTGCGCGCGACCGCCGCGCGCCGCCGGCGCCAGGTGATGGCGCGCGAGGTCTCGGTCGGGGCGGAGGTGGTCATGCGGTGCGCACCCTCGGGTCGAGTACGCGGTAGAGCAGTTCCGCGAACAGGTTCATCAGGACCACGGCGCTCGCCAGCACGACGAGCACGCCTTGCAGCACCGGGAGGTCGGGCCCGTGGATCGCGTCGTAGGTGAGCTGCCCGAGACCGGGCCAGGAGAACACGGCCTCGACGGTGACGGCGCCGGAGACGACCATGCCGAACTGCATGAACACCAGCGTCACGGTGGGCAGCAGCGCGTTGGGCACGGCGTGGCGGCGGCGCACGAGGTCCTCGCGCAGGCCTTTGGCGCGGGCGGTGGTGAGGTAGTCGGCGTTCATCTCCCCCAGCAACGACGAGCGCATCACCAGCATGTACTGCGCGTAGAAGACCACTAGCAGGGTCACGCACGGCAGGATCAGGTGGTGCAGCACGTCGAGCGTCTGCGGGAGGAAGCCGGGTGCCGCGTCGGGTGAGTGCATGCCGCGGCTGGGGAACAGGCCGCCGGTGGCGACGAGCAGGATCAGGCCGAGCCAGAATTGCGGGACCGACCACAACGTCAGGGCGATGCCGGTCTGGGCGCGGTCGAAGAAGCTGTTTCGCTTCCACGCGGCGCGGATGCCGAGCCACAAGCCGATCGCGACGGCCAGCACGGTGGCGCTGCCGACGAGCAGCACGGTGGGCCAGAGGCGTTCGCCGATCATGTCGAGCACGGGCCGGCGTTCGATGTAGGACTCGCCGAAGTCGCCGCGGAACAGGCCGGTGAAGTAGTCCCAGAACTGCGTGAGCATGGGCTTGTCGATGCCGAGGCGGTCGCGCAGTTCGGCGATCTGGGCGGGGTCGGTGGGGCGTTCGCGGACCATGAACGCCACCGGGTCGCCCGGCAGGAGCCGGAACAGCAGGAAGCCCAGCACGATCACGAGCAGGATGCTAGCGACGGCTTCGGCGACCTTGGTCAGGACGAAGCGGAGGGTCCCGGTGCCGCTTCGCTGCTCGTCGGGGTCGACGAGCAGCGAAGCCGGGTCCGAAGGGGAAAATGCCTGCGTCAAGAGGATTACTCCCGGTCGTCCGCGGCTTTGCCGCGCCGGCCGAGCAGGACGCCGCCGCCGACGAGCACCACGACCACGACCGCGCCGAGCACGATCCACAGCACGGTGTTCGAGCCGCCGCTCTCGGCGGCGGTGTTCTCCGTGCCGGCGGGGACGGCGCCGTAGACGCCCCAGTAGCCGGTCTGCTCCAGGATCGAGCCCTGGGGCTGCGGCTGGGTCTGGAAGCCGGAGAACTTGTCGGAGCGGTAGGCCTCGAGCGCGTTGTCGTAGTCGAGGACGACGTTCACGGCCTGGCTGTAGAGGCGCGCCTGGGCCTGCTTGACGTAGCCGGCGCGGGTGGCCGGGTCGGTGTCGGTGAGCTGCTGCTTGTAGAACCCGTCGTAGGTCGGGTCGCAGAAGAAGGTGTCGGTGGTGGCGCCCTTGCCCTCGGCGTTGGGCCGCGAGGCGCAGGTGTGCAGCGCGAGCGCGTAGTCCGGGTCGGGGTTGGTGGCGTAGCCGGAGATCACGAGGTCGTAGTTGCCGGCGGTGGTGCGGTCGTTGAGCTCTTCGTCGGAGACGAGCTCCTGCTTGACCGAGATGCCGATCTGCTGCAGCCAGCCCGTGACGTACTGCGCGGTGCGCTGGTCGAACGCGCGGTTGGCGTGGCCGGTGAGGCGCAGCTCGAGGCGCGCGCCACCCGGGGCGATCCGGACGCCGTCCGGGCCCTTGGTGTAGCCGGCCTGGTCCAGCGCCGCGTTGGCGGCGGCGAGGTCGAACTTGCGGGCCTCAGTCGGTGCGGGATCCCAGTGGTAGGCGGAGTAGATCGGCGGGATGACGCCTCCGCCGAGCTGGCCGTAGCCCCCCATGACCTTGTCCACGATGGTCTTGGTGTCGATGCTCTGGGCGATGGCCTGTCGCAGGCGGAGGTCCTTCAGCACGGGGTTGCCGTTGCCGATGGGCTTGTTGTTCACGTCTTCGACGCCGAAGTTGATGTTGATCTCGTTGTAGCGGCGCCCGGGTGCCTTGTTGGTGGCGATGTTCGGCTGGCCCGCGAGGGCGTCGAACTGGGTCGGGGTGAGCCGGTTGATCACGTCGACCTCGCCCTGCTTGAGGGCGTTGACGGCGGCCTCGACGTCCTTGAACACGAGCAGCTGCAGCTCGTCGACCTTGGGCGCGCCGCGCCAGTAGGACGTGTTGGCCTTGAACTTCACGTACTCGTTCTGCTTGTACTCGGTGAGTTGGTACGGGCCGTCGCTCACGCCGACCACGGACAGGTCGTCGGTCTTCGGGTCGTTGAGGTCCTTGATCGGCGCCCAGATGTGCTCGGGCACGATCGGCACGTCGAGCAGGTCCATGGTGGCCTGCACGGCCTTCGTCTTGATCACCAGCGTCGTGTCGTCCGGCGCGGCGACGCTCTGGAAGTTGGCGACGTAGTTGCCGTTCGCGGTGCGCGCGGTCTCGTCGTCGAGCATGCGCTGGAAGGTGAACGCCGCATCCTTGGCCGTGACAGGCTGCCCGTCGGACCACTTCACGCCCTGGCGGATCTTGAACGTCCAGGTGAGCTTGTCGGGCGAGGTCGTCCACGACTCCGCGAGCGCGGGCGAGGCTTCGGCCTTGTCCGCGCTCGGGATGGTGAGGAACTCGTAGATGAACCGGCCGACCTGCGTCGACGCCGCGAGCGACGCCGTGAACGGGTTCAGGTGATCGATCCCGGTCGTGAGCGCCACCCGCAGCACTTTCGGCTGCGCCGGCTGCTGCGCCGCGGCGGTGCCCGCCAGCGGCAAAATCGCCATGGTTCCCGCGGCCAGAACCGCGATGACGCGGTTCACCCCGCGCCGAACGTGCTTGATCCGCACTTGAAGACCACCCCATCGTCTAGCCCCAGATTCGAAAAGTAACCACATACCGAGGGAAGGGCGCAATATGTTCCGACAACTGTGCGGGTCCGATCGTTATGTGCGAAGCGGGGTCACCGTGGGTGACCTCGGGTGTTCCGCCGCGGGCCGGACGTAGGATGACTAGAGTGCCCGCATGCGGATCATGGTCTCGGCGGACATGGAAGGCGCCACGGGCGTCACGTGGACCGACGACGTCGTGCCCGGCACCGAGCCCTGGCAGCGGTTCCGGCGGTTGTTCACCGGTGACGTCAACGCGGTGCTGGCGGGGTTGTTCGATGCCGGTGCGTCCGACGTCCTCGTGAACGAGGCGCATTCGTCGCAGCGGAACCTGTTGCTGGAGGAGCTGGATCCGCGGGCGCGGATGCTCACGGGGCGCCACAAGCCGTTGTCGATGATGCAGGGCATCGATTCCGGTGTGGACGGTGTGGTGTTCCTCGGTTACCACGCGGGCGCGGGGTTCGACGGCGTGCTGTCGCACACCTACCTGGAGAACCAGATCACCGGGGTGTGGCTGGACGACGTGCCCGCGAGCGAGGGCCGGCTCAACGCGGCGCTGGCCGCGGAGTACGGCGTGCCGGTGCTGCTGGTCAGCGGTGACGACCAGGCGTGCGAAGACGCCCGTGACTACGCTCCCGAGGCGGAGCTGGTGCCGGTGAAGGAATGCGTGAGCCGGTACGCGGCGATCTGCCTGCCGCCGGTGCGCACCGCGGAGCTGCTGAGGACGGCGGCGCTGGACTCGTGCGTGCGGGCCGGGCGGGTGGAGCGGTTGCCGGGGCGGCACCGGATCGAGGTGGAGTTCGACGCGAGCCACCTGGCGCAGGCGACGGCGGTGATCCCGACGGTGGAGCAGATCGGCACGCGCCGCGTGGGGTTCGACGCGCCGAGCATGACCGAGGCGATGAAGGCGTTCAAGGTGGTCACGGCCATCGCGGCGGGGGCGGTGCAGGGTATCTATGGCTGACGTCGTCGAGCTCTGCGCGGACTTGATCCGGTTCGACACCACCAACCGCGGTGGCGGGGACTCCGAGGGCGAGCGGGAGGCGGCGGAATACGTCGCCGAATTCCTGGGGCGGCACGGGGTTTCGGCGAAGATCGTGGAGTCGGCGCCGCGACGGGCGAACGTGATCGCGCGGATCCCGGGTGCCGATCCGGCGTTGCCGGCGCTGCTGGTGCAGGGGCATCTGGACGTGGTGCCGGCGGACGCGGCGGACTGGTCGGTGGCGCCGTTTTCCGGTGAGGTGAGCGACGGGTTCCTGTGGGGCCGAGGCGCGGTGGACATGAAGGACTTCTGCGCGATGGTGCTGTCCGCCGTCGCGTCGGGGCTGCGGCCACGCCGGGATCTGGTGCTGGCGTTCGTGGCGGACGAGGAGGACAAGGGCGACTTCGGGGCGCATTGGCTGGTCGAGCGGCACCCGGAGCTGTTCGAGGACTGCGTCGCGGCGATCAGCGAGTCGGGTGGCTACAGCTACCACGTGCCGGCGGCCGACGGGCGCACCGTGCGGCTGTACCCGGTCGGGACGGCTGAGCGCGGCACCGCGCACATCAAGCTGACCGCGCGCGGCCGGGCCGGGCACGGTTCGCGCCCCAACGACGAGAACGCCGTGACCATGCTCGCCGACGCGTTGCACCGGATCGCCGGGCATCGCTGGCCGGTGCGGCTGACCCCGACCGTGCGGGCGTTCCTGGACCGCGCCGGTACGGCTTTGGGCGTGCCCGTGGACCTTTCTTCGGGTGACGCGGTGGACGCGACGGTGGCGCGGCTCGGTCCGGCGGGTTCGCTGGTGCTGCCGACGGTCCGCAACAGCACCACGCCGACGATGCTGTCCGCCGGCTACAAGGTGAACGTGATCCCGTCGACCGCGACGGCCCAGGTGGACGTGCGGGTGCTGCCGGACGCGGAGGACGAACTGTTCGAGGTCCTCGACTCGCTGCTGGGTCCCGGGGTGACGCGGGAGTTCGTGGCGCACCAGCCGCCCGTGCAGGCGCCGGTCGACTCGCCGTGGTTCGACGCCATGGCCGCCGCACTGCGCGGCGAGGATCCCGACGCCGTGGTGGTGCCGTACTGCATGGGCGGCGGCACCGACGCGAAGGCGTTCTCCAAACTGGGCATGGCGTGTTACGGCTTCGCTCCCCTGTCGCTGCCCGAGGGGTTCCCGTACCGCGCGATGGCGCACGGCGTCGACGAACGCGTGCCGGTCGACGGGCTCCGGTTCGGGACGCGGGTGCTGAAGCGGTTCCTGGAGTCCTGTTAGGCGCCCTTGTTCCGCGGAGGTTCTGGTGACCGGCAGGCGAAGCGGGTTGTGGACGATCGCGTGGTCGCGGAAGGCGACCTCGTCCATCGGGGAACATCGGTACAGCGGTTAACGCTAAGCCGGTGATCATGGTCCGGCCGGTGTGAGCGCGCTGACGCGATTCTCATACTCGCGGCGGGCCTTGCGCTGGGCCGGGACCGCGGGAACGCCGTGGCCGCCGTCGAGCGGCTGGCAGCGGGCGAGGAGTCCGAGGTGCACGGCGGGGACCGCGCTGACGCGCAGGGTGTAGCCCTGGCCACGTCGTACGTTCACCCCCTGGTCGAGCGCATCCCGCTCGGCGGGGTCCAGTTCGGAGGCGCGGAGGAAGTCGGCGACTTTGCCCGGCGTGTCGAGGGTGACCGGCAGCTCCGGCGCCGGGGGTCCTCCTCGAGGGCGGCGTGGTCGGGCAGGAGGTCGGCGACGGCCGTACGGATCGCGCCGCGGCTGACGCCGTGGTCGCGGGCGAGGGCGGCGATGGACCGGCCTTCCAGGTACGCGACGCGCACGTCGGCGGTCTTTGCGTCCGCCACGGCGGGGCGGCGACCGCCCTTGCTGCCCTTGGCCTCGGCGGCGCGCAGTCCGTCGTAGGTCAGCTCGCGCTGGAGGTCACGCTGGAGTTCGCCGGCGGCCGCGAGGGTCTGCACCATGAACTTCACGGTGGACAGCAGCTCGCCGGTGCGCGGATGACGGGCGGTGAGGTCCGTCGCGGAGAACGCGCCGTCGTGGATGCGCAGGGCGACCTGGTCGCGGTGGAGGACGTCGAGCACGTCGAGGATGTGGCCGGTGCCGCGTACGAGGCGAAGCATCTCGGAGATGTGCACGGTGTCGCCTGGCCGCGCGTAGTTCAGCAGCTCGCGGAACTACGCGCGCTGGAGCGGGTGGAGGCGGCTGGAGGTCCCCGGGTCCTCCTCGAAGACGACCGGGTCCTCGATCCCGGCCTCGTCCAGGACGAGGTTCTGCCGGGCGGTCGACTGCTGGTCGGTCGAGACCCGCTTGTAGACCAGGTTCGCCACTCGGGGGCCCCTTCCGTACGGAGGATCGGACCCCACCTGTCGTCAAACCGGCTCTTCACAGTCGAGGTGTAGGTGCGGCTTGAAGCCGCCGGTCTCGAGCAGGCTCCTGGCGATGTAGTGGGTGAGGTTGCGGAACCCGAGCGCGGGGCCGCGCAGGTGCTCAAGCCGGCCGTTGATCGCCTCCGTCGGGCCGTTGCTCGTTCCTGGCCGGTCGAAGTAGGCCAGCACATCGGTGGCGCGCCTCTTCAGGGTCCGGCCTAGGGTGACGATCTCGGTGAGCGCCTGCGGCACGCCGCTGGTGATCGACTCGATGAGCTTGACCATCGGTTCGCGGCCCTTGGCGCGGTCAG
Organism: Amycolatopsis sp. NPDC050768; assembly: GCF_040654155.1. NCBI lineage: Bacteria > Bacillati > Actinomycetota > Actinomycetes > Pseudonocardiales > Pseudonocardiaceae > Amycolatopsis > Amycolatopsis sp. NPDC050768. The sequence continues at coordinate 134,911 of NZ_JBFAHL010000010.1, forward strand.
GCTCGCGGTAGGCGGCGATCATGCGCTGGTAGATGCCTCAGGTGACCTCGACCTCGATGTGGGCGTCGTCGGCGAACAGCGCGGCAAGTCGGTCCTTCTGCTTGTCGGTGAGCAGGTCGGCACCGGTGTGCAGGGTGCGTCGGGCGGAGTAGAGCGGGTCGTTCTTCATTCCGCGGTGGCCGTGGACGGCGAGCTGGATGCGGCGACGGCAGCGGTCGAGCGCGTCGCCCGCCAGGCGGATCACATGGAAGGGGTCCCTCACCGCGACTGCGTCGGGAAGCTCCTCGGTAGTGGCGGTCTTGAAGCCGGTGAACCCGTCCATCGCAACGACCTCCACGGCGTCGCGCCATGCCTCGGGGCGCTGGGAGAGCCAGGTTTTGAACGCCTGCTTGGAGCGGCCCTCGACCATGTCGAGCAGCCGTGCAGGTCCGGTGCCGTCACGGATCCCGGTGAGGTCGATGATCACCGTGACGTACTTGTCGCCACGGCGGGTGTGACGCCATACGTGCTCATCAATCCCGATCGCGGTGACGCCGTCGAACCGGCGCTCGTCATCGATCAGCAGCCGCTTGCCTTCGGCCAGGACGGCGTCGTTGGCGGAGTTCCACGCGACCCCGAGGCCTTCGGCGACCCGGGCGACGGTCAGGTACTGGACCACGATCGCTTCCAGCGCCCACCGCAGCCCGCGGCGCGACAACTTCGCTCGCGGCTCGGCCGCCAGCGTGGTGTCCTGACGCCAGACGTGCTTGCAGTCGGTGCATCTGTAGCGACGCACGATGATCTCCAGCATGGTCGCGCGCCAGCCCCGCGGTTCGTGCGCCAACCGACGGACGACACTGTCACGCGGGACGCCTTCACCGCCGCAGCGACGGCACCACTGATCGGACTTGACGACCCGGCACGTGATCACCGCGCGGTCTAACTCGAGACGCTGTCCTATGGCTTCGAGACCGAGCTCGTCGAGTCGGCAGAACGTGGTCAGGTCAGGGCACGCGAAACCCGCCGCCGTATGGCGGGCGGTCACATCTCCTCAGTGATGAGCGGCCTCGTTTGGCGCTCGCCAGGTGCCCCGGTGCGCGCAGGGGCGCTGTCGCGCGATGTCGCAGCCCGGAGCAGGAGCAGCGGCGTGGCAAGCAGCACAAGGCCGGCCAACCCGATCGCGATCCTCGTCGACGTCAGCGCTGCCAGGGCGCCCCACGCGAGCGTGAGGAAGGCCGTAGCGAGGCTGCTGCTGATCTGCCACGCCGACAGCGTCCGTGAGAGTCGCTCGTGCTCGATGTGCTTGAGCCGAAAGGTCGCGACCACCGGGTTGAACAGGCTCATCGGCATGATGACACCGAACTCGATGACCATGACCAGCAGCAGTCCGGCGATGCCGGTGGGAATGAACGCCAGTCCAATCGGCCATAGGACCGCGCCGATGGCCGCGAGCCACATGACCTTGTGCTCGCCGTACTTGGCGACTGTTGGACCGGCAAGGCGCGAGCCGACGAATCCGCCGATGCACGGTACGGCGAAGGCGAGTCCGTACTGCCACGGCGCGAAGTGGAGGTCACGCAGCATGAGCACCGCGACCAGCGGTTCCTGCGCCATGATGAGGCCGCCTACGGCGAGGCGGTTCAGGAATACTGGACGCAGCTGCGGGTGGCTGAGCAGGTACCGCCAACTGTCCGGCAGATCCCGCAGGGTGACCTTCTGCGCCGCATCCTTCATGGGAGTCGGCTCGCGGCCGCCGATGGCGGTGATGCCGAGCGCTGAGAGCAGGTAGCTCAGGCCGTCGGCGACAACGGTAGTGGTGTAGCCGAACAGCCCGATCGCGGCGCCGCCCAGCGGCGGGCCAATCGCGATCGAGCTCCACCATGTGGATTCGAAGCGGCTGTTGGCCGCCAGGAGGTCGTCGCGGGCCACGACCGACTTCAGGTAGGCGCCGCTGGCGGTGGCGAACCCGATCTTGGCAGCGGCAACCACGATTGCGACGAGCAACAGCTGCACGTAGGTCAGCCAGCCGAGCCAGTAGGCCAGCGGAATGGTCGCCATCGCGGCGAAGCGCAGCAGGTCCATCGTGATCATGACGGGCCGCTTGCGTCGGGTTTCGATCCAGGGCCCGGTCGGGATAGCGACGAGGGCACCGACGATGAGGCTTGCCGACGAGAGCGCGGAAACGCTGGCGGGGCTGGAGTGCAGGACGCTGATGGCGATCAGGCCGAAGGCGCCGAACCCGAGACCGGAGCCGTAGGCACTGACCGCGTACGCGGCCCACAGCCATCCGAACTGCCGCCCGAGCTTCCTGCGTGCCACGTCGTTCCTCCATCTCGTGTATCCACAACCGTCCGTACTGCTCGGGATATGCAATCCCCAGTGGCGAAGCGGGAGGTAACAACCGATCTGGCGGCGCGCCACAACTCCCCGTTGTGTCACTAGGGTGAGTGTGTGGATCTCGACGCGGTGCGGACCTTCCTCCAGGTCGCTTCGGAAGGACAGTTCCAGAGCGCGGCCGACGAGCTGGGCGTCACTCAGCAGGCTGTCTCGAAGCGCATCGGTGCCCTCGAGCGCGAGCTCGGCGTGGTTCTCTTCGCCCGCGGGCCTCGCGGCGCCACGCTGACGGTCGACGGCCAGGCGTTCCTGCCGCACGCCCGCGAGCTGCTCCAGGCCGAGGATCGCGCTATCGCATCGGTGATGCCCGGACGCCGAGCGCTCCGAGTCGACGTACGGAACCGGCGGACGGCACCGGCCACCCTCCTTCATGCCTTCTATCAGCAACGCCGCGGGCTCGACCTGAACGTCGTCGCATTGGCCGACCTCAACCTCGAGGCGGCGCTCGCGGCGGTCGCGAGCGGCACCGTCGACGCCACCTTCCGCGGCCTGACCGACCCGAAGAGGCAACTCTCAGGCACGGGACTCTCCAGCGCCCTGGTCATCGAGGACCGCCACGAGCTGCTGGTCGGCCCGAAGCACCCGCTTGCAGATGCTCCGTCTGTGACCCCACGCCAGCTCGCCGATCACCCGATCTGGATGCCGGGGCTGCCCAGCGGGGACGAAGTCGCGGCCTACTACGCCGAGCTCGCCGCCACTTTCGGGATCACCATCGACCTCCTGGGCCCTGCGTTCGGGGCCGAGGTGCTGATGACCGAGATCGCCGAGTCGGCGACACTCGCGAACCTCGTCGGCGAAGGCTCCCGCTATCTCTGGCCCGCGCACTACGACCTTCGACGCATCCCGATCGTCGACCCCACACCGGTCTTCCCGCTTTGGGTCATCTGGCGTACCGACAACCGGCAGCCCGATCTGGCCGAGCTGCTCGCCTTCCTCGAAGCCGACTTCGCCGGCCGACAAGGCAGCGACAGATGGCGCCCGTCCTGGGCGCGCCACGGCCACTAGTTAAAGCTGCTGCAACTTTGGTGAGCAGCTGCGACGCCGTCGCCGTGTCAAAGTTCCCAGTCCACCCTCATCTGTGATGAGCCGTCAAACCCTGTCAGCAATCACCATCGGATCTGATTGGATTCGCGCCGCCTCGAACCCCCGGATTGCACGGGTTCATTGGACGCGCCGACTGCCTGTCGTCAAACAATCGTTTGACGACAGGCAGGGCAAGGTTGTCCTTACCGCTAACCGCTGCGCTTCCTTCTGGTGTGAGCGGACAGTTCAGGCGTGACCCTGCTTGGTCTGGGGGGACCGGCTCAATCGGGTGGCGGTCCGGCTCAGTCGGCGTCGGCTGCGGTGTCCTGGGCGGGCTTGAGCCGCAGGGCCAGGGCGGCGGTGACGAGGCCGAGGACGGCGAGGGCGTAGAAGGCGATGCGGTAGCCGTCCACGACGGCCGTGTTGCCGCTGCTGGTGCTATGGCTGGTGACGGTGGTGGAGATGGTGACCAGGACGGCCAGGCCGAGGGCGGCGCCGAGCTGGCGGCACATGTTGATCAGCCCGGAGGCGACGCCGGCGTTACGCGGGTCGATGCCGCTGGTCGATGCGACGATCGCAGGCATCATCGTCAGGCTGGTGCCCGCACCGACGACCACGGTGGGCAGCAGCACGTGGGCGACGTAGTCGGAGTGGACGGGCAGCTGCCCCACCCAGGTCAGTCCTGCGGCGACGATGATGCCGCCGATCACCACCAGGCGGCGCGCGCCAACGATGGGGATCAGCTTCTGGGACAGCAGAACTCCGATGCTGATGACCGCGACCATCGGCAGGAGGGACAGTCCGGTGCGCACGGCGCTCTGGCCCAGGACCTGCTGCAGATACAGCGAGAGGAAGAACAGCGGCGCGGTGATGACGGCGCCCATGCACAGCGTAAGGACGTTGCCCATGCGCACGTTGGCGAGGGAGAAGATCCCTAGCGGGATCAGCGGGTCACTGCTGCGGCGTTCGATGGCCACGAACGCCGCGAGCAGGAGCACGCCGGCCACCAGGGAGACGACCACGCGGGCCGATCCCCAGCCCGCGTCGGGTGCGGCCGAGACGCCGTAGACGAGTGCCGCGGCCGACAGTGTCACGGTGATCGCGCCGGGAAGATCGATACGAGAGCGCCGCTGTCCGGTCTCGGTCGGTGCCAGGCACATCAGGCTGGCGATCAACAGGCCGATGCCGATCGGCACGTTGACCAGCATCACCCACCGCCAGCTCACCGACGCCAGCAGCCCACCGACGACGATGCCCGCGGCCCCGGCACTGGAGGCGGCAACACCCCACCACGTCATGGCCCGGGTGCGCTGGGAGGGCTCGGTGTGACTGGCGGTGATCAGGCTGAGGCTGGACGGTGCCAGCGCCGCCGCCCCAGCTCCTTGCACCAACCGGGCCGCCAGCAGCATCCAGCCGTCCTGCGCCAGCCCGCCGGCCAGGGACGCCAGCGAGAAAACGACCAGTCCGACCTGAAAGACGCGGCGGCGCCCGAACAGGTCGCTGGCGCGCGCAGCGAACAGCAGCAGACCGCCGAAGGCGACCAGGTAGCCGTTGACCACCCACTGCTGGGCAGAGGGCGACAGGCCCAGGCCCGACTTCATGCTCGGCAGGGCCACGTTCACGATGGAGGAGTCCAGCACCACCATGAACTGCGCCACGCATGCGACGGCCGCGACGGCCGCGAGTCCGACACCGCGCTTGGCCACCCCGTGTGAGGGGTCTGTCTCTGACGGCGCGGATGCGCCGGCGCTTGGGGAGAGGTGTGATCGGCTGGGCATGGCTGTGCTCCTCGAAGTTTCCGGATAGCCTGTCCGTCAAAGATAGAGCGATACCGGATAGGCTGTCCACTTGAGAAGTGCGGGCCTTGACCAGTGGGCGCGCCTGAGCACGCGTGGAGGAGTTCATGGAGGCAGGCAAGGCAGCGTTCCCGAAGCGGCGCGCAGCCGCAGAGCGCAATCGCGACAAGATCCTCGACGCGGCCCGAGAGGCATTCGCCGACCCTGCCCCCGACATCTCCATGGCGGAGATCGCCCGCCGCGCCGGAGTCGGTATGGCCACCCTGTACCGCAACTTCCCCGGCCGGCAGGAACTCCTCGAAGCGCTCTACGCCGACGAAGTCGACCAGATCTGCGCTGCGGCCACGATCGAGCCCGGCCAGACCCCCGCGTCAGCCCTCATCGCCTGGCTGCGCCTGCAGATCGCATTCATACCGCACAAGCGGCTCATCATCTCCGAGCTGCTGGAGCACACCGACCGGGACGGCATCACCAGCCACCGCGCCCGCGCCATAGAGGCGGGCCGTCCCCTGCTGGCCGCTGCCCAGGAAGCCGGGCAGATCCGCGACGACCTCACGCTGGAGCAGGTCTTCGACTTGATCGTCGCCACCGCCAAGGTTAATGAAACCCCCGACTACCTACGCCCCCTCTTCGAGACCATCCTCGACGGCCTGCACCGGACGACGGCATGACGAAGCCCGGCTCTGGCAGCGAAGTCAAGGAGTACGACGAGAACTGCCGGCCGCGCCTGCGTGCGGCAAGCCGAGGCGGCGCAGACGTACGTCCTGTGTGGTGCGGCCTCGGCCGTCGAGCAATGCGACGCAGCTCTGGTACCCGCCGGCTAACCATCCGCCTCCTGCGGTGCTTGAGCGGGGAGAGCCCGGCGATGTCCTCCTCGCGAATCTCGTGGCCCGGCCTTCAGCTGGGCACCGACCGCGTCGATGTACTTCGTCGTCCACAGCACGATGGCGTTGAGGACCAAGCCGAGCGCGCCGAGCTGGTCCTCCATGCCGTCCCGGTACGCCTGGTGGATGGTGCCGCGCTTGCCGTGGCACACGTCCCGGGCCAGTTTGTGGCGGGACTCCTGCACGGTCAGCTGCCGGTTCATCTGCCTCCGGTAGGTGTCGTCCACGGGGTCGACCACGCGCAGCAGGTGCTCGGCGACCGCGCGGGCCTCCGACACCTGCCGGGCCAGCACCGACACCCCGGGCAGCAGCACCCGCTACCTGCGCTAGAAGCCGTGATCACCGGTTTAGCGTTAACCGCTGTACCGATGTTCCCCGAGGCCGTCGTCCATCGGCACGGTCGTGCGCAGGCCGGGGAACCGCCGGAATAGCGCGGGCACGTTTTAGTGCCGCCCCGACCTACGGAGACTGTTCGTGCGCGGTGGCCGTCCGTAGCGCTAGGCGCGCCAGGCGCCCGGCAGGTTCTGCGGGTGCGTGCGGTCGAGTTCCGCTTCGAGCGCGGCTTGGCGCTGTTCCGCGGCTTCGGCGCTCGGGAGCCCTAGGCGTTCGGCGATGCGTTCCCAGGACCAGCCGCGCCGGCGGGCCTGGTTGATGAACTCGGGTTCGGACTGGTCGACGATCCGGCGGCTGGTGACGACTTCGCGGCCCCAGGCGTCGAGCACGTCGTCGGGGGCCGCGTGGCCGAGCTGGGCGGCCATGAGCAGCGCGGTGAGCACGTCGGTCGGCGGCAGGTCCGGGAGGTGCTCGGTGAACCAGCGTTCGAGGATCGGGTTCACGTCAGGCCGTCCGGGTGAACTGGGCCCACCAGCGGCTGCCGTCGCGGACGCGGTCGACGGTGGTGGCTTGGACGCCGTCGCGGGCGAAGGAGTCGAGCTCGGCGCGGTTGAGCGGCCAGGGTGGTCCGGACCAGGTCGCGAGGTCGATGCTCTCCTCGGCGAACGCGCCGACGACGAGCGTGCCGCCGGGGGCGAGGAAGCCGGCCACGGAGGCGATCGCCGCGTCGCGCACGGACTTCGGCATGGACTGCACGGTGAGGATCTCGACGACGACGTCGAAGGCGTGGTGCCATTCGGCGGGCGGGTCGAGCAGGTCGGCGGTGCGGTAGGAGACGCGCGTGTCGGGGAAGCGGTTCAGCACGGCCTTGATCGCGCTGGGCGAGACGTCGAACGCCGAGGTCGCGTAGCCGGCCTCGGCGAGCAGTTCCGCGTCGTCGCCCATGCCGCACCCGACGACGAGCGCGCTGCGGCCCTGGCCGGGGTTCGCCGCCGCCCAGGCCGCGAGTTCGGGACCCGGTTCGCCGCGGTACCACGGCACGACGGCCTGCCCCGCTTCGGCCGCGGCGTAGAGGGGTTCGAACCATCCCGTCGGGTCGCCGGAGGCCAGCGCGGTCTCGGCGCGGCGGCGCGCGGCGTCATCGGCCGCCGCCTGGTCGATGGCTTCAGGGGGCATCTTCCCCTTATACCGGCGGCGGCCATCCGGTGTGCGGGATTTCCGGATGCGCCACCCGGCCGCGCAAGGCTCCCTGGTGTGAATCCGGCGCGAATCCGGTGAAGGCCCGACTGTGCGGCTGCGGTTCACTGATCGCCATGAACCGACTGCCCGACCTCCAGACCAGCCTGCTGATCCGCACGGACTTCGCCGATCCGGCGGGTTGGGACGCGGTCCGCACCGCCGTGACGACCCCGATCGAAGAGGATTTCCTGCCGGACCTGCACGTGGTCGACGACCCGGCGTACCGCGACGCGACCGCGGACCAGTTGGTCGCGCTGGCGCCGGAGTGGGCGCTGCTGGTGCTGGCGGACCGGACGGCGCTCGCGTCGGCGGAGCTGCCGTTGCTGGTGGTCCGGGTGAGCCCGCGCGTGAGCGGGCGGCTGCGGGTGGTCGCGGAGCACCTGTACTCGATCGAGAACAACATCTCGCTGGCCAACATGGATTGGGAGGAGTTCACGTCGGCGGCGGACGAGGACGGGGTGTTCCGCGGGTTCTGATGCGTCCGGCGACCGGATGCGCCAGCGGGTACGTCCGGCGTTGTCCGTTTCCGGTCAGGTTTGCCCACCGGATCTTGACATCGATGTCACACACGGGTTTCCCTTCCGTAGCGCCGCCGCCGGGAGGGTTCCTGCGCGGGCGCGCCCGACCCGCCCCGACAAGCTGGGAGCAACGATGCCCCGAAGCGTCAGATCCGTCCGCGCCGCGCTGGTCGCGGTCGTGGCGGCGGCCGGACTGGTCGCCGTGCCGGCGACCTCGACCGCCGAGGCGGACGCCCCTCCGCCGGATTTCTCGTCCTCGTTCGAGCCGTCCGATCCGCAGCCGACGTGGCAGGACACCGTTGACACCGATGCCGCGGGGCAGCCGCGGACGTCGGGGGTCAACGGCGCGAACGGTGCCACGATCCCGGGTGACATCCGGGGCAAGGTGACCGAGACGAGCGCGAGCAGCGAGAACACCGACGGTGGTGAGGTCTCGGCGAATCTGGTCGACGGCACGACGGACACGAAGTGGCTTTCGTGGGAGCCCACGGCGTGGACTCAGCTGACGTTGTCGGAGCCGGTGGCGATCACGCACTACGCGCTCAGCTCGGCCAACGACTTCCCCGGCCGTGATCCGCAGGACTGGGCGCTGCAGGGGTCGAACGACGCGCAGCAGTGGACGGACCTGGACAAGCAGTCGGGTCAGTCGTTCGACGCCCGGTTCCAGGAGCACCAGTACAAGCTGGCGGCGCCGAGCGCGGCCTACCGCTACTACCGCCTCGACGTGACGCGCAACCACGGTGACGACATCCTGCAGATGTCGGAGCTGCTGCTGGCCAACGACGACGCTGCGCCGCCGCCGTTGCCGAACATGCGCAGCTTCGTCGACTCCGGGCCCACCAGCGGGTACACGAACAAGAACCGCGTGGGCTTCACGGGCAAGAAGGCGTTCCGCTACGCCGGCACGCAGACCGCGGCCGGGCACGGTTACTCCTACAACAAGGTGTTCGACGTGAACCTGCCGGTGGTCCCGACCACCGAGCTGTCCTACAAGGTGCAGCCGCAGTTGACGGGCAACGACCTGAAGTACCCGAGCACGAACGTCGCGATCGACCTGGCGTTCACCGACGGGACGTACCTGTCGGGGCTGGGTGCGACGGACCAGTACGGGTTCCCGCTCACGCCGTCGGGCCAGGGTGCGAGCAAGGTGTTGTACGCGAACCAGTGGAACCTGGTGCGTTCGGCGGTCGGCACGGTCGCGGCGGGCAAGACGATCGACCGGATCCTCGTGGGCTATGACAACCCGAACGGGCCGGGCGCGTTCCAGGGCTGGCTCGACGACGTGAAGATCTCGGCGACCCCGACGCCGCCGGCGAGCCAGCGCCCGAGTGACAACGTGCTGACCACGCGCGGCACGATGGCCAACGGCACGTTCTCGCGGGGCAACAACTTCCCGGCCACGGCGGTGCCGCACGGGTTCAACTTCTGGACGCCGGTGACGGACGCGGGTTCGGACAGCTGGCTGTACAACTACTCGACGCAGAACAACGCGGACAACCGGCCGCAGCTGCAGGCGTTCTCGGCGAGCCACGAGCCGAGCCCGTGGATGGGTGACCGGCAGAGTTTCCAGGTCATGCCGTCGGCCGCGGCCGGGGTGCCGGACGCGAACCGCGACGCGCGGGCGCTGGCGTTCTCCCACGACAACGAGGTCGCGCGGGCGCACTACTACGGCGTGACGTTCGACAACGGGATCAAGACGGAGATCGCGCCGACCGACCACGCGGCGGTCATGCGATTCTCCTTCCCGGGCAACGACTCGAGCCTGATCTTCGACAACGTGAACAACTCCGGCGGGCTCACGCTCGACCCGGCCACGGGCACGCTGACCGGGTACTCGGACGCGAAGAGCGGGCTGTCCGCGGGTGCGGGGCGGATGTTCGTCTACGCGAGCTTCGACAAGCCGGTGACCGCCGGGGCGAAGCTGACCGGCCAGGGCCGCGACAACGTCACGGGCTACCTGCGGTTCGCCGCGGGCGCGGACAAGACGGTGACGATGCGGATCGCGACGTCGCTGATCAGCGTGGAGCAGGCGAAGAAGAACCTCGAGCAGGAGCTCGCCCCGACGGCCACGTTCGACTCCGTGCGCGACGCCGCGCAGCAGGCGTGGGACAAGCAGCTGGGCGTGATCGAGGTGCAGGGCGCGTCGAAGGACCAGCTGGAGACGCTGTACTCGAACCTCTACCGGCTGTTCCTGTACCCGAACGAGGCGTTCGAGAACACCGGCACGCCGCAGGCCCCGGCCTACAAGTACGCCAGCCCGGTGGCGGCCAAGACGGGCGCGGACACCGCGACGCAGACCGGGTCGAAGATCGTGGACGGCCAGATCTACGTCAACAACGGGTTCTGGGACACCTACCGCACCACGTGGCCGGCGTATTCGCTGCTCACGCCGGACATGGCCGGGAAGATGGTCGACGGGTTCGTGCAGCAGTACCGCGACTCGGGCTGGATCGCGCGCTGGTCCTCCCCCGGTTACGCGGACCTGATGACGGGCACGAGCTCCGACGTCGCGTTCGCCGACGCCTATCTCAAGGGCGTGACGAACTTCGACGTGAAGTCGGCTTACGACGCGGCGCTGAAGAACGCCACGGTGACCCCGCCGAACTCGGCAGTGGGCCGCAAGGGCCTGGACCAGTCGATCTTCCTCGGCTACACGCCGAACACCACGGGTGAGGGCTTCTCGTGGGCGATCGAGGGCTACGTCAACGACTTCGGCATCGCGAACCTGTCGAAGAAGCTCTACGACGAGGCGCCGGCGAGTGACCCGCGCAAGGCGGAGTACCTGGAGAACTACCAGTACTTCACCAGCCGCGCGCAGCAGTACGTGAACCTGTTCGACCCGAGCATCGGGTTCTTCCAGGGCAAGGACGCCAGCGGCAAGTTCACGAAGACGGCCGACCAGTACGACCCGCGGGTGTGGGGCGGGGACTACACGGAGACCGACGGCTGGAACATGGCGTTCACCGTGCCGCAGGACGGGCAGGGGCTGGCGAACCTCTACGGCGGCAAGGACAAGCTGGCGCAGAAGCTGGACCAGTTCTTCGCCGACCAGGAGACCGCGACCTTCCCGGGCACCTACGGCGGCGCGATCCACGAGATGAGGGAGGCGCGGGACGTCCGGATGGGCCAGTACGGCCACTCCAACCAGCCTTCGCACCACCTGCTCTACATGTACGACTACGCGGGCCAGCCGTCGAAGACGCAGGCCAAGGTACGTGAGGCGCTCTCGCGGCTGTACTCGGGCAGCGAGCTGGGCCAGGGTTACGCGGGCGACGAGGACAACGGCGAGATGTCCGCGTGGTACGTGTTCGGCGCGCTGGGTTTCTACCCGTTGCAGATGGGCAGCCCGAACTACGCGATCGGGTCGCCGCTGTTCACCAAAGCGACGCTGCACCTGCCGGGTGGTGACGTGGTGATCAACGCGCCGAAGAACTCGGCGAAGAACGTCTACGTGCAGGGCCTGAAGATCAACGGCAAGGCCTGGACGTCGACGTCGCTGCCGCAGGACGTGCTCTCGCACGGGGCGACGCTCGACTTCGACATGGGCCCGAACCCCTCGGCCTGGGGCACGGGTGCCAACGACGCGCCGAAGTCGATCACCACGGGCGACGCGGTGCCGACGCCGCTGCACGACGAGACGGGCGCCGGCAAGGGCACGCTGTCCACTTCGGACGGTTCGAACGCGGTGGCGCTGATCGACAACTCGTCGCGCACCGAGGCGAAGGTGACCGGCGCGGTGACCTACCAGCTGAACTCGACGGACGAGGCGGTCACGCACTACACGCTGACCTCGCCGAAGGGCGCGGGTGATCCGAAGAGCTGGCAGCTCGAGGGTTCCTACGACGGGAAGACGTGGGCGGTCGCCGACCAGCAGACCGGTCAGACGTTCCCGTGGCGGCAGCAGACGCGGGCGTTCGCGGTGGCCAACCCGGCGCACTACGCCTACTACCGGCTCACCGTGACCGACAGCAGCGGCGGTCCGGCTTCGCTGGCGGAGTTCGAGCTGCTGGGCCGGCCGGACGCGTCGTGCACGAAGACGCTGACGGGTGTGCAGAAGGGTCCGTTGGCGGTGTCGAGCGGCACCGTGTGCCTCGAGGGCGCGACGGTGTCCGGTCCGGTGACCGTGTCCGCCGGTGCGTCGCTGGTCGTGCGCGGTGGCTCGATCGCGGGACCACTCGCGGCGACGGGTGCGGGCCAGGTGGTGCTGAACCGCACGAAGGTGTCGGGTCCGGTGGCGATCACGGGCACGACCGGGGCCGTCTCGGTCGAGCTGACCGACATCGGCGGCCCGGCGACCTTCACGGGCAACCACGGGCCGGTGCTGGCCGGCAGCACCGTGGGCGGGCCGCTGGCCTGCACGGGCAACACGCCCGCCCCGACCGACCACGACCTCGCCAACACCGTCCGCGGCCCGGCCGCGGGGCAGTGCGCGAAGCTGTAGCCGGCCGAGGTGACAGGTGTGGCCCCGCAGGGTTTCCTGCGGGGCCACACCTGTGTCCGGGGGTTCGCTACTTCGGTGCCTGGAAGCCGCCGATCTCGCGTTCGAGCAGATCTGCCAGCTGCAGTGGGGTGCGGTCCTCGAACATCGGGCCGATGAGCTGCACTCCCACCGGCAGGCCCTCCGGGGAGCGGCCCGCCGGGATGGCCGTGGCGGGCAGACCGGGCATGGTGGCGAGACCGGCCCAGACGAGCTGGTCGAAGTACGGGTACTCGACGCCGTCGATGTCGAGGCGCCGTTCCAGTGGGTTGGGGTCGTGGTCGTGCGGGAACGCGGGGGTGGGCGTGATCGGGCACACCACGGCGTCGAACTCGGCGAACAGCTGCCGCCACGCGTGGCGGTGGAGTTCGCGACGGTTGTTCGCCTCGAGCCAGTCGCGGTGGCTGAACACCATGGCGCGCAGCCGCACGGCGTCGAGACTCCGGTCGTCCGGGCTCAGCCCGGCGGCGCGGGCCTGCAACTGCTCGTATCCGTCGAGGGGAAACCGCGCGACGGAGCCCGAAATCAGCAACTGCATGTACAGCGTCGCCGCTTCGGCCAGGTCAGGCAGCAGCGGACTGCGCCGGTGGACGCGGGCACCGCCGTCGACGAGCGCGTCGGCCACCCGGTTCACGCCCGCCCGCACGGCGGACCCGGTCGGGATGAGCGGATGGTCGTCGAGGACCAGGACGCGGAAGTCGGACAGCTTCTCGTGGCGTGCGGGCGGCAGCGTCACGTGGTGCGCCTTGCCGAGCGTCAACGGGTCCGGTCCGGCCATGACGTCAAGCAGGAGCGCCAGGTCGCGGGCGGTGCGAGCCATCGGACCGACGACGGCGAGGTCGAGGTCGACCGGCAATGGTGGTGCCGGCGGCGCGACCATGCCGCGGGTGGCCGCCAGCCCGAGTGTCGGCTTGTGCGCGTAGATGCCGCAGAAATGCGCGGGGGTGCGCAGCGAACCGGCGAGGTCGGAGCCGATGGACAATGCGCCGAATCCGGAGGCCAGGGCCGCCGCTGATCCGCCGGAGGAGCCGCCCGGCGTGCGATCGTGATCCCACGGATTGTCGGTGGTGCCGTAGATCTCGTTGAAGCTCTGGATGTCCTGCAGACCCAAGGGCACGTTGGTTTTTCCGAGCACCACCGCGCCGGCGGCCTTGAGCCGCGACACCTGCACCGCGTCCTCGGCCGGCACGTGGTCGCGGTGCGGCGGCAGGCCCCACGTCGTGGGCAATCCGGCGATGTCGTAGGACTCCTTGACCGTCACCGGGATGCCGAGCAGGGGCCGGTCCTCGCCGCGGGCGCGTGCCTGGTCGGCGCAGTGCGCGGCGGCCCGTGCCCGGTCGAAGTCCGGCACGCAGATCGCGTTGATCGCCGGGTCGTCCCGTTCGATCCGGGAGATCGCCTCGTCAGTCAGTTCCACCGAGGTCACCTCACCGGCCCGCAAGGCCGTGGCGAGCTGTTCGGCCGAGTGAAAACTCCATTCCATGAAATCCGACCCTAGCCGCAATAAAAGTCCACGCCCGGAAAAGGACGCGATGAGTGTTGAGACATCCATCCCGTTGCCGGAAAAGGAATTTCGTGGCCTGAGAGGGCGAAATCGGCTCGCCACACAATGGCGACAATGTCAATTCGAATCCCTACCGGCAATTCGCCGGATCAGTGGTGCCCGGGAGGTCGTGGTCACGGCAGGCCGACCCGTGGCGCAGCGACTACCGTGAGCGCGTGACCAGCGCCGGGTTCTTCTCATCGTTCGAGGCGGGTGACCCGCAGCCGGTCGCCTCCGGTGTCCGCGTGGACAGCGGACCCGACCGGTCCCCCACCGCGAAACCAGGTGTGGGGTTCACCGGCATGCGCGCGCTGCGCTACAGCGGCGTGGCGCGGACGGTGCTGTTCGAGACCGACGTCGAGGTCACCGCCCACAGTGCACTGTCCTACGTGGTCTTCCCGGCGTCGGACGCGGCGGTCCCTTCCTACCGCAGCACGTTCGTCGCGCTGGACGTCGAGTTCGACGACGGCAGCACCGCCGGGTTCTCGGCCACCGAGCAGGGGCACGCGAAGACCCTGCTGGTGGACCAGTGGAACCTCGTGCGCCGCCCGCTGGGCGCGTTCGCCGGGCGCCGCGTGCGCCGGATCGTGCTGCTCACCGACGCGCCGGGCGGCCGTGACGTCAAGGGCTGGCTCGACGACGTGCGCATCGGCGAGCACCACCCGCGCACCGGCGACGCGGTCGACCACGTCCGCACGACACGGGGCACACACTCCGGCTTCGGCTTCTCGCGCGGCAACACGTTCCCGGCCACGGCCGTGCCGCACGGGTTCAACTTCTGGACCCCGGTCACCGACGCGCGGTCGCTGGACTGGTTCTACTCCTACCACCGGCACAACACGGCGGCGAACGAGCCGGCGCTGCAGGCGTTCGCACTGAGCCACCAGCCGAGCCCGTGGATGGGCGACCGCCACACCTTCCACCTGATGCCCGGCACCGGTCCCGTCGAGACCGACCGCCGGCGCCGCGCGCTCGCGTTCTCCCACGAAGACGAGACCGATCGGCCGCACCACTACGGCGTGCGGTTCGGCAACGGCGTCACAGCGGAGGTCGCGCCCACCGACCACGCGGCGATGTTCCGATTCACCTTCCCCGACGGCGCCGGCTGGGTGGTCTTCGACAACGCCCGCAACCGCGGCGGCCTGCGCGTGCACCCGTCGACCGGGGTGGTCACCGGGCACACGTGGGTGCGCAGCCGCTTGTCCACCGGAGCGCGGCGGATGTTCGTCTACGCGCAGGCCGACGTGCCCGCGTCCGGCGGGGGCCGCGGCCCGTTCCGGCGCCGGGTGGCCGGGCTCCTGGAGTTCGCCGCGCCGGAGGTGACGCTGCGGATCGCGACGTCGCTGATCAGCCTCGCGCAGGCGCGGCGCAATCTGGAGCTGGAGATCCCGGCCGGCACCACATTCGACGAGGTCCGCGACCGCGCGCGGGAGAAGTGGCAGGACGTGCTGGGGCGCGTCGAGCTCGAGGGCGCGAGCGAGGACGAGCTGGCCACGTTCTACTCGAACCTCTACCGGCTCTACCTCTACCCGAACCTCGCGCACGAGAACACGCCCGACGGCATCCGCCACGCCAGCCCCGTCGCCCGCGGCCGCGCCTTCAGCACCCGCAAACGCACCGGCGCGAAGATCGTCGACGGCGAGCTGTACGTCAACAACGGCTTCTGGGACACCTACCGCACCACCTGGCCCGCGTACGCGCTGCTCACCCCCGAGCGCTGCGGCCGGATGATCGACGGGTTCGTGCAGCAGTACCGCGAAGGCGGCTGGATCGCCCGCTGGTCCTCCCCGGGCTACGCCGACCTCATGACCGGCACCAGCTCCGACGTCGCCTTCGCCGACGCCTACCTCAAAGGCGTGCGCAACTTCGACGTCGAGTCCGCCTACGACGCCGCGCTGAAAAACGCGACCGTCGCCCCGCCCCGCGCCGGCGTGGGCCGCAAAGGCCTCGACACCTCACCGTTCCTCGGCTACACGCCCACCTCGACCCGCGAAGGCCTCTCGTGGGCGCTGGAAGGCTGCCTCAACGACTTCGGCCTCGCCAACCTCGCCGACGCGCTCGCCCGCGAAAGCGAAGGCCCTCGCGCGCGCCGCCGCGCCGACAACGCCGCCTACCTGCGCCAGCGCGCCCAGCACTACGTGCACCACTTCGACCCGCGCATCGGCTTCTTCCAGGGCCGCACCCCCGACGGCGGCCGGCACTTCCCGGCGCGGGGCTACGACCCCGAGGCGTGGGGCGGCGACTTCGTGGAGACCAACGCGTGGAACACCGCGTTCTCCGTGCCCCACGACGGGCCCGGCCTCGCCGCCCTGCACGGCGGCACCGCCGGCCTCGAAGCCAAGCTCGACACGTTCTTCACCACCCCCGAGACCGGCCGCAAACCCGGCGCCTACGGCGGCCTCATCCACGAGATGACCGAAGCCCGCGACGTGCGCATGGGCCAGTACGGCCACTCCAACCAGCCTTCGCACCACATCCCGTGGATCTACGCCTACGCCGGAGCGCCCGCGAAGCTGCAGCGCACCGTCCGCGAGGTCCTGCGCCGCCTCTACCTCGGCAGCGAACTCGGCCAGGGCTACCCGGGCGACGAGGACAACGGCGAGATGTCCGCCTGGTACGTCTTCGCCGCGCTCGGCCTGTACCCGCTCACGGTCGGCAGCCCGCGGTACGTGGTGTGCGCGCCGCTGTTCCGCCAGGCGACCCTGCACCTGGAGAACGGCCACGACCTCGTGATCCGCGCCCCCGGCGCTGCGACGGCCGCCGACACTGGGGACACGGTCGACACGCCCTACGTCCACGGCCTCACCATCGACGGCCGGCCCCACCACTCCGCGACCCTCTCCCACGCCGTGCTCGCCCGCGGCGCCGTGCTGGAGTTCGACGTCCGCAGCGAACCCGGCACCTGGGGCACCGAACCCGCCACGCCGGCGAAGCCCGCGCCGCTGACCGACCTCGTCGGCACCGCCTACAGCCCCGACGGTCCCGCCGCGCTCCTCGTCGACGACACCAGCCGCACCGAAGCCACCTTCACCACCCGCACCCCCGTGGTCGAGTTCTCCGTGCACGGCAACCCCCGCGAAGTCACGATGTACACGCTCACCTCGGGCAGCCGCGACGGCGACCCGACCGCGTGGGTGCTGGAAGGCTCCGCCGACGGCCGCCAATGGACGGTGCTCGACCGTCGCAGCGACGAGTTGTTCCGCTGGCGCCGCCAGATTCGCCCGTTCGTCCTCGACAGCCCCGCGGCCTGCGCGCACTACCGTTTGCGTGTCACGGCGGCGAACCGCCGCCGCGTCACCCTCGCCCAGTGGGAGCTGCTCGCCCGATGATCGCCGACCTCCGCGACGCCACCCTCGACCGGCTGGCGGGAGCCGATCCCGGCCTCGTCCGCCTGCGGCTGGCCGGCTCCGCCGTACTGGGCATCATCATCGCCATCCTCGTGCTGCAGCCCCTGCACTTCCCGCTCACCACGTCACTGGTCGCCGCCATCGCCGCGATGATGAGCGCCTTCACCGTCAACGACCCCACCACCGGCGGCCAAGCCGTCACGCTGTGCCTCGCGGCCGTCGTCGGCGCCTGCTCCATCACCCTGGCCACCATCGGCGCCGCCTACCCGCCGCTCGACAGCATCGTCTTCGTCCTGCTGATCTTCGTCGCGGTCTACATCCAGCGCTTCGGCCCCCGCGGCACCGCACTGGGCTCCATGGCGTTCTTCCTGTTCTTCTTCCCCATGTTTCTGCAGGCCCACCTTTCCCAAGCCCCGCAGCTGCTCATCGCCATGGCCACCGGCATCGCCGCCAACGCCCTCGTGCGCTTCGTCCTGCTGCGCCGCAACGCCGAAACCGAGTTCATCCGCATCCGCCGCGCCTTCCGCGCCCGCGTCGGCGCCACCGTGCGCGCCACCGAGGCCTACATCGCCTCCGCCGGCAGCGACCGCAGCAACCGCCAGATCCGCACCGCCCTGGCCCGCCTGCACGAATCCGTCCTGCTCATCGAGGACAACGCCCCCGACGTCGTCGACGCCCGCAACGCCGACCTCCTACGCCGCCGCGCCATCGAGGTCGAGCTCGCCGTCCAATGGCTCACCATCACCGTGCAACGCACCTACTCCCACCCGATGCCCGAAGGCGTCGCCGACGACCTCGTCGCCCGGCTGGCGAAGTTCCGCTCCCTCATGGAACGCGACCCCCGCGAACTGCCCCTCATCAGCGAGACCGGTGAATACAGCCGCATGCTCGTGGAAGGCAGCCGCATCGACGAGAAAGCCCGCCCCGGCGACGGCGTCCGCCGCGCCATCGCCGAGCTCGCCGTCGCCGACGACCGCGCCCAGCGCGTCGCCGGCCGCGAGGCCACAGTGGACTACTCCCTCGACGAAGACGACGACGAACCCGAACCCACCAAAGCGTTCGCCTACGACAACCAGACCCGCAGCGCCATCCAGGCCGTCATCGGCGGCGGGCTCGCCGTCCTCGCCGGACAGCTCATCTCCCACCAACGCTGGTACTGGGCCGTACTGACCGTCTTCGTGGTCTTCGTCGGCACCTCCAGCGCCGGCGCCCGATTCGTCAAAGGAGTCCGCCGCACCGGCGGCACCCTCATCGGCATCGTCGGCGGCGTCGCACTGGCCCTGCTCGTCAGCGGCAACACCATCGCGATCCTCGCCCTGATCATGGTCTGCGTCTTCGGCATGGTCTACATGGCCCGCGTCTCGCAGTTCCTCATGGCCTTCTTCGTCACCAGCATGCTCGGCCTGCTCTACAGCCTCCTCGGCACCTTCAGCATCGAGGTCCTCTGGATCCGCGTCGCCGAAACCGCCGTCGGCGCCGCCTCCGGCCTGCTCGCCGCCATGGTCATCGTCCCCGTCCGCACCCGCTCGGTGATGCTCGACGACATCGCGACCGTCCTCGACGAGCTGCACGAGTTCGTCGAATCAGCCGAAACCCTGCTCTCCGGCCGCGACAACGTGAACATCATCGAGATGTCCCGCGACCTCGACCGCTCCGTCGAACAGGTCCGCAAGACGATCGAACCGCTCACCCACCCCATCAACCTCCGCAGCGCGCGGCGCGACTACGGCTGGCACGTGCTCACCACCCTCGAAGGCATCGCCTTCCGCGCCCGCCACGTCGCCGCCCGCGCCCAGCCCGGCCAGCTCGACGGACCCGTCGCCGACCGCCTCGACCTCTTCGCCGGCCGTGTACTCGCCAACATCGACCTCGTCGGCGAAGCCGTCCGCCACCCCAACACCACGCCCACGGACAAGCTCCTCCGCGACGACGGCACCCCCGTCGTCGACCGCATCGACGACTCCGAAACCCGCGCCGTCGTCTCCAGCTTCAGCCACCTCGACGAAGGCGTGATCGCGCTGGGCCGCGTGTTCAACGTCGACGCGACCCAGCCCGCACCGGCCGGCGCTAACCGGCCCTCGTGAGCAGCTCCATGTTGTGCCCGTCCGGATCGTCGAAGTAGAACCCGCGCCCGCCGAACATCCCGTTGATCCCCGTCGTGCGGTGCAGCGGATCGGCGTAGATCGCCGTCCCCGACGCCGTGAGGCGCTCCAGCGCGGCGTCGAACTCCGCATCGCTCACCAGAAACGCGTAGTGCTGACCGGCGACTGTGTCCGACTTGCCCGCCTGCGCGAAGTCCAGCGTCACCCCATTGCCCAGCACCACCGGCAGGAACGGCGCCGTCTCCTCACCCACAGCCAACCCCAACACACCCGCGAGGAACTCCGCCGACGCGCCTCGATCCGTCGCCCAGACGATCGTGTGGTTCAGCTCCGCCATCACGCACCCCCGCGCGCGAACGCCAGCGGCGCACCGATCGGGCTCAGGTGCATCCCCGCCAGCAACCACCGGCCGTCCTCGCGCACCAGCACGCGCGTCGACCGGAACTGTCCGTCCACCGCGTTGCCCCGGTGCGTCGCCTCCTGCTCGTGCACGCCGACCGCGATCGCCGAGTCACCGTGCTCTCGCACCTCGACCTCGCGCCAGTCCAGCCGGCGCGTGACGAGCCCGCCGCCTTCGTAGCGCTGCAGCCACTGGTCGCGGTTCAGCACGAAGCCCAGCGGGCCGATTAAGGTGAAGTTACCCGTGGTCATCCCGGCCAGCGTCGTGGTGTCCCCGGCCGTCTCGGCCGCGACCCAGCGTTTCCCCAAGTCGGTGATCTCTTCGGTGGTGCCCATGATCCCTCCCGCGGTCAGTGGAGCAGCTTGACGCGACAAACGTTAGAACTCTAATCGTTAGGTGTAAAACGCTTAGACTTCGATCAATCTGCGCTACGGTGCACCCGTGCCACGACCAACCACCGCCCCTATCGGCGTCGTCCTCGCCCGCACCGCCAAAGCCGCGGGGCAGGCCTTCGACCAGGCCCTCGCCGCCGTCGGCGGCTCCCAGCCCATCTGGCAGATCCTCATCGCCCTCAAAACCCACCAGCACACCAGCCAACGCCAGCTCGCCGACGCCGTCGGCATCCAAGGCGCCACCCTCACCCACCACCTCAACGGCATGGAAACCGCCGGCCTGCTCACCCGCACCCGCGACCCCGAAAACCGCCGCGTCCACCACGTCGAGCTCACCGACCACGGCGAAACCACCTTCCACCGCCTCGCCGAAGCCGCCGTCGCCCACGACAACCGCATGCGCACCGGCCTCACCGACCACGAGATCGCGACCCTCGCCACGCTCCTGCGCCGGCTCGCGGCCAACGTCACGACACCCGCCGGAGAGTGACTGGACGCACCCGAACGATCGCACCCGCGAGTACTAGAGTCGCGGTACTAGCCAAAGTCGTCTCAAGCTGGAGAACCCGCTATGACCCAAGCCCCTGTCAACGTCACCGTCACCGGTGCGGCCGGCCAGATCGGCTACGCGCTGCTCTTCCGCATCGCGTCCGGTCAGCTCCTCGGCCCGGACACCCCGGTGAAACTGCGGCTCCTCGAGATCCCGCAGGCGGTCAAGGCGGCTGAGGGCACCGCGATGGAGCTCGACGACGGCGCCTTCCCGCTCCTGTCGGGGATCGACATCTTCGACGACCCCAAGCAGGCGTTCTCCGGCACCAACATCGCCCTGCTCGTCGGCGCCCGCCCCCGCACCAAGGGCATGGAGCGCGGCGACCTGCTCGAGGCCAACGGCGGCATCTTCAAGCCCCAGGGCGAAGCCATCAACGCCGGCGCGGCCGACGACATCCGCGTCCTCGTGGTGGGCAACCCGGCCAACACCAACGCCCTCATCGCCAAGTCCCACGCGCCCGACGTACCGGCCGACCGCTTCACCGCGATGACCCGCCTCGACCACAACCGCGCCCTCGCGCAGCTGTCGAAGAAGCTCGACGTCCCGGTCTCGGACATCAAGCGCCTGGCCATCTGGGGCAACCACTCGGCCACGCAGTACCCGATGATCACCCACGGCACCGTCGGCGGCAAGAACCTCGCCGAGGCCGTCAACGACCAGACCTGGGTCGAAGAGACCTTCATCCCCACCGTCGCCAAGCGCGGCGCGGCCATCATCGAAGCCCGCGGCCTCTCCTCCGCCGCCTCCGCCGCGTCGGCCGCCATCGACCACGTCTACACCTGGGTCAACGGCACCGACGAAGGCGACTGGACCTCCGCCGCGGTCATCTCCGACGGCTCCTACGGTGTCCCCGAGGGCCTCATCTCGTCCTTCCCCGTCACCGCCAAGGACGGCAAGTACGAGATCGTGCAGGGCCTCGAGATCGACGACTTCTCCCGCACCCGCATCGACGCCACCGTCGGCGAGCTCGCCGAGGAGCGCGACGCCGTGCAGAAGCTCGGCCTCATCTGAGTTGAGCACTGCTTCTTTTGAGGGCCGCCCCGGATCCGTCCGGGGCGGCCCTCGCCTCATCCACCTCAACGGACCGTCGGGCATCGGGAAGTCCACCGTCGCGCGCCTCTACGCCGACCGCCACCCCGGCGTGCTCGACCTCGACACCGACCACGTTGTCTCCCTCATCGGCGGCTGGCGCGACGACTTCTTCGCCACCCTGCCCGTCGCGCGCCGCCTGGCTGTCGCCATGGCCGAAACCCATCTGCGGTCCGGGTTCTCCGTCGTGATGCCCCAGCTGGCAACGCACCTGAAAGAGGTCTCGGGGTTCGAAGCAGCCGCGCGTGCCGCAGGAGCTTCGTACGTCGAGATCGTGCTGACCGCGGCGAAGCCCCACGCGTTCGACCGCTACTCGTCCCGCTCCAGCGACAGCGGACCGGCCCGCGACATCGACGAGATCATCACCCTTGCCGGCGGGCTGGAGCTGATCGACCGCGTCCACGACCACCTCGCGGCGTACCTGCGGCAGCGTCCGAAGTGCACTGTGGTCGATACGGAAAGCCTTGACGTGGAACAGACCTACGACGCCGTGGTCGGGATTCTCGCTGGTCTTTAGCTGGGTTTTGGTGGTGAGCTGGGCTGTTGGGTGACAAATTGGTTTTTGACATTTGACCCGCTGTATAGGTCGTTATACATTTTTGAGAGTGACTGTCTACACCGGACTTGGCGCGACCGGTCAGGATCAGTCTGTGAGCGATTCGGGGAAGCCGAACAGGGTGACCAGGACCGCGTCGTGGAACGCGACGACACGGGAGACGCCGGCGGCGGTCGGGTCCAGCACCACGATGCCTCTCCCCCGGAACACACCGGCTTCGTCTCGGCGGTACTCGACGGCAGCGGGCTGGCCATTGGCGGTGGTGGCGAGCATCCGCCAGTCCCCCGGTGCCCCCAGCACGTCCGCGGTGAGCATGCGGATGCAGTTCACCAGCCCGGCCTGCCACTCGCGGAACGGTGTCGCCTCGAGCGTCGCGTCCGCGCGCAGCACCTGTTCCAGGAGACCGGCATCCGAGCGTTCGAAGGCCGCGATGTAACCGTCGAGCAGTGCCCGTGCCCGCTGGTCAGCCGGTTCCAGCAACTGCTCCGGCCGCGGTTCCAGCTCACCCAGCCGCGCCCGGGCCCGCTGCAGCCCGCTCTTCACCGCCGCTGTGGTGGTACCGAGCAGCTGCGCGGTTTCGGCCGCGGAGAACGCGAGCACCTCACGCAGGATGAGGATCGCGCGCTGGCGGGCGGGCAGGTGCTGCAGGCTCGCGATGAGCGCCAGGCGCAGTGATTCGCGCGCGACGACCGACGTGGCCGGGTCGTCGTCGGCGGCGGTGGTCCACCGGTCCGGCCACGGTTCCAGCCACGAGACCTCATCCGGCGCGACGGGGTTGGCCGAGGTCTCGGATCCCTCCTGGGGACCGCCCAGGCCCGAGGGCAGCATCCGGATCTTGCGCGGCTCCACCGCGGTCAGGCAGACGTTGGTGGCGATCTTGTAGAGCCAGGACCGGATCGACGCACGGCCTTCGAACCCGGCGTAGGATCGCCAGGCCCGCAGGTAGGTTTCCTGCACCAGGTCCTCGGCGTCATGCGCAGAACCGACCATGCGGTAGCAGTGCGCCAGCAGCTCCCGCCGGAACGGCTCGGTTTCGGCGGTGAACCGGTCCCGATCCGCCGGCTCCCGCACCTGGGCCGTCATGCGGCGAGCCCAGGTCGCGGCATGGGGGTGACCGTGGATTGCCTGGTGACCATGCCCTGCTCCTCGTCCGGACCGCTCCCGCGGATCGGGACCGTCACCCCATAAGACCCCGAAAGTGGCACGAAGGTATCGAACCCCAGGTCAGCGCGACGTCAGGGCCGCAGGGCGAGCTTGCCGACGGTCACCCTCGACTCCAGCGCGGCGAGGGCTTGCGGGCCGTCGGCCAAGTCGTAGACGACCGGGCGTTCGGGTGGGAGGACACCGGCGGCGACGAGGGCCGACAGCTCACCCATGACCTCACCGAAGATCCGGGGAGCCGCCCGGATCAGCATCCCGAGGTTGAGGCCGACGACGTGGACCTGGTGGCGGTACACCAGGTCCCAGTTGGTGAACGCGGCTTCGCCGCCCGCCAAGCCGTAGACGACGACCCGGCCGGTGACCGGCTTGGCGGAGGCCAGGCCGGCCGCGAAGCCGGCACCTCCGGCGGACTCCAGCACCAGATCGGCACCGGCACCACCGGTCAGCCGCAGGACTTCGGCGGCGAGATCGGGGGTGGCGGAGTCCAGGACGTGATCGGCGCCGAGCGCCCGCACGGTCTCGTGCTTGCCCCGGGAAGCGGTGGCGATGACCGTCGCGCCGTAGTGCTTGGCCATCCTCACCGCGGCCTGGCCGGTCGCGCCCGCCGCGGCGTGGACCACCACCGTCTCCCCCGAGGTCAGCCGGCCCAGCGGCTTGAGCGCCGCGAGCGCGGTCGGCCGGTTCACGACCAGGCCCAGCGCCTGCTCGGCCGTCCAGCCGGCAGGCACCGGCATCGCCGCGGCCGCGGGCAGGACCGCGTACTCGGCGAACGCACCGGGCCCGACGCCGATGACCGGGCTCCCCGGCCCCAGGCCGGTTACCTCCGCACCCAGCGCGACAACGTCGCCCGCGGCCTCGAAACCCGCCAGGTAAGGCGGCTGCGGGCCGCCCCGGAACACCCCGTGGGCCTGCGAGAGGTCGGCGAAGTTGACCCCGGCGGCCCGGACCCTGATCAGCACTTCACCCCGGCCGGGAGCCGGCACCGGCACGTCGGTTATCAACCGCAGGTCTTGCGGCCCCTCGAGCGAAGTCTGCTCCAGCGCGCGCATGGTCGCGGGAATGCTCACGGCGATCAGCCCTCTTCTCGGGTTGCCGAACCACGGCCGGCTCGGGGCGAGCCGCACCGTCGAAGAGGTAGACCTCGCGCGGAGCCGAAAGGAATCGGCCGCCGTCTGGGTGCCGGTCTTTGCAGAGGTTTGGGGGTACGTGAGAGCTTCGAGGGATCACCTGGTTTGTGCACAACGCCCAGCGGTATAGGTCGTTATACACTTCAAGGGGTGCCATCTCGCGCGGATCGTCCTCAGAGGACTGAGCGGATCGCCTCCACGACAGCGTCTTCGTGCTCCAGGTGCATCGTCTGGTGTGCCGCACCGTCGAGTATGCGGTGCTCACCTCGCGGCACGGACGCGGCGATCGACGCGTGCAGGGCCTTGATCCCCGCGAGCATCGAATCCATCAGCTCCGGGGAGGCGAACTGCGCCCAGTACGGGTTGGCCCCGAGCGCGCTCAGCACCACGAGCGGTACGTCCGGCAGCACTCCCCCGGCGCGGACCTGGTCGTACACCTCGGTTTCGAAGTTCCGCGTCTCCAGGACCGCCGTGCGCCACTCCGTGAGGTGCTTGTCCATCAACGCGTCCCGGACACCGTCGGGCCAGTTCGCGTACAGCTTCAGCAATGCGTCGCGCGACGCGTCCAGTTGCGCGGGAGTCGGCTCGGGCAGGGCGGCCAGGTCGGGCTTGAGGCTCTCGTTCAGCTCGGCGGCCTCCTTCGGCAGGAACTCCAGGATGTCCTCGTGGCCCGGATCGAGGAACACCAGGCCGGCGACCTCCCCTGGGAAGCGCTGCGCATAGCGGCGGGCGTACAGCGCCCCGAGCGAATGTCCGGCCAGCACGTACGGCCCGGGCACGTCCGCCGCCGCCAGCAGGGCCCGCAGTTCCTCCGTCACCTCGTCCGGCGTGCGGGGCAGCTCGACGGCGTCGCTCCATCCCGTGCCGGCGCGGTCGTACACCACGCTCGTGGTGAACTCCGCGACGCGCTGCTGCACGTTCAGGAAGTCATACGCCATCAAGCCCGCGCCAGGCAGGAACACCACCGGCGGCCCGCCGGAGCCGCAGCGATGCAGCAGCAGCCGCCGCCCGGCCACTTCGTAGTGCTCGCCCAGTGGTGCCACGTCGACCTTCATCGCCGAATCTCCCATCCCGGGCCCCCAGTGGCCCAACGTTCTCAATATTGAGAACGGTAGCAGATGTGCGAACATAACGGCGTGGACGATCTGGAACTCCTGGTGCACCCGGTGCGGCTGCGCGTGGTGCACGCCCTCTCCGGCGGGCGGCCCCTGACCACCACCCAGCTGGCCGAGCGCATCCACGACGTGTCGAAGGCGACCCTGTACCGCCACGTCGGCCTGCTCGCCGAAGCCGGAATCCTCGAAGTGGCCGAGGAACAACGCGTCCGCGGCGCCGTCGAGCGCAGCTACCGGCTGCGGCGTGACCGCGCGGTGATCGACGCGGACGCGGCGGCCTCGGCGACGCACGACGATCACCGCAATGTGTTCGCGACCGCGATGACGACGTTGATCGCCGAGTTCACCGCGTACCTGGGCCGGGCCGGTGCGGATCCGGTCGAGGACCTGGTGGGCTACCGCCAGCACTCGGTCTGGCTGAGCCACGAGGAGCTCGCCGAGCTCATCACCGAGCTCCGCGAAGTACTCCTCCCCCGGCTGCGCAACGAGCCCGCCCCCGGCCGGCGCCAGCACCTCATCAGCCCGATCTTGTTCCCTCTGGAGTGACCACAGCCAAACTCAACCCTGGCCGTATAGATCGTTATACAGTCCATGAGAGACAAAAGTGGGGCCGACCGAGAACGGCCGGCCCCACCCGAAAAGACGATCAGGCCCCCGCGAGACCCCGGCGCTCCAGCAGCGGCTGGATCTCCGGCTGACGACCGCGGAAGTTCGCGAACGCCTCCATCGGGTCCACACTCCCGCCGCGGCCGAGCAGCGTCGAGCGGAAGTGGTCGCCGTTCTCGCGCTTGAGGCCGCCGTTCTCGCGGAACCACTGCACGGTGTCGGCGTCGAGGACCTCGCTCCAGATGTAGGAGTAGTAGCCCGCGCTGTAACCGCCGCCGAAGACGTGGTTGAAGTACGTGGTGCGGTAGCGCGGCGGCACGCTTTCCAGCGCGACGCCGGCCTTCTCCAGCGCGTCGGACTCGAAGCGCTGCACGTCGTCGACGCGGTCGTCCACGCCGAGGCGGTGCCAGGCGAGGTCGAGCAGCGACGCGGCGAGGTACTCGGTCGTCTTGAAGCCCTCGCCGTACTGCTGCGAGGCTTCGAGCTTGGCGACCTGCTCGGCCGGCAGCGGCTCCCCCGTCACGTGGTGCTTGGCGTAGTTCGCCAGCACCTCGGGCCACAGCATCCACATCTCGTTGACCTGCGACGGGTACTCCACGAAGTCCCGCGGCACGCTCGGGCCGGAGAACGTCGGGTACTCGACGCCCGAGAGCAGCCCGTGCAGCGCGTGGCCGAACTCGTGGAACACGGTGGTGACCTCGTCGAGCGTCAGCAGGGTCGGTTCCCCCGCCGGCGGCTTCGCGACGTTGAGCACGTTGACCACCACGGACTTGCGCCCCAGCAGGTCCGACTGGCTCACGAAGTTGTTCATCCACGCGCCGCCGCGCTTGGAGTCACGCGTGTAGTAGTCCACGAGGAACAGGCCCATGCCGCTGCCGTCGGCGTCGAAGACCTCGAAGGTCCGCACCTCCGGGTGGTATTTCGGCAGGTCGTCGCGCTCGGTGAAGGTCAGGCCGTACAGGCGGTTCGCGGCGAAGAACACTCCGTCGGTCAGCACGCGGTTCAGCTCGAAGTACGGGCGCAGCGCCGCGGTGTCCACCTCGTAGCGCTCGCGGCGCACCTTCTCGGCGTAGAACGCCCAGTCCCACGGCTTCAGCGTCGCGCCCGGGACGTCCGCCTCGAGGTGCTGCTGCAGCTCGGCGGCCTCGACGCGGGCGTTGGCCACGGCGACCGGCGCCAGCCGCTCCAGCAGGCCCGAGGCCGCGTCGGCGGTCTTGGCCGTCTCGTCGGAGATCACGTACGACGCGTGGTCCGGGTAGCCCAGCAGCGCCGCGCGTTCGGCCCGCAGACGGACGATCTCGGCGGCGACGGAGTTGTTGTCGTACTCGTTGCCGCGGTTGCCTCGCGAGACCGAGGCGGTGAAGACGCGCTCGCGCACCGCGCGGTTCTCCAGCGACTCCAGGGCCGCCTGCGCGGTCGGCAGCGTGAGGTTCAGGACGTACTTGGCCTCTTCGCCGCGAGCGGCAGCCGCTTCGGCGGCGGTGGCGATCGCCCCCTCGTCGAGCCCGGCCAGGTCGGCGACGTCGTCGAGGACCACGGCGAGCTCGTTGGTGTCGCGCAGCAGGTTCTTCTGGAACTTCGTCTGCAGGGTCGAGAGCTGCTCGTTGAGCTTGCGCAGCTTGTCCTGCTCGGCCTCGGGCAGCCCGGCGCCGGCGCGGCTGAAGTCGGTGTGCCGGCGCTCCAGCAGACGCAGCGACTCGGGGTCGAGGCCGAGGCTCTCGCGCCGCTCGTACAGCGCGTTGATCCGCGCGAACAGCTGCGCGTCCAGGTGGATCGCGTCGGAGTGCGCGGCCAGTTTCGGCGCCAGCTCGGCCTGGATCTCCTGGATCTCGTCGGTCGAGTCGGAGCTGGAGACGTTGAAGAACGTGCCGGACGCCCGCTCCAGCAGCTCCCCCGCCCGCTCCAGCGCGGCGATCGTGTTCTCGAACGTGGGCTCCGCCCGGTTCGCGGCGATGTCGTGGATCTCCGCGGCGTGGGCGGTCAGGCCCTCGTCGAACGCGGGCCTGAAGTGCTCGACCGTGATGCGGTCGAACGGCGGCAGGGCGTAGGGCAGCTCACTCGGGGTGGCGAACGGGTTGTCCGGCGAAATCATCGGGTTGTGCTCCTGGTTCTTCACGTGCGTCCCGCGCTGATCCCGCCACCCTACGGGTTTCGCGGCCCTGGTCGAGCCGCTTTCCGCCGAGGGCGTGTCCGCGGCTCAGCGCCCGGTGCTGCCCCCGACCACCGCGTCGCTGTCGCCCGCCTTCCTGCCGCGGCCGGTCTTCTTCTTCGGCGGCGGGGGCACGATGCCCTTCAGGTCGCCGCCGTTCTCGTTCACGCGCAGCACGAACGGCCGCGTCTCGGTGTAGCGGACCACCGACACCGACGCGGGGTCGACCACAATGCGCTGGAACGCGTCGAGGTGCTGGCCCAGGGCATCGGCCAGCACCGCCTTGATCACGTCGCCGTGGCTGCAGGCGATCCACACGGCGTGGTCGCCGTGCTCGGCGGTGATGCGTGCGTCGTGCGCGCGGATCGCGGCCACCGCGCGGGCCTGCATCGCGGCCAGCCCCTCACCGCCGGGGAACACCGCCGCCGACGGGTGGGACTGGACCACCCGCCACAGCTGCTCCTTGACCAGCGTCTTCAGCTCACGACCGGTCCACTCGCCGTAGTCCACTTCGGACAGGCGCGGCTCCACGGTCTTGTCCAGACCCAGCGCGGTCGCCAACGGCGTCACCGTCTGCTTGCAGCGCAGCATCGGCGACACCACCAGCTCGGCGACGGGCACGCCGGCCAGCCGCTCGACCAGCCTGTCGGCCTGCGCGCGGCCGGTGTCGTCGAGACCGACCTTCGGCGTGCGCCCCGCCAGGACGCCGGACCCGTTCGCGGTGGACTTCCCGTGCCGCAGCAAGATGACCGTACTCACAACGTAACCCTAACTGTATCTTTTGCCTCGGCTCCGCCGAGGCGTGCGAGATCGCCTTTGAGCCGGCTTCCGGATGGGGCGGTCGGATCGGCCGGGGCCGATCGCTACGCCCCCAACGGGACCCGGGGGGGGGTAGGGCC
>NZ_JBFAHL010000010.1:164599-369135 GCF_040654155.1 Amycolatopsis sp. NPDC050768
GGGTGCGTTATGGCGTTGGCGGGGGCTCGCGCTGGGGGCGGGGGGTCCGGCCGGGGCCGATCGCACCGCCCCATCCGGAAGCCGGCGCGATCTCGCGCCGGGGTCGCCTTGGGACAGTCCCGGGCTTCGCCTGTTGGGAAGCCGGCGCGATCTCGCGCTGTGGTGGCGTTCACATCGCTTGTTGGGCACCTCGTGTTGGGGTGCTGTTCCCGGGGATGTGAGGTGGGCGTCATCGGTTTGGATCTCCGAATGACGTCCAGCCATCGCGCGGGATCTTCGTTGCGGGTCCTCGTCGTGACCGAGTCGTACCCGCCGCAGGTCAACGGGGTCGCGCACACCGCGTTCCGGGTCGCCGAGCACCTGACGGAGCGCGGTCACGCGCCGCTGGTGGTGGCGCCGACCGCGCCCACCGGGCTGCGGCAGGAGGCGTCGGCGGAGGTCGGGAGCTCACCCGTCGTGCGGGTGCCCGCGCTGTCGTGGCCCGGTTACCCGGACGTGCGCATGGCGCTGCCGACCCGAGCGGTGGCGCGCGCGATCGCCGAGCACCAGCCTGACGTGGTGCACCTGTCGAGCCCCCTACTGCTCGGTGCCCACGCGGTACGGGCCGCCCTGAAGCGGCAGGTGCCGATCGTGGCGGTGTACGAGACGGACGTCGCGGCATACTGCGCTTCCTACGCCCCGCGGGTGCCCGGTGGCGCGAGGTACGTATGGCACCGGCTGCGGGGGATCCACGGACCGGCCGACCGCACGATCGTCTCGTCCAGCGCATCGAAGCGGGCGCTGGAAGCGCAGGGCATCCCTCGCCTGCACCTGCTCCCCCACGGCGTCGACGCCGTGCGCTTCGACCCGCGGCACCGGGATCCGGAGCTGCACCGCCGGCTCGCGCCGAACGGCGAGGTCCTCGTCGGGTACGTCGGCCGCCTCGCGCCGGACAAGCACGTCGAGCTGCTGCGCGACGTCTGCGCGCTGCCGGGGGTGCGGGTGGTCGTCGTCGGAGACGGGCCGAACCGGCCCAGCCTGCAGGCGGCGCTGCCCGACGCGACCTTCCTGGGCCTGCGCGTCGGTGCCGAGCTGGCGAGCATCTACGCGACGCTCGACGTCTTCACGCACACCGGGCCCTTCGAAACCTTCGGGCTGACCATCCAGGAAGCGATGGCGAGCGGCCTCCCCGTCGTGGCGCCGGCGGCCGGCGGTCCACTGGACCTCGTCGTGGACGGGCACACCGGGTACCTGGTAACCCCGCTCGACCCGGGCGCCCTACGCGACGCGGTGCTCCGGCTCACGGAGTCGCCCGCGAAGCGCGCCGCGTTCGGTGCCGCGGGCCGCGCCACCGCGGTCCGCAACACCTGGGAAGCCTCCGGCGACCGCCTGATCAACCACTACCGCGAGGTGCTGGGCGAGCGCTCACCCCAGGCTCGCGCCCGCGCTGCCGCCTGACCTCACTCAGCTCCCGACAGGTCCGGCGTTGGGGTCGAGCACCCCTCCGATGATCAGCCCGAACAGCAGCAGGCCGAGCACGATCCGGTAGATCACGAACGGCACGAAGCTCTTGCGCTTGATGTAGGACATCAGCCACGCGATCACCACGTACCCGACGCCGAAGGCCACCAGCGTGGCCAGGATCGTGGGCCCCCACTGCGCGGTCTCGCCGTTCTTGCCGATGTCGGTGAGCTTGTACAGGCCCGAGCCGAACACGGCCGGCAGGGCCAGCAGGAACGAGTACTCCGCGGCGTCGGCGCGGGTGTAGCCCATGAGCAGGCCGGCGCTGGTGGTGCCGCCGGAGCGCGAGACGCCCGGGATCAGGGCCAGGGCCTGCGCGAAGCCGAACCCGAGGCCGTGCGGCACGGTGAGGTGGTCGAGCGAGCGCCGCTGCGAGCCCACGCGGTCGGCGATGAGCAGGATCACGCCGAACACGATGAGCGTCGTCGCGGTGATCCGCAGGTCGCGGAAGGTCTCGTCGATCTGGTCCTGCAACAGCAGGCCGAGCACGACGATGGGGATCGAGCCGACGATGATCAGCCAGCCCAGCCGCGCGTCGGGGTCTCGGCGCCAGCTGCGGCGGTAGAGCGAGAAGAACCAGGCCTGCAGGATCCGGCCGATCTTCTTCCCGAAGTACAGGATCACCGCCAGCTCGGTGCCGATCTGCGTCACGGCCGTGAACGCCGCGCCCGGGTCGTCCCAGCCGACGAGCGCGGCCACGATCCGCAGGTGCGCGCTGGAGGAGATGGGCAGGAACTCCGTGAGCCCCTGCACCAGTCCCAGCACCAGTGCTTCGAACCACCCCATCAGGCCACTCCCGCCAGCTCGATCGCTTCCACAGCGGTCCGCAGAGCCGCCTCGAATCCCGCAGACTCCCCGTACGGAGTCACGGACAACGTCGTCACGCCCGCCTTCGCGAACTCCGCCATCCGCTCGGCGATCCGCTCCCGCGGGCCGAGCAGCGACGTCGCGTCGAGGAACTCGAGCGGCACGGCCGCCTGAGCCCCCTCGTAGTCGCGGGCGAGGTAGCACTCCTGCACTTCGGCCGCCGCGGCCTCGAACCCCATCCGCACGGCGAGGCGGTTGTAGAAGTTCTGCTTCCGGCTGCCCATCCCGCCCACGTAAAGAGCGGCGTGGGGGCGCACGGCGTCGGCGCACTCGCGCCAGTCGTCGCCGACCACGAGCGGCACGGCAGGGGCGACGTCGAAGCCGTCGAGCGAACGCCCGGCCGCCTCGGCGCCGGCGCGGATGTGGGCCAGCTGCTCACCCGCGTGCTCGGGTGAGAAGAACACCGGCAGCCAGCCGTCGGCGACCTCACCCGTGAGCGCGAGGTTCTTCGGCCCGATCGCGGCGAGGTACACCGGCACCTGCTTGCGCTCGGGCCGGAAGGTCAGGCCCAGGGCCAGCCCGGGCCCGTCGGGCAGCGGCAGCTCGAAGTGCTCGCCGCTGAAGCGCACGCGGCGCCTCGACTGCACGGCCCGCACGATCTCCACGTACTCGCGGGTGCGGCCCACCGGGTCGGCGAACCGCACGCCGTGCCAGCCCTCCGACACCTGCGGGCCCGAGACACCCAGGCCGAGCCGGAACCGGCCGCCCGAGAGCGTGTCGAGCGTGGCGGCGGTCATGCCTGTCATCGCCGGCGTCCGCGCCGGGATCTGCAGCACGGCGCTGCCGACGTCGATCCGCTCGGTCCGCGCGGCGATCCAGGTGAGCATCGTCACGGCATCGGAGCCGTAGGCCTCGGCCGCCCACACCACCGAATACCCGAGTTCGTCCGCTCTCCTGGCCAGCGCCAGGTTCGCGGAGTTGTCCCCGGTGCCCCAGTAACCGAGGTTGAGTCCCATTCGCACGGCCGGAAACGTACCGAGGGCGCGACTCGCGCCGTGCCCTGGGTGCACCGACGGGGTGGCCGGTCGCGACACGGCCTCACCTTGGTCAACTACGGGCCGGGCCGACGGCTAGGCTCGGTGGTCGTGGAAAAGCGACAGCTCGGCCGGTCGGGACTGCGGGTCTCGCGCCTGGCGCTCGGCACGATGACGTGGGGCGGCGACACCGACGCCGAGGAGGCGGCCAGCCAGCTCGTCGCGTTCGTCGACGCCGGTGGCACCCTCGTGGACACCGCGGACATCTACGCCGAAGGCGAGGCCGAGCGCGTACTCGGGAGCCTGCTGGGCGACCTCGTACCCCGCGACGACGTGGTGGTGGCCACGAAGGCCGTCGCGCGGCGCACCGAAGGGCCCTTCGGCGGCGGGGCTTCCCGGGGCGCGCTGCTGAGTGCGCTCGACGGCTCGCTGCGCCGCCTCGGCACCGACCACGTTGACCTGTGGCAGCTGCACGCGTGGGACGCGGGCGTGCCGATCGAGGAGACCCTCTCGGCCCTCGAGTACGCCGTGACCAGCGGGAAGGTCCGCTACGTCGGCGTCTCCAACTACGCGGGCTGGCAGCTGGCCACGACCGCGTCGCGCGCCTGCGCCGTGGCACCGATCGTGTCCTGCCAGTACGAGTACTCGCTGCTGGAGCGCGGAGTCGACCGCGAAGCCGCACCGGCCGCGCTGCACCACGGCATCGGGCTGCTGCCCTGGGCGCCACTGGGCCGCGGCGTGCTGACTGGCAAGTACCGCACGGGCACGCCTGCCGACTCGCGCGGCGCGTCCAGCGAGTTCGCCGGGTACGTGGAGCACCACCGCACGGACCGCGCGGCGCGGATCGTGCAGGCCGTGGCCACGGCCGCCGACGGGCTCGGCATCTCGCCGCTGGTCGTCGCGCTGGCCTGGGTGCGCGACCGGCCGGGGGTCGTGGCGCCGGTCGTCGGCGCCCGCGACACCGGCCAGCTGACGGGTTCGCTGGCGGCGGAGGAGCTCACGCTCCCGCCCGCGATCCGCAGCGCGCTCGACGACGTGAGCTGCGTCGACGTGGGCTACCCCGAGCGGGGTCCGAAATGAGGCGCAGGTGTCTGTTGGATGACGCACACGTGACGGCACGGGAATCGTGGGGGATGCTGGTGAGGACACCTCGCCGAGGGACAGCTGGAGGCTTCAAGGTGCGTCGGCTCACCGCCGCGTCGCGGATCGCGATTCCGCTGGTCGGTGCTCTCGCGCTTTCGGCATGCTCGGCTTCGGGCCAGGACAACACCGACTCGCTGCAGGTGGTGGCGAACCCGGTGGCCGCGAAGCCGGCGGTCTCCCCCGCCGTGACGACGAAGCCCGCGGGCCAGGTACTCGCGACGCCGGCCGTGTCGGCGATGGCGACCGACGAGAAGACCCGCACGCTCGCGGTCGCGGTCACGCAGCCGCCGTCGGTGCTCGTCTACGACCTCGACTCGCTGAGCACCCCCAAGGCCACCGTGCCCCTGCCCGGGCCGGCCGAATCGCTGACGACGTCCGACGGCCAGGCGATCGCGAGCATCCCGACCAAGGGCGAGCTGGCCAAGATCGCGCTGCCCGGCGGGCAGCTGACCACGCAACCGGTCGCCGGCCAGCCGACCGCCGGTGTGGCCGACGGGCCGGACACGATCGTGGCCGTGCGCGACCGCAAGGCCGTCGAGGTCCTGGCCGGCGGCGCGGTCACCAAGACCATCACCGGCCAGCTCTACAGCGCCGACGACGTCGTGGACACCGGGCAGGGCGTGGTCGTGCTCGACCGCCTGCGCACCGCGGTGTTCAGCGTCGACGTGAACGCAGGGACGATGGGCGAGGGCCTGCGAGCCGGCGACGGCGCCGCCAACGCCACCAGCGACTCCTACGGGCGCGTGCTGGTCACCGACGCCCGCGCGGGCGCGCTGCTCGCGTTCTCCGTCGGCCCGCTGATCCTGCGCCAGCGCTACCCGGTGCCGGGCGGGATCTACGGCATCGCCTACGACCACCAGCGCAACCTGGCCTGGGTCACCCTGACCGGCCAGAACCAGGTGGTGGGCTTCGACGTCCGCGGTGGCGAGCCCACCGAGAAGTACCGATTCCCGACCGTGCGCCAGCCGAACACGGTGAGCGTCGACGACCGGAGCGGCCGAGTGCTCGTCGGCTCGGCCGCAGGAGAAGGGACCCAGGTGATCCAGCCATGACGACTGTCGACGAGGCGGTGGTCGAAGGGGATTGGGAGTACCGCCGCCTGCGCCTGCCCCCGGGTGTGTCCCGGCGCGCGGCGGCGATCCAGCTCTCGATCCACGCCGAGTTCGCCGGCTGGGAGCTGCGCACGGTGCGGCTCTACGCCGACGGCACACGGCGAGTCTGGTTGCGGCGCAAGCGCACCGCAGCCGACCGCCTGCCCGAGCTCGCCACCTGACCGAGCCCAGGACCCGGCCCAAGTGCGTCCGACGTGTGCGGGCTGCCGGAATCTTACGGGCGCGGGCCTCGGCAGCGCCACCGCGCGGATGACAGTGCGTGGCGCCGTGAAACCTTGGCCACCACGACGGTGGCCGCTCGTTCACTCGCCGGCGGACGCCAGAAGCCCTTCGATCTCGGTGATCGCTTGGGCGTTGTCCCGGTAGCGGATTCCGTGGATTCCGACCGCACGCGCAGCGTCGATGTTGGGTTCGAGATCGTCGAGGAAGATCATTTCTTCGGGGGCCACACCAAGCCGGACACAGCTCAGCCGGTAGATCTCCGGATCCGGCTTGCTCATCCCGACCTCGTGCGAGTAGACGATGTCGTCCACCAGGTCCTCGAAACCGTACGCGGCTTGTTCCCGTTCCCGGGCACCGACGAAGCTGTTGCTCAAGATGCCCGTTCGACAGCGCGGCCGCACCCCGCGGACGTAGTCGATCAGGTCGGCGTTGCCGGTGCCGAGGTACTGTTCCCAGATATCGGCCATGATCGCGTCGGCTCGTCCTCGGCCGACGCCGAGCCTGCTGCTGATCGTGTCACGCACGTCGTCCTCGGTGACAGTGCCGACGGCGCCGGCTGCCCAGATGTCGGCCAACCGCCGGGTGATCTCGCCTTCCGAGAGGCCGAGCCTGGCCTCCCACCGCCTGTCGACGCCGAGGTCGGGCGCGATCTCGAGCACGTCACCGATGTCGAACACCACCGCGCGAATCACCATGGCGGCGAACCTATCGACCGACCTGCTGACCCAGGGCCCCGGCTCAGGCGGTGAGCCGCCCGAGCCACTCCTGCCAGCTCTGCTCGTCGCCGGCGTCGGCGGAGAACACGTGGTGGCAGGAGTGGCTCGGGCCGTGGAAGCCCTGAAGGAAGCAGTAGAGCGCGTCGGCCGTGCGGACGCCCACTGTCTGCGGATTCACGGCGTAGACGACGCCTTCGACGGACCGGCCCGCCAGCTCGACGCGCACAAGGTCGCCCTCCTCGGGCCGGCCCGGCAGGCCCAGTTCGGCCCCGAGTGCCGCCCACAAGCGGTCCCAGTCGGACACGGGCGGGCCGAACGCCGTGACCGGCGTGGCCGTGCGGCCGGCGAAGTACGTGACGTACTCGGCGAGGTTGCGGAAGAACAGCGCGCCGCCGGCGGTCATCGCCTCGAACTCGTCCTGCCAGTCGTCGCCGGGCAGGAACCCGCTGGTGACGCAGCGGACGACCGAGCTGCCGCCGTCGCGTCCCTCGATCAGGAACTCGTAGGCGATCCGGCGCCCGTCGGGCTCGGTCTCCGTGCCGTAGACGAGCCGCTCCAGCGGGTCCCACGCGGTGATGGCCATGTCCGGTTCGTAGCCCGCGAAGGAGCCGCGCACGACGCCGCCGAGGCCGCCTTCGACCTCGTTGCGGCCCATGTACCACGAGTCGATGCCCGGCCCGGTCGCGATCGCGGCCCAGATCTGCTCCGGCGTGGCGGCCACCTCGGCCGATCCGGGGAGCTCGAACTCTTTCCCGGTGAACTCCGCCATCTCAGGCCTCCTCGTCCGGCACGCTCGGGTGCACAGCCACGATCACGCGGTGCGCGCGCCCGTTCTCCGCGCCCTCGTCGTGGTACTTCCCCACCAAGGTCGTCACGGCCACTGCGAGCTCCTCGGCGAACGCGGCCCGGTCCGCCGCCGAGGCGAAGCGCACCTCGCCGTCGAGCGCGAACGTCGCGACGCGCTTGCGCGCCTTGGCGGCGCCCGTGATCAGGATCCCGACGTCGCGCACCAGCCGGCCCGCCACAGCGAGCAGCCAGCGCGCCGACAAGCGGTCGGGCGACCGCGCCGGGTCCGGCTGCACCGCCGCCAGTGCGGAAGGCGAGATCACGTACGACGCCGCGGTCGCACGCATCATGCGCTCGGTGACGTTGCCCTTGCGCCGCTCCTCCACCAGCTCCACGAGCCCGTGCTTCTCCAGCGCGCGCAGGTGGTAGTTGACCTTCTGGCGGGGCAGGTCGACGCGGGCCGCGAGCATGGTCGCCGACGCCGGCTCCGCCAGCTCGGCCAGCAGCCGGGCGCGGACCGGATCGAGCGACACCTCGGCCGCGGCCGCGTCTTCGATCACCGCAACGGGAAACATGCGCCCATGGTGCTTCCGAAAAATGAAATTGTCAAGAACCACGATGTTGTCGGTACGCCTCGCGCACCTGCGCCACGATCCGTGGCACGACCTGCGCGGCGGCCTCCAGCGGTACGACGTGCCCCACGCCCGGCAGCACCACGGCCGTCCCGTGTTCGAGGCCTCCGACGAGGTGCTCGACGTCCGTGGCCGCCACGATCCGGTCCCGCTCCCCCACGATCGCCGTGACCGGCAAGGAACCCACGCGTGCCAGCGCCGCTTCGCGCGCGTACGCGTCGAGCGCCGGGCGGAACACGGCGACGGTGTGCGGCCAGTTGCGCCGGATCATCGTCACGGTCAGCTCCACGAGCTCCGGATCCGGGTCGTCACCGAAGAGCCACCAGCGCAGCCCCGCGCTCACCGCGCGGCTCGTGTGCTCGCGCACCAGCCCGAACAACTTGGCGCCCAGCACCACTTCCAGGTCCTGCGCCAGCACCCCG
Organism: Amycolatopsis sp. NPDC050768; assembly: GCF_040654155.1. NCBI lineage: Bacteria > Bacillati > Actinomycetota > Actinomycetes > Pseudonocardiales > Pseudonocardiaceae > Amycolatopsis > Amycolatopsis sp. NPDC050768. The sequence goes on from NZ_JBFAHL010000010.1 coordinate 172,974, forward strand.
AGCGCGCCCGGCCACGCCGCCGAAGCCTCCGTGGCGAGCCGCCCGGACGACGTCGCGAGCAGCACGAGCCCGGCCACGCGCGCGGCGAACAGCTCGGGGTGGCGTTGCGTGAGCGACATGATCGCGAGCCCGCCCATGTCGTGGCCCACCAGCACCACCCGGCCTTCGGGCACGGCGCGTTCCAGTACTTCGGCGAGATCGTCGCCCAGCTGGGCCATGGTCGCCGTGCCACGCCCCGCGCGACCGGACTTGCCGTGGCCGCGGTGGTCGTAGCCGACGACCGACAGCGGCTCGTCCACCGCCTCCGGCAGCAACGGGGCGATCCGGCTCCAGCTGCGCCGGTCGAGCGCGTAGCCGTGCAGGAGCACCACGGTCACGCCGGCCGACGGGTCGCCCCAGCGCACGAGGTGCAGGGGTGTCCCGTCGGCGAGCGTGAACGCGGGCAACTCGGTGGTTTCCGGCGCTCAGGACGACCGCACGAACCGGTCCAGCACGCGCGTGCCGAACTTCAGCGCGTCCACCGGCACGCGCTCGTCCACGCCGTGGAAGAGCGCGGAGAAGTCGAGATCCGCCGGCAGCTTCAGCGGCGCGAAGCCGAAGTTGCGGATTCCGAGCTGCTGGAACGACTTCGCGTCGGTGCCGCCGGAAAGCATGTACGGCAGCGTGCGCGCGCCCGGGTCCTCGGCGAGCACCGCGGCGGTCATCGCGTTGACGAGCGCGCCGTCGAACGTGGTCTCGACCGGTGGGAGCTCCATCCACTCCTTCTCGATGTCCGGGCCGAGCAGCTCGTCGAGCTCGCGGTCGAACGCCTCGATGCGCCCGGGCAGGATGCGGCAGTCGACCGCGGCCTCGGCGACCGACGGGATCACGTTCGACTTGTAGCCGGCGGTGAGCATCGTCGGGTTCGCGGTGTCGCGCAGCGTCGCGCCGATCATGCGGGAGATGTTGCCCAGCTTGGCGACCGAGCCCTCGAGGTCGTCCTCGGGAAAGTCCCAGCCGGTGATCTCGGTGACCCCGGCGAGGAACTCGCGCACGGAGTCGGTGAGCACGAGCGGGAACTGGTGGCTGCCGAGCTTCGCGACAGCCTCGGCAAGCTTGGTGACCGCGTTGTCGCGGTGGATCATCGAGCCGTGGCCCGCCGTGCCGCGCACGCGCAGCTTCATCCAGCGGATGCCCTTCTCGGCCGTCTCGATCACGTACGCGCGCACATCGTCCTTCAGCGTGATCGAGAACCCGCCGACCTCGCTGATCGCCTCGGTGACGCCCTCGAACAGCTCCGGCCGGTTCTCCACCAGCCACTGCGCGCCGTACTTGCCGCCGGCCTCCTCGTCGGCGAGGAACGCGAACACGATGTCGCGTGGGGGGACGATGCCGTGGATCTTGTAGTGGCGGGCCAGTGCCAGCGTCATGCCGACCATGCCCTTCATGTCCACCGCGCCGCGGCCCCAGACGTAGCCGTCCTGCACGGCGCCGGAGAACGGGTGCACCGACCACTCGGCCGGGTCGGCGGGCACGACGTCGAGGTGCCCGTGGATCAGCAACGCGCCTCGAGACGGGTCGGCTCCGGCCAGCCGGACGATGACGTTGTGGCGGTCTTCGCCACCGGACTCGACGTAGGTGATCTCGTAGCCGGCGTCGGTGAGCTGCTCCGCGACGTACTCGGCGGCGGCGCGTTCGCCGATCAGGGTGTCGGGGTCTCCGGTGTTGGTGGTGTCGATGCGGATGAGGTCGCTGGTGAGCGTGACGGCCTCGTCAGCGGCGGCGTCGATCGAGTTCGGTTCGGTCACTCGACCTTCCTATCATCAGCGCGCGCGGTGCCGCGCCGCTCACGCCCGTTCAGGTCCGGTCAAGGGCCGAGACCACCTCGGAAACCGGCCGAAGGTGCTGGTTCAGGATCCGCAGCGCCGTTTCCGTGTCACCCTCGTCGAGCGCGGCGACGAGCTGCCGGTGCTCCGCGTCGATGATCGACAGCCGTTCCGGACGCGCCTCCAGCGCCCGCACGGCGACGCGCTGCTGGCGCGAGCGGAGTGTGTCGTACAGCTCGGTGAGCACGGTGTTGCCGGCGGCGTTCACGATCGCGCGGTGGAACCGGCGGTCGAGCCCGGACACGGCGAACCAGTCACGTTCCGCGCCCGCGTGGCCCATGTCCTCGATCAGGCCGGCCATCTCGGCGGGGGCACCCGCGCCCGCGGCGCAGACCTCGGTGATCGCGTGACCCTCGATGAGGCGGCGGCTCTGGTAGACCTCTTCCAGCTCGCGCGCGGTCACCGTGCGGACCTGCGCGCCCTTGCGCGGCAGCAGGCTGATGAAGCGCTCGGCCTCGAGCCGGTGGAACGCCTCGCGCACCGGCGTCCGCGACACGCCGACCACCCCGGAGACCCACAGCTCGTCGAGGAAGCGTCCGCCTTCCAGCGCGCCCGAGATGATCCCGTCGCGCAGCCAGGCGTACACCCGATCCCGAGCCGGTCCGCCGCCCTCGACCGGGACCGGTCCCGGTGCGGTGGTGGTCATGCGTCTCCCCTCGTCCCGCGCCCGCGTCGGCGCGCTGCGAGCCTACACCTCTGGACCGGCTCCAATCCGTCGTGTATACACGCAGTACACAGAACGGTGACGGTCGCCGTCCCTCCTGAAAGGACACTCGTCATGGTGCACGTCGCCGTCGCGCAGTTCGCGCCCACCGACGACAAACCGGCCAATCTGGCGGAAGTCGCGCGGCTCGCGGGCGAGGCCGCCGACCGCGGCGCCGAGGTCGTGGTGCTGCCCGAGTACTCGATGTTCACCGTGCCGAAGGTCGACGAGCGGTTCGTGGCGTCGGCCGAGCCCCTCGATGGCGCGTTCGCCACCGGGCTGCGCGAACTCGCGCGCGAGCGTGGGATCACCGTGGTGGCCGGGATGAACGAAGCCATGCCCGAGGGCGGGCGGATCTGGAACACGCTCGTCGCCGCGGGTCCGGACGGCGACTTCGCCGCGCTGTACCGCAAGATCCACCTCTACGACGCGTTCGGCTTCCGCGAGTCCGACGTGATCCGCGCCGGCGAGATCACCGAGCCCGCGACGTTCAAGGCCGCCGGCCTGACCTTCGGCCTGCAGACCTGTTACGACCTGCGGTTCCCGGAGGTGACGCGCCGGCTCGTCGACGCCGGCGCGCAAGCCGTGCTGCTGCCGGCGGAGTGGGTGCCGGGGCCGCTGAAGGAGTACCACTGGACGACGCTGGTGAAGGCACGCGCGATCGAGAACACCGTGTACGTCGCCGCGGCCGGGCAGATCGCGCCGATGGGGTCGGGGTCGAGCCTCGTCGTCGATCCGATGGGTGTGGTCACGGCGTCGCTCGGGGAGCGGCCGGGGGTAGCGGTCGCGGAGATCTCGACCGACCGGCTCGAGCAGGTCCGGACCACGAACCCGGCGCTCGCGCTGCGCCGGTTCTCCGTGGTGCCCAAGGAGAACTAGTCGAACGAGCTGTCGCCGCGGTGCGCGCCGAGGCCGATCTCCTTCACGGCCGCGGCCGCGCCGGGCGCGCTGCCGAGCGAGCGTGCGAGGTCCACCGCCGCCGCGAGTTCGGTGCCCGCCGGCACGACCCGGTGCACGACCCCGCAGCGCGCGGCGGCGGCCGCGGTGAGCCGTCCGGTGCGGCACAGTCCGTGCACGGCCTCTTCGGAGAGCCGCTCGGGCAGCGGTACCGCGCCGCAGGGGTCGGGCAGGACGAACTCGGCGTGGTCCGCGGCGACGATGAGATCGGTCATGAGCGCGAGCTCGAACCCGCCACCGCGGGCGAGCCCGTTGACGGCCGCGATCATGGGTTTGCTGAGCCGGAAGAAGTCGGCCACGCCGGCGAACCCGCCGGAGCCGGACGCGAGGGCCCAGCCGGCCGAGAAGTACCCCGATCCCGTGCCGGTCACCACACCGGCGAACAGCGCCGGGTCGTCCCGCAGCCGCGCCCACGCGGTGTAGAGCTCGAAGCTCATCCGGGAGTCGATCTTGTTGCCACCGGGCCGGTCCAGGGTGGCGACGAGCACGCCGTCGATCACCTCGGTGTGCACGGCACAGGACGGGGCGGCGGTCACGCTCGGACGGTAATGCCCGCGCCGCCGGCGGTCAAACCGGGGGCTTGACTGATCCGACAGTCAGCACCCATCGCAACTCGCTGACACTGGGCCAAAACTACGCGAACGCGACAGTGAAAGTGTCCGGACCATTGCGATAATCGCAATGCGGGGTTACGGTCCTCCGGCATGGACGAGTCGGAAGAGCTGCGGACCAGGGTCCGGGAGCTGATCCGGTCCATGCCGGGAGCCCAGCGGGAGTTCGCCGCCGCCATCGGGCTCGAAGAGACGAAGTTGTCCAAGGCGCTGACCGGCACCCGCCGGTTCTCGCCGCACGAGCTCGTCCGCGTCGCCGAGTACTGCGGCGTCACGGTTAACTGGCTGCTCAACGGCAGCGACGACGCGAAGACCGTGACGGCGGTCCCCGCGCTCGCCGCGCGTCCGGAGAGCGATCCCGAGCACCACATGCAGTCCGAGCCGCGGCGGCGGATCCTCGAGACGGCGTGGCTGCTCATCGCCGAGCGCGGCTACCACCGGGTGCGCATCGCCGACATCGCGAAGGCATGCGGCACCAGCACCGCCACCATCCACTACCACTTCCCGAGCAAGGCGGAAGTGCTCAACGAAGCGTTGCGGCGCAACGTGAAGCTCGCCTTCGACCGGCAGGTCGCCGAGCTGCACGCCGTCGACGGCGCCCATGACCGGCTGCTCAAGCTGGTCGAACTGCAACTCCCGGCCGACGGCGTGCTGCGCGCCGAGTGGTCGGTCTGGCTTCAGGTGTGGAACGAGGTGTCCCTCGCCCCGGAGCTGCGGTCGCTCTACACCGATTCCTACGACCGCTGGTACCGGACGATCCTCATGACCATCCGCACCGGCCAGGAGCAGCACGCGTTCCGCGTGGCCGATCCCGAGGCCGCCACCGAGCAGCTCACGGCGCTGATCGACGGGCTCGGCATCCAGGTGCTGACCCGCAAGCCCGGCAGCACCGTGGCCACCATGCGCGCGCATTTGCACGACTTCATCGAAAGGTCGATCGTCAAAGGAGCCTGATGAACCACGAGGTCATCGTCACCTGCGCCCTCACCGGCGCGGGCGACACCGTCGGCCGGAGTCCCCACGTGCCGGTCACGCCGGCGCAGATCGCCGCGAGCGCCATCGAGGCCGCAGAAGCCGGGGCGGCCGTCGTCCACATCCACGTCCGCGAGCCCGAGACCGGGGCTCCGTCGCGCGAAGTGGCGCTGTACGCCGAAGCCGTGCGGCTGATCCGGGAGTCCGGAGTGGACGTGGTCGTGAACCTGACCGCGGGGATGGGCGGTGACCTCGTGCTCGACGAGGAGGATCCGCTCAAGCCGATCGACGGCACGGACCTCGTCAACGCTCTGGCCCGGCTGCCGCACGTGGAGGAGCTGCTGCCCGACATCTGCACGCTCGACTGCGGTTCGCTGAACTTCGGCGAGGGCAGCCAGCTCTACGTGTCCACTCCGGACATGCTGCGCACCGGCGCGAAACGGATCCAGGAGCTCGGCGTGAAGCCGGAGCTGGAGATCTTCGACACCGGGCACCTGTGGTTCGCCTCGAAGATGGTGGAGGAAGGGCTGATCGACGCGCCGCCGCTGTTCCAGCTGTGCATGGGCATCCCCTACGGCGCGCCCGCCGACCCAGGGCTGCTGCAGGCGATGGTGAAGCTGCTGCCCGAGGGCGCACAGTGGGCGTCGTTCGCGATCGGGCGCGACCAGATGCCGTGGGTGGCACAGTCGGTGCTGCTCGGCGGGCACGTGCGCGTCGGGCTCGAGGACAACCTCTACCTCGCCCGCGGGGTCAAGGCGACCAACGGCCAGCTGGTGGAGCGGGCGGTGCGGATCGTCACCGACCTCGGCGCCGGCATCGCCACTCCAGACCGTGCCCGCGAAATCCTCGGCCTCAAGGAGCGTGTCCGTGCCTGAGGTATCCACTGTGGACACCGTCGCGTGCGTCGGTGCGGGGGTGATCGGCGGCGGCTGGGTCGCGCACTTCCTCGCGCGCGGCTACCGCGTTCGGGCCTGGGACCCCGCGCCCGACGCCGCGGCGAAGCTGGGCCGGCTCGTCGACGCCGCGTGGCCCGCGCTCACGTCGCTGGGCTTGGCCGAGGGCGCGAGCCGCGACGCGCTCACCGTCGCCGGCACGCTCGCGGAGGCGGTCGAGGGCGCCGGGTTCGTGCAGGAAAGCGCTCCCGAAGATCTGCCGCTCAAGCAGAAGCTGCTGGCCGACATCGACGCCGTCACGCCGGCCGGTGTCGTGGTCGCGTCCTCGACCTCGGGGTACGGCATGACCGAGATGCAGGTGGCGGCGAAGACACCGGAACGGCTCGTGGTGGGCCACCCGTTCAACCCGCCGTACTTGATCCCGCTGGTCGAGGTCGTGGGCGGGAAGCTCACCGCGCCGTGGGCCGTGACGTGGGCAAGCGAGTTCTACCGGCACGTCGGCAAGACCGTGATCACCATGGACCACGAGGTGCCCGGGTTCATCGCCAACCGGCTGCAGGAGGCGCTGTGGCGCGAGGCCCTGCACATGATCGCGAACGGCGAGGCCACCGTGGAGCAGATCGACACCGCGATCACCGACGGGCCGGGCCTGCGCTGGCCGGTGCAGGGGCCGATGCTCACGTTCCACCTCGCCGGCGGCGAAGGCGGCATGGCGCACATGCTGGACCACTTCGGACCGTCGCTGAAGGCGCCGTGGACGCGGCTCGAGGCGCCTGAGCTCACGACCGAGCTGCGCAACGCCGTGGTCGACGGCTGCGAGGACGAGGCCGCACCGCGCGCGATCGCCGACCTCGTGGCCGAGCGGGACCGGGCGATCATCGCCGTCCAGCGCGCCGTCGGCGAGGCCCGTCGTGGGTGAGGTCCTGCTCCACCACGACCGCGTCCGTCCCGAGTGGATCGACTACAACGGACACCTCTCCGAGCCCTACTACGTGCTGGTGTTCGGCGACGCCACCACCGCGTTGATGGACGCCGTCGGCCTCGATCCCGCCTACCGCGAGTCCACCGGCGCTTCGCTGTACACCGTGGAGGCGCACGTCCGCTACCTTCGAGAGGTCGGGCCGGACGCCGAGCTGACCGTGACGACCTCCGTGCTGGCCGTCGGGGCGAAGAAGGTGCGGCTGTGGCACGAGCTATACGTGGGCGATGAGCTCGTGGCCACGGAGGAACTGCTGTGCCTGCACGTCGCCGACGGCAGAGCCGCACCGTTTCCCGAAGCCGTCGCCGAGCGCCTCGGCGCCCACCTCACGCCACTGCCCGAACACGCCGGGCGCGCCATCGCCTGACGCTCTCCCGAACCCCTGCCCGGCCAGCCTCCCACCGGAAGACACCCATGGAAGAACGATGTGAGCCGAATTCCCTCTCACGCCGCCGGTTCCTCACGGCGGCGCTCGGCGGTGCCGCCCTGCTCGGCGCCACTCCCCTGCTCGCCGCGTGCGGCGGCTCCGCTGTCGCGGCCGCCGCGCCGAGCGGGCCACCGCGCCGCGGCGGCACCCTGCGCGTCGGCGTGACCGGTGGTGGCGCGTCCGACACGCTCGACCCGCACATCCCCGTGGCGAACCCGGACATCGCCCGGGTGCTCAACCTCTACGAACCCCTGCTGCTGCGCGACCACGACTACAAGCTGCAGATGCTGGTCGCCGAATCGCTCACGTCGTCGCCGGACGCGCGGACGTGGACGGCCGTGTTGCGCGACGGGGTGCGATTCCACGACGGTCGCGCGGTGACCCCCGCCGACGTCGTGGCGACGTTCAAGCGGATCACGGACCCGAAGGACCCCAAGAGCGGAGCCGCCAGCCTGACCATGCTCGGCCAGGTGGTGCCGACGGGCGAGCGGACCGTCGAGTTCCGGCTCACCGAGCCCAACGCCGGCTTCGACGACCTGCTCGGCCAGTACTCCCTCGGCATCGTGCCGGCGGACTTCGACGTGAAGCGGCCGATCGGCACCGGGCCGTTCCGGCTGAAGGAGTTCACCGCGGGTCTGCAGAGCACGTTCGTGCGCAACGACCATTACTGGCGGCCCGGCCAGCCCTACCTCGACGAGCTGGTGCTGATCAACTTCGCCGAGGACGACGCCCGGATCAACGCGCTGCTCTCGTCCCAGGTGGACGCGATCGACCAGGTGCCGGTGGCGCTCGTCGACGTGCTGCGCAGCGACCCGCGGATGCGCGTGCTGCGCTCGGCCACGGGCACCTGGCTGCCCTTCACGATGCGCGTGGACCGTCCGCCGTTCGACGACGTGCGCGTGCGGCAGGCGCTGCGGCTGGTGGTGGACCGCGACCAGATGATCAACCAGGTCCTGAGCGGTCAGGGCCGGCCCGGCAACGACCTCTACGCGCCGTTCGACCCGGCGTACGACTCGCAGCTGCCGCAACGCGAACAGGACATCCCGGCCGCGAAGCGACTGCTGGCCGAAGCCGGGCACGAGAACCTCGACATCGAGCTCGTCACCGCGCCCATCCAGGCCGGCGCGGTCGAGGCGGCGCAGGTGTTCCAGCAGCAGGCCAAGGCCGCGGGCGTCAACGTGCGCATCCGCAAGGTCGACACCACCACGTTCTACGGCGAGAACTACCTGTCCTGGGACTTCGCGCAGGACTTCTGGTACACGCGCAACTACCTGCCGCAGGTCGCGAATGGTTCGCTGCCGAAGTCGCCGTACAACGAGACCCATTGGCAGGACCCGCAGTTCACCGACCTCGTCACGCGCGCGAGCGCCACAGTGGACACCGCGGCCCGCACGGACTTGCTGCACCAGGCGCAGCGGATCGAGTACGAACGCGGCGGCCTCATCGTGTGGGGCTTCGTGGACCAGGTGGACGCCCACCAGGTCTACGTGGCGGGCCTCGTGCCGGACCGGACGGGGATCTCGCTGTCCGGCTACCAGTTCCGCGAAGCGTGGCTGGGCACCGCGCCCGTCGACTCAGGAAAGTGAGGTGCGGCATGACCCGGATGATCGTGAAGCGGCTGCTCGTGAGCCTCGTGGTGCTGTGGCTGGTCACGCTGCTCGTGTTCGTGGCGACGCTGTTGCTGCCGGGCGACCCGGCGCGCGCCATCCTCGGCCAGCAAGCGACACCGGAGCGGATCGCCGCGCTGCAGCACCAGCTGCACCTCGACGAGCCGGTCTGGCAGCGCTACCTCACCTGGCTCGGCGGGCTGTTCACCGGCGACCTCGGCACCTCGACGTCCACGCAAGGCCCGGTGACGACGTTGCTGGGCGACCGGATCGTGGCCTCGCTCGTGCTGCTCGTGCTCGCCGCGGTGATCGCGACGCCGCTCGGGCTGGCGCTGGGCACGTGGAGCTCGATGCGGCGCGGCCGGGCCGCGGACCAGACCGTGTCCGGCATCAGCCTGGTGATCGCCGCGCTGCCGGAGTTCGTGATCGGCGTGGCGCTGATCGTGCTGTTCGCGACCACGGTGTTCAAGGTCCTGCCCTCGGTCACGCTCACCGCGCCCGGTGAACCCGTGTGGCGGCAGCCGAGCCAGCTCGTGCTGCCGGTGGCGACGCTCGTGCTGGTGGTGACGCCGTACATCACGCGGATGATGCGGGCGACCATGAACGAGGTCCTCGACTCCGGCTACGTCGAGATGGCCCGGCTCAAGGGTGTGCGCGAGCGGACCGTGCTGCTGCGGCACGCCTTGCCGCACGCCGTGGGTCCCGTCGCGCAGGTCGTGGCACTGCAGCTCGCGTGGCTCGCAGGCGGGGTCGTGGTGGTCGAGTTCCTCTTCCGCTACCCCGGCATCGGGCAGTCGCTGATCGACGCGGTGAGCAAACGCGACGTCGCCGTGGTCCAGGCCGTGACGCTGATCATCGCCGCGGTGTACATCGTGGTGAACCTGCTCGCCGACGTGGTCGGCATCCTCGCGAACCCCAAGCTGCGGACGGAGGCGAGCCGATGACCGCCGTCGACGACGAGCTCGCACCGGCCACCACGGCCGGCGAAGCACCCGTCAAGGCCGGCGGGCTTCTCCGTACGGCGTGGCGGTTCCCGCAGGCGAAGGTCGGCACAGTGCTGGCCGGGATCGTGGTGCTGGTGGCGCTGCTCGGCCCGTGGCTCGGGCCGGTGCTCACCGGCTACAGCACCACGGACTTCGCGGGCAAGCCGTTCAAACCGGACGGACTCGCGGGCACCGACGGCCTCGGCCGCGACGTGCTCACGCGTTTCCTCGCCGGCGGCACCACGCTGCTGCTCTACGCGGTGCTCGCCACCGTGCTCGGGATCGTGCTGGGCGCGCTGCTCGGCATGGTCGCGGGCTACGGCGGCGGCCGCCTCGACAGCCTGCTGATGCGCGGCAACGACGTGCTGCTGTCATTCCCGCAGCTGGTGATCGCGCTGCTCGCCATCGCGGTGATCGGGCCGAAAGGCTGGCTGCTCGTGCTGGTGATCGGCCTGACCCACGCGCCCCGCACGGCTCGCGTCGCGCGCCAGGCGACGGTGGCGGTGCGCGGCGAGGACTACATCCGGGCCGCGGAGATGTACGCGGTGCCGCGAAGCCGGATCCTGCTGCGCGAGATCCTGCCGAACATCACCGGCCCGCTCATGGTGGAGCTCGGTCTGCGGCTGACCTACTCCATCGGCTACATCGCGTCGCTGTCGTTCCTCGGGCTCGGGATCCAGCCGCCCGCGGCCGACTGGGGCCTGATGATCAACGAGAACCGGATCGCGCTGGTCGTGCAGCCGTGGGGCGTGCTGCTCCCGGTGGTGGCGATCGCGCTGCTCGCCGTCGGCACGAACCTCGTGGCCGACTCGTTCGCCTCGGCCGCGGCCGGGCGCACCCGGGAGGAACGCTCGTGACCGCCGTCGACAACGCGCAGCTCGCGCTGGAAGTGACCGGCCTCCGTGTGAAGACGGCCGCGGGTCGGCCGGTGCTCCACGACATCTCCTACCGCATCGCGCCGGGCGAGGTGCTGGCGCTCGTCGGCGAGTCCGGGTCGGGCAAGACCACGGCGGGCCTGGCCGCGCTCGGCCACTTCCGCCGCGGGCTCGTGGCGGACGGCGGCGAGGTGACTCTGCACCCGCGTGAGGGCGAACCCGTCGACGTGCTCTCGCTCGCCACGCCCGAGCGTCGGAAACTGCGTGGCACGACCGTTTCCTACGTGCCGCAGGACCCGGCGCTGTCGCTGAACCCGGCGTTGCGGATCGGGCTGCAGATCGCCGAGGTGCTGGAAACGCACGGCTACCCCGGCCCGGTCGAGGAGCGCGTGGCCGAGGTGCTCACGGAGGTGGGCCTGCCCGCCGATCCGGCCTACCGCCGGCGGTACCCGCACCAGCTCTCGGGCGGGCAGCAGCAGCGCGTGGGGATCGCGATGGCGTTCGCGTGCCGGCCGAGTGTCGTGGTGCTCGACGAGCCGACGACCGGGCTCGACGTGATGACCCAGGCGCTCGTGCTGGAGACCGTGCGGCGGCTGACGGCCGAGCACGGCGTGGCCGCGCTCTACATCACCCACGACCTGGCCGTGGTCGCGCAGCTCGCCGACCGCGTCTCGGTCATGTACCAGGGCCGCGTGGTCGAGACAGGGTCGGCCGAGGACGTGTTGAAGCGCCCGGAACACGCCTACACGCGCGAACTGCTGGCCGCCGTGCCGGATCTGGGCGCGGAACCCGGCGACGCTCCCCCGCCCTCGGACGCAGTGCTGGCCGCGCGCGGCATCCACGTCGCATACGGCCGCCACGAGGTGCTGCGCGGGGTGGACTTGGAGGTGACGCGCGGCGAGTGCGTGATGCTGCTGGGCGAATCCGGGTCCGGCAAAACCACGCTGTCGCAGTGCGTCGCGGGCCTCACGCGCGGCTTCACCGGCACCGTCGCACTCGACGGGACCCCGCTCGCGCCCGGCACGCGCCAGCGCAGCAACGACGAGCGGCGGCGAATCCAGTACGTCTTCCAGAGCCCGTTTTCCTCGCTCAACCCGCGTCGCACGATTGCGCAGTCGATCGAGGTGCCGCTGGTGCACCTGACCTCGCTGTCGCGTCCGCAGCGGCGCGAGCGCGTGGCCGAGGTGCTCGACCGCGTGCGGTTCGGCCGGTCGCTCGCGAACCGCCTGCCCGACCAGCTCAGCGGCGGCGAACGCCAGCGCGCGGCGATCGCGCGGGCGCTGGTCACGACCCCCGACGTGCTGGTGTGCGACGAGGTGACCTCCGCGCTCGACGTGTCGGTGCAGGCGACCATCGTGGAGCTGCTCGGTGAGCTGCGCCGCGAGCTGGGGATGGCCGTGCTGTTCGTGACGCACAACATCGCGCTCGCGCCCGAGGTGGCCGACCGGATCGCCGTTCTGCGCGGCGGGGAGATCGTGGAAGAGGGTACGGTCGAAGCCGTGCTGACCGCGCCCGCCCACTCCTACACCGGCGAACTGCTGGCCACCACGCCGCGCCTATGACCGGCCACGGCGAGGTGCGGCCGGGGTTCGAGGCGGTGCGCGAAGCGTTCGACGAGGTCGCCGGCGCGGCCTCGGGCGGGGTCGCGTTCAGCGTCTTCCAGCGTGGCCGCCTCGTGGTCGAACTGTGTGCCGGATCAGCGGCGCCCGGGGTCCCGTGGACCCGCGACACGCGCGTGGTGCTGTTCAGCGGCACCAAGGGGATCGTGGCCACGCTCGTCGCGATGCTCACCGCGCGCGGCCAGCTCGGCCCGAGCGAACGCGTGGCACGTTACTGGCCGGAGTTCGCGGCGGCGGGCAAGGCCGACGTGGCTGTGTCGCAGGTGCTCGCGCACACCGTCGGGCTGCCCTATGTGGACGCCGATGTGCCGATGGCCGACAACGCGGCCAACGCGGCCGCCCTCGCGTCTCAAAGTCCTCTGTGGACACCGGGCACGCGCGTGGCCTACCACGCGCTGACCTACGGCTACCTCGCCACGGAGCTGATCCGCCGCGTCACCGGCCAGCGCGTCGGCGAGCTGCTGCACGAGCTGCTCACCGCCCCGCACGGGCTGGATCTGCGGCTCGGCACCCCGCCGTCGATCCCGGTCGCGACGCTGCAACGCGCGCCCGGCTACCGGATCAGCACATTCCTGCAGGACGAGGAGCGCCGGCGCGTCGTCGAGCGCATGTACCGCGGCCTGCTGGACTCCACCGACACCATGAACTCCCCCGGGTACCGCGGCGCCGAGCTCGCGGCCGGCAGCGGCGTCGGCACGGCCACGAGCATGGCGCGCCTCTACGACCTGCTGCTGGCGGGTTCCCTCGTCCCGTCGGCCGTGCTGACGCAGGCGACCCGGAGGTGGAGCGAGGGCGTCGACGCGATCAACGACCGGCCGCTGCGCTTCGGTCTCGGCTTCGAACTGGCCGACCCGATCGGCACCTACGGTCCGGAAGGTGCCGACCCGGGCGCCTTCGGCCACTCGGGCGCGGGCGGCGGCCGACACGGCGCGTGGCCGAACCGAGGTGTCTCGTTCTCCTTCACCACCAACGAACTGCAGGCCGAAGACGTGGACACGCGCGCCGCGACGCTGCTGGCGGCCCTGCACCAGGCCGTCTGACCGGAGGCTTTCTCTAGCGGTCACCGAGAGTTTTGCTGTTACGACACGGTGGACCCGCCCGCGCCCTCCGGGTGAGACTCGGCTTCGTCGAAGCACCGCCGGCGGCTGTCCGGAAGGACCGAGAAGCTCGATGCCGGCTCGAGGCGAGCCCCGGAGGGCACGAATGAGCACCGGCGACCCGATGATCGAGGCCACCGGCATCACCAGGACGTTCGGGTCGGTCGACGCGCTGTCCTCGGTGAGCCTGAGCGTCGAGCGCGGCACCGTGCTGGGCCTGCTGGGCCACAACGGCGCGGGCAAGACCACCTTGGTCAACATCCTCACCACCATGCTGCCGGCCAGTTCCGGCACCGCGCGCGTCGCCGGGTTCGACGTCGCGCGCGAGGGCGGTGAGGTCCGTTCCCGGATCGGCCTCCCGGGCCAGTTCGCCTCGGCGGGTCTTGCGCCGCCGCGCGGCGAACTCGTCGGCGATCGCGAGCACCGCGCGTTCGGCATCGGCGACCACCACGGAGTTGCGAGGTCACGGTGTGCGTCCGATCGGGCACCCCACGCAGTCGGTCCACAATAGCCTTCACCGGGCCGCGTAACCGACGGTGATCGCGGTCTGCCTCCCCGCGCGGGGCGATTCGGCGCGGGCTAGGTTCGAACCATGCGGATCGTGTCTCTGCTGCCCGCCGCCACCGACCTCGTGGCCGAGCTCGGCCGCCTTGATGACCTGGTCGGACGCACCCACGAATGCGACTGGCCGCCCGGGGTCGAGTCGGTGCCCGTCGTCACCGCGGCCGAGGTGGACGACGCCGTGCTGACCAGCCGCGAGATCTCCGACGCCGTCGGCGGTTCGGCCCACCGCGGGTCTTCGCTGTACTCGGTGGACACCGCGCGGCTGGCCGGGCTCGCGCCGGATCTCGTGCTCACCCAGGACCTGTGCGAGGTGTGCGCGGTCTCCTACACCCGCGTCGCCGAAGCCGTGCGGATGCTCGACGCGGGGCCGAAAGTCCTGAGCCTCGAACCACGGCGGCTCGCCGAGGTCCTCGGCTGCGTCACGACACTCGGCGACGCGCTGGGCGTACCGGCCCTCGCCGCTGATCGCGTCCGCTCACTCACCGCGCGACTCGACGCCGTCCGCGCTCGTGTCGCCGGCAAGCCGCAGCCACGCGTGGTCGCGCTCGAATGGCTCGACCCGCTGTGGCCCGCCGGGCACTGGGTGCCCGAGCAGATCACCGCGGCGGGCGGCGAACCGCTGCTCGCGGCGCCCGGCGAGCACACGCACCCGATCCCGTGGGACGCCGTGGCAGCCGCGCGCCCGGACGTGCTGCTCGTCCTGCCGTGCGGCTTCAGCCCCGATCGCACGGCGGCGGAGTTCGACGTCCTCACCTCGTTGCCGGGCTGGGCCGAACTGCCCGCGGTGCGCGCCGGTGCGGTGTGGCTGCTCGACGGTCCGGCCTACTTCAACCGCCCCGGCCCGCGCGTCATCCGCGGCGCGGAAGTCCTCGCCCACGTGCTGCACGGCGTCGACGCCGACCCGCCGGTGTCCCCCGCCGAGGCCCGCCGAGCCTGAACCGCCGTCAGGCGAACACGACGTCCGCGGTCGCCACGGCTTCCGCGCGCGCGGAGTCGACCTGCAGCGCCGCGCCGCCGTCGCCGGGCACGCCGGTCGCGAGGAGGTGCTCGCCCGCGAAGACCGGGCGGCGCAAGCGGTAGGACAGCGACGGGATCGCGCGTTCCGGCGCCCGGGTGCGCGCCAGCTCCAGCAGGTGCAGCACGAGCAGCGGGCCGTGCACCACGAGACCCGGATACCCCTCGGTGCCGGTGACGTACGGCTCGTCGTAGTGGATGCGGTGCGCGTTGGCCGTCAGCGCGCTGAACCTGAACAGCAGCACGGGATCCGGCGTCCACGCCTGCTGCCACTCGGCGGCCGACTCCGGCTTGCCGGTCACGTCAAGCGCCGCCAGCGCGGTGCGCCCGGCGTCCTCGCCGGAGCGGTAGACGATGTCCTGCTCCTCGACCACGCGCACGGTCCCGTCCTGGCTGATCTCCGACCGCACGGTCACGAACAGCATCTCGCCGGTCCTGCCGTGTTTCACGGCGACCTCGCCGAGCGACCGCGTCCGTTCCGCAGGCGTGCCCAGCACGAGCGGCGCCCGGACCTCCAGGCGTCCGCCGGCGAACATCCGCCGCCGGTCCGGCAACGGCGGCAGGAAGTGGCCGTCCGCCGGATGGCCGTCGGTGCCGATCTCCGAATGCCGCGGCCACTCCAGGAAGTACAGCCAGTGCCACAGCGGCGGTAGCGCCTGCCCCACGACGGCAGCCGGCCGCGGCAGGTCCAGTGCCGCCGACAGCGCGGCGGCCGGTCCGGCCGGGAGCGCGTCGGTATCGGTGACCGGTTCGGGAGACCACGACTCGACGTAGGAACCCAGCGCGTTCATGGTCTTGGCCTACCACACCACGGCACGACCCGCAGTCAGGCTGTGACGAGCTCCGCGAACTCGTAGATCAGCCGCGAGCGTCGCGCGGCGACCCAGGCCAAGGCGACCTGGCCCGGCGGCAGGTCGCCGACCGGCACGTGGGTGACGTCGGGGCGCGTGTAGTACTCCGAAGTGGACAGCGGCACGATCGCGATGCCCAGACCGGCGGCCACGTGCTCCAGCTTCTCCTCGATGCTGCGGAACCCGCGGGGCCGCGCGGCGCCGCCGGCGCGCAGCTCGGTCGCGACGGCCCGCCACTCCGGCACCGCGTCCGGGTCGTTGAGCAGGTGCTCGTCGGCGAGGTCGGCCACGTCGACGGATTCCTTGCCCGCCAGGCGGTGCGACACCGGCAGGATGGCCACGCGCGGCTCGCTGAACATCGGCCGCACGGTGAGCCCGCGCGGGTCCACCGGCAGCCGGACGATGCCGACGTCGGCCCGGCCGTCGTGCAGCACCTGGGTCTGGTCGTCCCACGTGGTCCGGACCAGCTCCACCTCGAGGCCGGGATGCCGATCCGTCAGCGCCCGCACGGGTTCGGTCACGGTGATGCCGGGCATGAATCCGATGGTGAAGGTCGAAGCGCCGCGCGCCGCCAGCGCCACGCGCCGCCGCAACGCGTCGGCCGAGGCGAGGATCGGCCGGCTGTCCTCGAGCAGCTGCCGGCCGGCGGCCGTGAGCTCCGTCGAGCGCCGGTCGCGGACGAACAGCTGCGCGCGCAGCTCCTCTTCCAACGCCCTGATCTGGCGCGACAGCACGGGCTGCGCGATGTGCAACCGCTCCGCCGCCCGGCCGAAATGCAGTTCCTCGGCCACGGCGACGAAGTAGCGCACCTTCCGCAGATCGACGTCCACCTCGCGCCTCCGTCCCTCGCCGCGCCCAGCCTAAGCCAGCCGCGGCTCCGTGGCCGGGTCGAGACCGACGCCCGGGTGAGGCCGCGCTCAGCCGGCGAAGCGGCCCACGGCGACGAACACGGTCAGCACCAGCAGCACCACGTTGACCGGCACGCCCTTCGGCTCCTTGCGCCGCGCGTGCACCACGATCGCGCCGAGGGCCACGATCGCCAGACCCACCGCCGCGATCGGCGTGAGGACGGGCGCGATGTCCAGGGCCCACGGCAGGATCAGGCCGATCGCGCCGAGCACCTCCGCGAGCGCGATCAGCTTCACCGAGGTGTCCGAGAAGTCCTCGACCCAGCCCATGTTGGGGTTCTCGAGCAGCTTCTTCCGCGGCGTTGCGAGCTTCATCCCGCCCGCCCCCAGGTACAGCACTGCCGAAATCCCCGCCGCGATCCACAACGCGATGTTCATGCCCGCTCCTGATCTGTCCGACTCGTGTAGTTGAACGCTACACTGTTCGAGGTCGAACCGACGAACGGCACGGGCGCCGGAAGGTGCGGACGGGAACCCTCCGGCGCCCGTCCGGTCACCGCGGGGTGACGGTGATCGACTGGCCCGGGCGCAGCCGGATCTGCTGCTTCCAGGTACCGGCGCGCAGTTCGGTCTCGGTGCCGCCGACGCTGCGCACGACCGCCTTCGTGACCTTGCCCCGCCGCCATTCGAGGTCGACCTCGAACCCGCCGCGGGCGCCGATGCCGGTCACCTGCCCGGACTCCGCCCAGGCCGACGGCAGCGCGGGCAGGAGCTCGATCACACCCGAGCGCGAGTACAGCAGCATTTCCAGTACCGCGGCCGGCCCGCCGAGGTTCGCGTCGATCTGGAAGATCGTGTAGCTGCCCTGGCTGTACATGTCGAAGAAGTTGGCTGCCGTGCCGTTGCCGTTGTTGAACGAGGGCCGCAGCACCGTGAGGAAGAGCTGGTACGCGCGGTCGGCGTCCTTGAGCCGGGCCCAGCACGCGGAGCGCCACGCGCAGCCCCAGCCGAAGGTGTCCATCCCGCGGGCGATCAGCAGGTTGCGCACCCCGTCGATCAGTTCCTTCGGCGCGGTGTCGGTGTTGATGCGGTCGCCGGGGAAGAACCCGATGAGCGGCGAGAGATGCCGGTGGGTGGTCTCCCCCAGGTTCTCCGGCGAGAGCCACTCCTGCAGCCAGCCGGTGACCGGACTGACGGTCGGCAGGTGCAGCCGGTCGCGCATCCCCGTGATCGTCTTGCCGTAGTCGCCGTCGCGCCCGAGGATCTGCGTCGCCTGCGTGAAGTGCCCGAACAGGTCGTGGACGAGTTCCTGGGAGTAGGTGTTGCCCTGCGCGTCCGGCCCTTGCTCTGGCGACCAGTCGGTGTCGCTGACCAGGTAGTCCTTGCCGTCGATGTTCTTCGTGACCAGGCGCGCCTCCCAGAACTCCGTCGCGCCCTTGAGCACCGGGTAGACCTTCTCGAGGTAGGCCTTGTCCTGGGTGAACTCGTAGTGGTCCCACAAGTTGTTGGACAGCCACGCGTTGCCCGCCGGGTGCCACACCCAGCCGGAGCCGCCGTAGATGTTGGTGGAGAACGCGATCGCCCAGCCGGCGATCTTGCCGGTGCTGTTGCGGAACCGGTTGCGCGGGTCGTTGAACAGCCGCTTCGTCGTGTCGGTCCACGAGGGCAGCTGCGCGAGGCAGTAGTCCGCCAGGGCGGTGAAGCACTCCTTCAGGCCCGCGCGGTCGGCGAGCCAGTAGTTCATCTCCAGGTTGATGTCGGTGTGGTAGTCGCTGTACCAGTCGGGCGAGTTGTTGTTGAGCCACAGGCCCTGGAGGCTGATCGGGAGACCGCTGCGGGAGCCGGTGATCGTCAGGTACCGGCCGAACTGCACGTAGCTCGCCTCGAGCTCCGGGTCCGGCGTGCCCGGGTCGGTGTAGCGCACCGCGATGCGCGACCACGAGTCGAGGGTGCGCCGGTTGGCCGGCGACTGCCCGAGGTCGACCTTCATGCGGTCGAACAGCTCGCGGTAGTCCTGCACGTGGGTCGCGAGCAGCGCGGTGCCGGACGCGGCGGCCGCGGCCTTCACCTTGCCGACGGCCACGGAAGCCGGGTCCGCCCCGGCGTCGAGGTACTGCCGCGCAGCGTCGGGCACGTAGTTCGTGCCGCCGCAGACCACGATCACCACTTCGCTGCAGCCGGTGAAGGTCACCTCCGTGCCCGAGACGGCAACGCGCCCGCCCTTCGACGCGGCCGTGACGGCGCTGCTGTACTTCAGGCCGTTCGCGAACGTGCCGCCGAGCGAGACGGCGCCGCCGCCCGTCGTCGGCTTCTCGTCGCGAGTGCCTTCCAGCGTCACCGAACCGGTGTAGGAACCACCGCCCTGCTGCGTCAGCCGGATCACCACGACGTCGTCGGGGTAGCTCGCGTAGACCTCACGCCGGTAGGTCGCGCCACGCAGGCCGTAGGTCGCCGTGACGAGGCCGTTGCTGAGGTCGAGGGTTCGCCGGTAGCCGCTGACGCCCGTGTGGGCGGGCAACTTCAGCCGCACCTTGGCCAGGAGACCGAAGCTGCCGAAGTCGTCCTTGCCGTAGGGCAGCTGGCCGTCGTCCTGCACCGTGTCGTTGAGCCCGCCGGTCCAGAGCGACGAGTCGGTGAAGTACACGTAGTCGGCCGCGGGGTCACCGCCGACGAGGCCACCGATCCGACCATTGCCGATCGGCAGCGCCTGCTCGATCACGTGCGACTCGACGGCCGGCGCCGGGTACCAGAGCGTGGTCGCGGCGTTGTCCGAGACGAGGTCGGCGACCGGCGGTCGCGCGGGCGACGCTTGCGCTGTGAACGGGTGAAACCCGCTCAAGGCGAAGCCCGCGCCGACGGCGCCACCGAGCTTGAGAAAGGTCCGACGGGAGGGTGGGGAGGAGAGGTCCGACATGACAGGTCCGTTCGTCGTCGAAGGCGGAATCCGGCCGTGAGCGAGGCCTGAAGCTCGCCAAAGATAGGATGTCTGCCCGAACCTGGTCAAGATTCTTCGGAATTATTTCCCGCCAACGACGGAGACGGATCGGTTTCCGGCGGAGCCGGATCAAACCCCTCGGAGGACTCGGGTGGCGGTGCCTCCGCCGGCGGGGACCGCCACCCGAGCGCGCTCAGCAGGTGCTGGGCGCGGGCTTGCCCGCCAGCCGGTCGGCGAGGTAGGCCAGCGCGCCGGGCGCGCCCTGCACCGCCACCGTCACGTGGTCGCCGATCGGGATCCGGCGGTACTGCACCGCGGCGCCCTGCGCGCAGTACGTGCGCACGAGCTTGTCCACCGGCGGCGAGAACGCCAGCTCGTCGAACACGCCCTGGTAGACGTAGACCGGCGAGCCGGGCTTGAAGCGCCCCATGGTGTTCTCGGCGATCACGCGCTTCACCGCGGGCACCTCGAGCAGTTGCGGCACGGTCGTGTAGTCGCGCATCCGCCGGAATGCCTGTCCGACCGTGAACTGGGCGATGCACTGGTCGCCGACCTCGGTGAACGCCTGCTTGCCACGCGCGTTGAGCAGCGTGTCCGTGTCGATCTCCGGGTACGCGCGGGCCAGCCCGACGGCGGCGCCCACGTAGATGCCCGCGAACGGGCCGCCGTCGATGTGGCGGGCGATGTAGTCGAGGTCCGCCGGCACGCCGCCGGCGGCGACCCCGGCGAACTTCAGCTCCGGCGCGTACCGCGGCTGCAGCTCGTTGGCCCACTCACTGGCGAGCGCGCCGCCCGAGTAGCCGATCAGGCCCGTCGGCGTGCTCGGGCCGGCGAGCCCGGCGGGCGGGAACGACTGCGCGGCGCGAATCCCGTCCAGCACACCATGGGCGGCGTTGGCGGCGGCCGCCCACTCGGAGTCCGGACCTTCATAGTCGGCGGTCACCACGGTGTAGCCGGCCGCGACCAGCGGCAGCATCAGCGCCAGCTCCTCGGCCGGCAGCGCGGTGCCCGTGGTGAGGACGTATGAAGGCGCGCAGTCGGTGGTCAGCCCGTCCTGCGCGGTCTGGTACGACACGAGCTTGCGCGCGCCGGCCGCCGGCGGGTTCACCGGCTGCATGATCGTGGCGACGTCTGCGATGGCGGCACCGTCGGTGTCGGTCGAGCGGTACTTCACCTGCCACGCGCGCACCGGCGCGGGCAGGGTCAGCGCCCGGATGGTGACCGGGCGCGAGTCGAGCACGGTGCCCGGCGCGACTTCCGGGAACGGCGAGGGCTGGGCCTAGAACGGGTCGCTCGCGGGATTTCCGGTCGACGGCGCGGCGGTGGCGGACGGCGTGGCGGCCGTGAAGACCGTCGCGGCCATCGCGGTGACGACGGCGAGGGCGGAGAGCTTTCGGCGGATGTCGACGCTGACAGTGGGCACGGGACCTCCAACTCAATACCGAGCGGTATCGGCTCAGAGGCTTACCAGATGACCTGGATCACAGTCAACGAAAAACGTCCAGGTGAGGGAGCTGTAGTCTCCGGCTCATGGCCCCTTCGCGGACCCCGCGCCGTCGCCCGAGCCGCGCCGAGACCCGGCGCAAGATCATCGACGCCGCGAGCGAGGTGTTCGCCCGGCAAGGCATCGCGGCCACGTCGCTCAACGACATCGCCGCGGCGGCCGGGCTCACCAAGGGCGCGGTCTACTCGAACTTCGAGGGCCGCGACGACCTCGTGCTCACCATCATGGAAGAGCACATCGTGGAGCGCATGCGTTCGGCCACCACGGCGTTCGACGAGCTGAGCGACCTCGGCGCGGCCACCGCGGAGGCGGGCGCGCGGCTGGCCGCGGGCGTCGACACGGACGCGACGTGGCACCGGCTTCTGCTGGAGTATTGGGGAATCGCGATGCGCAACCCGGCCGTCCACAAAGGACTCTCATTGCGCCGGGCGCAGCTGCGCGACGCCATCACCGCGGCCATCACGCGGGCCGCGGCCCAGCACGGCGTCGAGCTGCCGCTGCCGCCGGAACAGCTCGCGGTGGTGGTGCTGGCGCTGTCCAACGGGCTCGCGGTGGAGCGCGGCGTCGAAGCGTCCGCGGTGCCGGACTCGCTCTTCGCCGACGTGCTGAAGCTGCTGGTCTCGCCGCACGCGGTCAGTGGTACCGCAGAGCCACCGGATTCTCCTGCTCCGCCAGGTACTGCCGGAAGGTGATCACCCCGTCGGCGTGACCGGGCGCGAGGTTGCCGCCGTCGGCGTAGGCACGGAACAACGCGCCGGGCAGCCGCACCGGCAGCACGCGTTTGGTCCGGCCGCTCGCGGCGAGCACCGCCTTCGCCAGGTCCGCCGCCGCCAGCACCTCCGGTCCGCTGAAGTCCGGCGCCCGGCCCGCGGGCTCCGCCTTGGCCAGCTCGGCCAAGCGCACCGCGAGGTCGCGCACGTCCACGGGCTGGAACCGCCAGCGCGGCACCGGGACCACCGGCAGCCGGGCCGCGCCCGCGAGCACGGCGCGCACGAGCGCGTGGAACTGCGTCGCACGCTGGATCGTGTGCGGCAGCCCGGAACTCGCGAGCACGTGCTCGGCGGCGAGCTTCGCCGCGTAGTAGCCGAGCGGCACGCGGTCGACGCCGACGATGGACACGTACACGACGTGCGGCGGGTTGCCCGTCCAACGCGAGGCCTCGACGAGCGTGCGCATCGTGGCGACCTCGCGCCGGTAATCGGTGGCGCAGTGCAGAACGATGTCGCAGCCCGCCAGCGCGGTGTCGATCCCGCGCCCGGAGCGCAGATCCCCGACGACCCATTCGGCGCCGCCTCCACCGCGGCGCCGGCGGCTCAGCGCGCGCACCTGCTCCCCCGCCTTCACCAGGCGTTCGACGACCACCCTGCCGAGCTGACCGGTCCCGCCGGTCACCAGGATCCGTTCCGGCACGCCGCCCCTTCCCGGCACCACCGCCCGGCCGGACGGCTTCCGCGGCCATCCTGGCACGCGCCCGCCCGGCCCGGAAGCCGTGTGCTTCAGCGGAAGATCAGCGCACCGCGCCCACGCGGACCGCGTGCAGGCCTTTCGACGCGATCGGCTCGCCGCAATGCGCGCACACGCTCTTCACGTGCAGCTGTTCACCGCAGTCGTGCTCGTACACCGTCGGCGGCGGGCCCTGGCGGATGAATCGGTCGCCCCACTGCATCAGGCCGAGCAGCACCGGCTGGAGCGCCTTCGCGGACTCCGTGGGCAGGTACTCGAAGCGCGGCGGGTGGTCCTCGTACTGGCGCTTCTCGAGCACGCCGGCGTCGACCAGCTTGCGCAGCCGCGCCGCCAGGATGTCGCGGCTGGCCCCGGTGTTCTCGGCGATCTGGTTGAACCGCCGCTCGCCCAGCAGGACCTCCCGGAGCGCGAGCAGGCTCCACCGCTCGCCGACCACCTCGAGCGCGTCCGCGATCGAGCACTCCCGGCCTCGCGTTGCCATCCGTCCCACCTCCGTTACACCCCAGCAGGAATTTCCAACCTAGCACGTCACCACCAGGGTGTGAGGTGGCCGACAACCCTCGCCGAGTGAGTTGTGTTATCCAACCCATAACGCGTACAACGGGATCAAGCGGCTATGCAAGGAGGCAGGTCATGAGGGACGCGGTCATCGTCGACGCGGTGCGGACACCGATCGGCAAGGGCAAGCCCACGGGGCAGCTGGCGGGGGTCCACCCGGTCGATCTGCACGCACACGCCATCCGGTCGCTGGTCGAACGCACCGGCATCGACCCCGCGCTGATCGACGACGTGATCAGCGGCGCGGTCGGGCAGATCGGCGAGCAGAGCATGAACACCGCGCGCTGGGCCGCGCTCGCCGCGGGGCTGCCGGAGTCGGTGCCCGCCGTGACCGTCGACCGCCAGTGCGGCAGCAGCCAGCAGGCCATCCACTTCGCCGCGCAGGGTGTGTTGAGCGGCGCCTACGACATCGCCATCGCCTCCGGCATCGAGTCCATGGGCCGCGTGCCGATGGGCAGCCAGATGGCCGGCAAGGACCCGTTCGGCGCCGGTGTCGCCGCCCGTTACCCCGAGGGCCTCGTGCCACAGGGCATCAGCGCGGAGCTCATCGCCGCCAAGTGGGGCTTCTCGCGCGAGCAGCTCGACGCGTACTCCGCCGAGAGCCACCGCCACGCGGCCCAGGCCTGGGCCGACGGCAAGTTCGCCGGCGAGGTCGCCGCGCTCAAGGCGCCGGGCCCCAACGGCACGCTCGTCGACGTGACCACCGACGAGTCGGTGCGCCCGGGCACCACGTCCGAGGTCCTCGCGGGCCTCAAGCCGGCGTTCAAGGCCGACCTCTGGTCGGAGCGCTTCCCGCAGATCGACTGGCGCGTGACGGCGGGCAACTCCTCGCCGATCAACGACGGCGCCTCCGCGGTGCTCATCACCAGCACCGACACGGCGAAGAAGCTCGGCCTCAAGCCGAGGGCGCGCCTGCACTCGTTCTCGGTGGTCGGCGACGACCCGCTCTACATGCTCACCGGCGTGATCCCCGCGACCCGCAAGGTGCTCGACCGCGCAGGGTTGAAGCTGTCTGACATCGACGCGTTCGAGGTCAACGAAGCCTTCGCCAGCGTCGTGCTGGCGTGGCAGGCGGAGCTCGGTGCGGACCTGAACAAGGTCAACGTCAACGGCGGCGCCATCTCGATCGGCCACCCCCTCGGCGCGAGCGGCGGGCGCCTCATGACGACGCTGCTGTCCGTACTGGAGCAGACCGGCGGCCGCTACGGCCTGCAAACCATGTGCGAAGCCGGCGGCCTCGCCAACGCGACCATCATCGAACGGCTGTAACTCTGCCCCGACTCCGTCGGGGCGTGCGAGATCGCCTTTGAGCCGGCTTCCCGATTGTGCGGTCGGATCGGCCGGGGGCCGATCGCACCACACAATCGGGAAGCCGGCGCGATCTCGCGGGTGCAACGGCCGCTAGGTTGCCGGGATGGGGTGGAACCTGGGCGAGCTCATCACGAAGTACGACGTACCGGGCGCGCAGGTGGCTGTGCTGGCCGACGGGAAGATCCGGGACGAGGCCGCGGGTGTGCTGAGCCTGCGCACGGGAGTCGAGACCACGTCCGACTCGGTGTTCAAGATCGGCTCGATCACCAAGATCTGGACCGCCACCCTGGTCCGGCAACTGGTGAGCGAGGGCGTGCTGGATCTCGACCGTCCCGTTCGCGAGTACGTGCCCGGTTTCCGGCTGAGCGACGCGGCCGCCACCGCATCGCTGACCGCCCGCCACCTGCTCACCCACACCGGCGGCCTCGACGGCAACCACTACGTCGACACCGGTCGCAACGACGACGCGATCGAGAAGTTCGTCGCCGCCCTCGCCGACGCGGACCAGCTCCTTCCACCAGGCACGCTCTTCTCCTACTCCAACAGCGGGTACGCGCTGCTCGGCAGGCTCGTGGAGGTGGTGCGCGGCAAGCGTTTCCACGACGTGCTGCGCGAACACCTCGTGGCACCGCTGGGGCTGCGGACCGTCGCCACCGACCCGTACGAGGCGATCCTGCACCGCGCCGCGGTCGGCCACGTCGAGGCCGGCGGAGAGCTCGTGCCCACCACGTCGTGGGCGGCCCGCTACCACTGCGTGCCCAGCGGCTCGCACCTCGCGATGAGTGCGCGCGACCTGCTGGAGTTCGTCCGCCTGCACCTCACCGACGAGACGCTCGCGGCACTGCGCGAACCCCAGCTCGAGTCCGTCCCGGACTTCGGCGGCGGCATCCTCGGCTGGGGGCTCGGCTGGATGCTCTACCAGGACCGCGTGCTCGGCCACACCGGCGTCTCCAAAGGACAAAAGGCGTTCCTGCGCGTCGTCCCCTCGGCCGGCGTCGCGGTGGCGGTGCTGACCAACAGCGCGGGCGGTGAACCGCTGGCGCACGAAATCTTCAGCACGGTGCTCGGGGAGCTCGCCGGCGTCGGGACGGCACCGCTCCCCGTGCCGCCCGCGAACCCCACTCCGATCGACGCGGACCGCATGTGCGGCACCTACCGCACCACGCTGTACGACATCGCCCTCGCCGTCGAGAACGACCGCGCGTTTCTCACCTACCACCCTCGAAGCGAGCTCGCCGCGTCCCTCCTCGGCAAGCGCGAGAGCCGCGTCGAGGTCGTCCGCCTCGGCGACAGCACGATCATCACGCTCGAGCCGAAGTTCGACGGCCACCAGGTCCTGTCCCTGGTCGGCTCGGACGAGCACGGCCGAGCCCGCTTCCTGCACAACGGAGCCGCCGCCTCCCGGATCGCCTGATCATCAAGAGTCATCGGCTTCCAGGCCGTCGCGGTCGGCCCATTCCAGCAGGGGCTCCAGGGAGAACACCGCGTCGTCGATACCCGCGTGTAGGTCGCCCAGCTCCGCGAAGCGCGCGGGCACTGTGGCGATGGTGCACTCGCGCGGCTCGACGTCGTCGACCTCGTCCCAGCGGATGGGCGTCGACACGGTGCCCTCCGGCACGCCGCGCACGGAGTACGCGCTGGCGATCGTGTGGTCACGCGCGTTCTGGTTGTAGTCCACGAAAAGCTTCTTCGGATCGCGGTCCTTGCGCCACCACGTGGTCGTGACCTCGTCGGGCGCGCGCCGCTCCACCTCGCGCGCGAAGGCCAGCGCCGCGCGGCGCACGTCGGCGAAGCCCCAGCGGGGTTCGATGCGCACGTAGACGTGCAGCCCGCTCCCGCCGGAGGTTTTCGGCCAGCCGACGGCGCCGAGCTCGTCCAGCACCTCATGGACGACGTGCGCGACGCTGCGGACCGTGTCGAAGGGACAGTCGGGCATCGGGTCGAGGTCGATCCGCCACTCGTCGGGCTTTTCCGTGTCCGCGCGACGCGAGTTCCACGGGTGGAACTCCACAGTGGACATCTGCACCGCCCACGCGACGTGCGCCGCCTCCGTCACGCACAGCTCGTCGGCGTAGCGGCCGTAGCGCGGGAAGTGCACCCGCACGGTCTCCAGCCACGGCGGCGCACCGTTCGGCACACGCTTCTGGTGCACCTTCTCCCCCGCGACGCCCGAAGGGAACCGGTGCAGCATGCACGGGCGCTCCCGCAGGGCGCGCACGATGCCCTCGCCCACCGACAGGTAGTAGTTCACCAGGTCCAGCTTTGTCTCGCCCCGGGCCGGGAAGTACACCCGGTCCGGGTTGGAGATGCGCACCATGCGGTCCCCGACCGCGACCTCCACCGCCGAGTCTTTCGCCATGCCGTGACGGTAACCGCTGCGGGGCGCGGGCGCGATCAGATCCGCACGAGCCGCACCCAGCCGTCGCCCGTCGCCGGTGAGGACAGGTGCCACGTGTCCGGCCCGGAGATCGGCGCCCAGCTCCAGTCGAGGCGGTAGTCCACCGGCCGGGGCCGGCGAGCGGTGTCGAGCCAGTGGTAGTCCATCCGCAGCAGGAATCCACCCACCGGTCCCGCCTGCGCGATGCGCTGCGCCACCAACGGGACGACGCGGCCCTGGTCGGCGAACGTGTCGACCATCGCGCATTCGCAGAAGTACGCGAGGGTGCCGATCTCGGGCGGGGCCGCCACCGTCGCGTCGCCGACCCGCGCGCCGATTTCCCGGCCGACGCGGGCGTAGTCCGCCGCCGTGGCCCAGTTGCCGAAGATCGGCGGCGCCGTCCAGGGCACCCCGCGCTGCACGTCGAGGTATCCGGCCGGCAGCACCGCGAGCGCCAACGCCAGGCTCGCCACGCCCACCCGGAACGCGCCGCCGCGGGCCAGCCAACCGGCTGCGACCACGAACACCACGGTGAGCGCGACGATCGGCGCCACGTAGTACCACTGGTAGGGCGGCACGCCGAGCAGCGAGTACGCGCCGTAGTACGCCAACCCTCCCGCACCCAGCACGCCCACCGGCCCGAACCGCGCGGCCTGTTCCCGGCGCACCGCGAGCCACCCCAGCCAGCCGAGCAGCGCCACCAGCCCGGCGGCAGCCGGGGCGAACGCCACCAGCGTCGCCTTCCAGCGCTTCGGGTCGAGGTAGTACTCCGGCCCGTTGCCGTAGGTGTACTCGCCGAACGCGCCCTGCGTCGTCTTGATCAGGAAGGTGTCCGGGATCGCCGAGCCGAGCGCGAACCAGCTGAAGACGAACCACGGCAGGCACACCGCGAGCGCCACGCCCACTACGGGCAGCAGCCGGCGCCGCAGCGCGCCGACCCCCAGCGCGAACAGCACCACGAAGACCACCAGATCCAGCCGCACCAGCACCGCGAGCCCGGCCACCACGCCGAACCCGATCGCCCGGCCCTCCAGCGCGTACGCCGTGAGCAGGACCAGCACCGCCGAAATCAGGTGCACCTCCAGCCCCGTCGCCGACAGAACGAACGGGTTGACCAGGATCGCCGCCGTCCCCGCCACAGCCGTGAAAAACGGCAGCCGCAGCGCCCGGGTGATGCGCGCGAACCCCCAGCCCACGGTTGTCATCTCCGCCACGAACACGAGTCCCGCGCCGGCCACCGGGTGGACCTGGCCGCCCGCGACCCGCGTGAGCGTGCCGCCGAGCGCGAGCAGCAGGACGTTCAACGGCGAGGTCGCCGAGTTCGCCGTCTCGGCCTCGACCAGGCCCCAGTGGAAGTGCTCAGCGAGGTTGCGCGCGTACCCGAGCGTGATGAACGAGTCGTCGATCAGGCTTCCCTTGACGCCGAGGAACACCACGGCCGAGACCGCGGCCACCGTGGCCGGCCACAGCACCGCCCGGCCACGGCCGCGTCTCGCGGGCTCCCCCGGCTCGGCCGGGAGACGCCCAGGGGCCACGGCCCGGCCCACGTCAGGTCCCGTCGCCGCGCACGAGGTAGAGCACCTGCTCGCCGGCCCACGGCGACGCGATCCGCCACTGCGCCAGCACGTTTGCCGGCGCGGTCGCGCCGACCGAGGTCGGGACCAGCGCGTACTCGGGCTTCACGGCCACCGCGCCGTAGTCGAAGTAGTGGAAGTTGAGGTCGACGAGCTTGCGGCCGAACGAGCCCATGGTCGCCTCGCGCTGCGCGATCGCCGGGCCGACCGCGCCGCGGTCGTCGAACAGGTCCACGATCGAGCAGCCGCAGCTGTATGCGAGCACCCCGATCTCCCCGCCGCTGCGCACCGTGCCGGTACCGACGAGCCGGCCCAGCTCCGGCCCGATTCGCTCGTACTCGGCGGTGGTGGTGTGGTTGGACATGATCGGCGCGAACGGCCGTGGCAGCCCGCCCCACGCGTAGAACGCCGCGCTCACGACCA
Organism: Amycolatopsis sp. NPDC050768; assembly: GCF_040654155.1. Classification (NCBI taxonomy): domain Bacteria; kingdom Bacillati; phylum Actinomycetota; class Actinomycetes; order Pseudonocardiales; family Pseudonocardiaceae; genus Amycolatopsis; species Amycolatopsis sp. NPDC050768. The sequence continues at coordinate 201,985 of NZ_JBFAHL010000010.1, forward strand.
CGAGCCCGACCGCCGCCAGCACCGCGGGCGCCCCGGCCGTCCAGCGGGCCACCGCCGGTGCGCGCCCGGCCACGGCGGCGACTGCTGCGGCGAAGAAGAGCGTGGTCACGGCGATGCTCGGCGCGTAGTACCAGTGATAAGGCGGTACGTGTAGCCGCGAGTACGCCATGTAGTGCACGACCCCGGCCGGCACCAGCGCCACGAACGGCAGCAGTGTCCTCGCCGCGGGGCCGCGCCGCACCAGCGTGAGGAGCCAGACGGCGAAAGCGACCACGCCCAGCGCCGCCGGGAGGAACGAAAGCCACGTCGCCCCAGGGAAAACGCTCTCGTACAGCGCCGGGCCGTTCGAGAACCCGTAGGCGCCCCAGGACTTCTGCAGCGTTTTGATGATCAGCGTGTCCGGCACCGCGGACCCGAGCACGAACCAGCTGAACACGAACCACGGCAGCGCGACGACCACCGCCGTCAGCAGCGACTTGCCGAGCCCGGCCCAGAACCGCACCCGCAGGAGGACCACCACGATCGCGATCAGCACCAGGTCCACCCGGATGAGCACGAGCACGCCCGTGGCCACGCCGACGAGCACCGGCCGCCGCTCGGCCGAGAACACCAGCAGGCACACCACCGCCGCCACGCCGAACTCGACCTCGAGCCCGATCGACGAGATCAGCAGCGGGTTCACGGTGAGCAGCGCGACCGCCAGCGGCGAGAACCACTGCGGCAGGCCCGCCCGGTCACCCAGGCGGGCCAGGCCGACGGCGATCACGACCTGGCACAGCACGTACAGGATCGCCGCGGCCACCACGGCGTCGCGCACCACCAGCGTCAGCCCGGCCAGCACCAGCACGCTCAAGGGCGAGGTCGCCGTGTTCGACGTGCCCAGCTCGATCAGGCCCCAGTGCCCGTGGAAAGCGAGGTTGCGGGCATAAGACAGCGTGATGAAGGTGTCGTCGATCAGGTGGTTGCGGAACAACGCGAACGCGCCGGCCGAGAGCACGGCGACCACGAGCGCGAGCACGCCGTGGCGGCGCGGTGCCGGTCCGGCGTCCTCGACGTCGCCGGGTGCGGTGGTGCTGGTCGATGCCACGCGGACTCCTCGTCGGGAGGGGTCGGGCAGGGTCTCAGCGCGCGGGCTCCAGCGTGAAGTGCCCGATGCCCTTGGCGGCCGAGTACACCGTCCACGAGTCGGGTCCCGAAGCCGGGCCCTTGCCGTAAAGAAGCCGGTAGTCTACCTGGCGCGGCGGCTGATTCCGGTCGAACCAGTGGTAGTTGATGCGCAGGCCGAGCCGCGAGACGGCCCCGTCCTCCGCGATCCGCTTGCGCACGATCGACGCGACCTGGCTGCGGTCGGAGAACACGTCGAGGATCTGGCAGTCGCAGTAGTACGCGAGCGTGCCGATCTCCCCCGGCCCCGCCACCGACGCGCCGTTGAGCCGCTGCCCGAGCTCGCGGCCCACCCGCGCGTAGTCGGTCGAGCTCGCCCAGTTGCCGAAGATGACCGGCGAGGGCCACGGCACGCCCTGCGCGAGGTCGATCGACACCATGCCGAGCGCGGTCACCCAGGCCAGACCCAGCGCCGTGAGCGGCGCGGCTTTGCGCAGCCCCGGCCGACGGCCGGACTCAGCCAGCCAGATGCCGGTCATGAGCACGGCGAACGACCCGATCGTGGCCGTCGGCGTCACGTAGTACCAGTGGTACGGGCCGACGCCGAGCGTCGAGTACACGATGTAGTAGACGACACCGCCCATGCCGAGCCCGACGACCGGCGCCAGAGCCGGGAAGTCCTCCCAGCGACGCGCGAAGCGCAGCCCGAGCCAGGCCAGCAGGATCACGGCACCCGCGACCGCCGCGGCGAACGTGAAGATCACCGTCACCGGCTGGTACAGGAAGTACATCACCGGGCCGCTGAAGTAGCCCCAGGCGCCGAAGAGGCCTTCCTGGTCCTGCTTGATGACCAGGGTGTCGGGGATGAACGAGCCGAGCGCGAACCAGCTGAACAGGAACCACGGCGCGGCGACCAGCACGGCCGTGCCGAACGCGCGCCAGAAATGCTGTCGGATGGCGCGCGTGCCGAACGTGATGATGAGGACGAACACGACCAGGTCGAGGCGGGTGAGCACCGTCAGCGCCGCGAACACCCCGAACAGGACCGGCCGGCCCTCGACGGCGAACACCGTGAGCCACAGGAGGATCGCCGGCACCAGCAGGACCTCGAGGCCCGTGGCCGAAAGGAGGAACGGGTTCACGACCACGATCACCACGCCGAGCAGGCCGACCCACGTCGCCAGCCCGAACGAGCGCGCCAGGCGCTGCCACGCCCAGCCGATGGCGGCGGACGAGAGCACGGTGAGCGCGCCGAGCGCGACCACCGGGTGAGCCGCACCGCTGACCCGCGTGACGAGCGTGAGCAGCCCGAGCAGCAGCACGTCGAGCGGCGAGGTCGCCGAGTTCGCCGTGATGCCCGGCACCAGCGCCCATTCGCCGTGGAGCGCGAGGTTCTTCGCGTAGGCGAGGGTGATGTACCCGTCGTCGGTCAGGCTCCCGCGCACGAGGAGGAACGACAACAGGCCCAGGAGAGCCGCGGCCCAGGGCAGCCAACGGAAGCGCACGGAGCGTGACCGTACGGCACTGCTGGTGTGGGGCTCCACACGGCTGTCCGCGTCTTCCGGGATCGTGACCACTGACTCATCCACCGACATGGTCCGGGAACAGTAGGGGGTGTTCGTTCCGGCGATGTTAACGCCCCGCCCGCAACGTCCCGTTTTTTTCAGACCAGCGCGTGGCGGCCCGTGCGCTCAGCGTCAGCACTCTGGTCGAGCACGCGCGCGGCGACGCGGCCGATCGCGGCGTCGAGCTCGGCGCGGTCGCCGGTGCCCCAGTCGGCGAGCCGCTCGGCCAGCCAGTCGCGCCAGGCGCGCACGAGCTTGCCGAACTCCTCGCGCCCGGCCTCCGTGAGCGCCCAGCTCCCGCCGGAGAACCTGAGGTACCCGGTGAGCTCCAGCCGCGCGAACGCGGGTTCCAGCACCTGCGGGGGCACGCCGTAGTGCTGCCCGATCGCCGTGAGCGTCGCCGGTTCGCCACGGCGTTCACGCAGGTGGACCTGCACGAGGCACCACAGGCCACCGTGGTCGAGCTCGGAACCGGAGCGCGCCGCGATGGCGGGCGCGACCTTGCGCCGCTCGCGGAAGAAGAGCGTGGCGATGGCCCGTTCCAGCTCGCGGTCGTGGTCGCGCGCCTCGGGCATCGCGAACCCGTCGCCGAGATCGGGTGCGGCCGCCCTGGACGTGTCACGCAGCGGCACCTCCTTGAGGAAGAACGCCAGCGCCAGCGCGACGAGGCCCACCGGAGCGGCCGACAAGAACACCACATGCAGTGAATCGCTGTACGCGGCGATCACGGGCTGTGACACCGTCGGGGGAAGCTGGTGCAACGCCTGCGGCACCTGCGTCGCCCGCGGATCGACTCCCGGTGGCAGGGGGTGCGCCGCGAGAGCGCCGGCCAGGTTCGGGCCGAGCTGGTTGGCGTAGACCGTGCCGAAGATCGCCGCGCCGAACGAGCTGCCGATAGACCGAAGGAACGTGACGCCGGACGTGGCGACGCCGATGTCGCGGTAGTCGACCGTGTTCTGCACCGCGATGGTGAGGACCTGCATGCCGAGGCCGATCCCGAGACCCAGCACCGCCATGTACAGCGCCGACTCCCAGAACCCGGTGTCCGGGTCGAGGCGCGAGAGCAGGTAGAGCCCGGCTGTCATCAGGGCGGAGCCCACCAGCGGGAAGATCTTGTACCGGCCCGTGCGGCTCACGAGGTTACCCGAAAGGATCGACGCGAACAGCAATGCCAGCACCATCGGCAGCAGCCGCACCCCGGACGACGTCGCCGAGACGCCTTGCACGTACTGCATGTAAGTGGGCAGGTAGGACAGCGCCCCGAGCATCGCGAAGCCGACGACGAAACTCATGATCCCGGCCACGGTGAACACGGGGTTCCGGAACAGCCGCATCGGCAGCATCGGTTCTTTCGCCCGGAGCTCCACCAGCACGAACAGCCCGAGCAGCACGATCGAGCCGACCGCCATCCCGATGATCGTCGGCGAGCCCCACGCGTACGTGGTGCCGCCCCAGCTCGTGACGAGCGAGCCCGGTGGCGGCGAGGCCGATGAGCAGGATGCCGAGGTAGTCGATCACGGGCTTGAGGGCGGCTCGCGCGTTGGGCATCGCGGACGCGGCCACGATGAGCACCACGACGACCAGCGGGATGTTCACGTAGAACGCCCAGCGCCACGACAGGTGGTCCACGAAGAAGCCGCCGAGCATCGGCCCGGCCACGGTCACCACGCCGAACACCGAGCCGAGCGCGCCTTGGTACTTGCCGCGCTCGCGCAGTGGCACGACGTCGGCGATGAGCGCTGTCGAGGTCACCATGAGGCCGCCGCCGCCCAGTCCCTGCACGGCCCGCCACACGATGAGCCACACCATGCTGTCGGCGAAGCCGCAGAAGAAGGACCCGACCCCGAAGATCACGACGGACAGCTGGAACATCAGCTTGCGCCCGAACAGGTCGCCGAGCTTGCCGACGACCACGGTCATGATCGTCTCGGCCAGCAAGTACGCGGTGACGACCCACGACAGGTGCCCCGCCCCGCCGAGGTCACCCACGATCGTGGGCAACGCGGTGCCCACGATCGTCTGGTCCAGCGCCGCGAGCAGCATGCCGAGCAGCACCGCGCCGAACACCGCGTTGATCTTCCGCCGCGACAACCCGGCCCCCAGCGCGGCCGGCTCCTCCTGCGTCACCTCGGCGGTGGCCGTCATGCGCCCTCCTCGTCACCCGCTCGGCGGTCGTTCCCGCGGGTCCACCGTAGGGCGAGGTGTCCACTGTGGATAGCCACTCGTTCCGGTGACACCGGGCAGGTCCGAGGCTCCGGCGACCGTCACATTGACCGGACGCGTGAGCGTGGCCAGAGTGTCCCTCGTGGACTACGTGGACGAACGCTCCGGCCGCCGCTACCCGCTCGACGCACTGCGCTGGTGCGGGGACGACGGCGCGCCGCTCACCGTGGAAGCGCTGCCGGGCATCACGCGCGAGCAGGTGGACACCGCCACGCGGTCGCTGTGGCGCTACCGCGCCGCGCTGCCCGGCGATCTGCGGCCGATCTCGCTCGGCGAGGGCTGCACGCCGCTGGTCGAGCGCCCGTGGCGCGGGCACGACACGCGGTTCAAGCTCGAGTGGTTCAGCCCCACGGGGAGCTTCAAGGACCGCGGCAGCAGCGTCATGCTCTCGGCACTCGCCCAAGCCGGCGTGCGCGAGGTCCTCGAAGACAGCTCCGGCAACGGCGGTTCCTCGGTGTCGGCCTACGCGGCCGCCGCGGGCATCGCGGCCACGATCCTCGCGCCGGAGGCGACGTCGCCCGCGAAGATCCTGCAGAGCCGCGCGTACGGCGCGACCGTGGACCTCGTGCCGGGCACCCGCGACGACACCGCCGCCGAAGCCCTGCGCCGATCCGGTGAAACCACCTACGCGAGCCACAACTGGCACCCGTTTTTCCTGCAGGGCACCAAAACCCTCGCGTACGAGCTGTGGGAGGACTTCGGGTACACCGCGCCGGACACGGTCGTGACCGTGGCCGGCGCGGGCAGCATCGTCCTCGGCCTCGACCTGGGGTTCGGCGAGCTGCTCGCCTCCGGCGCGATCGCGAAGCGGCCGCGCCTGCTCGTCGCGCAGCCCGCGAACTGCGCGCCGATCGACGCCGCCTTCCGCGCCGGTGCCGACAGTGCCGTGCCGACGCAGTTCGCGCCGACGATCGCCGAGGGCACCGCCATCCGCGAACCGGTCCGCCTCCCCGAGGTGCTCGCCGCGATCCGCCGCTCGGGCGGGGCGACGGTGGCGATCGCCGAGGACGAGATCGCCCGCGCCGCGCGGGAGCTCCCGCGGATCGGCCTCTACGCCGAGCCGACCAGCGCCACCGCGGCGGCCGCCGTCGACCTCTTCCGCGCCGACGGCGTGCTCGCGCCCGGAGAGAGGACCGCCGTCATCCTCACCGGCTCGGGGCTGAAGGCGGCCACCACGATGAGCACGCTCATCTGACCCCGCACCCGGTCAGCGGTCGTGACTGCGCCGGTCGTAGGAGACCGCGTAGATCGCGCTGCGGGCGGCCAGGATCGGGTCGTCGGACAGCTCGATGCCCTCGGTGAGCAGCGTGGGGTCGAAGACCTGGGAGTTCCAATGCTTCTGGTCGGTGACCTCGGCGGTGATCGCCAGCCGGCCGGCCGTGACCTCCGTGCGGTCCTCGGGCCAGACCAGCGTGGCGTCGTTCGTGGGGTCGCCCGGCTCGCCGAGCTGCACCTTGAGCGTGAACTCGACCGGTCCGCGCGCCAGCCGCTCGCCGAGCTCACCGGTGAGGTGCTCGGCCGACCAGTCGCCGCCCTCTCCGGCGGCGAGCACGTGGTCGCCGGCCTCGGGCACCCAGCGGTAACGCACCGGGCGCAGGGAACCGTCGGCGGCGCGCCAGAAGAACGCGTGGATCGCCCAGTAGGTGGTGGTGCCGTAGCTGACCGGCGTGGGCAGCTGCGAGGCGGTGAACAGGCCCGGGCCCGCGCTCGGGTGCGCGCCGACGTGGGCCTGCACCTTGCCGAGGTCGGGCGCGCCGGTGGCCGGGTCGGGCTCGGCCGACTTGAGCAACGCGAGGAAGTCCTCGGGCGTCGCGGCGATGAACCGGTCGAGGTTCACGCCGACGATGTCGGTGTTGCCGCCACCCGGGAGGTGGAACTTCACCGCGAGCCCGCGCACGGCCGTGCCGGCGTCGGGCAAGTGCGGGTTGGTGTCGGTGTGCGAGAACCGCACGGTCGCGCGCACGGGCTCGCCCCGCAGGTGCGCCGCCGTGGTGAGGTCGGCGGCGACGCCGGACGGGACGAAAGTGGCGTCGTAGCAGACGCCCCGGGCGTGGGCCCGGCGGTAACCCGGGTAGGTGCCTTTCAGCTGCTCGATCTCGTCCACGATGGACACGGAGAGCTGGGACGCGGGCAGTTCGGTGGTCATGTCGCGAAGGTAACGGCCGTCGCGCGTGCGCGCCCGCCGCATTACCCTCCCGGCCACGGAAGTGTTCCTGAAGTTCCCCGCGAACCTGAGAGATATTCCGAAATCCCGGTCACCGTAATCGCCGGCCCGCGCGAATCAAGCCTTGATCAAGTCACCGGAAGAATGGTGCCGCTGTCAAATCGAGGGAGCGTTTTCACGGGATTTTCCCCGAGTGAGGTGTCGCACACCTTAAGTCTTCCTTGGTGTGCTTGGTCACGCGCGCCCGCACCGCTAGCGTCACGCAACCATGGATTCCACAGTGGTCGCAGGCGAAGGCGACAGCTACACGAAAGCACTGGGCAACCGCCAGGTGCAGATGATCGCGATCGGCGGCGCGATCGGTGTCGGCCTCTTCCTCGGGGCCGGCGGCAAGCTCCAGCAGGTCGGCCCGTCGCTGGTGCTCTCCTACGCCATCTGCGGCATCGCCGCGTATTTCGTCATGCGCGCACTCGGTGAGCTCGTCCTGCACGAACCGAGTTCGGGAAGTTTCGTCACCTACGCCCGCAAGTTCATCGGGCCGTGGGCCGGTTTCGTCTCCGGCTGGATGTACTGGGTGAACTGGGCGATGACCGGCATCGCCGAGATCACCGCCGTCGCGATCTACGTGCACAAGTGGCTGCCCGACGTGCCGCAGTGGATCACCGCGCTCGTCGCGCTCGGCGTGCTGCTCGGCGTGAACCTGGTGAGCGTGAAGCTGTTCGGCGAGCTGGAGTTCTGGTTCTCCGTGGTGAAGGTGCTCGCGATCGTCGTCTTCCTGATCACGGCGATCGGCCTCGTGTTCGCGGGCGCCGACATCGGCGGCACCCCGGCCGGTGTGCACAACCTGACCGACCACGGCGGCTTCTTCCCCGCGGGCATCGGCATCGCGCTCATGACCCTGCAGGCCGTGATCTTCGCCTACTCCGCGATCGAGGTCGTCGGCATCGCGGCCGGCGAGACCAAGGACGCGCGCAAGGTGCTGCCGAAGGCGATCAACGGTGTCGTCTGGCGCATCGGCGTGTTCTACGTCGGTTCGGTGCTGCTGCTGGCGATGCTGATGCCGTGGTCGTTCTACAGCGGCAGCGAAAGCCCGTTCGTCACCGTCTTCTCGCGCCTGGGCATCGGCGGCATCGGCGACGTGATGAACGCCGTAGTGCTCACGGCCGCGCTCTCGTCGTGCAACTCGGGTCTCTACTCGACCGGGCGCATCCTGCGGGCGCTGGCCGACCACGGCGAGGCGCCGAAGTTCGTCGGCCGCATGAACAACCGTCACGTGCCCTACGGCGGCATCCTGTTCACATCGATCGTCTACGTGCTCGGCGTGGTGCTGAACTACATCGTGCCGCAGGAGGCCTTCGACATCGCCATCGCGGTGGCGTCGCTCGGCGTGGTGGCCACGTGGGCCACGCTCATCTACTCGCAGATCCGGATGCGCCAGGCCGCGCTGCGCGGCGAGGTCGAACGGCCGAGCTACCGCATGCCGGGCGCGCCCTACACCGGCTGGGCCACGCTCGGGTTCCTCCTGCTGGTGGTCGTGCTGATGGGCTTCTCCGACGGCGCCGAGAAGATCGCGTTCTACTCCATTCCCGTGCTCGCGATCGTCCTGGCGGTCGGCTGGCGGATCGTGGCGCGCCGGCGCGGCGCGCGCGTCGGCGACAACGCCTGAGCCCGGCACCGGGCCGTACCGCACACGCCCGGCCGGGCACCGTTCCCGGCCCGGCGTGTGCGGTGCGGGCATACTCGGATCCGGCGGCGCGGACGCGTCGCACGGCGGGAGGTCGGTGATGGTGTCGTCGGAAACGTCCCGGAAGGTGACGATCCACGACGTCGCCCGCAGCGCGGGGGTGTCGCGCCAGACCGTGTCGCGGGCGCTCAACGACAAGGCCGAGATCGACGGCACCACGAAACAGCGGGTGCTCGACGCGGCCCGTGAGCTCGGCTACCGGCCGAGCCGGTTCGCCCGCGGCCTCGTGCGCCAGGACACCACCACGATCGGGCTCGTGATCCCCGACCTGCTCAACCCGTTCTTCACCGAGGTCGCCGCCGCCGCGCTCGAGGCCGCGCGCGCCCGCGGCTGGCACGTGGTCGTGTACGACACCTCCGACAGCGCCGAGGAAGAACTCGGCACGCTGCAGGTGATCGGTTCGCAGGTCGACGCCGTCGTCGGCTACTTCAGCCGGCCCGAGGACGAGCTCGACCGCTTCACCCGCGGCATCCCCGTGGTCCTCATCGGCCGCGAACACCACACGCCCCGGTTCAGCTCGATCCGGGTCGAGGGCGCGGACGGCGTGCAGGCCGCGATCACGCACCTCGTGCGAGCCGGTCACCGGCGCATCGGCATGCTCGACCACGCGGGCCGCGCCGAGCCGAGCGTCCGGCGCGACTGGTTCGCCGCCGCGGTCGCCGCGCACGGGCTCGAAGCCGAGGTCGTCGAGCGGGCCGCCCAGTCGGTGGACGGCGGGGCCGCGGCCCTGGAGGCGCTGCTGGCCGAGCACCCCGACGTGACGGCCGTGTTCACCTTCAACGACATCATCGCCATGGGCGCCCTGCGCGCCGCCCGCCGCCTCGGGCGCCGGGTGCCGGACGACCTCGCCGTGGTCGGGTTCGACGGGCTCCAGCTCGGCACCGTCGTGGACCCGGCATTGACCAGCGTCGCCCTCGACACGCGCCGGCTGGGCGCCCTCGCGATCGACCAGGCCGCGCGCCTGCTCACCGGCGCGACTCCCCTGTCGGCCGACGAGCTCGTGATCCAGGCCGAGCTGCTGGTCCGCGAATCCGCCTGAGCCTCTCCGCTTGACACCTCACGGCACCTCGCGCACACTTCCGGGCAATTCGTGAACGTTCACGGGAGCGTTCACGGAGCTCTCCGGAGGGTCCCCGATGACGTTGACTCGACGACGGTTCCTGACCGGCGCGGCGGCACTCGGCGCCGCGGCGTTCGGGGCAGTTGCCTGCACCAGTCCCACGACCGCCAACCCAGGGCGGATCACGCTCTGGTACACCTCGAACGGCCTGTCCGACGCCGTGCTCGGCGAGGCCGTGAAGCGGTTCGCCGCCGACAGGCTGACCCCTTCGCAGGTCAGCGGCGAGCTGAAACAGCGGCTGCTCGCCGCGCTGGCCGGCGAGGCCTACCTGCCCGACTTCACCATGCTCGGCGACGACATCGCCACCTACTTCGCCGACACCGACCACTTCGTCGACCTGAACAGCCTCGGCGCGGCCGGTGTGCGCGACGAGTACCTGCCCTGGAAGTGGCAGGCGGGCACCAGCCCCGACGGCTTCCAGCTCGGGTTTCCCGTCGACGTCGGCCCGGCCGCGCTGTACTACCGCCACGACCTGTTCACCCAGGCCGGCCTGCCGAGCGAACCCGACGAGGTCGCCGCGGCCGTGTCCACATGGGACGACTACTTCGCGTTCAGCGCGCAGGTGCAGAAGAAGCTGCCCGGCCGTTACATGATCACCGACACCAAGACGGTGTTCACGTACTCGCTCGCGCAGGAACCGCGCAAGTACTTCGACCGGGCCAACCACTACCTCGACGACCAGTCGCAGGTGCGCCGCGCGTGGGACCGGGCCGTGCAGGCGTTCCGGATGGGCCTGACCGCCGGGTACGCGGGTTCGCAGAGCGTCAACGGCCAGTCGATCGACCGCCACGCGGCCTGGAACAGCGGCAAGGAGCTCAGCTTCGTCAACGCCTCCTGGATCACCGGCGAGCTCAAGGAGTCGGCGCCGGGCACCTCGGGCAAGTGGCGTGTGTGCCGGCCACCCGGCGGCGCGGGCAACCAGGGCGGTTCGTTCCTGGCGATCACGAAGTACTGCCCCGACCCGCACGCCGCGTTCGAGATCGTGAAGTGGCTGCAGTCGCCGCAGAACCAGCCGCAGACGTTCCTGGACCTGGGGCTCTTCCCGCCCAGTCCGTCGGCCTACACCGACCCGCGGCTGCTCGCACCCGAGCCGTTCTTCGGCGGGCAGGTGACGATGGACGTGTTCTCGAAGATCGCGCGGGAGGTCCAGCCCGTGTACTTCAGCCCGTGGGACATCACGATCAGCGACACGTTCACCGACGAACTGACCAATGTGGAGAGTGCGGGCAAGGACCCCGAGGACGCGTGGCGCGACGCCCGCGCTTCGGTGGAACGCCTGCTGCGCCGCCAGGGGGTGCTCTCGTGACCGCGATCCTGCCCGCCGAGACGGCCGGCGCCCGCCGTGCCCCGGTCCGCCACACCGCCGACGGCCGCCGCAAACGGTGGCGCTACCTGCCGCAGTACCTGGCCGTCGCGCCGTTCTTCGTGCTGTTCGCGATCTTCGGCGTCTACCCGGTGCTGTACTCGCTCTACCTCGCGCTGCAGCGCTGGGACGGCGTCGGCCCGATGAAGTTCGTCGGGCTGGAGAACTTCGCGTTCCTGCTGTCGGACACCACGTTCTGGGACTCGATCGGCAACACTCTGATCATCTGGGTGATGTCGACGGTCCCGATGACGGCGCTCGCGCTGCTCATCGCGGTCGGCCTCAACTCTTCGGTGCGGTACAAGGGTGTGCTGCGCGTCGCGTACTTCCTGCCGAACGTGACCTCGATCGTGGCGATGTCGCTGGTGTTCGGCTCGATCTTCTCCGACGAGTTCGGGATCCTGAACTGGTTCCTGGGCCTGTTCGGCATCGGCAACGTCGATTGGCTGAGCGACCCGTGGGCCATTCGCGGCGCGATCTCGATCATGATCATCTGGCGCTGGACGGGCTACAACGCGATCATCTTCCTGGCCGGGCTGCAAGCGTTGCCACCGGATGTGTTCGAGGCCGCCCGCATCGACGGCGCCGGCCCGGTGCAGACGTTCTTCCGCATCACGCTGCCGCTGCTGCGGCCGGTGCTGCTGTTCTCCGTGGTGATGTCGGCGATCAACGGGCTGCAGATCTTCACCGAGTCGCAGGTGCTGCTCGGCAACCGCGGCGGCCCGGGCGGCGCGGGCATGACGATGGTCCTCTACTTCTACAACACGGCCTTCGCGGACAACGACTTCGGTTACGGCGCGGCGATCGCGTGGGGCATCTTCGTGGTCGTCGTCCTCTTCTCGATCCTCAACTGGCGGCTCGTGATGCGGCCCGAGCGCGGCCAGGTCCAGACCAAGGGAGCCGGCCGATGACGACCAGGCGCGCACGGGTGCTGACGCTGGTGGCGCTGATCGTCGGCGCCCTGATCACCCTTTTCCCCTACTACTGGCTCGCCGTGATGGCGTCCAACACCACGGCCGACATCTACGCGACCCCGCCGCGGCTGACGTTCGGCGGGCACCTGTTCGCCAACATCGGCGAGGTGTTCGCGAAGATCGACTTCTTCGGATCGCTGCTCAACACGCTGATCGTCGCCGTGGTCACCACGTTGCTGGTGCTGTTCTTCGACTCGCTGGCGGCGTTCACCTTCGCCAAGTACGACTTCCCGGGCAGCAGCGTGCTCTTCGGCATCCTGCTCTCGACGTTCGTGGTGCCCACGCAGCTCTCGGCGATCCCGCAGTTCACGTTGATGGCGAACTTCGGCTGGGTCGGTGACCTCAAGGCGCTCATCATCCCGGCCGCCGCCAATGCCTTCGGCATCTTCTGGATGCGCCAGTACGCCCGCGGCGCCATCCCGGACGAGCTGCTGGAAGCGGCACGGATGGACGGCGCGGGGTTCTTCCGCACGTACCTGTCGGTCGGGCTGCCGGTGCTGCGCCCGGCGCTCGCGTTCCTCGGCATCTTCACCTTCGTCAACGCCTGGAACGACTACCTGTGGCCGCTGGTCGTGCTGATCGACTCCAACCACGTGACGCTGCAGGTGGCGCTCTCGCAGCTGCAGGGCGTGTACGTGAAGGACTACAGCGTCGTGATGGCCGGGACACTCGTGGCGATCGTGCCGCTGATCATCGTGTTCCTCTTCGGTGCCCGGCACTTCATCCGCAACATCGCCGCCGGCGCCCTCAAGGGCTGAAAGGAATCCATGTCGTCGTCGTACGTCGAAGACCCCGCCCCCGGCCACGGCTCACTACTGGCCCGCGCCGCGTTCTCTTCGGACGCGCGGTCGGTGAGCCTGGCCGGGACGTGGCGGTTCCGCCTCTCGCCCTCTCCGGCGGCCGCGCCCGAAGGGATCGCGCGCGACGACTTCGACGACAGCGGCTGGGACACGCTCACGGTGCCGGGCCACTGGCAGCTGCAGGGACACGGGAAACCGGCCTACACCAACGTGCACTACCCGTTCCCGGTGCAGCCGCCGCTGGTGCCTTCGGACAACCCGACAGGGGATCACCGCCTCACGTTCGATCTGCCGGCCGGCTGGCCGGACGAGCCTGCGGTGCTGCGCTTTGACGGCGTCGACTCGTGCGCGAAGGTGTGGCTCAACGGCGAGGAGCTCGGCGTCACGCGCGGCAGCCGGCTGCCGACCGAGTTCGAGGTGAGCCACCTGCTGCGTGCGCGCGGAAACGTGCTGGCCGTGCGCGTGCACCAGTGGTCCTCGGGCAGCTACCTCGAGGACCAGGACATGTGGTGGCTCTCGGGCATCTTCCGCGGGGTCACGCTGCTCTCGCGCCCGGCGGGTGGTGTCGAGGACTACCAGCTGCACGCCGACTACGACCACGTCGGCGGCCTCGGCACGCTCTCGGTCACCGCGGCCGAGGGCGTGCTGCTGAGCGTGCCCGAGCTCGGCGTCGAGAACCTGCCGGCCGGCTCGCCGGTGGAAGTCGCCGTGGAGCCCTGGAGCGCCGAATCGCCGCGGCTCTACCACGGTGAGGTGCACACCGCGGCCGAACGCGTGCCGGTGCGGATCGGGTTCCGCACCGTGGCGATCGAGGACGGCCTGCTCAAAGTGAACGGCCGGCGGGTGCTGCTCCGCGGAGTCAACCGGCACGAGCACCACCCGCGGTTCGGCCGCGCGCTGCCGCGCGAGTTCGCGCTGGCCGACGTGCTGCTCATGAAGCGCCACAACGTGAACGCGGTGCGCACCAGCCACTACCCGCCGGACCCGTACTTCCTCGAGCTGTGCGACACCCACGGACTGTGGGTGATCGACGAGTGCGACCTCGAGACCCACGGCTTCGGCGACCTGGGCTGGGCGGGCAACCCGAGCGACGACCCGCGCTGGGGCGAGGCCTACCTCGACCGCATGCGCCGCACCGTCGAGCGCGACAAGAACCACCCGTCGATCGTGCTGTGGTCGCTCGGCAACGAGGCCCACACCGGCCGCAACCTCGCCGCGACGGCCGCGTGGACGCGGGAGCGCGATACGTCGCGGCCGGTGCACTACGAAGGCGACTTCGAGTGCGAGTACGTGGACGTGTACAGCCGCATGTACGCCGACCACGCAGAGGTCGACCGGATCGGCCGCCGCGACGACGCCAACGAACGCCGCCGGTCGCTGCCGTTCCTGCTGTGCGAGTTCGCGCACGCGATGGGCAACGGGCCGGGCGGGCTGCTGGAGTACCGCGAGCTGTTCGAGCGGTACCCGCACGTGCAAGGCGGGTTTGTGTGGGAGTGGCTCGATCACGGGCTTGCCCAGCGCGACGCCGGAGGCCGCGAGTACTTCGCGTACGGCGGCGACTTCGGCGAACAGATCCACGACGGCAACTTCGTGATCGACGGCCTGGTCCACCCCGACCGCACGCCCTCGCCCGCGCTGGCCGAGTTCGCGAAGGTCTTCGAACCGGTGCGGATCGACGCGAGCGCCGAGGGGGTGCGGATCTCGAACCACTACGACGTGGTCGGGTCGGCGCACCTGGTGTTCCGCTGGAGTTTCGAGGACGACGGCGTCGAGGTGGCGGCCGGCGAGCTGGCCGTACCCGAGGTCCACCCCGGACAGAGCCTCGACGTGCCGCTCCCCCGGCTGCCCGATGCCTCGGGAGAAGGCGTGCTCACCGTGCGAGCGGTGCTGGCGGCCGACACCGGCTGGGCATCCGCGGGCCACGTCGTGGCGTGGGGGCAGCTGCCCGTGACGCCCGCGGCCGACCCCGTGCCTCCCGCAGTGGGTGCGCCACTGCTGCGTGAACGGGGGCTCCTGCGGCTCGGGCCCGGCGCGTTCGACGCCGCCACCGGCCGGCTCGTCGCGCTCGGCGGCCACCGCGTCGAGGGGCCGCGACTGGACCTGTGGCGCGCGCCGACCGACAACGACCGGGGTTCCGACGACCCCGAAGCCGCGCAGTGGCGGGCCGCGGGCCTGCACCGGCTGCAGCACCGCGTGGCCGAAGTGGACGGACGAGCGTCGGCTCTCGTCGTGCGGACGCGGGTCGCGCCGCCCGGGCTCGGGTTCGGCATGCTCGCCGAGTACCACTGGACCGCCGACGGCGACCGCCTGCGCCTGCGCGTCGAGCTGGAGCCGGACGGCGAGTGGCCCTGCACGCTCCCCCGCCTCGGCCTGCGGATGGCGGTGCCAGGCGCGTTCGGCGGCGTCGAGTGGTTCGGCGCCGGCCCGGGCGAGGCGTACGCCGACAGCCGTCAGGCGGCGCGGATCGGCCGGTTCGCCTCCACGGTGGACGCTTTGCAGACGCCGTACGTGTACCCGCAGGAGAACGGCAACCGCGCCGACGCGCGCTGGCTGCGCCTGACATCCGTGGGCGGCGCCGGGCTCCGGATCGAGGGCGAGCCGGTGTTCGACTTCACCGCGCGGCGCTGGACTTCGGAGGACCTCGACGCCGCTCGCCACACCGTCGACCTCGTGCCGGGTGAGCTCGTGCACCTCAACCTCGACTTGGCCCAGCACGGACTCGGCACCGCCTCCTGCGGGCCCGGCGTGCTGCCGCGCTACCGCCTGCGCGCCCAGAAGGCGAGCCTCACGCTCACGTTCTCCCCGATCACGCCCGAAGGAGCCACCCGATGACCGGTGCGCCCGAGGTCCGCCTCGTCCCGCACACGCACTGGGACCGTGAGTGGTACGAGCCGTTCCAGCGGTTCCGCCTTCGCCTGGTCGACCTGCTCGACGAACTCCTCGACCACGCCGAGGCCGACCCGCGGTTCCGGTTCACGCTCGACGGGCAGATGGCGGCCGTCGACGACTACCTGGAGGTGCGCGGCGAGAACCGCGACCGGGTGGCCGCGCTGGTCGCGTCCGGGCAGCTCGCGGTGGGGCCGTGGCAGATCCTGCTCGACGAGTTCCTCGTCTCGGGCGAGAACATCGTGCGCAACCTGGAGCTCGGCTGGGCGCGCGCCACCGAGCTCGGCGGCGCGATGCGCGTGGGCTACCTGCCCGACGAGTTCGGCCATTGCGCGCAGATGCCGCAGATCCTGGCGGCCGCCGGGTTCGAGCACGCGTGCGTGTGGCGCGGGGTTCCGTCCGGAGTGGAAGGTCACGCGTTCCGCTGGACGGCGCCGGACGGCAGCTCCGTGCGTGTGGAGTACCTGGCCGGCGGTTACGGCAACGCGGCCTACGTGTTCTCCGACCCCGGCTTCTTCGCCTCCCGCATGGCCGAGCTCGGGCGGCGGCTGCGGCCGTCGTTCGGCGCCGACCCCGTGCTCGCGATGTACGGCACCGACCACTCCGCGCCCGTCGGCTCGCTGGTGAAGCTCGTCGCCGGGCTCGACCCGGCGTCGGTCGACGTGCGGATCAGCACGCTGGCCGAGTACGTCGGCGCGCGCGACGCCACGGACCCTTCGCTGCCGGTGGTCCAAGGTGAGCTGCGCAGCCACGCGGCGGCCAACATCCTGCCGGGTGTCCTTTCGGTGCGCCCGCAGCTCAAGCAGGCGATGGCGCGGGCGGAGCGGCTCGTGGAGCGCTACGCCGAGCCGTTCGCCGCGCTGTTCTCGGCCGAGTGGCCGCAGCGGTTCCTGGACCTGGCGTGGTGGCGTCTGGTCGACGCGTCGGGGCACGACTCCGTGACCGGCTGCGGGGTCGACGAGACAGCGACGCAGGTGTTCGCCCGGATCAGCGAGGCGGGCCACCTCGGGCAGGCCGTGCGCGACCGCGTGGCCGGCCGGCTCGCGCGCTCCGTAGCGCGGGATTCGCTGCTGGTGCTCAACCCGACGCCCGCGGCTCGCCGCGACCTGGTGACGCTGGACGTGGAAGCGCCGTGGGCCGAGGTCGCGCTGGAGCTGCCCGACGGCACGCGCCTGCCCGCGCAGGTGGAGGCACACAGCGGACAGTTGCTGCACGAGGAAGCAGCCGCGGGCCCCGACCTGCCGCTGTTCCTGCCGCGCATCCACGGGCGCGAGCTGTTCGGTAGTGAGATCACCGGCTGGCGGTGCGACCCTTCGGCACGGCTGCTGGAGTTCTCCGTCGCGCGGCACGGCGGCGAGGAACCGTTCGACGTCGAAGCCGTGCGAGCGGCGGTGACCGGCGCGACTGGAGCGTGGACGATCCGCATCGTCCAGGCAGAGCAGCGGACGGTCACCGCGTTGGTCGACGTGCCGGCTCTCGGCTGGACGACCGCCCGCGTGGTGCCGGGCTCTGTTTCGGTCACCGCTCCGGTCGTCGCCGGCCCGTCGCTGAGCAACGGGCTCGTGACGGTCGAGGTGCGCGACGACGGCACGCTGCGGATCACCGCGGCCGACGGCACTGTCCTCGACGGCGTCGGCCGGATCGTCGACGGCGGCGATCGCGGCGATTCCTACAACTACGCCCCGCCCGGCACCGACACCCTGGTCACGCGGCCGGACTCGGTGCGGGTGGCACCGGGCGCCGAGGGGCCGCTGCGCACGACGTTCACCGTCGAGCGGACGTACTCGTGGCCGGCGGAGATGGACTGGGCGGGCGATCGGCGCAGCCCGTCGACTTCTCGTGGCACGGTGACGATGGCCGTCGAACTGCGCGCGGGTGAACCGTTCGTCCGCCTCGACCTCACGATCGACAACACCTCACGTGACCACCGCGTGCGATTCCACGTCCCGCTCGCCCGCGCCGCGCAGACCTCACACGCCGAAGGCCAGTTCGCCGTCGTCGAACGCGGGCGCACAGCCGAGGGCGGCTTCAGCGAGTACCCGATCCCGACGTTCCCGGCCCACGGATTCGCCGACGCCGGCGGCGCCGGACTGCTGCTGACGCAGGCGTGCGAGTACGAGCTCCTGGACGAAGCGCTCGCCCTCACCGTGCTGCGCACGAGCGGCCGGCTCAGCCGCAACGTCCACCCGTACCGCGAGGAGCCCGCCGGCCCGCAGATCCCGACGCCGCTCGCCCAGCAGATCGGCACCACCACCGTGCAGCTCGCCGTCCTCCCGCACACGGGCGACTGGCGCGCCGGCGCCGTGCTCGACGCGGCCGAGCGCTACCGCCATCCGCTGCACGCCACCCTCGGTACGGGCTCGCCCGACGCGCCGCCCGCGTCCCGGCACGGGCTCACGGTCGAGGGCGCGGTACTCACCAGCTTGCGGCGTCGCGAGGGCACGCTGGAGGTGCGGCTGGTGGCCCAGTCCCCTGAGGCGGCCGTCGCCGTGGTGCGCGGATCCTTCACATCGGCACAGCGAGTGGATCTGCTCGGCAAGCCCGGCGAAACCGTGCCGGTGACCGACAGAGAGCTGCGGCTTTCCCTGCGACCGTGGGAAATCGCGACGCTCCGCCTGTCCTGAACCTCAACCGCGGGTACGCAGCATCGGCGGCGACAGCAGCTCGGCCGGCCCCCTCCGGTACAGCCGGGCGGGGCGGCCGCCGTCGCGGGTCGTGGTGGTGCCGATTGGTTCGAGGAGTCCTTCGGCGCCCGTGACCTTGCGGTGGAAGTTGCGCGGGTCCAGCCGCGCGTCCCACACCAGCTCGTAGACGCGGCGCAGCTCGGCGACCGTGAACTCGGGCGGGCAGAACGCCGCGGCGAGCGGGGTGTACTCGAGTTTCGCGCGAGCCCGTTCGAGGCCGTCGGTGAAGATCTTCGCGTGGTCGAAGGCGAGCGTCGCCGGGTCGAGGCTCGCGACGGGGGTCCAGCGCGCCTCGGCCGCGTCCGTGCCGGCCTGCGGCACCGGCAGGTCGGGCGCGAGCGCCAGGTAGGCGATGGTCACCACGCGCAGCCGCGGGTCGCGGCCCGGGTCGCCGTAGCCCGCGAGCTGTTCGATGTGGACGGTGCCGGCTGCCAGGCCCGTCTCCTCCGCCAGCTCGCGCCGCGCCGCGGTGTCGAGGTCCTCGTCGGCGAGGACGAAGCCGCCGGGCAGCGCCCAGGCGTCGCGGAAGGGCTCGATCCCCCGCCGCACCAGCAGCACGCAGAGCTGCTCCCCCGTGATCGTGAGCACGACGAGGTCCACGGTGACCGCGCTGGGCGGGAACTCCTCCATGTGTCGCACACTACACCGTAACCGTCAGCTTGACGAAAAGACCGCCGAACCCATATCGTCACGGCGACGATAAGGAGGCCCCATGGTGGACATCAAGCGCCGGTTCGGGTTCCGGCACCTGCGGGGTGTGCCGACCGCGCACATCCGGCACCTGCGCGGCGGCAAGCTCGTGCACGACGGCACCGGGCTGTCATTCTGGTACCGGCCGCTGGCCGCGGCCCTGTCGGAGATCCCGGTAGACGACCGCGAGCTGCCGCTGCTCTTCCACGCGCGCACCGCCGACTTCCAGGACGTGACGGTGCAGCTCGCGCTCACGTTCCGTGTGGTCGACCCGGCGCTCGCCGCCCAGCGCCTCGACTTCTCCGTCGACCCGGACACGGGCCGTTGGCGCGGCGACCCTCTGGCGCAGATCAGCGGGCTGCTCACGGAGAACGTGCAGCAGTACGCCCTCGACGTGCTCACCCGCACGCCGCTCGCGGAGGCGCTTGTGGACGGTGTCGGCGCCGTGCGCGACCGCATCCGCGCGGGGCTGGCCGAGGAGGACACGCGGCTCGCGCAGACGGGTTCGGCCGTGCTCGACGTGCGTGTCGTCGCGATCCGAGCCGAGCCGGAGGTCGAGAAGGCGCTGCAGACGACCGCACGAGAGAAGGTGCAGCAGGAAGCCGACCGCGCGACCTACGAGCGGCGCGCGCTGGCCGTGGAACGCGAGCGCGCGATCGGCGAGAACGAGCTGCAGAACAAGATCGAGCTCGCCCGGCGCGAGGAGCAGCTGCACGTCCAGCGAGGCGCCAACGCCCGGCGTCAGGCCGAAGAAGCCGCGGCGGCCGACCACATCGAGACCGAGGCGCGCGCGAACCGGGAGACGCGGCTGGCGCACGTGAAGGCCGAGGCCACGCGAACGCTCGGCGAAGCGGAGGCGGCCGGCGAGGCCGCGAGGCTCGCCGCGTACCGCGACCTGCCGGAGCCGGTGCTGCGGGCGTTGGCCGTGAAGGAGCTGGCCGCGAACTTGCCGAAGATCGACAGCCTCGTACTCACGCCGGACCTGATCGCCCCGCTGCTGGCCCGGCTGGGGATCGGGTCGTGAGCCTCGCCCCGCGGGCCGTGGTGGTGCACCGGCGCACCGAGCTCGACGAGCTGCTCGCCCGCCACGGCACGCTCGGCCAGGCGGAGTTCTTCCTGGCCACGCGCGGCCGTTCGCTCGGTGACCGTTCGCTGCGTGACCTGGTAGAGCAGGACGCCGCGCTGCGGCGGGCGCTGACCGCGGTGTCGGCCGCTATCCCCCTCGACTGGCGCCGCGGCAGCGTCGAGCGAGCGGACCTGTCGCGCTTCCTGTTCACGCCGGAGGACGTGGTGCTCGTCGTCGGGCAGGACGGGCTCGTCGCGAACGTCGCGAAGTACCTGGCGGGCCAGCCCGTCGTCGGCGTCACGCCTGGTGAGCCGGGCGTCCTGGTGCGCCACCCAGCCGAGGCCACGGCGGACCTGCTGCGCTCGCTGGACTCCGTCGAGCCCCGCACGATGGTCGAACTGACCGCCGACGACGGACAGAAGCTCTTGGCGCTCAACGAGATCTACCTCGGCCACCCGAGCCACCAGACCGCGCGTTACCGCCTCGGCCCCGAGCGGCAGGCGTCGTCGGGCCTGCTGGTCGGCACCGGCACCGGTGCCACGGGCTGGTGCCGGTCGGTCTGGCAGGAACGGCACAGCCCGCTGCGCCTGCCGGCCGCCGACGAACGCCGGCTCGTGTGGTTCGTTCGGGAAGCGTGGCCCTCCCCCACGACCGGGACCTCGCTCACCGAGGGCGAGCTCACGACTTCGGCGCTGACGATCGACGTCGAGTCCGACCACCTCAGCGCGTTCGGCGACGGCCTCGAGAACGACGCGGTCACCGTGACGCGCGGGCAGTCGGTGACGTTCGCCCCTGCGGCTCGGGCGTTCCACCTGGTCCGCTGAGGCCCTCCGACAACTTCCGGAGTGCCTCGGCCGACCGCGTGCCCGGCTCGGCGTGGTAGATCACCATCAGCTGGTCTTCGGCGCCGCTGACCGCGAACTTGTCGTACTGCAGCTCCAGCTCGCCGACCCGCGGGTGGCACAGGTGGTGGGTCCCGCCGCCCGGCTGCGGGCGCACGTCGTGGCGGGGCCAGAGGCGGCGGAACAGCTCGCTCTCCTCCGACAGCTCCGCGACCAGCCCGACCAGCCGCGGATCATCCGGCTCGCCGGCGGCGCGCAAGCTCGCGACGAGGCCGCCCACCCGCGCCTCCCACCCGGTGAAGAACTCCTGCGCGGCGGAGTCGAGAAGGACGGCGCGCAGCAGGTTGGTGCCCGGCGTGTACACGGGCGACAACGCGGCGGCGATCGGGTTGGCGGCGAGGACGTCGAGGTAGCGGCCCTGCACGTACGCCGGCGTCTGTTCCCACGACGCGATCAGCCGCGCGACGCTGGACCGGACGTTCTCCTGGCTCTCCGGAGCGCGGCGACGGCGTGGCGCAGGGTCGGCGAGGTCGTGCAGGTACGCGGTCGCCTCGCGGTCGAGGCGGAGCCCGCGCGCCACGGCGTCGAGCACCTGCGCCGACGGGTGGCGATCCCGGCCCTGCTCCAGCCGCGTGTAGTACTCCGTGCTGATGCCCGCGAGCATCGCCAGCTCGTCACGCCGCAGACCCGGCACGCGCCGGTGGCCGTTCACGGTGATCCCGACGTCCTCCGGCCGCACCTGCTCGCGCCGCGCGCGCAGGTACTCGCCGATCACGTTTCCCGCCATGTCCCCCACGATAATTCGCCGAAGGTGGCCCTGCCGGCACCCCTGTCGGCGGGGTCTGGTTGGTCGTATTGTGGCGGCCCAGGCTGGAGGCATGACACGAACCTGGTTCATCACGGGCGTGAGCACCGGCTTCGGCCGGCACCTCGCCGAACAGCTGCTTTCCGCCGGCGACCGCGTCGCGGGCACCGTCCGCCGCCTCGACTCGGTGGCCGACCTCGTCGAGTCGTATGGCGCCGCGTTCCACGTCTCCCTGCTGGAAATGACCGACACCGCTGCCATCCGCCCGGTCGTCGACGCCGCACACGCCCACTTCGGGCGCCTGGACGTCGTGGTCAGCAACGCCGGCTACGGCCTCATGGGCGCAGCCGAGGAGCTCACCGACGAGCAGGTGCGCCACCAGCTCGACACGAACCTGCTGGGCTCCATCCAGCTCATCCGCGCCGCTGTGGGCCACCTCCGCGCCGACGGCGGCGGCCGCATCCTGCAGCTCTCCTCGGTCGGCGGCCAGGTCGCCTGGCCGGGCGGCTCCCTCTACCACGCGACGAAGTGGGGCATCGAAGGCTTCGCCGACGCCCTCGCCGACGAAGTCGCGCCCTTCGGCATCGGCGTCACCCTCGTCGAACCAGGTGGCGCCCGCACCGAGTTCCGCTACGGCAACTCGCAGCTGGCGCCCAAGATCGACGCCTACGCCGTGTCCCCGGCGTCCCGCATCCGCCAGGTCCTGGAGGAACGCACCAGCCTCGCCATCGGCGACCCCGCCCGCATGGCGGCGGCCATGATCGCCACCGTGGACCAGACCCCGGCGCCCCGCCGCCTGGTCCTGGGCAGCGACGCGTGGACGGCGATCACGGACGCGCTGGAGGCACGGCTGGCGGAGGTGCGGGAGCAGAAGAGCGTGGCGTTCTCGACGGACCTGTAGGCATTCCGGTGCCACCGCCTCACCTGCCGTGCCGGCGCTTCACCACCGGAGACGCGTGAGGTGTGGCCGGCCCGCGACGCTCGACGCCGGCCGCGTTTTGCCGGACCTCCGCCATCGGTCGCGTGCGAGCCGCGCATCAGCGGCCGAGGCCATGCTCCGCGTCATCTGCGTCACGCGCGCCTTCCGCGAGCCACCGCCTCTTTCGGCGGGCCTCAACTGCCGTAGCGGTCCTTCACCACCGAAGGCGTGTCGAGGTTGTGGCCCGCGTCCATGCTCTGCGCCAGCCGCAGGTACTGGCCCTCGGCCCACATCAAGGGCGCGGCGCTGCCCGTCGGACGGCCGAAGGCGAAGCAGCCGCTCGAACGGTCCCACACCTGCTCGGGGATGAAGTAACCGTCGTTGGCGGCGTCGGCCATGGACTTGAGGTAGACCGCGGCCGAGCGGCCGTTGGCGAGCTCGTACTCGCCGCGTTCGCCGGACAGCACGGGCCACAGCCGCCCGAAGCGTTGCGGGCCGCCGGCGGGCCAGCCGGTGCAGGCGGAGGTGCTTTCGCCGTAGTTGTCGTGCGGGTAGCGGTGGAAGTAGACGTCCCCGTCGGGCAGGGTCACCTGCATCGGCGCGTTGCCGTCCGATGCGGCGGCCGTCGGGGCGATCGAGGCGGCGATCGTCGGGTCGGACGGCGCGCGCACGCCGAGCCGCACGAGGTCGAGGAAGCCGAAGTCGACCACGTCGTGCTCGTAGAAACAGCCTTCGTCGAAGCAGATCTGGCCGCCGTCGTCGGGGTCGGTGCCCTTGTCGAGCCGTTCGTAGTACGTGTGACCGCCCCAGAAACCGGACGTCGTCACGGTCCACGAGTCGAGCGACGCCCGCCAGGAGTCCGCTGTGGACTCCCACGTGGTGGCGCTCGCGGTGTCGCCGTTCGCGCGGGCGATCGCGCCGGCCGTCACGAGTCCCGCGATCTCCGCCGCGATCGACGACGGCGACCGGCCGTACTGCTCTTCCCAGCGTTCGGTCGTGGCCGGACCGCTCGTGCGCAGGTGCTCGGCGGTGACCTTGACCTTCGCGTACGTGGCGGTGTCGGTGAGACCGGTCAGCCAGGCGAGCACGATCGCGTCGGCGTCCTGGTCGAGCTGCTCGCAGCACCCGAGCTGCTGGGCACTGGCGCCGGCGACGCCGCTCACGGGGCTGTAGCGCGGGAAGGCGCCGGCCGGGTACGTCGTGCCGTCGCCGGCGGTCGGCGAGCCGATCCACTGCGAGCCCCACAGGAACTGCGCCATGCGTTTCGGCTGTGCGGTGTCGCCGGCGGCCAAGAGACCGGTGGCCTGTTGGTAGAGGTCACGGCCCCACACGCGGTGGTAACCGTCGCCGAGGCTGTCGCCGTTGACGACGTCGCCCCACGGCGTCGCGAGCCCGGCCACGCTGGCTCCGCGGAACGTCTTGTCCTCGGCCGCGTGCAACGCCATCGCGGCGACGTAATACGCGCGGCGCCGCTGCTGATCCCCCGAGACGCTGACCGGCGCGGGCTTGAGGCTGCCGACGTAGGAGTTCCAGCCCGTGCGGTAGCCGGATTCCAGCGAGCCGAAACCCGCGGTCAGTGAACCGGTTGCCGCACTCGTCGCGGCTTGTGCGGTCGAGCCGTACCCGAGGGCGACGGTGAAGGTCGTGTCCGCGGCGACCGGGATCTGTCCACACTGGACGACGTTGCCGGCGCCGGAGACGGAGTCGAACCCGTCGTCCAGCGTATGATCGGCGCGCAGGTCGACGAGACAGTCGCTGGCGGCGCCGGAGTATCCGTTGTCGTGCGCGGAAAACCCGGTCGACACCCGCAGCGACGACACGACGGTGGTCGTCGTGCCGAAGAGGTTCTCCGTGCCACTCGCCACGAGCCCACTGCCGTCCCACGACGCCGTGTCCCCGCCCGCGCCACCCGCCATGGACGGGTTGGCGAGCAGGTAAAGCCGATACGTGCCACCGTCGAGCGACTGGAACCGGGTGCGGGTCACGAGCGTCGCACGGGCCGGGTCGGTGACATACGTGGTCGTGATGCGGTAGCGGCCGCTCTTCGCGGTGTTGGTGACGGTGTATTCGAGGGACTTCTCGTCGGGCATCGAGACGACGTGGTTCGTGGCGTCGCGTTCGAGGTCGACGAAGGAGGAGCCGTCGGTGATCACGTACTGCATGTCCTGCGTCTCGGGGACGTCCACGCGTGGGTAGAAGACCTCGGACGTCACGCCGTTCGCGACGGTGAACCAAACGGGGCTCTGCGTCGTCGCCGAGGTGCCGAGTGCGGACTTGTCCCCGGTGGTCCAGGACGAGGGGCCACCGCAGCAGTCGGTCGCGGTGCCACTCGCGGGGGTTGCCGCGATGCTCGCCACCAATGCCAGCGCCAGCACTCCCGCACGCGCCTTCTTCCAGGTCCTCATCCGCTCCCTCTCCGCAGCCTCGGCCGCCCATCGTGCCGTGGCGGCGCCGATCCGGCCACGGCCGAAGGAAGGGTTCCGGCACACCACCTGATGGGGTGACGGCCACGGTCGGAGAAACTGTCGTACCCGGATGGTCTCCTGAATCCCGGAAGCGGCCCTCACCCCGGGGCGCCGCCGGAACCCGAGGAGAACACCATGGCCGGAGACACGGTCGTCACCATCGTCGGCAACCTCACGTCCGACCCGGAGCTGCGCTTCACCCCGTCCGGCGCCGCAGTCGCCAACTTCACCGTCGCGTCCACCCCGCGCACCTTCGACCGCGCCTCCGGCGAATGGAAAGACGGCGAAGCCCTCTTCCTACGCTGCGCGCTCTGGCGCCAGCCCGCGGAAAACGCCGCGGAATCCCTCACCCGCGGCGCGCGCGTCATCGTTCAGGGCCGTCTCACCCAACGTTCCTACGACACCAAGGAAGGCGAACGCCGCACCGTCGTGGAACTCCAGGTCGACGAAATCGGCCCCTCCCTGCGCTACGCCACGGCAAAAGTCAACCGCGCCAACCGTTCCGGGCCGCCTGCTGGTGATTCCCCGGAGAGTTCGGGCGGTTCCGACAGCCCGTGGTCCCAGGCCGCCGCCGGGATGCCGGTCGCGGCGGGTGCGGGGGATCCGCCGTTCTGACTTTGCCTGCCGGCGCACGGTGAAGCACGCCCACTACTGGCCGTCGCGAAAGCGCAGCGGCCAACTGATGGCACTCGGTCCACTGCAGTCGCGGCGGCCTGCAAAATTGTCACTTGTCCGTCGGCACGGGGATGGCGCGGATGGCCATCAGCGCCGCCGGCACGGCGGTCGAGCCTGCCTGGTGGCCGCCGCGCCGGAACGCCGTGCCGGCTGTCGCGGCGGCACGGCGGCCAGTTCGCGGCGGTCGCCTCACCACCGTCGTCGCTGGTGGCCGAGACCCGGCGTCCCTGGATCCGTCCACAAAGGATGATTCAGGCTGTCGTCCGCCGCGGCGTCAGCCGAGTTCGGCGAGCATGGCCTTGAGGATGCGGCTCAACGTCGCCGCGTCGTCGGGGCTGGTGGCCGAAGAAAGGAGTTTCGCGAGACCCGCGGCGTGGTCGGTGAGGGTCGCGTCGATGACGTCGCGGCCGGCGGGGGTAAGGGTGATGCGGAAGCTGCGGCGGTCGGCCGGGTCGAGGCTGCGCTCGACGTACCCCGCTGCCTCCAAGCGGTCGAGGCGGTTGGTCATGCCGGCGCGGGAGGTCATCAGCGCGGCCGAGAGCTCGGAGGGGGTGAGCGTGTAGGGCGGGCCCGTTCGGCGCAGCGCGGCGAGCACGTCGAACTCGCCGGGGCGCAGGCCGTGCTCGGTGAACACGCGCTCCACCGCGGACTCGACCAGCCGGGTCAGCTGGGCGAGCCGGCCGAACACGTCCATGGCGGACAGGTCCAGGTCCGGCCGTTCCTGCCGCCACTGCGCGATGACCTCGTCGACGGCATCGCAAGACTCACTCACACCTGAAGTCTAGGCGAACGAAGGGAGCACCCACCGCCCGAGACACACCCCGAAGCCGGCGCGACCTACCCGGCTTCCCCCGCGCGGTCCGCGACCCCGAGCCGCAGGTGTTCGCTATGGTAGACGGCTTCGTCGAGCAGCTGGGCGACGTGGTTGTCGTGCAGGCTGTAGACGATGCTGCGGCCGTGGCGAGTGCCGACGACCAGCCCGAGGTTGCGCAGCAGCCGCAGCTGGTGCGACACGGCCGACTGCTCCATCCCGACCGCGGCCACCAGGTCGCCGACGGCGAGGGGCTGTTCGCTCAGCGCGCTGAGGATCAGCAAGCGGCTCGGGGTCGCGAGCGCCTGCAGCGTGGTGGCCACCGCGGCCGCGGTGGTCGCGTCGAGCGGTCCCGCGGGGCGGCGGCGCCCTTCCACCCCGTGTCCCATGGAGAGGAGACTAGAACACCGCAGGAGACATGAACATATCTTCATTCGTTCTGCTACCGTTCCGGACATGGAAAGCGCAGGACACGGGCATGGGCACGGCCACGGGAACTGGACCCGGCTCAGGCACGCCCTGAAACCGCACAGCCACGAGTCGGCGGAGCTCGTCGACGACACGCTCGAGGCGAGCCGCTCCGGGATGCGCGCGTTGTGGCTGTCGTTCGCCGGGCTGCTGGCGACGGCGGTCGCCCAGCTCGTGGTGGTCGGGTTCACCGGGTCGGTCGCTTTGCTCGGCGACACGTTGCACAACTTCGCCGACGCGCTGACCGCCGTGCCGCTCGCCGTCGCGTTCTTGCTCGCGCGGAGGCAGGCGACGCGCCGCTTCACGCACGGGCTCGGGCGCGCCGAAGATCTCGCCGGCCTGGTGATCCTGGTGGTGATGGCCGGGTCCGCGGCGCTCGCGGGATACGAGGCGATCGACCGCCTCCTGAACCCGCGCCCGATCACGGGCGCCGGGTGGGTGGCGCTCGCCGGCGTGATCGGTTTCGTGGGCAACGAGCTCGTCGCGCGCTTCCGCATCCGCGTCGGGCGGCAGATCGGGTCGGCGGCGCTCGTCGCGGACGGGCTCCACGCGCGGACCGACGGGTTCGCGAGCCTCGCCGTGGTGCTCGCGGCGGGCGGGGCGCTCGTCGGCTGGACGTGGGCCGATCCGGTGGTGGGCCTGCTCATCACGGTGGCGATCGTGCTGGTGCTGCGCGACGCCGCGCGCGAGGTGTTCGGCCGGCTGCTCGACGCCGTCGACCCGCACCTGGTGGACGACGCCGAGCACGCGCTCGCCGAGACGCCCGGCGTGCTGGGCGTCGATGTGATCCGGCTGCGCTGGATCGGCCACACCCTCGCAGCCGAGGCAGAGGTGTCGGTCGACCCGGGCCGCACGCTGGCCGAGGCGCACGGCATCGCGCACACCGCTGAGCAGCGCATGGCGACGGCCTTGCCGCGGCTCGCGCGGGCGTTGATCCACGCGCACCCGGCGCGTGACGTCAACGTCGTTCCCGCGGGCGTCAAGGAAGCGTGAGCGCCGGAGGCGAGCCGGGCCGTGCCGCCGCACGCTGGGGTTCGTCAGGGTGATGCGTGGGAAGAGGGCGTGCGGTGAGTGATCTCGACGGTTCGGTGCTGCTGGTGGGCGTGTTCATCGCGTTCGCGGTGGTGCTGCGGGGGTTGCAGTGGTGGCTGGGCCGCGACCGCGGGCTGGCGCACACTCAACAGCAGTGCGGCCCGCGCCAGGCCTCGCGGCCCTCCGGCACCGCGACCACCGCGATGACCAGCGCGACGACCGGATCGGCCCAGTACCAGCCGAACAGCGTGTTGAGCAGCAGCCCGGCCGGCAACACCGCCGAGAGGTAAGGGCACAGCAGGGTCCGCCTGGAGTCGGCCACGGCGCTCGCGGAGCCGAGCTCGCGGCCGGCTCTGCGCTGCGCGCCCGACAGCACCGGCGTCACTGCCGGCGACACCGCGACCAGCCCGATCCCGACGGTCGAGTGCCTCGCGCCTCGCACCAGCGCCCCACGGCGTCGGCCACGACGTACGCCGCCAACGCGAAGAACGACACACCGATCGCCTTCAGCGCCGGGGGCTCCCGCCGTTCCGGATCCGCCCCGGCGAACTGCCATGCCACCGCCGCCTCTGACGCCACCTCGACCACTGAATCCCAGCCCGAACGCCATCAGCGCACCCGAGCCCGCCGCCTCCCGCGCGACCAGCGCGACCACGGCCTCGACCACGTTGTGCGCCATCGGCCAAGCCACCGCGCCCGGCGCGCCAACACGCGCCCCCGCCACCGCCAACGCCCGAGGACGAACGCCCGAGGAAGCCGGCTCGGGCGCACAGCAATCGGCACCGCCGCAGCACTCGTCGGCAGCCGCGGGTTCGACCCGCGCCTCGTGACTCATCACGCCACCTCCGTGCCGAGCAGGTCGTCGCCCACAACCGACCCCCAACCACGCGTTGCCGCTTGGGCAAGCCTCCGGCGCAGTGAAAGACCAGCCGAATCGCACCCGGCTCTCCTCGACAGCCGCCGGCGCGAGCCGCGGCTCGTTGAGCCTGCTCAACCCGTGCGTCTCGGCCAAGCGCGCCGGGTAGGCGACGCCGTCAGGACGGCGATGAGAATGCGGCACGGCGTCGGGTCTGCCGGGACGCGGCCGGCTCGGGCGAGGGCTGGTTCGCGGGTTTCACAGCTCCGCATGCGCTGAAAAGTACGATCTCTTTGACAGACCCTGAACCGAAGACCTCCGCAAAGGCCAACGCGGAACGCCGTAAGATCTCCAAGCTGTCCGCGAAAACCGCGGATCCCCAACGCAAGGAGACCGATGTCCTCGACCGTCTCGGCGTCCGGTGGGGTTCGGCGGGGCGCGGCGCGCGCCGCGACGGAGGTGTTGGCGCCGTGGGTGTGGGTGCTGGGGTTGCCGCTCGCAGTGGCGTGGGAGGTGACCGGCCACCGGGTCGGGGCGACGGTTCTGTGGGGGCTCGTCGTGGGCGTCACGGGATCGCTGATTCCCATGGCCGTCATCGTGCGCGGGGCGCGGCGCGGGAAGTGGGACTCGCACCACGTGACCAACCGGGCGGGTCGGGTGGTGCCGCTCGCGGTGTGCCTGACCTCGCTGGCGGCGGGGTTCGTGGCGCTGATCGTCGGTGGGGCTCCTGAAGAACTGATCGCGCTCACGGCGACCGAGCTGGCGTGCCTCGTGGTGGCGGTGGCGATCACGTTCGGGCTGAAGTTCAAGATCTCCATCCACGCCGAGGTCGCCGCGGGCGCGACGGTGATGCTCGTGTGGGTGTACGGGCCGTGGCTGCTCCTGCTGATGCCGTTCGTGCTGTGGGTCGCGTGGTCGCGCGTGGAGCTGGGCGACCACACGACGGCCGAGGTGACCAGCGGCGTCTTCGTGGGCGTGGTGGTGGGCGGCGCCGTCTACTTCGGACTCCTGGCCGCGCTCTCGTAGACTGTCGGGCGTGGACAACCTCCTCGGCGACTACCTCCGGGCGCGGCGCCAGCTCGTGTCGCCCGAAGACGTCGGCCTGCCCGCCGGCGGGCGGCGGCGCGTGCGCGGCCTGCGCCGCGAGGAGCTGGCGCTGCTGGCCGGGATCAGCAGCGACTACTACATGCGCCTCGAGCAGGGCCGCGACCAGAACCCGTCCGCGCAGGTCCTCGACGCGCTGGCTCGCGTGCTGGGCCTCGACGACGACGCCACGAACCACCTCCACAGCCTCACCGCGCCCGCGCCCGCCACGGCCGTCGGGCCGGCTCCGGTGGCGCCGCCGAGCATCGCCGAGCTGATCGGCACCTGGCCGGCCACGCCGGCGTACGTGCAGGACCGCCTGACCAACGTCCTCGCCGCCAACGCCATCGCCACCGCACTCTCGCCCCGCTACGCACCCGGGCACAACCTCCTGCGCGAAGTGTTTCTCGACCCCGCCGAGCAGGACTTCCGCGTGGACTGGGACGAGATGACGGCCGACGGCGTGGGCGGCCTGCGCGCCTCGCTCGGCCGCGACGTCGGCGACCCCGCCGCCACCGAACTCGTCACCGAGCTCTCCGCGAAGAGCGAGCGCTTCCGCGAACTGTGGTCCCGCCACGACATCAAGCCCCGCACCGACCACCTCGCCCGCTTCCGCCACCCGGCCGCCGGCCCCCTCGACCTGCACAGCGACAAGCTCACCCTCCCCGGCCCGGACGCGCTGTCGCTGGTGGTCTTCCACGCCGTCCCGGGCAGCCGCCACGCTGAAACGCTCGCGTCGCTGGCCAACCTCGTCGACAGCAATTAGAAGGCACTGCCGCAGGCTGGTCCCGCACACCCGGACCCGCCCGCGGCAGAAGCACAGCTCGCGCTCTCGAACACCTTCACCGCGCCGAGCGCCGCGCCCATCGCCGCGTTGGCCTCGCGCTCGATCACGATCTCGACGAGCACCAGCCGGATCTCGCCTGGGTCGACCACACGGGTGCCGGAGCAGCTGCGGGGGCCGCCATGATCTTCACGTTGTCCGCGCCGGGGAGCCGAACGCGACGCCGACGTTGCCCGTCGTGCACGACCACCCGGCCGTGTCTCCTCGTCAGTCGCGTCCGGAGAGCTCTTCGACGACCTTCAGCAGCGCCGAGTGGTCCAGCGAGCCGTGGCCCATGGCGCGCCCCGCGGCCACGAGCTGGGCGACCAGCCCGGTCAGCGGCAGGGCGACGTCGGCCTGGCGCGCGGCCGCGAGCGCGATGCCCATGTCCTTGTGGTGCAGGTCGATCCGGAAGCCCGGCTGGAACTGCCGCGCGACCATCGACTTGCGCTTGAGCTCCAGGATCCGGCTGCCGGCGAGCCCGCCCGCCAGCACGTCGAGCCCGGTGCCGGCGTCCACCCCGGACGCTTCCAGCAGCACGATCGCCTCGGCGACCAGCCCGTAGATGCCGCCGACCACGAGCTGGTTGGCGGCCTTCACGACCTGGCCCGCGCCGTGGGGTCCCACGTGGACGATCGTCTTGCCGAGCACCTCGAAGATCGGCTTGGCCGCCTCGAAGTCCTCGGCCTCGCCACCGACCATGATGGACAGTGCGGCCTGCTCCGCGCCCGCCTGGCCGCCGGAGACCGGCGCGTCGAGCACCCGGATCCCCTTGGCGCCACCGGCCTTCGCGACGGCGATCGAGGTCTCCGGCCGGATGGTGCTCATGTCGGCCAGCAGCGTGCCTGGCTTGACGACGTCGAGGACCCCGCCCGCCGCCAGCACCACCTGCTCGACCTGCGGGTGGTCGGGCAGCATCGTGACGACCACGTCCGCCTCGGCCACCGCGTCGGCCACGTCGGACGCCGCGCGCCCGCCCGCGGCGGTCAGCTTCGCCAGCGCGTCGGCGCTCAGGTCGAAACCGCTCACGTCGTGTCCCGCACCGGCCAGGTGCGCGGCCATCGGCGTGCCCATCACGCCCAGGCCGATGAATCCCACCTTGCTCATTTGTCTCCCCTTCGCTCTTCCGGCAGCCAGGCCAGCGACGCGAGCGTGGGACCGTCCGGTTTGTACTCGATCCCCACGTGCCCGCGGTAGCCCGCCGCCTCCAGCTTTTCCAGGTGTCCCTCGAGGTCCAGCTCCCCCGTGCCCGGCTGGTGCCGGCCCGGCGCGTCGGCGATCTGCACGTGCCCGGTGCGCGGGGTGTACCCGGCGATCACGGAGTCGAGGTCGTCGCCGTTCACCGCCAGGTGGTAGAGGTCCGCGAGCAGCAGCACGTTGTCCAGCCCCAGCCGGTCGGCCACCGCGACGGCGTCGGCCGCCGTCTTCAGTGGGTACGCCGGCGTGCCCGACAGCGGCTCGACCACGATCTGAGCCCCGATCTTGCCCGCCGCCTCCGCGGCCGTGGCCAGGTGCTCCAGCGCCAGCGCGTCCTGTTCGGACGGTGCGACGCCGTCGAGCCGGTTGCCGTACAGCGCGTTGAAGCTGCGACAGCCGAGCCGGTCAGCGATCCCGATCGCGATCGTCAGGCTCACCGCGAACTCGGCCTCGCGCCCGACCCACGACACGAGCCCGCGCTCGCCCGCGGCCATGTCGCCCGCGTACAGGTTGAGCCCGGTCAGCCGCACGCCGGCCTGCTCGATGGAGCGCACGAACTTCTCGACCTCGACCGGCCGCGGGTCGGCGCTGTCGAACGGCCACCAGTACTCGACCGCGGTGAAGCCCGCTGCCCGAGCGGCCTGCGCGCGCTCGAGCAGCGGGAGCTCGGTGAACAGGATCGACAGGTTGGCGGTGTAGGGCAGCGAGTGCCGCACCCCGGCGGGACCGGTCATCGGATACCTCGGCTCATCGGATTGCTCTGACCTCGTCATTTCGCATCGCGGAATATTTCTTCCGTATATCGAGACTAGTCGCCCGACTGGCACGCGGTCAACGGCCACGGGTCGGAGCGCACGCCGCTAGAGGGCACGCAGTTAAAGAGCGGAGTGCAGTTCCGGCACCGCGGCACCGTCGGCGCGGGCCGCGAGGTCCACCACGGTGTCGACGGTCGGCTCCAGCGCACAGTGCGCCCGTGCGTCGCGGAAGCACCGTTCGAGCACGGCGTCGCCGGGATAGGCCGAGGACAGTCGCAGCGCCGCCTCGGTGATGGCCGTGACGGCTTCCCCCGCGGACAGCCAGAGGTGGAAGAACTTCGCCAGGGCGTGGGCGGGGTCCCAGCTGTACGTCGCGAACGCGTCAGCGGCCAGCACCCGCACGGTCGAAGCCCGCAGGCGCATCCGCGCCAGCTCCGTGCGCGCCGCGCCGGTACCACCCGCGGCGACCCGCTCGATCGCCGCCTCCGCGAGCCCCAGCGCGACGACCGCGCCGAGACCGAGAAACCACGGCAGCGCCAGATCCAGCACCACCTCGGCGCCGTCACCGTCTCGTCCGAGGATCGTGTTTTCGGGCAGCTGCACGGGATCCGCACACACCGTGGTGGCCGCGGACGCCCGCAACCCCAGGCCGCCGCCCGAAGCGGGCACGAACAAGCCCGGCGCGTGACCGGGCACGAACCACAGCGTCGCGGCGCCCCGGCCACTCGCCGGCCGGGTCGACCACACGTAGCTGTCGGCCTCGCCCGCCGCGATCACACCCGCCTTCCGGCCCGCCAGGTCGACGACCCCGCCGTGGGCACTGGCCACGCCGTCGGGCGCGAGCAGCCGGCTGCCCGGCGCCGCGTCGGACAGCGCCAGCGTGCTGAGGTGGCGGCCCGCGGCGAGGTCCGCGCGCACGGACTGGTCGGCGTGCGCCTCCAGCACCGCGACGGCCGCGAAGTGCGAACGCAGCACGGTGGCCGTGCTCGCGCACGAACGCGCCACCACCTCGACCACCCGCGCGGCTTCCGCCAGCCCGTGGCCACCGCCACCGAGGCGCCGCGACGCCGTCATCGCGAGCACACCCTTGCGGCTCAACGCGGCCACCGCCGCTCGTGGGAACCGCGCGAGCCGGTCGGCCTCGGCCGCGGCCGGCGCGACGGTTGTGGCCACGGTTCGGGAGATTTCTTCGACAGAAGGCACCATTGCCCCCTTCGTTCGGGGTTTGCCGCAAGGAAAAGAGCGCGCGGGACCCGCCGTCCCGCACGTCCGCGGTGAAGGCGGCCGGGACGGGAGACGGCGGGTCCGAGGGAAGGCGGTCCGGGATCGCCCTCAGGTGTTCTGCACGTGCTGCCAGCCGAAGCGGCCCTTGATGCAGAGGTTTCCGTGGGTCACGGAGCTGTCGTGCGGGCTGGTGACCTTCACGATCTCGTTGTCCTGCACGTGCAGGGTGAGGTTGCAGCCGACCCCGCAGAACGTGCACACGGTCGTGGTTTCCGTCTGGGCGGACTCGTCCCAGGTGCCGTCCTCGCGTTTGTCGTGCTCGGCCTTGAAGCTGAGCGCGCCCGTGGGACAGACCTCGACGCAGTTTCCACAGTAGACACACGCGCTGTCGGGCAGCGGCGTCGAGAACTCCGTGGAGATCCGCGCACCGAACCCACGCCCGGCCACGGAGATCGCGAACGAGTTCTGCCACTGCTCACCGCACGCGTCCACGCACTTGTAGCACAGGATGCACTTGCCGTAGTCCCGCACGTAGAGCGCGTTGTCCACCTTGACCGGCTGACGCACGGTGGCCGCGGTGAGACCGTCGACGGGCTCGTGCTCGCCCGGCAGCGCGTCGTCGCGATCGTCGGAAGGCGGCGCCGGCGGGCCGAACCGCTCGGGGTCGGCGCCCGCCTCCGCCATCCATTCGGCGACGCCGGGCGTGGTCGACAGGTCCGTCGCCGACCCGAGCAGTTCCAGCACCACCTTGCGGCTGGTCCGCGTGCGCTCGGAATCCGTGTGCACGACCATGCCCGGCTCCGCCTTGCGCGAGCACGAAGGCACCAGGGTCCGCGAGCCCTCGACCTCCACCATGCACACGCGGCACGCGTTGGCGGGCTTGAGCGTGTCGCCGTAGCACAGCGTGGGGATCTCCTTCCCCACCGCCGAGCAGGCGTCGAGAATCGTGGCACCCTCGGGCACACTGACGGCCTGACCGTCCACAGTGAACTCGACGAGGCGCTTCGGCAGACCCAGTTCGACGATCGTCATGACTCCGCTCCGTCCAACGCACCCAGCCGCTCGACGGCCGACTCGATCGCGTTCCACGCCGTCTGCCCCAGCCCGCAGATCGACGAGTCCCGCATCACCTGCCCGACCTCCCGCAGCAGCGCCAGATCGTCCGCACCGGTACTCAGTTTGCGGCCGCCGACGATGCGGCTCACCGCCTCCTCCTGCCGGACCGTCCCGATCCGGCAGGGCACGCACTGCCCGCACGACTCGTCGCGGAAGAACGACGCGATGCGCAGCAGGAACCCGCCGAGGTCGGCTTTGTCGTCCAGCGCCAGGACGACGCCGGAGCCGAGCGTGGTGCCGGCGGCGCGCGCGTCCTCCATCGTCAGCGGCAGGTCGAGCTCGTCGGGCCGCACGAACCCGCCGGCCGCGCCGCCCAGCAGCACCGCCCGCAGCTCGCGGCCTTCCGGCACTCCCCCGGCCAGCTCCAGCAGCTCGCGCAGCGTGGTGCCGAACGGGACCTCGTACACGCCGGGCTTGCGCACGTTGCCCGACAGGCAGAACAGCTTGGGCCCAGCCGATTTCTCCGTGCCGATCTCCCGGTACGCCGCGTAGCCTGCGGTGAGGATCAGCGGCACGTTGACCAGCGTCTCGACGTTGTTCACCACCGTCGGCTTGCCGAACAGGCCCTGCTCGGTCGGGAACGGCGGCTTCGACCTCGGCTCCCCGCGGAAGCCCTCGATCGAGTTGAAGATCGCCGTTTCCTCGCCGCAGATGTAGGCACCGGCGCCGCGGCGGATCTCGATGTCGAACGAGAACCCCTCGTGGCCCATGATGTCGGTGCCGAGGAACCCGCGCTCGCGGGCGACGTCGATCGCGTTCTGCACGAGCCGGCGCGCCCGCGGGTACTCGCCTCGCAGGTACAGGTAGCCGAGGGTGGCGCCGGTCGCGAACCCGGCGATCGTCATCGCCTCGACCAGCGCGAACGGGTCGCCCTCCAGCAGCACGCGGTCCTTGAACGTGCCGGGCTCGCTCTCGTCCGCGTTGCACACCAGGTAGTGCGGCAGAGCGGGCTGGCGCGCGGCGCCCTCCCACTTGCGCCCGGTCGGGAAAGCGGCGCCGCCGCGGCCCATCAGCCCGGAGTCGGTGACCTCGCGGATCACGCCGTTCGGGCCGAGCTGCAACGCGTTGCGCAGCGCCGCGTAGCCGCCGGTGGCGCGGTAGTCGTCGAGGCTTTCCGGGTCGACAGCCCCGACCCGGTGCAGCAGCTTGAGCGACTCCCGATCCGTCTGGTGCAGCACCGGCGCGGCGCCCTCCTCCGTAGCCGGAGAGCGGCCAGCGGCGAGCACTACCTCCGCTCCGGTGGCGGGCGCGAGCAGCTCGCTGCCCGCCGGGTCGCCGGCCTCGAACGCCAGCGCCGCGGGCGCCTTCTCGCACACACCCAGGCACGGG
This sequence comes from Amycolatopsis sp. NPDC050768, assembly GCF_040654155.1. Taxonomy (NCBI): domain Bacteria; kingdom Bacillati; phylum Actinomycetota; class Actinomycetes; order Pseudonocardiales; family Pseudonocardiaceae; genus Amycolatopsis; species Amycolatopsis sp. NPDC050768. The sequence goes on from NZ_JBFAHL010000010.1 coordinate 238,768, forward strand.
CTGCGCAGCCACGTCACACCGCCGCGTGCCTTGCCCGCGGGGCCGACGTGCTCGGTGAGCGTGTCGCACACCGTGTCGGCCCCGTTGACCCGGCACGCGAGGTCGGTGCACACGTGCACCACGCGCTCCGGCCGCTCGGTGAGAGAGAACAGCGAGTAGAAGCTCGCCACGCCGTACGCGTCGGCCGGCGGCACGTGCAGCTTCTCGCAGATGTAGTTCAGAGCGCCCTGGCTGATCCAGCCCACGCGGTCGTTCACGGCGTGCAGCGCGGGCAGCAACTGGTCTCGCGCCGCACCCTCGGGCAACGCGTCCACGGCCGCGCGTTCTTCGAAGGTGGCCTTCGCGTCGAGGAACTGAAGATCCATGCCCGCCCCCTCAGCCCGCGACCGCGTCGAACTGTGTCTTCTGGGGCCGAGCCCCAGACCCCAGCCGGGGGGCAAGCCCCCCTGGACCCCCCGAAGACAATTTATCCACCCGGATAGCGGCAGCCTTGTACTCCGCCGTGCCCGCCACCGGATCCGTCGCCTCGATGGTGATCACGTTGACGTCGACCTCGTCCGGGAAGTGGAACGTCATGAACGCCAGGCCGGGGCGCAGCCCCTCGTCGATCCGCACCGGCGCGACGATCGCGCCTCGCCGCGAGGAAATCTGCACCATTTCGTCCTCCACCACACCCAGCTGCGCGGCGTCGGCCGAGCACAGGTCGAGCGTCTCGCCGCGCCGGCGCGGCGACGGGAACCCGCCGGACTGCACACCGGTGTTGTAAGAATCGAGCCGCCGGCCCGTGGTGAGCCGCAACGGGAACTCGTCGTCGAGCACGTCGACCGGCGGGCTGTGGCGCAGCACGGTGAACGGCGCCGGCCGGCCGCGCTCGGCCGGGTCCTCGGCCCACAGGCGGGCGTGCAGGAACGACGGCTCCAGTGTGTCCTCGCTGTAGCACGGCCACTGGATGCCGCCGAGCTCCTCGAGGCGCTCGTAGCTCATGCCGGTGTGGATCGGCGAGAGCGACCGCAGCTCGTCCCACACCTCACGGCCGTCGTCGCCGCTGTAGTGCCAGTCGTGCCCGAGGCGGCGGGCGAGCTCCGAGATCACCTCGATGTCGTCGCGCGCGCCGGCCGGCGGGTTCACCGCTTTGCGCACGCGCTGCACGCGCCGCTCGCTGTTGGTGAAGGTGCCGTCGCTCTCGCACCACGCGGCCGACGCGGGCAGCACCACGTCGGCGAGCTGCGCGGTCTTGGTGAGGAAGATGTCCTGCACCACCAGGTGCTCGATGTTCGACAGGCGCTTGATCGTGTGCTCGCAGTCGGCCTCGGACTGCACCGGGTTCTCCCCGATCACGTACACGCAGGTGATCAGGCCGTCCTCCATCGCCTCGAGCATCTGCGTGAGGTTCTTGCCCTTGTACGGCGGGATGTGCGAGCCCCACGCCTCGTCGAACTTCGCGCGCACGGCCGGGTCGAGGATGTCCTGGAACCCGGGCATCCGGTCCGGGATCGCGCCCATGTCGCCGCCGCCCTGCACGTTGTTCTGCCCGCGCAACGGGTTCAGCCCGGCGCCGTAGCGCCCGACCTGCCCGGCCAGCAGCGACAGGTTGATCAGCGACAGCACGTTGTCGGTGCCGTTGTGGTGTTCGGTGATGCCCAGCGTCCACGACATCTGCCCGCGGTCGGCGCGCGCGTAGGTGTGGGCCAGCTCCTTGATGAGCTCGGCCGGCACCTTCGTGACCTGCTCGGCGACCTCGAGCGTCCACGGCTCCACGGAGGCGGCGAACTCTTCGTAGCCCTCCGTGGCCCGCTCGATGAACGTGGTGTTGGCCAGTCCGGAGTGGATGATCTCCCGCGCGATCGCGTTGGCGAGCGGGATGTCGGTCCCGACCTCCAGCTGCAGCTGCCGGTGCGCCCACTTCGCCGTGCTCGTCTGGCGCGGGTCCACCACGAAGAGCTTCGCTCCCTTGTGGACGGCCTTGAGCACGTGCTGGAAGAAGATCGGGTGCGCCTCGCGCGGGTTGCCGCCCCAGATCACGATCACGTCGGAGTCTTCGATCTCCGCGTACGACGACGTGCCGCCACCGCTGTCGAACACCCGCGCCAGACCCGCCACGCTGGGCGCGTGGCAGGTCCGGTTGCACGAGTCGACGTTGTTCGTGCCCATCACCGCGCGGGTGAACTTCTGGGCCACATAGTTCATTTCGTTCGTGGACCGCGCGCAGGAGAACATGCCGAAGCCCTCGGGGCCCTTCGTATCCAGCGTGCGCCGGAACCCCGCGGCGGCGCGGTCGAGCGCCTCTTCCCACGTCGCCGGCCGCAGCACACCGGAGTCCCGCACCAGCGGCTCCGTCAGCCGGGTGTACGGCGTGGTGTCCTTCCTGCGCTTCATCTTCTGCCTCCAGGAGGTGGTGGGATGGGTGTCAGCCGACCGGCACGGCGGTGGCCGTCCGGTTCAGCAAGCCGATGGCCGCGTGCACGTGGCGCAGCGCGGGTGCGGGCACCCCGGTGAGCTCGGCCAGCTCGACGACGGCGCCGATGATGGCGTCGATCTCCAGCGGCTTGCCGGCCTCGAGGTCCTGCAGCATCGACGTCTTGTGGTGGCCGACGCGCCAGGCGCCGTCGATCCGCTTCTCCACGGAGACCTGGGGATCCGCCCCCGCGGCCCGGGCGATCGCGAGGGTCTCGGTCATCATCGTGGCCACGAGCTCGCGCGTGTCCTCGTGCTCGCACATCTGCGCCATCGTCGCCCGGGTCAGCGCGCTCAACGGGTTGAAGGCGACGTTGCCCATGAGCTTGACCCAGATGTCGTCGCGCAGGTTGGGCTCGACGGGCGCCTTGAGGCCGCCCTCGATCATCGCCTCGGACAGCGCGACGCAGCGGGGTGAGACCCCGCCCGCCGGCTCGCCGAGGGAGAACCGCGTGCCCTCGAGGTGCCGGATCACGCCCGGCTCCTCGATCACGGTGGAGCAGTAGACGACGCACCCGATGGCGCGCTCGACCGCCATCACCCGGCTGGTCTCGCCGTCCGGGTCGACGGTCTCGACCCGGTGGCCCTCCAGCGGATGTCCGGCCAGGCCGTGGAAGTACCACCACGGGATGCCGTTCTGCGCCGCGACGAGCGCGGTGTCCGGGCCCAGCAGTGGTTCGAGCAGCTCACCGCTGCTCGGGTAGGAATGGGCTTTGAGCCCGAGGAAAACGAAGTCGACCGGGCCGATCTCGGCCGGGTCGTCGGTGACGTGGGGACGCGCGGTGAAGTCTCCGCGGGGACTGAGCACCCGCACTCCGTGTTCGCGCATCGCCTCGAGGTGCGCCTTGCGCGCGACCAGATGGACCTCGGTGCCGCCTCGGTGCATAGCCGCACCCACGTAGGCGCCGATCGCGCCCGCGCCCAGAACAGCAACCCGCATGGTGTGCCTCCCGCTCGGTCGAACACAGCGATTGCATACAGTATCCCGAGACGCGCTCAGGCACCAGGATCCGGTGATGGAATTCGCCGATGACACCCGGCCGGAGCAGGCGGACCCGATACTGATTGTCATTTCACGCCCGTCCGATTGATCCACTTCGGGTGAGATCCAGGCCACAGAGTGAAGAGTTGGGATTTTGCATACCAAAACCTGTATTCTCGGATCAGCTCCACGAAATCCCGCGGTTTCCCCGCGTTCCCGCGGACCGCGTCTACTCAGACCAGAGGTGCCCCGTGACCCAGCCCGCCTCTCCCCTGCCCGAGCGCGGGCCCACCGGTCGGCGAACGGCCAAGGGGTCCCTCGCGGCGAAGTCCGCCCAGCGTGTGGAGCGGCCGGCGCCGCTGCGCCAGGTCGTGTACGACGCGTTGGCCGAGCTCATCATCAACCGCACGCTCGAGCCCGGGCAGCACCTCGTCGAGGCCGACTTGGCGGAGTACCTCGGCGTGAGCCGTCAGCCGGTACGCGAAGCGCTGCAGCGCCTGCAGACCGAGGGCTGGGTCGACCTGCGGCCCGCGCAGGGCGCGTTCGTGCACATGCCCACCGACGAGGAGGCCGACCAGCTGCTCGGTGTTCGCGCGGTGCTCGAGACCCACTCCGCCCGGCTGGCCGCCGCGTGCGCGACCGAGGCGGACGTGGCCCGGCTGTGGGAGCTGCAGAACGCCGGCCTCGAAGCCCTCGCCGCCGACGACAGCGAGGGCCTGGTCTCGGCCAACGCCGACCTGCACTCGTTCCTCACCGAGCTGACCGGCAACGCCGTGCTGGCCGAGCTGATCGGGCTCGTCGACCGCCGCGTGCGCTGGTACTACACGCCGATCGCCCGGCCCCGCGGCCACGACGCCTGGCACGAGCACGCCGAGCTGATCGAGGCCGTCGCGGCGCACGAGGTCGATAAGGCGGAGAAGATCATGGCCCACCACACGGAACGCACGCGCCGGGCGTTCCACGAGCGGCCCGAAGCAGCCCGGGAGTGAGGGGGCGGGCGTCAGCCGCCCCCTCACTCCCGGGCCCTGTACCGAAAACCCCGGCAGGCGTCAGCTGCCGGCGGTCCCGGCGGCCGGTGAGGCCTGTGCGACCACGCCGGTCTGCTCCGAGGCGGTCGGGCCGCTGCGGCGGCCCGGCTGGCGCAGGAACAGCACCATGAAGGCCGACAGCAACGCGATGCAACCGGCCAGGACGTAGGCACCGGTGTAGCCCCACGCCGCGATCACGCCCGCGGCGAGACCACCACCGCCGACACCGCCGATGAGCTTGGCGCTGTAGACGAGGCCGTAGTTCGTGGCGTTGTGGTTCTCACCGAAGTAGTCCGGCACGAGCGCGGCGAACAGCGGGTAGAACGCGCCACTGCCGAATCCGGTCAGGACCGCGAACACCATGAACCAGAACAGGCTGTGCGTGTTGCCCGACCACATCACGCCGAACTGCGCGACCGCCGCGATCACCAGGACCCAGAACAGGGTGGCCTTGCGGCCGATCCGGTCCGACGCCCAGCCGACCAGGCCGCGGCCGACGCCGTTGACGATCGCGAGGATGCCCGCCGAGGACGCCGCGACGAACGCACCGAAGTGGCTCTCCTCGGCGAACGGCACCTGGAAGTTGATGCCGAACAACGACACGCCGCCGATCACGATCAGCGTGACCCACATCAGCGGGAGCATGCCGGTCTTGATCGCCTCCATCGGCGTGAACTGCCGGACGGCGGGTGGGTTCTTCTCCAGGCTCTTGGCGCTGCCCGTCGCCTTTCCCTTCAGCCACGCGATGGGGTCGACCTCCGCGGGCCACCAGTTCTTCGGCGGGTCCTTGAACAGGAACCCGCAGATCCCGACGACCAGCAGCATGTAGAGGCCGATGGCGTCGAGCGTGATGGTCAGGTTCTCGTGGCCGAGGAAGGCGCTGAACAGGTAGATGAACGGCACCGAACCGTAGGCGAAGCCGCCGTTCACGAAGCCGGTGCGCGCACCGCGCTTCTCGGGGTACCACTTGCCGACCATGTTGATACAGGTGGCGTAGACCAGTCCTGCGCCGGTGCCGCCGAGCGCGGAGTACCCGATGAAGGCGAGCACCAGGTTCCCACTGTGCGCGATGGTGAAGTAGCCGATCCCGGAGAAGAGCGCGCCGAACAGCATGGCGGTCTTCGCCGAGACGATGTTCTTCTCGCGCAGCCGCCCGGCCGGGAACGCGACCCCGGCCTGGAACACGGCCCAGATGCTGGCCAGCCAGAACGCGTCCGACAGCGACCAGCCGTATTTGTCTTCGAGTGTGCCTTCGACGGCTCCCCAGCCGTACTCGAACACACTCACCGCCATCATGGCGACCCACGGCAGCCAGACCATGAATGCGCGTGAGCGGCCCATGATGTCTCTGGGACTCTCACCGATCCGGTACTTGCGTCCGTTGTCGTCGACGATCTCCTGGTACGTCGGTAAGGCTGCGGTCATGAGAGTTCTCTTTCGTCAACGTTGACTTCGGTTCCCTCTGAGTGGGGTGGCTCCTTGCCCCCCGCCGGGCGCGACCGCGCGCGCCCGGCGCTTCGTGCGTGTGCTCGTGTCCCCCGCTTGGCCGACGGCTAGGTGTCCGGCAAGATACGCCTCCTTCCCTCTCGCCGGAAGTGATCAGCCGAGCAGTCCGGCCGACCGCGCCCAGCGGTACTTGGCACCGAGCACCGCCACGGGCTTCTCGGTCGTGTACGGGTAGGCGACGATCCCGTTGGCGTAGAGGTGGTCGCTCGCCTGCTCCACCTCGACATCGCCCGAGAGCGACGCCACCACCGGCTTGTGGATCCCCTTGCGGCGGAACTCCTCGACCACGTCCACCACGAGCTCGGCGAACACCATCGGCGGCGTGACGATCGTGTGCCAGTAGCCGAGAATCAAGGAGTGGATGCGCTCGTCCGAAAGGCCGAGAGCGATCGTGTTCCGGTAGGTCGACGGCGGCTCGCCACCCGTGATGTCCACCGGGTTGCCGGCCGCGCCGAACGGCGGGATGAACTTCCGGAACGCCTCGTCGAGGTCGCCGGGGATCTCCATCAGCGACAGACCGTTGTCCACACAGGCGTCGGACAGCAGCACGCCCGAGCCGCCGGCACCGGTGATGATCACGACGTTCTCACCCTGCGGCGTGGGCAGCAGCGGGATGCCGCGGGCGTACTCGAGCATGTCGTTGAGCCCCGGGGCCCGGATCACGCCGCTCTGGCGCAGGATGTCGTCGTATACCTTGTCGTTGCCGGCCAGCGCTCCGGTGTGCGAGCTCGCCGCCTTGGCGCCCTGGGAGGTGCGCCCGGCCTTGAGCACGACCACCGGCTTCTTCGCCGACACGCGCTTGGCGGTCTCGGCGAACGAGCGGCCGTCCTTGAGGTCTTCGAGGTGCATCGCGACGAGCTGGGTATTCTCGTCGTGCTCGAAGAAGGTGAGCAGGTCGTCCTCGTCGATGTCCGCCTTGTTGCCCACGCCCACGATGGACGACACACCCATGCCCGCCGAGCGGCTGAAGCCCAGGATCGCCATGCCGATGCCGCCGCTCTGCGAGGAGAGCGCGACACCGCCCTTGACGTCGTACGGCGTGCAGAACGTCGCCGACAGGTTTTCGGGTGTGTAGTAGTAGCCGTAGATGTTGGGGCCGAGGACGCGCACGCCGTGCTTGCGCGCGATCGCGACGACCTCGTTCTGCAGCTCGATGTTGCCGGTCTCGCCGAACCCGGACGGGATCAGGATCGCCCCGGCCACGCCCTTCGCCCCGGCCTCTTCCAGCGCGGCCGCCACGAACTTCGCCGGGATGGCGAACACCGCGACGTCCACGTCTCCGGGTACGTCGGAGATGCTCGCGTACGCCTTGCGGTCGAGGATCTCCGACGCCTTGGGGTTGATCGGGTAGATCTCGCCCGCGTAGCCGCCGTTGACGAGGTTCTTCATGACCGAGTTGCCGATCTTGCCGGCCTCGGCCGAAGCCCCGATCACCGCGATGGCGGCCGGCTTCATGATCCGGTTCATCGACGCGAGGATCTCCTCCTGCGTGAACCGCACCGGCTCCTTCGCCGCGTCCGGGTCGACCAGGATGCGCACGTCGACCGCGGTCGCGCCGTCGGCCGTGGCGAGCACCGGGTTGAGGTCGACCTCCGCGAGCTGCGGGAAGTCGCTGACCAGCTGCGAAAGGTTGTGGATGATGGCCGTCAGGGCCTTCTTGTCAACCGGCTCGCTGCCGCGCACGCCATTGAGCACCTCCGCCGCGGCAATACCGTCCACCATGGACAGTGCCTCGTCCTCGCTGGTCGGGGCCAGCCGGAAGGTCACGTCCTTGAGCACCTCGACGAGCACGCCGCCGAGGCCGAAGGCCACGATCTTGCCGAAGGTCTGGTCGGTGACCGACCCGATGATGACCTCCTGCCCCGTGGTCAGCATCTGCTGCACCTGCACGCCGATGATGCTCGCCTCGGCGTTGTAGGCCTTGGCGTTGGCCAGGATCGTGGCGTACCCGTCGGCCACCTGCTCGGCCGTGCGCAGGCCGACGAGCACGCCGCCGGCCTCGGTCTTGTGCAGGATGTCGGGCGACACGATCTTCAGCACCACCGGCAGGCCGATCTCCCGCGCCTGCGCCACGGCCTCGTCGGCCGAAGTCGCGAGACGCTCCTGCGGGGTGGGGATGTCGTAGGCCTCGCAGACCGCGCGGCCTTCAGGGGCGGTGAGCGACGACCGGCCCTCGGCCGCCGCCTGTGCCAGGATCTTCTCGACCGCTTCGCGGCCGGTTCCCGTGGTCATCCAGAATCTCCTTAGATCACGCCTGCGGTGCGCAGCCGCTCGAGGTCGTCGGTGGCGTAGCCGAGCTCGCTCAGCACCTCGCCGTTGTGCTCGCCCAGCAGCGGCGAACGGCCGATGTCCACCGGGGAGTCGGACAGCTTGAGCGGGCAGCCCACGGTCTTGAACTTCCCGCGCTCGGGGTGGTCGATCTCGACCACGGTGCCCAGCTCGGCCAGCGTCTCGTCCTCGATGAGCTCCTTCGTGGACAGGATCGGGCCGCACGGGATGTTGTGGGCGTTGAGCTTCTCCATGACCTCCCACTTGGTGTGGCGCTCGGTCCACTGCTCCACGAGCGCGAACACCTTGTCCAGTTTGGACAGCCGGGCCTCGGGCGTGGCCCACTCGGGGTCCTCGGCGAGCTCGGGCTGGCCCAGCAGCTCGGTGAGCGGCTGCCAGCCGACCGGCTGGATGATCACGTAGATGTAGTCGTTCGGGCCGCCGGGCGCGCACCGCACCGCCCAGCCGGGCTGGCCACCGCCGGAGGCGTTGCCCGAGCGCGGCACCTCGTCGCCGAACACGTCGTTGGGGTACTCGCCGAGCGGGCCGTGCGCCAGGCGCTGCTGGTCGCGCAGCTTGACGCGGCAGAGGTTGAGCACGGCGTCCTGCATGGCCACCTGCACCCGCTGCCCGCGGCCGGTGTTCGTGCGCTGGTAGAGCGCGGCGAGCATCGCGGCCACGAGGTGGATGCCGGTGCCGGAGTCGCCGATCTGCGCACCGGTCGCGGTGGGCGGGCCCTCCTCGAAGCCGGTGGTGCTCATCGAGCCGCCCATGGCCTGCGCGATGACCTCGTAGGCCTTGAAGTCGGCGTAGCGGCCCGGCCCGAAGCCCTTGATGGAGGCATAGATGAGGCCCTCGTTGATCTCCTGCAGCTTCTCCCAGGAGAAGCCGAAGCGGTCGACCACACCGGGACCGAAGTTCTCCACGAGGATGTCCACACCGGACACCAGCTTGGTGAAGATCTCCTTGCCCTCTTCGCTTTTCATGTTGAGCGTGATGCTGCGCTTGTTCCCGTTCAGCATCGTGAAGTAGAGACTGTCCACTCCGGGCAGGTCCCGCAGCTGGCCGCGCGTGATGTCACCGCGTCCCGGCGTCTCCACCTTGATCACGTCCGCGCCGAGCCAGGCGAGGATCTGGGTCGACGACGGTCCCGACTGGACATGGGTCATGTCGAGGACGCGGACGCCCTCAAGTGCCTTTCCCATTTTTCCTGCCTCCCGACTACTTGTACATCGTCTGGTTCATGGTTCCGGGGGCGTACGCGTCCGGGTCGACCCAGACGTTGATCAGCGACGGCTTGCCCGACTCGCGGGCGCGCTGCAGCGCCGGCGCGATGTCCTTGGGGTCGCGGACCTCTTCGCCGTAGCCGCCGAGCATGCGGGCGAACTGGTCGTAGGGGACGTCGCCCAGGGTGTTGCCGATGCGCTCGCGCGCCAGGCCGTACTTCTGCGCCTGGCCGTAGCGGATCTGGTTCATCGACGAGTTGTTGCCGACGATCCCGACGAACGGCAGGTTGAACCGCACCAGCGTCTCGAAGTCCCAGCCGGTGAGGGAGAACGCGCCGTCGCCGAAGAGCGCGACGACCTCCTTGTCCGGACGGGCGTGCTTGGCGGCCATCACGAACGGGATGCCGACGCCGAGGGTGCCGAGCGGGCCCGGGTCCATCCAGTGGCCCGGCGACTTCGGCTGCACGACCTGGCCGGAGAAGGTGACGATGTCGCCGCCGTCGCCGATGTAGATCGAGTCCTCGGTGAGGAACTCGTTGATCTCGTGCACGAGCCGGTACGGGTGGATCGGGTTCGCGTCGGAGTGCTGCTGCGGCAGGCGCTTCTCCTTCGCTTTCTCCTCCACGGTGCGCAGTTCTTCCAGCCACGGCTTGCGGGCCGGCGCGCCGTTGTCGACGCGGCCCGACGCGGCCTGCGACACCCCGGCGAGGATCTGGCCGGCGTCGCCGACGAGGCCGAGGTCGATGTCGCGGTTCTTGCCGACGGTCTTGTAGTCGAGGTCGATCTGCACCACCGTGGCCTCGGGCGAAAGCCGCTTGCCGTAGCCCATGCGGAAGTCGAACGGCGTCCCGACGATCACGATCACGTCGGCGTTGTCGAACGCGTAGCGGCGCGAGAGCTGGAAGTGGTGCGGGTCGCCCGGCGGCAGGGTGCCGCGGCCCGCGCCGTTCATGTACGCGGGGATGTTCAACGTGCGCACGAGTTCCGCCGCCGGCTCGGCCGCCCGGGTGGTCCAGACCTGGCTGCCGAGGAGGATCACCGGCTTCTTCGCGTGCACGAGCAGGTCGGCGAGGCGTTCGATGTCGGCCGGGTCGCCGGCGCTGCGGGTGGACGCGCGGTAGCGGCCCGCCTCGGGGATCCGTGCGGCCGACAGCGGCACGCGGGCGTCGAGCACGTCGCGCGGGATCTCCAGGAACGCCGGGCCGGGCGCGCCCGCCAAGGCTTCGCGGAACGCCATCGACACGAGGTCGGCCGCGCGGGCGGTCGAGGGCACGGTCGCGGCGAACTTGGTGATCGGGTTCATCATGTCCACGTGCGGGAGGTCCTGCAGTGAGCCCATCTTGTGCTGGCTCAGCGCGCCTTGACCGCCGATCAGCAGCATCGGGCTCTCCGCGCGCAGGGCGTTGGCCACACCCGTCACCGCGTCCGTGGTGCCCGGGCCCGCGGTGACGACCGCGCAGCCGGGCCGGCCGGTGATGCGCGCGTAACCGTCGGCCGCGTGCGCGGCGACCTGCTCGTGGCGTACGTCGATGACGTTGATGCCCTCGTCGACGCAGCCGTCGTAGATGTCGATGATGTGCCCGCCGCACAGCGTGAAGATCGTGTCGACGCCCTCCGCCTTGAGCGCCTTGGCCACCAGGTGCCCGCCGGAGATCGTGTCCGGAGCCGGCTGGCCGCCGTTCGTCGCAGGGGCGGCCCGGTCCTTGTCGACGTTCTGGCCGGTCGTGGTTGGCGCCATTGCTCAACTCCTCTGGTCTCACGCCGGACCTCTCTGATCCGGGCGCTCGTTCCGGTGCGCTCCCCGGTCTGCACTGCCGTCGGTCCACAGCCGCGGCGAGGGCATCCCTCCAGGTCAGCGGCACCTTCACCGAAAACTGTAGATTGCATACCGTATGAGGTAGGCATTAGAATTACTCTCCGAGCGACCCGCTGTCCAGGGCCATCCGCAGGTTTGTCCGGAGGTTTTTTTCGCCGGAGCCGCTGCGGATGACGCCACGCCGGACGGCCCTTTTCCTCCCCAGTCCCGTTCGCGGCCCACCCGGGCCCGCCAGGAAGGACTCAGATGGATCTCTTCGAACACGAGGCGCGCGAGCTGTTCTCCTCGCACGGCGTACCGGTCCCCCGCGGCCGCGTCGCCACGAGCCCGGAAGAAGCGCGCGCGGCCGCCGTGGTGATCGGCGGCACCGTCGTGGTGAAGGCCCAGGTGAAGACCGGCGGCCGCGGTAAGGCCGGTGGCGTCAAGCTCGCGGCCACGCCGGACGACGCGGAACAGGTCGGCGACGACATCCTGGGCATGGACATCAAGGGCCACACCGTGCACAAGGTGCTGGTGACCGAGGCGAGCGAGATCGCCGAGGAGTACTACGTGTCCTACCTGCTCGACCGCGCGGAGCGGACGTTCCTCGCCATGGCGTCGGTGGCCGGCGGCATGGAGATCGAAGAGGTCGCGGCGACCCGGCCCGAGGCGCTGGCCAAGGTGCCGGTCGACGCGCTGACGGGCGTGGACCGCGCCAAGGCGGCCGAGATCGTCGCCGCGGCGCAGTTCCCGGCCGAGGTGGCCGACGACATCGCCGACGCGCTGGTGCGGCTGTGGGAGGTCTTCGTCGCCGAAGACGCCACCCTCGTCGAGGTCAACCCGTTGGCCCGCACCAAGGGCGGCGCGGTGATCGCGCTCGACGGCAAGGTCACGCTCGACGCCAACGCCGAGTTCCGCCACACCGACCACGCGGCGTTCGCCGACCCGGACGCCGGTGACCCGCTGGAGCGCGAAGCCGCCGAGCAGGGGCTCAACTACGTGAAGCTCGACGGCGACATCGGCGTGATCGGCAACGGCGCCGGCCTGGTGATGTCCACATTGGACGTCGTCGCGGCCGCGGCCGCCGAGCTGGGCGCGCGAGGACCGGCGAACTTCCTCGACATCGGCGGCGGCGCGTCGGCCGGGATCATGTCGGCCGGGCTCGGCGTGATCCTCGGCGACCCCGACGTGCGCAGCGTCTTCGTGAACGTCTTCGGCGGCATCACCGCGTGCGACGCCGTGGCCGACGGCATCGTGCAGGCGCTGGGGATCCTCGGCGACCGCGCGACGAAACCGCTCGTCGTGCGCCTCGACGGCAACAACGTGGCCGAGGGACGGCGCATCCTCGCGGAAGCCGGCCACCCGCTCGTGACCGTGGTGGAGACCATGGACGACGCCGCCCGCGAGGCGGCCAAGCTCGCGACCGTTACTGCTAGCGCGGAGGCCTGAGAAGTGGCGATCTTCCTGGACGAGAACAGCCGTGTCGTCGTGTCGGGCATGACCGGCGCCGAGGGCATGAAGCACACCAAGCGGATGCTCGCCGCGGGCACGAACGTGGTCGGCGGCGTGAACCCGCGCAAGGCCGGCCAGAAGGTGGCGGTCGGCGAGCACGAGCTGCCCGTGTTCGGCAGCGTCGCCGACGCGATGGCCGAGACCGGCGCCGACGTGGTGGTGCTGTTCGTGCCGCCGCCGTTCGTGAAGGACGCGGTCATCGAGGCCGTCGATGCCGAGATCGGCCTGGCCGTGGTCATCACCGAGGGAGTGCCGGTGCACGACTCGGCGGTGTTCTGGGCGCACGCCGTGGCCAAGGGCGGCAAGACGCGGATCATCGGCCCCAACTGCCCTGGCATCGTCTCCCCCGGCCTGTCCAACGCCGGCATCATCCCGGCCGACATCACGGGGCCCGGCCGCATCGGGCTGGTGTCGAAGTCGGGCACGCTCACCTACCAGCTCATGCACGAACTGCGCGACATCGGCTTCTCCACCTGCGTCGGCATCGGCGGCGACCCGGTGATCGGGACTACGCACATCGACGCGGTCGAGGCCTTCGAGAAGGACCCGGAGACCGACGTGATCGTGCTGATCGGCGAGATCGGCGGCGACGCCGAAGAACGCGCGGCCGCCTTCGTGAAGGCGAACGTGAGCAAGCCCGTCGTCGGCTACGTCGCCGGGTTCACCGCGCCGGAGGGCAAGACGATGGGCCACGCCGGCGCGATCGTCTCCGGCTCCGCGGGCACGGCCGTCGCGAAGAAGGCGGCGCTGGAGGCGGCGGGCATCCGTGTCGGCCGGACCCCGAGCGAGACCGCGCGGCTGGTGCGCGAGGTCCTCGCGGGAACGCCGTAGCCGTGGGCGAGATCGACGCGCTGGTCGCCAACGCCGGGCGCTACCACCGCGGCCTCGACCACACCCGGCTGGTGAAGCGGCCACGCCGGCGCGTGGCGGTGGTGGCGTGCATGGACGCGCGGATCAGCGTGTACCGGTTGCTGGGCCTGGAAGAGGGCGACGCGCACGTGATCCGCAACGCCGGCGGCGCCGTGACCGACGACGCGATCCGGTCCCTGGCGGTGAGCCAGCGGCTGCTGGGTACCCGGGAGATCATCCTCGTCCACCACGAGGACTGCGGCATGCGAACCTTCACGGACACGGAGTTCGCCCGCCAGGTCGAGCAGGGCACCGGGATCCGGCCGCCCTGGTCGGCCGAGGCGTTCACCGACGCCGAGCAGGACGTGCGCCAGTGCCTGCGCCGCGTGCGCAGCAGTCCGTTCCTGCCGCACACCGCGTCCGTGCGAGGGTTCGTGTACGACGAGCGGACCGGGGCGATGACCGAGGTCGGCGCCGCGGGCCGGCCGGACTAGGAGGTACGCCATGCACCGGGGATGGGCCGAGGCCCGCCGGATCGCCCGCGACGCGGTGAAGCCGCTCGAGGCGGTGGAGCTGCCGTTGGGCGAAGCGCTGGGCCGGGCGCTGGCGAGCCCGGTCCGTGCCCTGGTGCCGATGCCGGCGTACGACAACTCGGCGATGGACGGGTACGCCGTCGCCGGGCCGGGACCGTGGACCGTGGTGGGCGCGGTCCGGGCCGGCGGCGCGCCGTACGCCGGGGTGCTGGCCCACGGCACGGCGCTCGAGATCGCCACGGGCGCGCCGGTCCCGACCGGCACGAGGGCGGTGCTGCCGGTGGAGCACGCCGTCCACAGTGGACGGCGGGTGAGCGGCACCGTGGTGACCGGCAAGCACGTCCGCCGCCGGGGTGAGGACTGTCCCGAGGGCGAGGAGCTGCTCACCACGTCGACCACCGTGACGGCCGCGGTGCTCGGCGCGGCGGCGGCCGTCGGGCACGACACGCTGCTGGTGCACCGCCGGCCGCGCGTGTCGGTGGTCGTGACCGGCGACGAGGTCCAGACCTCGGGCCTGCCGGAGCCGGGTCGCGTGCGTGACGCGATCGGGCCGCTGCTGCCCGGCCTGCTGCGCGCCGCGGGTGCCGACGAGCACGGCCTTGTCCGGCTCGCCGACCAGCCCGACGCCCTCACCGCGGCGCTGACCGACAACGACGCCGACGTGGTGGTCGTCTGCGGCGCCACCTCGAAGGGACCGGCCGACCACCTGCGAGGGGTGCTGCGCGCGCTGCTCGCCGACGTGCGCGTGGACGGCGTCGCGGTCCGGCCCGGGCACCCGCAGCTGCTGGCGGTGCTGCCCGACGGCCGGTGCGTGGTCGGGCTGCCGGGCAACCCGTTCGCGGCACTCGGGGCCGGGTTGACGCTGCTCATGCCGTTGCTGACCGAGCTCGGCGGGCACCGCGAGCCGGCGCCCGTCACGGCGTGGGCCGCCGAACCCCTGCCGGCGCACCCGAGCGACACCCGGCTCGTGCCCGTCGTGCGCTCGGGCGGCGACGTCACCCCGGTGGGCCACGACCGGCCCGGTTCGCTGTGGGGCGCGGCGCTCGCCGACGCCCTCGCCGTGGTGCCGCCGGGCTGGCGGGGCGGTGACGTCGAACTGCTGTCCCTGCCCTGACCGCGACGAAGAGGAGGACGGATGGACCTGCGGCAGCTGGAGATCGTCGTCGCGGTCGCCGAGGAGGGCGGGTTCACCGCCGCGGCGCACCGCCTGCACACCGTGCAGTCGACGGTGTCCACGGTGGTGCGCGCGCTCGAACGCGACCTCGGCACCTCGCTGTTCGAGCGCACCACCCACCGCGTCGCGCTCACGCCGGCGGGACGGGCGTTCCTGCCCGCCGCGCGCGCCGCGCTGAAGGCGGCCGAACACGCCCGGGCGACCGTGGACGGGGCGCGCTGGAAACTCGACGGCCGCGTGCGGATCGGGGTGATGCCCGGCGCGTGGCCCGACCCGCACCGCGCCCTGGCGGCGCTGCGCCGGGAGCACCCCGGGGTGCAGGTGCAGGTCCTCCTGGTCCCGCCGCGGCAGCTGCGCTCGGCCGTGCACGAGTCCAGTGTGGACGCTCTCGTCGCCGTGGAGGACTGCGTGGCCGGTGACGGTCTGGTCAGCCGGCCGCTGCGGCGCGAGGCCATGGTGCTGGTGACTCCCGCGGGCGATCGCGGCGGTGACCGGCCGGTCACCGCCGCCGACGCGGCCGCGGCGGCGGTCGTCGACTTCGCTCCGGGCTGGGCCAACCGCGAGGCGACCGACCGCGCGTTCCACACCGCGCAGGTGCGTCGCACCGTGGCCCATGAGGTCACCGACGTCGCCGCCGCGGCGGAGCTCGTCCGCCACGACCTCGGCGCGTGCATCCTGCCCGCGTCCGTGGCCGCGCAGTTCGCCGATCTCACCTCGCGGCCCTTCTCCCGCGGCGGCCCGACCTGGCACATCACCGTGACCCGTCCGGCGGGTGATCCCCCGCCTGCGGTGGCGGCCGTGCTGCGGCACCTGACCTGACGCCGCAAGGCCTTTCCCCGGTCCCGGGCGTGCGCCATGATGAGATGTGCTGCTACGCCAACTGGAGTACCTCGTCGCGCTCGCGCGAGAACGCCATTTCGCCCGCGCCGCCGACGCCTGTCACGTCTCGCAGCCCTCACTGTCGGCCGCGATCCGCAAACTTGAGCACGAGCTGGGCGCGCCAATCGTGCGCCGCGGCCGGCGGTTCGAGGGCCTGACGCCAGAAGGCGAGCGCGTGCTGCTGTGGGCGCACCGGATCCTCGCCGAGTGCGACGGCCTGCGCCAGGATCTCTCCACGATGCGCAGCAGCCTCTCGGGTGTCCTGCGCGTCGGCGCGATCCCGACATCGCTCACCGCCGCGACGCTGCTCACGACCCCGTTCTGCGAACGCCACCCGCACGCCCGCGTGACGCTGGAATCCCTTCCGTCACGGGAGATCACGCGCCGGCTCGCCGAGTACGAACTGGACATCGCCCTGACCTACGTGGACGATGAGGAGCTCGGCGCCGTCCGCACCTACCCGCTCTACGAGGAGCGCTACCTGCTCCTGACACCGCGCGACGGTGAGCTCGCCGGGCGCGAGCGCGTCCGCTGGGCCGAGGTCGCGACCGTGCCGCTGTGCCTGCTCGGGCAGCAGATGCGCAACCGGCGCATCCTCGACGGGCTCTTCGCCGAGGCCGGCGCGTCGGTCGTCCCGGCGATCGAGACCGACACCGTGTCGGGGCTCTACGCCCACGTCGCCTCGCGGCGCTGGTCGAGCGTGATCTCCCACGCGTGGCTGCACATGTTCGGCGTGCCGCCGGGCATGCGTGTGGTGCCGCTGGAAAACCCCGCCCAGCCGCCGCAGATCGGGCTGGTGATGGCCGACCGGGACCCGGAGCCGATCCTCGCCCGCGCCCTGCTCGAGGTGACGCCGCGGGTCGACGTCCGGGGAGTGCTGGAGCGCGTCCTCGCGGGTTTCCTCGCGCCCGCGCGATAGCCGGGGCCTATGTCGGCATAGGCACTGACGCTTTGACCCCTCCCGGGCAGCGGAGGAAGCTGAAAGTCGTTAGCTGCCAACGAAAAACCTCGGGAGACAGACCATGGCAAAGGTGCTCTGCGTGCTGTACGACGACCCGGTCGACGGGTACCCCAAGACCTACGCGCGCGACGATCTTCCTCACCTCGACGGCTTCCCCGGCGGTCAGACCCTCCCGTCTCCGAAGGCGATCGACTTCGCACCCGGCGCCCTGCTCGGCAGCGTCTCCGGTGAGCTCGGGCTGCGGGAGTTCCTGGAGAGCCAGGGCCACCAGTTGGTCGTGACGTCCGACAAGGACCGAGAGGGCTCGGTCTTCGACCAGGAGCTGCCCGACACGGACATCGTGATCTCTCAGCCGTTCTGGCCGGCCTACCTCACGCCCGAGCGGTTCGAGAAGGCGAAGAACCTCAAGCTCGTGATCACCGCGGGCATCGGTTCGGACCACACCGACCTCGACTCGGCGATCGCCCGCGGCGTGACCGTGGCCGAGGTGACGTACTCGAACAGCATCAGCGTCGCCGAGCACGTCGTGATGATGATCCTCTCGCAGGTGCGCAACTACCTGCCCTCGTACCAGACGGTGCTCGACGGCGGCTGGAACATCGCCGACTGCGTCGCGCGCTCCTACGACCTCGAGGGCATGCACGTCGGCACGGTCGCCGCCGGCCGCATCGGCACCGCGGTGCTGCGCCGCCTCAAGCCGTTCGACGTGCACCTGCACTACACCGACCGGCACCGCCTGCCGGCCGAGGTCGAGCAGGAGCTGGGCCTGACGTTCCACGAGAGCGCCGCGGACATGGTGCCGCACTGCGACGTCGTGACGATCAACGCGCCGCTGCACCCGGAGACCGAGGGCCTGTTCGACGACAAGCTCATCGCCACGATGAAGCGCGGGACGTACCTGATCAACACCGCCCGCGCCCGCATCGCCGACCGCGACGCGATCATGCGGGCCCTGGAGAGCGGTCAGCTCGCCGGGTACGCCGGCGACGTCTGGTTCCCGCAGCCCGCGCCGGCCGACCACCCGTGGCGCACCATGCCGCACCACGGCATGACGCCGCACATCTCGGGCTCCACGCTCTCGGCCCAGACGCGTTACGCGGCGGGCACCCGCGAGATCCTCGAGTCGTGGTTCGCCGGTACGCCGATCCGCGACGAGTACCTCATCGTCGACGGCGGCAACCTCGCCGGCACGGGTGCGCACTCGTACTCGGCCAAGCGCTGAACCCTTCGACGACGGCCCCTTTCGCCGCGATTGCCCCGCGGCGAAAGGAGCCGTCCTCGGGCATGGCGTCAGTGCCCGGCCTACTGGATCCCGGTGCGGGACCTCAGCGCTCGACGAGCTGCAGCGGGTCGTGCAGGCCGAGCCGGTCGGCTCGCGTGTAGACGTTCATCGAGCTGCCACGCAGGAACCCGACGAGTGTGAGCCCGACCTCCTCGGCCAGCTCCACCGCCAGCGACGAGGGCGCGGAAACCGCCGCCAGCAACGGGATTCCCGCCATCGCCGCCTTCTGCACCAGCTCGAACGACGCCCGCCCGCTGACCATCAGCATCGTGCCGGTCAGCGGCAGTCGGCCCTCGCGCGCGGCCCAGCCCACGACCTTGTCGACCGCGTTGTGCCGCCCCACGTCCTCGCGCACGCACAGCAGCTCTCCGGCGGCGTCGAAGAGCCCGGCCGCGTGCAGGCCGCCGGTGCGGTCGAACACCTTCTGCGCCGCGCGCAACGCGTCGGGCAGGCCCGTCAGCACCTCCGGACCGACGGCGAGCGGGTCGGCGGTCACCGGCCACCGCAACGTCGTGCGCACCGCGTCCAGGCTCGCCTTGCCGCAGAGGCCGCACGAGGACGTGGTGTAGAAGTTGCGCTCCATCGACGGGTCGGGCGGCGGCACGCCGGCGCGCAGCACGACGTCGACGATGTTGTAGGTGTTGGAACCGTCCACAGTAGCCCCGGCGCAGTACCGGATCCCGGCGATGTCGGCGCCCTGGTGCACGATCCCCTCGCCCACCAGGAACCCGGCGGCGAGGTCGAAGTCGCTGCCGGGCGTGCGCATGGTGATCGTGAGCGCCTTGCCGGCCACGCGGATCTCCAGCGGTTCCTCGGCACTGAGCGTGTCCGGGCGCATGGTGAGCTCGCCGTCGACGACGCGGAACACTCGGCGTCGGCTCGTCATCCGGCCCATGGGGCCACCTCCGGGATCAGCGCGCGGGAAGCAGGGACTTGGGCCGGCCCGGCTGTGTCAGCCGTCCGGTGAGAACGGCGCCGGCCAGGCTGAAGATCCCGGCTGCGGCGAAGGCGCCGAAGTAGCCGTGCGCCGTGACGACGAGGGCGGCGAGCCCGATGCCGAGGAGCGCGCCGACGGCTTTGGCGCTGTAGAGCACACCGAAGTTCTGCAACGCCGACTCCTCGCCGAAGTACTCGCGCACCAACCCGGTCAGCAGGGTATAGCAGCAGCCGTTGCCCAGCCCGGCGAGCGCGGCGCCGAGCACGAGGCCGAAGGCTTGCCGGTGCTCGCCGGAGTAGAAGAGCACGAACTGGCCGATACCGCCGGCCACCAGGGCCAGCTGCAGGATCCGGCGACGGCCCACGCGGTCGGACAGCCAGCCGAGCAGCACGCGGCCGGTGCCGGTCACGCCGGCCAGCACCGCGAGCGCGACCGCCGCGAGGCCCGTGCCGCCACCCTGCTCGGCGACGAACGTCGCGAGGTAGGCGAGGTCGAACAGCAGCACGGCGGCGGCCAGCACCACCGTGACGTACAGGGCGAGGGTCGTTCCGCAGCGCAGGAGCTCGACCGGCCGGTAGTGGCGGACGGCGGGGCGGTTGACCGAGACGGTGCGGTTGCGGACCTTGTCCCGCGCCCACTCGCGCGGGTCCGGCGCGCCGGACGGCCACCAGTTGCGCGGCGGATAGCGCAGGAGCACGCCCGCGCCGACCACGACGACGAGCACGAGTGCCGCCGTCACGTCGAGCAGCACGCCGCGGTTGCCGACGCTGAGGCCGAAGCCGGCGACAAGCACGAAAGGGACGCTGCCGTAGGCGAAGGCGCCGCTCACCGCGCCGACGCGGGTGGCGGTGTGGTCGGGGAACCAGCTCATCACGGCGCCGACACACGTGCCGTAGACCAGCCCCGTGCCGATGCCGCCGAGCAGCGAGTAGCCCACGAACACCACGGCCAGGCTCGACGCGTGGCCGAGCGTCACGAGCCCGATCGCACACAGGATCCCGCCCAGCGCCACCGCGAACGACGGCGAGAGCCGGCCGCGGTCGCGCAGCCACGCGGCGGGGAACACCACGCTCGCCTGGGCCACCGCCCACACGGCGAGCGACACCACCACTTCGGTGAACGTCCAGCCGTGCGCGCCGGTGAGCACCGGCGCGATGGCGCCGAAGCCGTACTGCTGCAGCCCGGCCGCGAACATCGCGGCGCCGCTGAGCCAGAGCATCCAGCTCCGGGGGCGGCCGAGCAGGTCCAGATCGCTTTCCCCGACTCGGTACCGGCGTCCGTAGACGTCCTTCAGTTCGCGAACCGCGGTGGTGGTCCGGTGCTCGGACATGGCGTCACCCGCTCGACTGGATGTTGTATGCAGTATGGAGTAGTCCGGTTATAGCACCCACACTGCACCCTGTCCACGGGCGTCGCCCGACGGGCGGAGCGGGCTCAGTCCCCCAGCACGCGCGGCGCGGGCAGCACGGCTTCGGCCTCGATCGGTTCCCAGCCGAGCAGGCCTTCGGTGTCTCGCCGGACGCGGCCGAACGCCTGGTCCCCGAAGTGGATGCCGAATCCGATCGCGCCGGGCCGCTCCAGCTCCTGCACGATCCGGCGACGGGCGGCGAGCACGCCCGCGGCGTCGACGTCGGGCAGCGAAGGCCAGTCGGGGTGCGTGATCTGCGCGGGAATGTGGAAGACGTCGCCGAACGCGATCACGCACTGCTCCCCCGCCTCGATCACGTACGAGGTGTGGCCCGGGCTGTGGCCGGGTGTCACGAGCGCGTGGACACCCGGGAAAACCTCGTCGCCGTCGCCGATCACCTCGTGCGTGCCCGCCAGCGGCTCGATCACCTCGGCCCGGCCCGGCGCCCCCGGGATGAGCTCCCCGCGTCCGTGCGGCGCCCACTCCTGCGCGGCGACGAGGTAGGTGGCCGCCGGGAAGAATTTGCGGCCGTCGACGAACGCCCAGCCGGTGTGGTCCACGTGGAGGTGCGTGAACGCCACGGCCTCGATGTCCTCGGGCTTGTGGCCGAGCGCGGCGAGGGTGTCGGGCAGGGCACCGGAATTGCTGAAGGCGATCGGCTCGCCGCTGATTTCGACCGGGTCGGTCGCGACGCCGAGCCCGGCGTCGACGAGCAGCGACCGGCCGTCGCGCTCCACGAGCAGGCCGCCGACGGAGGCCGTGACGCGTCCCTTCACGTCGAGCACCTCGGGGTGTTCGGTCCAGTAGGCCGCCGGGATGGCAGGGAAGAAGCCGCCGGGCACCATGGCCAGCGCGCCGTCGACCACGTAGGTGAACCGCACTCCCCCGAGCTCCAGCACCCGTACCGCCGACTGCTCGTTCAGCGCTCCCGCCATCACGCACTCCCCTCTCGGACTCCTCGAGTTGATCATGCCCCCGTCAGCGCCCGGCGAGCGAGCGGATCCCGGGTGGGAGGTGACCGAGTCCACCTCCCCCGGCCAGGAATCGGACAATCTCCTCCTGCAGAGCGCGGGCCGCGCGCGTGAGCTCGACATCGCGGCGGAAGGCGAGCCGGACGACGCGGCTGAGGCCGGGTTCGGTGAACTGCGTCATCCGGAACCGGTCCCCCACCACGGTGCTCGGGACGACGGCGAGACCAAGGCCCGCCTGCACGAGCTCGAGCACGGCGTCCATCTCGCCGCCCTCGATGGCGAAGGCCGGGTCGAACCCGGCGGCGCGGCAGGCGTTCACGGTGGCCTCGCGCAGGTCGTAGCCGCGGCGGAACATGACGAGCGGCCGGCCCTTCAGGTCCTGGATGGCGAGCCGTCCGCGCACCGGCGCCGGCTCGTGCTTCGGGGAGATCACCACGAGTTCCTCGACGAACAGCGGCGTGCTTTCCAGGCGGTGGTCGTCGCGGACCCGGCTGTCGACGATCATCGCGAGGTCGAGGCCGCCTTCGGAAAGGTCGGTCTGCAGGTCGCGGGAACCGCTCTCGTGCAGCGCCAGTTCGATGCCGGGGTAGGTGCGCCGGAACGCCGCGAGCATCACCGGCAGCAGGCCGGTGCACAGGCTGGGCGTCGCGCCGAGGCGCACGCGGCCGCGGCCCAGCTCGTCGAGCTCGCGGATCGCCCGGTACGCCGTCTCGGTCTCGGCCAGGATGCGCCGCGCGATGGGCAGGAGCGTCTCGCCGGCCTCGGTGAGCGTGACGTTGCCGCGGACACGGTGGAACAGCGTGGCGCCGACGTCGCGTTCGAGCGCGCGGATCTGCTGTGACAGTGAGGGTTGCGCCACACGCGCCTGCTCGGCCGCGCGCGTGAAGTGCCGCGTGTCGGCCACTGCCAGGAAATATGCCAGCTGTTGGAACTGCATAGGGCCATCATAGGCGTTGGCTCTCGTCACGAGAGGAATCATGTGTTTGCCCTCTCGTTGACGCGGACCTAACGTCGGAGCCGTGGCAAGTGAACTCGCCACCGCCCGGCGCAAACGCTCGGCGGTGCGGCTTTTCTGGGAATCGTCGATCGGCAAGAAGGTCGTGATGGCGGCGACCGGACTGCTGTTCGTGGTCTGGCTGCTCGCGCACATGGCCGGCAACCTGAAGATCTTCTTCGGGCCGGAGACCTTCGACCACTACGCGGCCTGGCTGCGCACGATCGGGGAGCCGGCGCTGCCGTACGCGTGGTTCCTGTGGATCCAGCGCGCGGTTCTGGTGGTGGCGCTGGTGCTGCACGTCACGGCGGCGGTACAGCTGTCCAAACGCGACCGCCGCGCGCGGCCGGTCCGGTACGCGCACGGGCAGCGGCCGCGGGCGACCTTCGCCACGCACACCATGCGCTGGGGCGGCGCGACGCTCGCGGTGTACATCGTGTGGCACATCCTCGACCTCACGGTCGGGGTCGCGAACCGGGACTTCGTGGAGGGGCAGCCGTTCCACAACGTCGTCGCCGACTTCCAGGTGTGGTGGGTCAACGTCATCTACCTGGTGGCCCTGCTGATGCTCGGGCTGCACATCAACCACGGGTTCTGGAGCGCCACGCAGACGCTGGGGATCAAGAGCGCGACCAAGGACCGCACGGTCAAGACCGTCGGCACCGTCCTGGCCGTGGTCATCACCGGCGGGTTCATGATCGTGCCGATCTCCGTCATGACTGGATGGGTGAGCTGAGCATGCTCGACTACACGATCGGCGAGCCGATCACCGACACCAAGGCGCCGTCCGGACCGATCGACGAGCGTTGGAGCGCGCGGAAGTTCTCGGCGAAGCTGGTCAACCCGGCGAACCGGCGCAAGCACCGGGTGATCGTGGTCGGCACCGGCCTGGCCGGTGGATCCGCCGGGGCGACGCTGGCCGAGCAGGGTTACCACGTGGTGCAGTTCTGCTTCCAGGACTCACCGCGGCGCGCGCACTCGGTCGCGGCTCAGGGCGGCATCAACGCGGCGAAGAATTACCGCAACGACGGCGACTCCGTGCACCGGCTGTTCTACGACACGGTCAAGGGCGGCGACTTCCGATCACGGGAGTCCAATGTGTACCGGCTGGCCGAGGTGTCGGCGCAGATCATCGACCAGGCCGTGGCGCAGGGCGTGCCGTTCGCGCGGGAGTACGGCGGGCTCCTCGACACGCGCTCGTTCGGCGGCGTGCAGGTGCAGCGGACGTTCTACGCGCGCGGCCAGACCGGGCAGCAGCTGCTGATCGGGGCCTACCAGGCGTTGTCGCGGCAGATCGACGCCGGGAACGTCGAGCTGCACCCGCGTACGGAGATGCTCGACCTGATCGTGGTCGACGGCCGGGCCCGTGGCATCGTCGCGCGCGACCTCGTCACCGGCGAGGTCACCACTCACCTGGCCGACGCCGTCGTGCTGGCCACCGGCGGGTACGGCAACGTCTTCTACCTTTCCACCAACGCCAAGGGTTCCAACGCGTCGGCGATCTGGCGGGCCCACAAGCGGGGCGCGTACTTCGCCAATCCCTGCTTCACGCAGATCCACCCGACGTGCATCCCGCGCTCCGGCGACCACCAGTCGAAGCTGACACTGATGAGCGAGTCGCTGCGCAACGACGGCCGCATCTGGGTCCCCAAGGAAAAGCAGGACCCGCGGCCGCCGTCGGAGATCCCGGAAGACGAACGGGACTACTACCTGGAACGCCTCTACCCCAGCTTCGGCAACCTGGTCCCCCGCGACATCGCGTCGCGGGCGGCGAAGAACATCTGCGACGCCGGCTACGGCGTCGGACCCGGCGGGCTCGGGGTGTACCTGGACTTCGCCGACGCCATCCAGCGTCTCGGGCGCCCGGCCGTCGAAGCCCGGTACGGCAACCTCTTCGACATGTACCAGCGCATCACCGCGGAGAACCCGTACGAGGTCCCGATGCGCATCTACCCCGCCATCCACTACACGATGG
Organism: Amycolatopsis sp. NPDC050768; assembly: GCF_040654155.1. Classification (NCBI taxonomy): domain Bacteria; kingdom Bacillati; phylum Actinomycetota; class Actinomycetes; order Pseudonocardiales; family Pseudonocardiaceae; genus Amycolatopsis; species Amycolatopsis sp. NPDC050768. The sequence continues at coordinate 263,502 of NZ_JBFAHL010000010.1, forward strand.
GCGGGCTGTGGGTCGACTACGACCTGCAGAGCACGATTCCCGGCATGTTCGTGATCGGCGAGGCCAACTTCTCCGACCACGGCGCCAACCGCCTCGGCGCCTCGGCGCTCATGCAGGGGCTGGCCGACGGCTACTTCGTCCTGCCGGCGACCCTCAACGACTACATCGGACAGGGCGGGTTCACCTACGTCACCCTGGACGACCCCGCCGTCGTCGAGGCGCAGACCGGCGTCCGCGACCGCCTCGAGCGGCTCCTCGCGGTGAACGGCACGCGGTCGGTGGACTCGTTCCACCGCGAGCTGGGCCTGATGATGTGGGACCACTGCGGCATGGCTCGCACCGCGGAAGGCCTGCGCAAGGCCCTCGAACGCGTCCCGGAACTCCGGGCCGAGTTCTGGCGCGACGTCCGCATCCCCGGCACCGGCGAGGAGCTCAACCAGGAGCTGGAGAAGGCCGCGCGCGTCGCCGATTTCCTCGAACTCGCCGAGCTCCTGCTGCTCGACGCCCTCGTGCGCGAGGAGTCCTGCGGCGGGCACTTCCGGGAGGAACACCAGACTCCCGAGGGCGAGGCCGCCCGCGACGACGAGAACTTCTCGCACGTCTCGGCCTGGGAGTACGGCGAGAAACCCGTGCTGCACAAGGAACCCCTGAACTTCGACTACGTCCACCCCACCCAGCGGAGCTACACGTGAAACTCACCGTGCGTGTCTGGCGCCAGTCCGGCCCCGACACTGAAGGACAGCTCGTCGACTACCCCGTCGACGGCATCAGCACCGACATGTCCTTCCTCGAAATGCTCGACACGCTCAACCAGCAGCTCATCGAGTCGGGCGAACAGCCGGTCGCGTTCGACCACGACTGCCGTGAAGGCATCTGCGGCTCCTGCGGCGTCGTCATCAACGGCCAGGCCCACGGGCCGGAGACGACCACGACGTGCCAGCTGCACATGCGCGCGTTCTCCGACGGTGACGTGATCGACGTCGAACCCTGGCGGGCCAAGGGTTTCCCCGTGATCAAGGACCTCGTCGTCGACCGCTCGGCGTTCGACCGCATCATCCAGGCCGGCGGCTACATCACCGCCCCGACGGGCGCGGCCCCCGACGCCCACGCGACGCCGGTGCCCAAGCCCGACGCCGACCTCGCCTTCGACAACGCCACCTGCATCGGTTGCGGCGCCTGCGTCGCGGCGTGTCCCAACGGCTCGGCGATGCTCTTCACCGCCGCAAAGGTCAGCCACCTCAACTCCTTGCCGCAGGGCCAGCCCGAACGCGCGCAGCGAGTGCTCGACATGGTCGACACCATGGACGCCGAAGGCTTCGGCGGCTGCACCAACAGCGGCGAGTGCACGCTGGCCTGCCCCAAGGGCATCCCGCTGACAAGCATCAACACGCTCAACCGGGAGTTCCTCAAGGCGGCGCGCAAAGCGCGCAAGTGACCTACTCGGCTGTCCTACTCGGCGAAGACGCGGCGTAGCCAGTTGGCCCGGCTCGCCCGCGCCTCACGGGACATCGGGGCATGCGGGACGACCTCGTCGAAGCCGTGGCACCCGCCCGGCCACACGTGCAGCTCCGCCTGCCCGCCCGACTGCCACAGGCGTGACGCGTAGGCGACAGCCTCGTCGCGGAAGGTCTCGACCGAGCCGACCTCGATGAACGCGGGCGGCAGGTCCGAGAGATCGGCGGCGCGGGCGGGCGCGGCGTACGGGGAGACATCCGGACCCCCGGCGGCGTCACCGAGGAGCGCGGACCAGCCGGTGGCGTTGGAGACGCTGTCCCACACGCCTTCACCGACCAGTTCGGTGCTCGACGGTGTGCTCGCGCGGTCGTCGATCATCGGGCACACCAGCAGCTGCCCCCGCAGGGGCGGGCCACCGCGGTCGCGAGCCATCAGCGCGGTGGCAGCCGCGAGCCCGCCGCCGGCGCTGCCGCCCGCCACCACGAGCCGGGCGGGGTCGATGCCCAGCTCGGCGAGGTGCTCGCCCACCCACGTCAGACCGGTGTAGCAGTCCTCGACGGGCGCGGGGTGCGGATGCTCCGGCGCGAGGCGATAGTCGACGCTCACCACGACCATCGGGATCTCGGCCAGCCAGCCGAGCAGCCAGTCGGCGCCCGTGCGGTTGTTGCCGGCCATCATGCCGCCGCCGTGCATGAAGTACACGCCCGGCAACGGCGCGGCCGGGTCGCTGCCCTTCGGCCGCAGCACCAGCAGCGGAACGCCGGCGTCGACCTCGCGCACATCGGCGTGCTCGCCGATCTCGGCCACGGTCATCGTGTGCCCGGCCGCCGTCAGCTCGCGCAGCCGGCCCACGAGCTCCGGCGTCACCGACGACGGCAGCGCCTTGTTCACCGCCACCAGCGCCGCCGCGATCTCGGGGTCGAACGGTGGGTGCACCCTCTGCATGCCGCCTGCTCCTCTCGGTACGTCGACCCCCGACGCTAGGGCCCGAGCCCGCCCCGGTGAACCCGTCACGCGGCGGCCGTTGCCCGCCACGCGGCGGTCAGCGGTTCCGGCGGAACCGGCGCAGCACCAACGCCACCGTGAGCCTGGTCCGCCCGGCCGGTGTGGCGACGCCGTAGGCCAGCGCCTGGGCGAGCAGGTCGACGCGGCTCTGCAACGTCGAGTGGTGCACGTGGAGCGCCGTCGCGGCGGCCCGCAGGCTCGGCTCCGCCGCGACCGCGGTCAGGGTCGCGAGCGCCCACGGGTGCGCGGCGAGGACGCGTTCGAGGTGCGTCACTTCCACCGTGGCCGCCGGCGAGTCGCACCCGTCGGCGAGCGCCAGCAGCCCACCCACCTCGGCGGCGTCCACATGCGACGGCCCCGGTTCGTCGACGGCGGTGAGCCGCAGCGCGAGAACGGCCCGCCCGTAGGACAACGACAGATCCCGCACGGCGACCGCCGGTCCCGACGCCGACCGCACCGCCGGGCCGGCCCTTGCGGGTAATCCGGCCGGGTCGATCGTCACCGTCAAGTCGCCGAGCCGCGCCGCACCGGGCGGGTGCGGGCCGCCGGCGCAGACCGTGACGACGAAGGACCCCTCCGGCGACAACCCGAGCCGCCGGGCCGCGGCGAGCCGTGCGGCTTCGTCGGCGGTGGCGTCCACCAGGAGCTCCACCGCCGCCGGGTCACCAGTGGAGAACCCGGCACCCGTGCGGTCGAGCACGATCCCGACCGTCGCGGCGAGCCGGTCCACGAGCACGCGGTCGAACTCCGCCCGGCCCGGGTCGTCGGCCTCGCGTTCCACCCACACGAGCGCGCCCGCGTACCCCGGCAGCGGCACCGCAAGTCCGGCGACCTCGCCGTCCACGCGCCGGCCGTCCGGCTCCACGCGGACCCGCAGCCGGCGTCCGGGAACCACGAGACCCGCGGCGCAACCGGCGAGCACAGCCGCGGCCCGCACCGTCGCCTCGAGACCGGCGCGGGCCTCCACCAGGGCGTCGAAGTGGGCGACCACCTGCAGGGCGGCCCCGGCTCCGGGGTCGATCGCCCGCATGCGCCCGGCCAGCTCACGCACGTCGGTCACCTCCTCGGCGCCCAGCGTACGGGCCGGCGCGGGCTCAGAAGCCCGGCGCGTTGCGCAGGTTGGTGCGCGCGAGCTCGATCATCTTGCCGACGCCGCCGTTGAGCACCGTCTTGCTCGCCCCGAGCGCGAAGCCGCGGACCTGCGCGCCGGTGATGTGCGGCGGGATCGACAGCGCGTTGGGGTCGGTCACCAGCTCGACCACGGCCGGTCCGGGGTGGACGAACGCCTTCGCCAGCGCCTCCCGCACGTCGCGCGGGTCTTCGACGCGCGTCGCGTGGATGCCGCACGCCTGGGCGATCGCGGCGAAGTTCACGGGCGCGTGGTCGGTGCCGAAGTCGGGCAGGCCGTCCACGAGCATCTCGAGCTTCACCATGCCGAGCGTGGCGTTGTTGAACACCACCACCTTCACCGGAATGTCGTAGGTGGGCAGCGTGAGCAGGTCACCCATGAGCATCGCGAGCCCGCCGTCGCCCGAGAGCGACACGACCTGGCGGCCCGGCTGCGCGAACTGGGCGCCGATCGCGTGCGGCAGCGCGTTGGCCATGCTGCCGTGGCGGAATGAGCCGAGCACGCGGCGGCGGCCGTTGGGCGTGAGGTACCGAGCGGCCCACACGTTGCCCATGCCGGTGTCCACGGTGAACACCGCGTCGTCGTCGGCCACCTCGTCGAGGATCGCCGCGGCGAACTCCGGGTGGATGGGCCGGCGGTGCTCGATCTTCGTGGTGTAGGCCGACACCACCTTCTCCAGCTTCCGCACGTGCTCGCGCAGCATCCGGTCGAGGTAGGTGCGATCGGTCCGTTGGCGCAGCAGCGGCAGCACGGCCTCGATCGTCGCCTTCACATCACCGTGGACCGCCAGCTCCAGCGGAGTGCGGCGGCCCAGGCGCGCGACGTCGGTGTCGACCTGGATCGTGCGGGCCTGCGGGAGGAAGTTGTCGTACGGGAAGTCCGTACCCAGCAACACGATCCGGTCTGCAGCGTGCATCGCGTCGTAGCAGGCGCCGTAGCCGAGCAGGCCGCTCATGCCGACGTCGAACGGGTTGTCGTACTGGATCCACTCCTTGCCGCCGAGCGAGTGGCCGACCGGAGCGTTGAGCCGCTCGGCCAGGGCCAGCACCTCGTCGTGCGCGCCGCGGGTCCCGGCGCCGGCGAAGAGCATCACCTTCTCACCGGAGTTGAGCAGTCGCGCCAGCTCCTCGATCGTCCCGGCCGGCGGCACGACGGGCGACGGCCTGACGAGCTGGACCTTTTCCACACCCGGCTGCGCGGCCTTGCGGTCGGCGATGTCGCCCGGGATGGTCAGTACCGACACGCCGCCCTTGCCGACAGCCGTCTGCATCGCGATCCGCAGCATCCGCGGCATCTGCTCAGGCTGGGACACGAGTTCGCTGTAGAAGCTGCACTCGGTGAACAACTGCTCCGGGTGCGTCTCCTGGAAGAACCCCGTGCCGATCTGCGCCGACGGGATGTGCGACGCGATCGCCAGCACCGGCGCGCCGCTGCGGTGGGCGTCGAACAGCCCGTTGATCAGGTGCAGGTTGCCCGGGCCGCAGCTGCCCGCGCACACGGCGAGCTTCCCCGTCACCTGGGCTTCGGCCGCGGCCGCGAACGCCGCCGCCTCTTCGTGGCGCACGTGGACCCACTCGATGCCGTCGGTGCGGCGCACCGCATCGACGATCGGGTTCAGGCTGTCGCCGACGATGCCGTAGATCCGTTCCACGCCGGCGTCGCGCAGAGTCCGCACGAGCTGTTCGGCCACTGTGGCCATGAGCCACGCTCCTCTCTCGGAAAACCTGCTTCCAGCATGTGCTGCCTGCCCGTATGCGTCCAATGCCTCTTTCTCCTCGGTTCCATGCCGTGGCAGTATGGATGGCATGGACCTGCACGTGCTGCGGCTCTTCCGGGAAGTGGCCCGCGGGGCGACGGTGACCGACACGGCGGCCCGCGCGCGGCTCACCCAGCCCGCGCTTTCCCGTGCGCTGCACCGGATCGAGCGCGAAGCGGGCGCCGCCCTGTTCCAGCGTTCGGGCCGCGCGTTGCGGCTCACGCCCGCGGGCCACGCCTTCGCGATCCACGTCGACGCGATCTTGGAGCGCTACGACGAAGGCCTGCGCGCCGTCGCCGAAGCCGTCGATCCCGAGTCCGGGGTGATCCCGCTGGCGTTCCTGCACACGTTCGGCACCTGGCTCGTGCCGCCGGTCGTGAGCAGCTACCGCGCCGCTCACCCGAGGGCACGGTTCGAGCTGCGCCAGCACGGCGAGGAAGGCCTGGCGCGCGAACTGCTCGACGGCACGGCGGACCTCGTGCTCACCAGCGGCGACCCGGGTGACCCGCTGATCCACTGGGTCCGGCTGCTGGAGGAACCACTGCTGCTGGCCGTGCCGCCGAAACACCGCCTCGCGCGCCGCAAGCAGGCCCGCCTGGCCGACGTCGCCGAGGAGTCGTTCATCCTGCTGCGCCGGGGATACGCACTGCGCGAGACCACCGAGCAGCTGTGCGCGCAGGCCGGGTTCACACCGCGCGTCGGGTTCGAAGGCGAGGAGGTGGAGACCCTGCGCGGGCTCGTCACGGCGGGGCTCGGCGTGTCCCTGCTACCGCTCCCCCATACCGCGACCTTCCCGCCCGCGGCCACCGCGCCGACGACGCCGCACCTGCGCGTGACGGACGTGCCCGCGGCTCGCGACATCGGTCTGGCCCAGCTCGCCGGACGGGTGCTCCCGCCGGCGAGCGAGACGTTCCGCAAGCACGTGCTCGCCACGGCGCCACGCGCGTTGCCGACCTGACCCGTTGCCGGGCAAGAAAAATCCCCGGCACCACGCGGATGCCGGGGATCTCCGTAGGGTCAGCTCAGGGCTTGCGCCCGACGACACCCGCGACGCACTTCGCGGAGTCGCTGAGCGGGGTGAGCCGCGGGCCGTCCGGCCACCACTCGTCGCAGACGGACATGCCGGGGCCGCTGGTCGCGTTGGGCGGCAGCAGTTCCAGGCCCGGCAGCATGCTTTCGATCTCCGTGCGCGTGCGGAAGCGGCCGGCGCCCAGCGGACCGGACACGAGGATCTCCTCGATCCGCTTCGCGACGGCGGTCAGCTCCGGCACCTCGGGGTCGTAGAAGTGCGCGAGCGCCACGAAGGAGCCCGGGGCGAGGGCGTCGATGTACTGGCGCATCACGTCGACGGCGCCGTCGCCCTCGAAGTGGTGAATGGTGCCGATGTGCAGCAGGCCCAGCGGCTGCGAGAAGTCGATGTACTCGCGCACAGTCTCGTTCTCCAGCACCAGTTCCGGCTGGAAGATGTCGGCGTCGACCATGTGCGTGTAGTCGTTCTCGGCCAGCAGTGCGCGGCCGTGGGCGAGCACCACCGGGTCGTTGTCGACGTAGACCACGTGCGCGTCACGGTGGGCGCGCTGCACGATCTGATGGGTGTTCTCGGCGGTCGGCAGGCCGGAACCGCAGTCGAGGAACTGGCGGATGCCCGTCTGGTTGGCCAGCATCCGCAGCGCGCGGTTGTGGAAACCGCGGTTACCGCGCGCGATGTGCACGGCCTCGGGGACGGCCGTGCTGATCTTCTCCATGACCGCGCGGTCGACCTCGTAGTAGTGGTTGCCGCCGAGGAAGCCGTCGTAGATCCGCGCGATGCTCGGCCGGTTCGGGTCGACCCCCACGGGAACCTGGCTGGGCGACAGCGTGGACGGCGGAGCGCTGGGCATGGGCACCTCGCAAGGCGGCTCGGGGGGCGGCTTTGACCCACTCAGAGTAGTACCTTGACCCCCTCCGGTTACGTGAGGTCGCCCGTTTCAGCTGCACGTCGTCGCGGAAATCGGTGCTACCTGCGTCTTCCGCGCCCGTCAGCCGCGGTGGCGGCTCGGCGGCTGCTGGTGGCGGCTGCTCCAGTCCTGGAGGTACGAGCTCACGGCCGAGCTCCAGATGTCCTCCGACGTCGTGCCTGCCGTCCCGTGCGGCGCGCTCGGGTGCTCGCTCGCCGGCTGCCGCGGCGGCTTCTGCCCCTCGGTGGTGCGCACGGTGGTGTGGTCCACCTGGTCGGTGGCCGTCGGCGGCGTCGGGCTCGCCGTCATGGTGGTGACCGCCGGCGGCGCCGACGAGGGCTTCGACGGCGCGGCCGGCACTTCCGCGGGCCGGCCGGCCGAGCCGCTTTCCGGCGCGGGCCACAGCGCCCACGTGCCGAGCCCGGCCAGCGCGACGACCACCGCGCCGGCGATCACCACGTACCGCGTATTGCGCCGGTTCCCCACGGGCGGCGAGGTCTGCGTCCGTTCGGTTTCGTGGTCGGGCCCCGCTGCGGCGAACATCGCGTCGAGCCCCAGCGGCAGCTCGCCGACGATCGACTGCGGTTTCGTGGCCGGGCCCTCGCCCGAGGTGCGCGGCGCGGTGGCGGGCTCGGGGTACAGCCCGCTCGGATCGGGCTGGGGCTTCGGCCGCTTGACGAGCGGTGGCCGCTCGCCGTCGATACGCGGCATCGGCGCCGTCTCCGACAGGCTCACCAGCTTCGCGACCGAGTCGAGCTCATCGCGACCTTCGCCGGGCCCCGTGCCTGCCATCCAGACCTCCACACCGCCGGGACCGCGAGCCCGCGGCACGACCGGCGGCAAGATCCTATGAACCTCCGCCCGATCGGGTAAACCCGCCCCCACTTGCTCACCCAGGGTGACGGAATTTCACGGAGAATACGTCCTGCCCGGGCAGATCAGCCAGCTGCGACGCAAGCTGGGCGGCCCGCCGCTGATCCACGCCGTGCCCGGGGTCGGCTACATGCCCCCTGATCCGGAACCGTCCACAGTGGAGTCTCCCGCGATCGTCGGGGACCCCTCCCGGAGGGCCGACCTAGTCTGCGCGCACCGGGGAAAGGGAGTCGGAAATGCGGGTTCGGTCGGCTGTCGTGCTGGGAGCGTTCGCGCTGGTCGCGGCCGGGTGCACCACGAGCGGGCACGCGTTACCCGCGCCGTTGCCCCCGGTGCCCGCCGCCGCCCGGGCGCTCGTGGCGTGGTCGCAGACGGTGTGCACGAGCGTGCAGGCGCTGCAGGGCCTGCAGGCCGGGATCGACGAGGTGAACCACACCGCGGCCGACCCGTCGCAGGCCGACTTCCTCGCCTCGGAGATCAGCTCCTACGTCAGCGGCATCACGGGGCGGATCGGCCAGGCCGGGTCGGGACTGAAGTCCGTGCCGCCGTCGGGCGTCAAGGCCGCGGACACCTACGTGGCACAGCTGGGAAAATCACTCGACGAGGTGACCAAGAAGGCGCCCCCGGACACCACCGCGCAGCCGACGCTCGCGCAGGCCCGCGAGCTCGCCACCGTCGTCACCGCGCTGAAGCCGGCGGCCGCCGATCTGACGAAGGCGGTGCGCGGCGACGCGAAGCTCAACGCGTCGTACAACGTCGCGCCCGCCTGCGCGCCCCTGCGGCAGTTCGGTCCCGTGGACGCCGCCGTGCCGACGCGCCCGCTCGTGGCGTGGGCCGACACGATGTGCGGCGTGGTCACCTCCACTGCGGCTCTGAAGGCGCACAAAATCGAAGACCTCGTCATCACCGATCCGCGTTACGCCCGCCTCAGCGGCTTCGACCTGAGCAGCTTCATCTCTTCGGCCGGCGCCGGCGTTGCCCAGTTGGTCGAGACGCTGGGCACCGTCACGCCTTCGGGCATCCCCGCGGCGGACAAGTACCACGACAGCCTCCTCGCCTCGCTGCGCGCCGTGGCGCCGAAACTGCCGTCGAGCGACTCACGCATGCCCGATCTGGACTTCCAGCCCGTCGAGCAGCTGAAACCACAGGCGCAGCAGATCATCGGGGTGCTGGCGACGATCGCCCTGCCCGCGCCCGACCTGCCCACCATCGCGGCCGCGAACCCGGTGCTGGCCCACTCCCACGACGTCGCCCCGCAGTGCCGACCGCTCGGCTCACCGCCCCCGACGCTGCCGTCCGCCGCCAACGGCACCGACCTGGGCGCGTGCGCCGGCGGCAAGTGCCAGGTCCTCGTGACCGGCCAGGCCGACATCACCGCGAGCGGCATGACGTTCACCGCGTCCGTCACCTCGAGCGGCGTCCGCATTCTGCAGGACTCCGGCGAGATGAGCTTCGGCGTCGGCGGCAGCGGCTCGTTCGGCATGGCGGGCCACATGGTGACCGTCCGCCTCTCCGGTGTCCTCGACGGCAAGGCCGTGCTGGACATCTCGACGGGGTGATCAGCGCCGGAGGGTGACCTCGAACTCGCGGAACCCGTGCCGGCGATAGAACGCGAGGGCGTCGGTGTTGGCGGCATAGGCGGTGACCTCGAATCCGTTCGCGCCGTTGCTTTTCGCCCATTCGTCGAATCGCTCGACGAGCGCAGTGCCCATCCCGGTGCGGCGTTCCTCGACGGCGACTCGCATGCTTTCGAGCACGGCGGTGACGGCGCCGGGGTGCAGCGAGTCCTGCCGCCGGAGCCGGCCGACGAGGTGCCCGCCGACGCCATGTTCTCCCTGTGCGACAAGGCAAAGCGCGTCCTCATCGGTCAGCAGCGTGGTGTAGTGGGCGGAGCCTTCGCGCTGCGGCCAGGCGAGATCCATCCGGTCGTCGTGGCGGCCGCCGTCCTCGTGGAACAACGCTTCCACCGAGGACACCAGCGCAGGAATCAATTCCGCGGACACCGCGGTGACTGTGTGTTCCATCCAGGAAACGGTAACGACGTCGATTAATCATGTAAATATCGAATGTGTGCTGGGCCTCAGCCGGCCATCCCACCCGATTTGCGGCGCCAGCCAGCGGCCACGCGGAAAACGAGGTGTCACCGCGAGATCCGGTCAGTAGTCTTCCCGGGCCGCCGACAGCCTGGAGGATCCCGCCATGGCCCCGTTCCCGCCGCTCGAACCGTATGCGCACGGCTTGCTCGACGTCGGCGACGGCAACCGGATCTACTGGGAGACCAGCGGCAACCCCGACGGCAAACCGGTGCTGTGCGTGCACGGCGGCCCCGGCGCGGGCGGGACACGCAACAGCCGCAAGGGGTTCGACCCGGAGAAGTTCCGCATCATCCTGTTCGACCAGCGCGGGTGCGGCGAGAGCGTGCCGAACATCGCGGACCCGGCGGTGAGCCTGGAGCACAACACCACCCACCACCTGATCGCCGACATGGAACGCCTGCGCGAGCACCTCGGCGTCGAGAAGTGGATGCTTTACGGCGGTTCCTGGGCCCCGACGGTCATGCTCGCCTACGCCGAGCGCCACCCCGAACGCGTGTCGGAGATGGTGATGATCGCCGGCTTCACCAGTACTCCCGACGAGGTCGACTGGCTCTACCGCGGCGTCGGGCGGCTCCTGCCCCGCGAGTGGGAGGCCTTCCGCGCCGGCGTACCCGAGGCAGAGCGCGACGGTGATCTGCTCGCCGCGTACTCCCGCTTGCTCGCTTCACCCGACCGCGCGGTGCAGCTGAACGCCGCACGCGACTGGTGTACCTGGGAAGACGCCGTGATCGCGCACGAGATCAAGGGCAAGGCCGGCCAGTACAGCGATCGCCCCGCGAAAGAGCTCATCACGCTCGCCCGCATGTGCGCGCACTACTTCGGCCACCACGCGTGGCTGGAAGCCGGCGAGATCCTGGGGAACGTCCACCGCCTCCACGGGATCCCCGCCGTGTTCATCCAGGGCCGGCTTGACCTGAGCGTGCCGTTGCGGGCGGCGTGGAACCTTGTGCAGGCCTGGCCGTCCGCCGAGCTCGTGGTGATCGACGACTCCGGCCACACCGGCAGCCCCGCCATGGGGGAGGCGGTCACGAAGGCGATCGCCGGCTTCGAACCCGCGTGAGTCAGGCGCGGTCGAACGTCACGTCCAGCCGGTACGGGCTGCCCAGGCTCAGCCCGACCTGCCGCCGGATCTCCGCACCCGGCGCGAGGCGGAACCGTGTGGTCCGGGCCAGCAGCTCCTCGAACGCCACCGCCAGCTGAATACGCGCGAAGTGCAGACCCAGGCAGCGGTGGATACCGAAGCCGAACGACACGTGCGGCACGTTCGGACGGTCGAACACCAGCTCGTCGGGCCGCTCGAACCGCGCCGGATCCCGGTTGGCCGCGGCGAAGAACACGGCGACGCGCTCCCCCGCCTTCACCGGCGTGTCCCCGATCTCGGTGTCCTGCGTGGCGGTGCGCGCCATGAACGCGACGGTGGTCTCGAGCCGCAGGAACTCCTCCAGCTCCCGCTGCCAGCCGCCGGGATCGCGCAGGATCGGCTCGACGTCGTCGCGGGTGGCGAGGTGGTAGGCGACGTTCGCGATCACCCCGCGCGTGGTGTCGAGGCCGCCGAGGAACAGCGTGGTCACCATGCCGAGCCGTTCCTCGAGGGTGAGCGCCCGGCCGTCGATCGTCGCGGTGACCAGCGCGCGCAGCACGCTGTCCTCGCCGTCGTCCGGCTTCGCTTCGGCTTCGGCCAGTGCCTCCATCGCCAAGCCCGCGAGCGTCTGGAACGCTTCGGGACTGCTGGTGACCGCGGCGTCCTTGGCCGCCACCACCCCGCGGTCCACGAGGTCGCGGTTGTCCGTCGCGAAGACGATCCGCGCGAGCGAGCCGGCGCTGAACGGGATCGCGAAGTCGCTCACGATGTCGCACGCGCCGCGGTCCACAAAGGACTCGACCGCCGTGCGCGCGAGTTCACGCAGCTGCGGCTCGTACCGCGCGAGGGCGGCCCGCGTGAAGAACGGGTTGAGGATCCTCCGGTATTCGCGATGGTCGGGCGGATCCGTGTCGATCGGGATCACCCGCACCGGCACGCCGCGGATCGCGGGCTGCGCCGAGCTGAACAGCTCCGGCGCGGCGCAGACCGCCCGCACGTCCTCGTAGCGGGTGAGCAGGTGGTAGCCGCCGTCCGCGTCGGTGTGCGGGACGGGACAACCACTTCTGGCGGCCGCGGCCGCGGCCAGCAGGTTCTCCCGCTGGTCTTCGGCGTACAGGTCGACGTTCGCCAGGATCTCCTCGACCGACTTGGCCACGTGTCCTCCCCACTCCGAGGACTCACCACCGTAGGGGCGCGCGGGGGCACGCGGCATCGGCCGCACGGGCGGAAACCGTCGCGCGTTCGGGTCACCGCGCCCGTCACGGACGCCGGTCGGGCCAATCGGCCAGCAGCGGCCGCGTGGCGTCCCACACCGTGCCGTCGGCGTGGTCGCGGCGCCGGCGCGCGATGCCCGACAATGCTTCCAGCACCACCCGGTTCGCGAGGAACGACGTGATGTCCGCGTGGTCGTAGGGCGGCGACACCTCGACCACGTCGACCCCCACCACCGGCAGCTCGTACGCGATGCGCCGCACGGAATCCAGCAGCTGCCGGGCGGTGAGCCCACCCGGCTCGGGCGTGCCCGTGCCCGGCGCGTGGCCGGGGTCGCACACGTCGATGTCCACCGAGAGGAACACGCCGTCGCACTCGTCGGTGGCGATCCCGAACGCCTCGGTGAGGCACTCTTCGAGCCCTCGCGCGACGATCTCGGTCATCTCGTAGGACCGCATGCCCTGCTCGGCCATCCAGTCGAGCGTCTCCGGGCCGGGCCAGTAGCCGCGCAGGCCGAGCTGCAGGAACCGGTCGCCGCGCACGGCACCCGACTCGATCAGCCGGCGCATCGGCTGGCCGTGGCCCACGAGCGAGCCGAACGCGATGTCGCCGGTGTCGGCATGTGCGTCGAAGTGCACCATCGACACCCGCCCCTGGCCGAGGTGCTGCGCCACCCCGGCCGCGTCCGGCCACGCGATCGTGTGGTCCCCGCCGAGCACCAGCGGGATCGCGCCCGTGGCGGTGACCGCGTACACCGCTTCCTGCAGCGAGCGCACCGAGCGTTCGGCGTCGCCCGAGTACATCTCGACATCGCCGGCGTCGAAGACCTTCAGGTCCCGCAACGCGTCCACCCGCAGGGCGAGCGACGGGCGCGAACCGTCGGCGGGGAGGTAGCAGCTCTGCCGGATGTACTGCGGGCCGAACCGGGTGCCCGCGCGGTGCGAGGTGCCGCCGTCGAACGGCGCGCCGAGGATCACGACGTCGGCGGCCGGGTAGGTGGCGGGATCGGCCCAGTCGCAGCGCGCCACGCCGAGGAAGGTGAGGTCCGGGCCGAACTGGGTGCCGTAACGAGCCATGACGTCCTCCTTGCGGGCCAACCTACCGCCGTGGTGCCCCGGTTTTGCCCCGATTCGCCTCCCGCTCAAACCCCGCGCGGCTCAGCCCGGCTCAGCTCGCGAAGTCGACGGACAGGCCGAGCTCGGCCCAGCGCTCGTCCTCCGCCATCAGCTTCGTCATCCCGGCCCGCATCATCGTCACGGCGTCGCTGCCGAGCACCAGGTGCAGCGGTGGCTCGGCCATCTCCACGACCTGGAGGAACACACGCGCGACCGCGGCCGGGTCGATCGGCTCGATGCCCCGCTTGCTCCGCAGGTGCTCGATCAGCGGGCCCATCGTGGGCTCGTACTCCGGCTTGTAGGGCCGGACCTCCATCGACGGTCCGGACCAGTCCGTGCGCATCAGGCCCGGCTCGGCCATGGTGACCTTGATCCCCAGGCCCGATACCTCGTCGTTGAGCACGCCGGAGAAGCCCTCCGTCGCGAACTTCGCGCTCTGGTAAGCCGAAATGCCGGGCGCGGTGCCCCGGCCGCCGATCGACGTGACCTGGATGAAGTGCCCCGAGTGCTGCGCCAGGAACACCGGCAGCGCCGCCTTGGTCACGTGCACAGTCCCGAAGAACACCGCCTCGACCTGCGCGCGGAAGTCCGCCAGGTCGACCTCCTCGACCGAGGCCAGATTGGCGTAGCCCGCGTTGTTCACCACCACGTCGAGCCGCCCGAACCGCTCCACGGCCGCCGCGACGGCCGCCTCGGCCTGCGCTGGGTCGGTCACGTCCAGCGGGTGGCGCAGCAGATGATCGCCGTATCGCTCGTCCAGGTCCTTCAGGGAGTCGACGTTGCGCGCGGTCGCCACAACGTCGTTGCCCGCCGCCAGCACCTCGTCCACCACGGCCCGTCCCAGACCGCGCGAACCACCCGTGACCAGCCACACCTTGCTCATCGTTCGATCCCTCTCGCCTCGAGCGGGGAGGCTCCCCGCACCACCAAGTTAGCGCAACGCTGTTCTCTTAACAACACAACGGCGTTGCGGTAACCTGTGCAGGTGGTCACCTCCGAGTTCCAGCGGGCGCGGCGCCCCGAGCACAAGGAGCAGCGGCGCGAGGCGATCCTCGCCGCGGCACGGCTGCTCGCAACCCGCGACGGCGTGCGGGCCGTGACGCTCGGGGACATCGCCGGTGAAGTCGGCGTGCACAAGTCCGCACTGCTGCGCTACTTCGAGACCCGCGAAGAGATCTACCTGCACCTCACCGCCGAGGGCTGGCGCGACTGGGCGGCCGGGCTGCACGCGGCACTGGACGAGACCACCGGCGCGTCGCCGGCCGAGGTCGCCGACGTCATCGCGCGCACGCTCGACGAACGACCGCTCTTCTGCGACCTCCTCGCCCACGCGGCGCTCACCCTCGAACGGCACGTGTCGCTCGAGTCGGTGCGCGCGTTCAAGCTCGCCGCGCTGGAAGCCGTCAAAGACATCGCCGCCCTCCTCACCCGGACACTGCCAGGGCTGGGTGCGGCGGGCGGGCGCCACGTCGTCGGCGCCGTGACGTCACTGGCCGCCTCGTTCTGGCAGATCTCGCACCCGCCCGAGACGCTCGCGCAGCTCTACCGGGAGGACCCGCGGCTGGGCCACGGCGTCGTCGAGTTCACGCCGCGGCTGCGCCACCTCACCGAAGCCGTCCTCACCGGCCTGATCTCGTCAGCGCACGACGCGTAGCCACAGGTTTGTCGCGAGCGGCGCTTCGGTCTGCGACTTCCGTTCGAGACGCACCGGATCGCCGCCGGGCCGGTCGAACAGCCGCACCCCGTCGCCCAGCAACACGGGCAAAACCGACACGAGGACCTCGTCGAGCAGCCCGGCGTCGAGGCACCCGCGAGCCACGGTCGCACCGAGGACGTTCACGTACTTGTCCCCCGCAGCCGCCTTCGCCAGCTCGACACCGCGGCGCAGGTCGTCGACGAACGTCACGTCGGGCGCCGGCTCAGCGGGCCGACGCGTGAGCACGAATTGCGGACCTGCCCAGGCGCCGCCGAAGGCCTTGCCCTCGGCTTCCGTGTCGCGGTACGGGTCATCGCCGCCGTACGTGCGGCGTCCGACGAGCAGCGCGCCGATGTCCGCCACCAGCCGGTCGATCTCGGGGTTGGGGCCGAAGAACTCCTTCACCCACTGCATGTCGCCGCCCGGTCCCGCGATGAACCCGTCGAGCGACATCGCCGCCGAGTAGAGCAGCTTGCCCATTCCGCACCTCCGTGGTCGTTTCCCGTACCGACCGGCGCGGGCACGGAAACTCATCGGTGCACTTTCCTATAGGATCGTGCATTGTCCCTGCCGAGTCAGCGAGGAGGACCGCGTGGCTGTGGTCGTGAAGGCCGAGGCGTTTCTCCTCGATCTCGAGGTGGAGCAGGAGCGCACCGACGCCGTGCAGGCGTTCCTCAAGCAGGAGACGGTGTTCGTCGAGCTGGCCACCGCCGACGACGGCACCGGGCTCGGCTACTCCTACACGATCGGCACCGGCGGCACGGCCGTGCTCGCGCTGCTGCGCGACCACCTGCTGCCCCGGCTGATCGGCCAGGACTCGCGCCGGATCGAGGCGGTCTGGCACGACCTGTTCGCCTCGACGCGGGCCACCACCGTCGGCGCGATCACGTCGCTGGCCCTGGCGGCGGTGGACACGGCGTTGTGGGACCTGAAGTGCCGGCGCGCGGACGAGCCGCTGTGGCGGGTCGCCGGCGGGTTCGCCCCGCGCGTGCCGCTCTACGACACCGAAGGCGGCTGGCTGCACCTGAGCACCGACGAACTCGTCGCGGGCGCCCGGAAATCCGCGACCGCGGGGTGGGGCGGGGTGAAGGTGAAGGTCGGCAAGCCCACCGCCCACGAAGACCTGGAGCGGCTCACCGCCGTGCGCGAAGCCGTCGGGCCGCGGTTCGACCTGATGGTGGACGCCAACCAGTCCCTCACCGCGGCGGAGGCGATCCGGCGG
This sequence comes from Amycolatopsis sp. NPDC050768, assembly GCF_040654155.1. Taxonomy (NCBI): domain Bacteria; kingdom Bacillati; phylum Actinomycetota; class Actinomycetes; order Pseudonocardiales; family Pseudonocardiaceae; genus Amycolatopsis; species Amycolatopsis sp. NPDC050768. The sequence goes on from NZ_JBFAHL010000010.1 coordinate 280,079, forward strand.
GCGAGGGCGTTCGAGGCGGTGGACCTGTTCTGGTTCGAGGAGCCCCTGCCCGCCGACGACGTCGCCGGCCACGCCCGGTTGTCCGCGGCCACGCCGATCCCCGTCGCCGTCGGGGAGTCCCTGTACTCCGTGGCGCAGTTCCGCGACTACCTCCACCGTGGTGCCGCCTCGATCGTTCAGGTCGACGTCGCGCGCGTCGGCGGGATTACGCCGTGGCTCAAGGTCGCACACCTGGCGGAGGCGTTCAACGTCCAGGTGTGCCCGCACTTCCTGATGGAGCTGCACGTCAGCCTGACCGCCGCGATACCGAACGGCCGCTACGTCGAGCACATCCCGCAGCTGCGCGCCATCACGACGGCCGAGATGACGATCTCCGACGGGCACGCCGTCGCCCCGGAGACGCCGGGCCTGGGCATCCCGTGGAACCGCGACGCGATGGACGACCGCCGGGTGGCCTAACCAACGCGAGGAGACCGGCCGCGGGGACCAGCGCCAGCGCCAGTGCGGCGGAGGCGCCCCCACCGTCCGCCACTCGTCCGGCGAGGGAGGCCGCGAGGGCAGAACCGGCTGCGCTGGCGGAGTTGTTCCAGGTGAACGCCTGTGTGAGCGCTGCGGGGTGGACGGACCGTTCGGTTTCGACGTTCAGCAGGACGAGTGTGGGCGGGATCGCCGCCTCGGTGAGGGCGAGGGCGACGGCGAGCCAGAGGGCGTTGGGAGCGAGGGGAAGCAGCGCCGACGCACCGGTGAGGCAGGCGCCGGCTCTGAGGAGCTGGCGCCGGGCGGGGGTGCGGTGGCGGCGCAGTCCGTAGACCCAGCCGGACAGCAGCCCACTGACGCTGGCCACGGCGACGATCGGTGCGGCCGGGGCGCCGTGATCGAGGGCGAAGGCGCTCACCGAGACCTGGGTGGTGCCGAAGTACAGGCCGAGGGCCAGGTTCATCAGGGCGATCCGGGCGAAGGCCGGGCGGAGCAGGGTCTGTCCTGTGTGGACTTTTCGCCGGGGCTCGGGTGCCGTGCGGCGCTGGGCCGCCAGCACCGCTCCCCCGGCGAGAATCAGGCTCGCCGCGACGGCGGTGGCCAGCGCCTCGTCTCCGGCCGCTCCGAGCGAGGTGACCAAGACCGGCCCGAGGAGGAACGCGGTGGCGTTGGCCAGCGACTCCAGTGAGAAGGCGGTGGGCAGCTCTTCGGTCCGCTCTCGCAACAGGTACGCCCACCGTGCCCCGGAGAGCGCACCGAGCTGCGGCACGACCGCACCGGCACAACTCGCGGCGACGACCTCCGCCGCCACGCTGGAGGACCCCAGCACCACGGCGATCGCGCCGCCGTGCACGACGAGACAGCACGGCAGCACGCGCGTCTGCCCGAGCCGGTCGATGAGCCGGGCGACCTGCGGCCCGCACAACGCCTCGGCAAGAGCGAACCCGCCGCCGGCGAGCCCGGCCCTGCCGTACGACCCGGTGCGCGCATGCACCAGCCACACGAGGCCGAGCCCCGTCATGGCGATCCCTACGCGCCCCACCGCGGCTGCCACGAAAAACGCAGCCGCACCACGCGTACACAACAGCGACCGATAACCACCGGCGCGAGACATCGACATTCCTTCACGCCACCCGGCGGGGGCAAGCCACGATCGCCGCGCGACCCGTGGCCCTCGTCGCCGGGGGAAGGTAAGGCCCGAACCAATGCGGGCCCGGACGACTCCCGCGAACCTAGCAGCACAGGACCGGTCGCCGGCGACCGAAATCCGCTGCGGTCAGTCGGCTCCTCCTGCCGGGCCCGACGCGAAGCGCGCCGTGAGCAACCTCGCGCTCGTCGCCGGACGACCGGTCGCGCCGCCAGGCGCGAACGGTCGAGACAGCCGAACACCACGGCTGAGTCGCGGCGACATCGCTTCAGGCGAACGCCGGCCGACCCAATCAGACCCGGCCGCGCCGCTTGCGCAACCGCCGCGCCGCCGAGCGCCAACGGCCGGTGCTCGTGGACCGCGGCCTGGGCCGCGCGGCCGTCGTGCGAAGCCGATCAGTGCCCGTGCACAGCCCCGGTCAGTCCTCTTCGGACTGGTCTCCCCCGGTTGCGTAGGCGCTGTGCAGCCGGACCCGTGAACGGTCCAGGTGCGTCCGCATCGCGGTCGCCGCGGCCGGGCCGTCGTGCGAGGCGATCGCCTCGACGATGGCCGCGTGTTCGCGCGTCGTCTCGGCGGCGATGCCCACTCGGAAGTACAGGCGGTAGCCGTGGGTGTGGGCGTGGAGGCGGGCGAGGGCGTCGGCGATGAGGGGGTTGCCCGAGGCCTCAGCGATGACGCGGTGCAGGCGCGCGTCGAGCACCGCGAAGTCGCGGTAGGCGTGGTAGTCCTCGCCCGCGGGGTGGGCGGACATGGCCGCGCAGGCGGACCGCAGGGACGACACCTCGGCCTTCGAGGCGGCGCCGGCGGCGAGGCGGGCGGCCTCGGGCTCCAAGAGGACGCGAACGTCGAAGAGGTGGTCCAGCTCGGTCTCGTCGAGGACGGGCGCGACGACGTAGCCGGCGTTGGGCCGGGTCGCGACGAGGCCGTCGGACTCGAGTTTGGTGAGGGCCTCGCGCACGGGGGTCGGCGAGACGTCGAGGCGGCGGGCGATGCCGTCGATCGACAGCCGGCTGCCGGGAGCGACGTCGAGGTCCATGAGCATCGCCTTGAGCGCCTCGTACACGCTGTCGCGCAGGATGGTGCGCGGCGGCAGGGTCAGCCTCGGGTGCTCGGGCAGGTCCACCGCAGGGTTCTTCCGTCGCGCCACCCGGAAAGCGTAGTCCCCCGCGAAGCCTCAGCGGCGCGCCAGCTGCCGGTTCACGGCGGTGTGGCAGCCGAGGCACGCGGGCACGGCCCGCACGTCGGTGCCGGACACCAGCGCGACCGTGGCACCCGGCACGGCGAGCTCGTCACACACCGAGTGGTGGTGTCCCAGTACCGAGCACACGCACCGGCACAGCTGGACGGTCTGCCTCGTTTCCGCGGCCATCGGACCCCTCCTCCCGGAAATCCCCAGTAGGAGAGTGATAGCGCCTCCGCTGTCCGAAAGGCGCCGGCCGGTCTCAGAGGAAGGTCGCGAAGGGCACGGTTCGTGCGCGGATGTCAGTTTTCCCGGGTCGGCACGGGGGCCGACACGGGGGCCGGCACCGGCGGCAACCCAGCCCGGATCTGCCGGTAGAGCCGCGGACCCGGCGACGCGAGTGCCGGCGACGGACGCAGCTCCATCGGGCCGGTGGCCGTCAGATCGCGCAACACCAGGTAAAGGTGGCTCAACGCCAGCAGCACCGGATCCTTCGCCCGGTCCCCTGGCGCCGCCGGTGTGTACGCGAACAACGCCACGTCGGCGCTCGCCAGCGGACCACGCACCGCCGTGGTGGGCGCGCCCACCGGCGTCGCGGCGAGCTCCTCCACCGCCGCCGCCAGCGCGGTGCACGCCGCGACCGGGCCTTCCGGGTGCGCGCTGCACGCGCCTTCCGGCCAGCGGACCGCGACGCTTAGCGCGCGGCCGTGCGTGGCCAGCGCCGCGTAGAGCGAAAGCCGGTGCCGCAGCTTCGGCGAGTCCGTGCCGCCGAGGATGGGCCGGGTCAGCGGCCGCGCGACGAGCGCGAGCTGGTACCGCCGGTGGTCCAGGGCGCGCGCGAGGGCGTCGAAATCGGGCTGGGGGTCCACGGCCTTGCCGTGCTCCAGCCGCTCGGCCGCGGCCTTGAGGATGTCGCCGAGGGCCGCCAGCAGGTTGTTCCGCGCGTTGCGCACGGTGTCCCGGGTGGACAGTGGGATCACCACCACCGCGACGACCAGCCCCGCCACGGCGCCGGCCGCTGTCTCCTCGAGTCTGAGCAGGAGCAGTCCCGCCGAGAACTCGTTGAGCACGCTGTAGAGCTGCCCGACCATGATCGTGACGAAGAAGATCATGTACGCGTACGAGATCTGGATCAGGTAGAAACCGAAGAACATCGCGCCGCAGATCGTCATCAGCACGGCGGCGGTGTTGCCCGCGGTCAGCTCGGCGAACCCGACCGACGCGAGCAGCCCCACGAGTGTGCCGAGCACGCGGTTGAAGCCCTTGATGAACGTCTCGGTGCGAGTGGCCGTGCCGGTGAACATGAAGAACGCCGCCAGCACTGCCCAGTAGTACCGCGCGTCGGACAGTTCCTTGCCGATGAGGATCGCGAGCCCGCCCGCGACCGCGCTCTGCACCGCCTGCCGCGTGATGAAGTCCAGCCGCGCCAAGGGGTTCCACTTCGACTGCCGAGCCGGCACGTCGCCCGCCGCGGCGGGCGAGCCGGGCAGGTTGCCGAACGCGAGCCCGACGGCCGGCTCGAAGTCGTCCACCGGTTCGGCCGCGATCTCCTCGGGCTTCGGCGCGGCGTCGAACACCGCCACGACCTCGAGGGCCGCCGCCGCGAAGTGCCGCGCGGGCCACCAGCCGCCCGCGGCACCGCCGGCACTCTCGGCGTGCCCTGCGAGCCGGTAGGCGACCTCGCTCGCGCCGCGGTCGTCGCGGCGGGCCAGGCGATCGGCCACCTCGGCCGCGAGCACGGTGAGGCCCGAACCGCTGCGCACCAACGAGTCCGCGGCCGTGGCGAGCTCGTCGAGCAGGTGATGCGCGTCGACCATCTGCCGCCGCAGCGAAGCCGCCGAACGCCCGCGCGGCACCGCGCCCGGCTGGGCCGACCAGCCCTCGACCATCAGCGCCGTGTCGGCCAGGCGCGCCTGCCGCCGTTGCAGCCGGCGGCGCAACCGCGCCTCCTGCTTGGGCTCGCGGTTGGCCAGCAGGTCGGCACACGCACGCGCCACGGCCCGGCCGCGCGCGTCGAACGCGCGCAGCACGCGGCGCAGCGTCTTCGTGGTGTTGGTCCGCAGCACGGTGACGAAGAGCAGCAGCAGCCACGCGCTCGCGACGACCACGGCGAGCAGCAGGCTCGGCAGCGTCGCGAACGTCGCGTGCAGGAACGCGGCGAAGAAGTAGCCCATCCAGCCCATGAAGCCGTAGAAGAAGAACGGCCCGCCGAACTTGCGGACGTACACCGACATGAACATCACCAGCACGAACACGACGAGCATCAGGGTGCCGTTGTCGCCGACGAGCACGCCGAGCGTCATACCGGTGCCGAGCGCGACCGGGAAGAACGCGGCCGTGCGCGTCTTCACCCACCGACTGCCGTCGCCGAGCGCCATCGCGCCCATCATCCCGACGACCGCGCCGAGCAGCATCGAGGTGAGCGTGCCCATGGCGTCGGCGCCGGTGAGCTTGGCCACGAGGTACTCCACCGCCAGGGCGCTGGCCATGCCGATGGTCGCCGAACCGGCCGATCTCAACCGGTTGAGACCCGGATCCGAAGCGACGACCCTGTCGCGGAACTCCCTGGCCGTGGGCAGCACAAAACCCGCCTTCCCGTGCGTTCGGAGTGATCACCGGTATGATACCGATAAATACCGGTGTCATACAGGGGTTTGGAGTTCCGAGTGATCGAACCGACTTTCGCAGCCTCGAAGCTCGCGGATCGGCTCGCCGAGACCGGCGACACACTCGACGTGCTCGAACTGGCCACGGCGGTGCTCGTGCGCAACTTCGAACTGCTGCGCCGGCGCACCGACGCGTACGCCGAACTGGACCAAGCGGAGTACCTGCTGCTGCGCACTTTGGACGAGCTGGGTTCGGCGGACGTGGGAACGCTCGCCGGGGCACTCGGTCTAGACCCGTCCACCGTCGGCAGGCAGGGTTCGGTGCTGCTCGGCAAAGGGCTCGTCGAGCGCAGTCCCTCGGCCGCCGACCGCCGGCGCAGCATCCTCACGCCTACGGAGGAGGGCCGCCACCGCATGCGGGTGACGCAGTCGCGCCGCCGCAACGCGGCCGCGGAGCTGCTCGGCGACTGGAGCGAAGAGGATCTGCGCTCGTTCGGCTCGCTGCTGAGCCGCTACAACAAGGCCGTCGCCCAGCGCTACCTGACGGCACCAGGCGACTGAGCGCCCAAAGACCGAGCGCCCTGCTCCTCCGCGGCGAGGTCCGCGTGGGTGTCACGCAAAGTGCGCTTCACGATCTTCCCGCTCGGGTTCTTCGGCAACGCGTCGGTGAAGACCACGTATTTCGGGCACTTGTAGCCGGCCAGGTGCTCGCGCGCGTGGGCGAGCACGGCCTCGGCGGTCAGCTCCACGCCCTCGCGCGGGACGACGGCCGCCGTCACCGCCTCGATCCAGCGCGGGTGCGCGACGCCGAACACGGCGACCTCGGCGACGCCGTCCAGGCGGTAGAGGGCTTCTTCCACCTCGCGGCTCGCGACGTTCTCGCCGCCGGTCTTGATCATGTCCTTCTTGCGGTCCACCACGGACAGGTAACCCTCGTCGTCGAGCACACCGAGGTCGCCGGAGTGGAACCAGCCGCCGGCGAACGCGGCGGCCGTCTTCTCCTCGTCTTCGTAGTAGCCGAGCGTCGCGTGCGGGCTGCGGTGCACGATCTCGCCGATCTCCCCCGGCGGCAGCGCGCGGCCGTCCTCGTCGACGATGCGCGTCTCGACGTTGAGCGAAGCCCGGCCCGCCGAACCGGCCTTCGGCAGCTGCTCGTGCGGACGCAGGATCGTGGCCAGCGGCGCCATCTCGGTCTGGCCGTAGAAGTTCCAGAGCTCGACGTCGGGCAGCCGCCGGGCCAGCTCGCGCAGGACCTCGACCGGCATCGCCGAAGCGCCGTAGTAGCCCTTGCGCAGGCTGGAGAGATCGGTGGTGTCGAACGCCGGGTGGCGCAGCAGCGAGATCCACACCGTCGGCGGCGCGAACAGCTTCGTGGCGCGCTCGCGCTCGACGGCCGCCAGCAGCGCGGCCGGGTCCGGGCCGGGCAGGATCACGCTGGTGGCGCCGAGGTAGACGTCCACGGAGAAGAAGCAGTCGAGCTGCGCGCAGTGGTAGAGCGGCAGGGAGTGGACCTCGACGTCGTCCGCGCTCATGCCGCCGTCGATCACGCACGACACGTACTGCGCGATCAGCGAACGGCTCGAGAGCAGCACGCCCTTCGGCCGCGACTCGGTCCCGGAGGTGTACATCAGCCGCAGCGGGTCGTCGTCGGCGACAGCCACGCCGGGGTCGGTCTCGTCGCCCGGGCCGTCGATCCAGGCGTCGACATCTTCCCAGTCCTCGGCGGTGCCGCCGATGCGGCCGCGCACCCCGTCGCCGAGCCCGGCGCGCTCCAGCGCCGCGGCCCCGGTGGCCAGCAGCGAGTCTTCCGCGACCAGCCCGGACGCCCCGGCGTGGCCGAGGATGTAGGCGATCTCGTCGGCGCCGAGCATGAAGTTGACGGGCACGAGCACCACGCCGAGCCGGGCCGTCGCGAACGCCAGCACCACGTACTGCAGGCAGTTGTGGCTCAGCAGCGCGAGCCGGTCGCCTTTGACGAGACCACGCTCGGCGAGGCGGTGGGCGCAGCGGTTCACGGCCGCGTCGAACTCCGCGAAGCTCAGCCGCCGCTCGCCGTCGACCACGGCGAGCTTGTCCGGGTACCGCGCGGCCGTGCGCCGGAGGAGGTCACCGACGGAGTGCTGACGCGCGTGCTGGATCGCTTCGCCGGTTTCGGCGCTGAACGGGCTCGGCATAGCCCGGAGTTTCATCCACCGCCGCGCGGGGCGCAACCCTGGCGCGCGGCCGCGACCTGCCAGGCCGAGCGGCACCCGCGCGCCACCGGTTAAGCTCCCCCGGCGCACCTCGGGGGACGAAGAAGTGGACGAGACGGAAGCACCGACGCTCGACCGGCCGGACATCACCGGCCGGCTGCCCCGCTACCGGCTGCTGCGCCAGCTCGCCAAAACGAACATGAGCGAGGTCTTCGAGGCCTACGACCTCGTGGCGCAGCGGCCCGTCGCGCTCAAGGTCGTCGGGCCGGAGTTCATGGCCGAGCCGGGGTTCCGCCGGCGCTTCGAGCGTGAGACGAGCATCGCGCTGGCCCTGGACCACCCGCACATCGTCGCGTCCTACGACGCCGGGTTCTCCGCCGACGGGCACCTCGGGTACCTCGCGATGCAGTTCGTGCTCGGCACGAACCTCGCGCGGCTGATCCACCGCCGCGGCGCGCTGTCGTTCGAGCAGACGGTGGCGATCGGGCGCGGCGTCGGCGCGGCGCTGGACGCCGCCCATGCCCGCAACCTGGTGCACCGCGACGTGAAGCCGGGCAACATCCTGCTCGAAGACGCGACCGGTGGCGTGTACCTGTGCGACTTCGGCATCGCACGCAACCTCGACTTGACGCGGCTCACCGCGACCGGCGGGTTCCTCGGCACGATGAACTACGCGGCCCCGGAGCAACGCGAGGGCCGGCCGGTCGGGGCGGCTGCCGACGTGTACGCGCTGGCGTGTGTGCTCTACGAATGCCTCTCCGGCAGCCCGCCGCACCACCACGCCGACTTCGCGCACCCCGGCGTCGCCGCGCTGCGGCGGGCCCTCGACCGCGATCCGGCCAAGCGGCACCGCACGTGCGCGGAGCTCGTCGACGACCTCGTGGCCACCACCGAGGCGGCCGAACGGGCCAGGCGCCGCAAGCGCCGGTGGCGGGTGGTGGGCGTCCCGGCCGCCGCGCTCGTGGTGGTGGCGTCGCTCGTACTGTGGTTCACCACCGGTGGTTCGCCGGGCACCGCGGACTCGACGCTGGCCCGCGTACCCACCGCCCTGCGCGACGGCTGCGCCGCGGCGAACCAGCCCGCGGCGGGCGCGACCGCCACCGTGACGTGCCACGACGCGTCCGGGCAGGCGGCAACCACGGCGCTCTACGCCACCCCGCAGCAGGTCACGGCCGCGTACGCCGACGCCGTCACACGTGCGGGCGTCGACGCGAACCAAGGCGACTGCGCCGCCGCGACGGGCGGCGAACACCGTTACCCCGCGACCGGACCCGCGCGCGGCCGCGTGCTGTGCCAGGACCGCGACGGCACGGCCACCGTGGTCTGGACCGACGAAAAGGCCCGCACCGTCAACCGGGCCGAAGCACCCGACGACGCCGCGCTGCGCAAGGCGTGGGCCGGCTGGACGGGCTGGGCGCCGGCCGCGTTCCCCACCCCGGACGAAAAGGCCGTGCTCGACGTCACCGCCGGCACCGCGTGCCGGCGCGCGGCACCCGCGGACCTCGACGCGTATCCCGGTGCCGTCGCGGGGATCACCTGCACACCGCAGGGCACGGGCGCGCGTCAGGTTTCGTACTTCCGGTTCGCCGACGTAGCGGCGCTGCGCTCGTCGTTCACCGGTCTCGTCGGCGCGGCCAAGGCGCCCAGCGGGAGCGGGTGCCCGGGCGGCGCTTTCCTCGGCACGACGCGGTTCGACTGGCTCAGCGTGGACCTCGGGCAGGTGCTGTGCCACCCGGGTCCCGAGGGCACGGTCGCGATGGACTGGAGCCTCGAGGCGTTCTCGATGATCGGCCATGTCACGGGTTCCTCGCCCGACGCCGTCGGCGGGTGGTGGTCGCAGTGGCACCTCGCGCCGCTGAGCCGGATCGTGAGCGAGGTGAATTCCCACACCACGCCGGCGTTCCCGACCGACGCCGAGCGCTCCCTGCTGCAGCACGTACCGCAGCAGTCGCGGCTCAACTGCGTGCGCCCGTCCGCGGACCAGAAGTGGCAGGACCTCGGTGCGGTGACCACGGTCGCCGCGGTCGCGTGTGGACGGACGAGCGGCGCCGGGCTGGTGGTCTACTACCAGCTGCCCGACGCCGCGACGATGCGGCAGGTCTTCAACAGCACCGGCGACAGCGACGCCGCTTGCACGAGCCTGCCGAAGGACTTCTCGGGCGACCGGCCGTACTCCCGCGGCGGGCGCACGGGCCGGCTCTCCTGCGCGACCGAGGATCCCGGCGGCGAGCGCGTGCTCAAGTGGACGGACGACGCGACAACCATCGAGACGATCGCCCACCGCGGCAACGATCCGTTCGCGCTGATCGACTGGTGGACCCACGACGCCGGACCGGTGTGAGCGCGGTTCCTCAGCCCTGCACGGTCCCGCCGACGGACGCGCTGCCACTGATGTGCGAGCCGGGCGAACCCGCGCTGCCCGCACCCGTGTGGATGCTCTCCTTGCCGTCGACGATCGAGAACATGTCCACGGTGCCCTTGGTGCCGCCCGCGTAGGAGATCTCGAGCGTCCACTGGTGCGGTTTGCCGTCGGCCGGAACGGTGAGCGACTGACGCCACGGCAGGGACACCGCGCCGGCCTGCTTCGTCTCGCCGTCGAGCGTGTACTCGATCTGCGTCAGCTTGCCCTCGCCCGTCGCGTTGAGCACGAGGGTGTGCGGCTCGCGGTCGGGCACCGACGTCGAGGGCGGAGCGACCGAAGAGGACGAGGCGGGCGCGGACGCCGACGGCGCCGGTGCCGCGGGGGCGGCGTCGCTCCCGCACGCGCAGAGAGCGGCGAGCAGAGCCGCAGCGGCCACGGGGGCGGCGGCCGCCCGGGCAGTGGTGCGAAGATCCATGCGCGCACCGTACCGGCCTGCGACGGGACCGGTCCCCGATTCGAGAGGACCCGAGGTGACCTCCTTTCCCGCTGACAACCCCGCGTCCGAGACACCAGGCGCCGTCGTGGTCCGCGGCCTGGCGGGCACGGCCGTCGTGCTGCCCGCCGAGTACGCGCGGCTGCCGTTCGGGCGCCAACCCGGGCCGGACGGTGTCAAGGTCGGCGAGGACGACCCGCGCGTGAGCCGGGAGCACGGCGCGCTGACGTACCGGCGGGGCTGGTGGCTGCTGAGCAACTCCGGCCACACGCCGATCGAGTTCTCCCCCACGCGGCTGCTGCACTCCGACGACGAGCCCGAGCCGCTGCCGGCGGGCTTCACCACGCTGCTCGTGGTCGGCTCCGGCGGGCGCAAGCACCCGCTCGAGGTCCGCGTCAACGCGCCCGACCACAACCGGCCGATGCCCGTCACCGGCCCGACGCTGCCCGGCCGGCAGTGGGACCTCACCGCCGCCCAGCGGCTCGTGCTCACGGTGCTCGGCCAGCAGTACCTGCGCCGGGAGGTCCAGCCGCAGCCCATGAGCCGTGGCCACGTCGCCGAGATCATGGGCGCGCTCGAGCCGGGCGGCGAGTGGGACGTGCGGAAGGTCGACCGCGTGATCGCGGCCGTGCGCGAGCGACTCTCGGGTCAGGGCGTGCGCGGGCTCAAGCGCACGGAGGTGCCGGAGCCGATCGGGAACTCGCTCAACCACAACCTGCTGACGGAGCTGGCGATCACCACGAACTCGCTGACCCGCGCCGACCTGGACGTCCTGGACCGGCTCGACTGAGGCAGCACAACCAGGGCTTCCGGCTAGGAGTCCTTGGCAAAGACCCGCACCGCGACCGCCGTCGCCACGCCGACCACCGCGAGCACGATCCCGGCGATCAGCAGCCCGGACGCCGCCAGCGCCACGGCCGCCGCCGCGAACAACGCGAACTCCAGGATGAACCGCGTCGGCTCCGGCGCCCGCCGCGGCGCCTTGGGGGCCACGACGAGCGCCCAGATCGCCCCGGCCAGCACCGGCCACAGCACCCCGCCGACGACGTCCAGCAGCACACCCCCACCCAGCCGCGCCCCGGCGACCGCCAGGCCCGCCAGCAGGGCCAGCTCCGTGCAGAACCGCACGACGAGTACGAACCCGGGCAACCCCCGCAAAGCCGGACGAGTGGTGGTCATGCCCGGCAGCGTAGCGACCGGCCCCGGTCACCCGGCCGAGCTCCCCCGCCGATCACCCGGCCGGCTTGGTCTCCAGCCACGCCACTACGCGCGCCCACGACGGGTCCGCCGGGTCGATCACCTCGAAGTGGCCCGCGCCCGCGACGTCGATCGTCTCCTCCGCGTACGGGCTGCGCGCCGGGGCCGCCGGGATGATCTCGTCCGCGTCGCCGTGCACGACCAGCAGGGGGACGCCGGTGTCGGCCGGGGTGGCGAGGGCGTAGCGGTCCGGGACGGTGGCCGGGGTGCCGCCGAGGAGGGCGGGGACCAGGCCGTTGCCGGCGAGGGCGGCGATGGCCGGAACGTACGCGGGGTCCGCTTCGACGGGGGCACCGGCCGGGGCCGGCAGATCAGGATCGGCCAGTTCGCGGCCGAGGCGGGCGTCGGCCGCCCCGCGCAGGTCCAGGACACCGGCGAGTGACACGACGGCGACGGGCGTGACCCTGGGGTCCGCGCCCGGTGCGCCGGCGGGCAGAGCCGAACGGCCGGCGGCCCAGGCCGAGAGCTGGCCGCCGGCGGAGTGGCCGACGAGGACGACACGCGAGACGTCGAGCGCGGGGTCGAGGGTGGCGACGGCGTCCACCGCCGCGGCGAAGTCGGTGAACGTGCCCGGCCAGCCGCCGCCGGATTCGCCCAGGCGGCGGTACTCGACGTTCCACACCGCGTACCCGCGCGCTACGAGGTCGTCGGCGAGACGGGTCATCTGGCGGCGGTCGTACAGTGCCGTCCAGAACCCGCCGTGGGCGAGCACCACCACCGGGAACGGCCCGGCTCCCTCAGGCAGGTACAGCTCCCCCACCTGCGACGGCGAAGGCCCATAGGCAATGGTCCGGACCCTCGCGCCCGCCGGGTCGTCGTAGCGCACGCCCCGCTCGGAGCTCACCAAAGTGTCGAGCGTCGCGAAGAACTCGGCGATCTCCGGCTGGTTCGCACCCTTCGCGCGCGAGGCGTCCCAGGCCGTGTCGTCGGTCCACTCGACGAAGTCCAGCCAGGTGTCCTCGGACACCCGCACCAGGCGCGCCGACACGAATCCGCGCCGGTCCCGGTGGAAGGCCTTCACCATGCCGGGGCGGGCGTCCAGCATCGCCCGCGTCCGGTCGGGACGGACCGTGAAGGTCGTCAGCTCGATCACCGACATCGTCAGCTCCTCGGTTCGAATTAGTCACTAACAATGACTAACTCGAACCCTAGTCAGCGCATTCCTGGAGGGCAACCCACGCCTCGGATCACAGGGGCGCGCCACACCGTCCACTGTGGTCCCGCACACGACGGCACCGCGGACCACTACGATGCAGGCGAGCCGACAGGAGAGTGATCCGATGCCCGACGACGCCACCCCCGCCGACGGCGGCGATTCGCTCACAGAGCGGATCACCGGCCGCCTCGCCGGGATGTCGCGGGCCGAGCGCGCCGTCGCCGAGTACCTGCGCCACCACGCACGCGAGGCGATCTTCGCCACTGCCGAGCAGATCGGCTCGGCCACGGGCACGAGCGACGCCACCGTGGTCCGCACCGCCAAGACGCTCGGCTACAGCGGCCTGGCCGACATGCGCCAGCACCTCGCCCGGCAGGTGGTCACCGAGACCAGCCCGTCGATCGAGCTGCGCCACCGCCAGATCGGCGAGCCCACCGGCGAGCCCACGACCGTGCTCGCGCGCGTGTTCACCGAGGCGACCGAGCGGCTGGCCGAGACCTGGCGCCTCATTTCGGAGGAGGACTTCGAGAAGGCCGTGGACCTGCTGGCCGGCGCGCGCGAGGTGCTGGCCTTCGGCATCGGCCCGTCGAGTTTCCTTGCCGGGTACGTCGCGTTGCGCCTGGGCCGGATGGGCCGGCGCGCCCGCGCCAGCGGCGCGACCGGCTTCCGCCTCGCCGACGACCTGCTCGGCCTCGGCGAGGGCGACGTCGTGGTGCTGTTCCTGCCGAGCCGGCTGCTCGGCGACATCGAGGTGCTCCTCGATCGCACGCGCGAGGTCGGCGCCCACACGCTGCTGATCACCGACTCGCTCGCGCCCGTCTTCGGCGACCGCGTGGCCGTGGCCCTGCAGGCCACGCACTCCCCCAGCAACTTCACCGGCGAGATGCTCAGCGCCGAGGTGCTGGCGGACGCGCTGCTGCTCGGGCTGGCCTCGCGCGACGAGGACCACGCCAACCAGACCTCGGAGCTGCTCACCACGTTGCGCTCGCGGCTGATCCAGGGCGACAGCCGCGACTACGTGCCGCGGCGCAAGTCGGGCCACCCCCGCAAGGGCTGACCGCGCGCCCGGATTGTCCGGGGTTCACGGCCGCCGCGAACGCATTTGTACGGCGCGTGTATCGGCTCGGGCGAACCTGGTTCCCACACCCACTGGGGATCAGGAGGACCGAGGATGAGAATCGCGAAACGCACGCTGGGTTTGGTCGCGTTCGCCGCGGCGCTGACGCTGTCGGGCATCGCGCCGGCGCTGGCCGCCGACGCCAACGGCACCGTGCACACGGACTCCGGCGCGCCGCTCACCGTGCGTTCGGCGCCCGGCACCGGCGCGAGCTCCGTCGGCACCATCGCCGACGGCACCGCCGTGGTCATCGACTGCCAGACCACCGGCGACACGGTGACCGGCAAGTACGGCACCAGCAACATCTGGGACCACGTCGCCGCAAAGGGCGGCTACATCACCGACACCTACGTCTACACCGGTTCCGACGGCCGCATCGCCCCGGACTGCACCGGCGTCCCGACGCCGCCGCAGAGCACCTGCTCCACCACCGGGCTCGGTGACGCGAAGACCTGCGCGCAGGCCGTGGCCTACGCCAAGACCCGCGTGCACACCAACAACGTCGCCTCCTACGACGGCTGGTGCGACCGCATCAACGCCCAGAACTACGGGTTCTCCGCCAGCGGTTCCGAGACCGCGTACGTGCACTGGACCCAGATCCCCGCGCAGTACAAGCACGCCGGCGACCAGAACGTGCCGGCCGGCGGGCTCGCCTTCTTCTCCAACGGCGGCGCGGGCCACACCATGATCTCGATCGGCGGCGGCCAGTTCCTGTCGAACGACATCCACGGCGCGGGCAGCTACACCCAGACCACGATCTCGGAGATCAAGAGCTCGTGGGGCCAGACCTACCTCGGCTGGTCGCAGCCGTGGTTCAAGGTCAACCACTGACCGGTCCGGTACTCGACGATCCAGGGCTGACCAAGCCGGCACCGCTCGGTCAACCGCCGAACGATCGACCCTGACCCGCTCGGGGAGCGCACCACGGCCCCGCCCGGCACCCGCCGGGCGGGGCCTTTTCGTGTGTCAACGCCTTGAGCAGCACTCGTTTTCGCGGTGTCCCGGCCAGCGGGAGTCGCCCACCCGGACCTCGATCGCGGGCTTCCGTACGCTCGCGGGGCCGATGTCCGCTCTCGGCTCTGTCCGAGCCTCGCCGATTTCGCGCCGTCCGCCCTTCAGGCGGACCAGCCCGTACCACTGGACCGGGTCGCGCCCCGTCTCGCGGACAGCTTCTGTCCGCATCCCGCGGTCCGGCGAGGTCTTCACGAACAACCGCCACGGCGAGACAAACCCTGCCCGGTAAAGGTTTTCCGGTGCGCCACCTGCGCTTTTGCGCCGCATGCTGGTAACCGGCCGGACACGCAGCGTCAAACTCCCCGTCGCGTTTACAACGTCTTGGCAACCGGCTTGACACCAGCTGTGGTCCGGACCACTCTGCTCAACATTGGTCTACACCATTTGTCACTCGACCGGCCTGGGGGCCGGACACCGAAAGGACAGACAAGTGAAGCGCTGGCTCAAACTGGCGGCGGGTGCCGCCGCCCTCACCCTCGCGACAGCCGGGTGTGCCGGTTCGGGCGGCGGTGACACCGCGTCCGGCTCGGGTGGTTCGGACGGTGGCACGCTCACGGTCTGGCTCATGGACGGCTCCGCGCCGGACAGCCTCACGGGTGCCCTCAACAAGGAGTTCGAGGCTGCCCACGCCGGGGTCAAGGTCAACTACCAGATCCAGCCGTGGAACGGCATCCAGCAGAAGCTGACCACCGCGCTCGCGAGTGACACCCCGCCCGACGTGATCGAGGTCGGCAACACCCAGACCCCGGCGTTCGCCTCCGACGAGGTGCTCACCGACCTCTCCGCCGACGTCAACAGCTTCAACGGCGCGCAGTGGCTGACCGGGCTCAAGGCCTCGGGCGAGTTCGAGGGCAAGACCTACGGCGTGCCGTTCTACGCCGCCAACCGCGAGGTCCTCTACCGCAAGGACATGTTCGAGCAGGCCGGTATCACCGCACCGCCGACCTCGAACGCGGAGTGGCTCGACGACATCGCCAAGCTGAAGGCGAAGTTCGGCAGCGACAAGGACTTCCAGCCCCTCTACCTGCCAGGTCAGTACTGGTACACCCTGCTGTCGTTCATCTGGGACAACGGCGGCGACGTCGCCCAGGCCGACGGCAAGGGCTTCAAGTCGACGCTCGACTCGGCCGGCGCGAAGGCGGGTCTCGAGTTCTACAAGCAGCTCGTGGACGCCTCCGGCACCACCGCGCCGAAGGACAACGACGAGGCCACGCCGCAGCAGGCCGGCATCTACGGCGGCGGCAAGGTCGCGATGTTCATCGGCACGCCGGGCGAGGTCGCCACGGCCGCGAAGACCGACCCGAGCATCACCGACAAGACCGGCGCGTTCCCGATCCCGAGCAAGACCGCCGGCCAGACGGCCCCGGTGTTCCTCGGCGGCTCGAACCTGGTGATCCCGCTCAACAGCAAGCACGCGGACCTCGCCAAGGAGTACCTGAAGCTGCTCACCAGCACCAAGTACATGAGCCAGATGGCCGCCGCCGGCTACGTGCCGGGCACCTCGACCGACACCAGCGCCCTGGACAAGGACCCGCTCGGCGGCGTGATGGCGAAGGCCTCGAAGAACGGCCGCGCGGTGCCCACCAGCCCGAAGTGGGGCGAGGTCGAGTCGGGCCAGAACCCGCTGAAGGACATGCTGACGGCGTACCTGACCGGGAAGAAGTCGATCGACCAGGCCACGGCTGACGCCAACGCCGCCCTCGACAAGATCATCGGCGGATGACCGCCACCAAAGACGTGCCGATGCCGGCGGGGGCCACCCCGCCGGCATCGGCGCGCGTCACTCCCGCGAAACCGCGGCGCCGGGGTGGGTTCGGCGAGCGGGCCACGCCCTACCTGCTGCTCCTGCCCGCCCTCGTCGCCGTCCTGGTGCTACTCGGCTGGCCCACGATCCAGATGCTCGGCATCAGCCTGCGCAAGCTCGACCTGCACGAGCTGGTGACCGGCAAGGCCGTGTGGGTCGGGTTCGACAACTACACCGAGGAGCTGACGGACCCGGATTTCTGGGCGGTCGCCGTCCGGACCATCGTGTTCACCGCCCTGCTTGTGGCCGCCACGCTGCTGGTCGCGCTGGTCATCGCGGTGCTCATGCGCCACCTCAACCCGGTGGTCCGGATCCTCCTGCAGATCTCGCTCGTGCTCGCCTGGGCCGTGCCGGTGATCGCGACGACCACGGTGTTCCAGTGGATCTTCGACCAGCAGTACGGGATCCTGAACAAGACGCTGGACCGGCTGGGGTTCCACTCGTTCATCGGCTACTCGTGGTTCTCCACCGGCGCGAGCACGATGACGGTCGTCGGGCTGCTGGTGCTGTGGCAAGCCGCGCCGTTCGTGGCGTTCACGCTCTACGCGGGCCTGATCGGCGTGCCACGCGAGCAGTACGAGGCCGCCGGCATCGACGGTGCCGGGCCGTGGCAGACGTTCCGCGCGGTCAGCTGGCCCGCGATCCGCCCGATCCTGACGATGGTCACGTTCCTGTCGGTGCTGTGGGACTTCAACATGTTCGGCCAGATCTGGGCCATCCGCCAGGGCGGGCCCGACGGCGCGAGCACGACGCTCGCGATCCTGCAGTACCTCAAAGGCATCGCGGGCAGCCACTTCGGCTCGGCCGCGGCCATCGCCACGATCATGCTGGTGATCCTGCTGCTGGTCACCGCGCGCTACGTGCAGTTGCTGGTGCGCTCGAAGGACGGTGAACTCGCGTGAAGAAGTCCCTGACCCAGCGGATCACGCTCTCGGTGGTCGGCGTGCTCATCGCGCTGGTGTTCTTCTTCCCGACGTACTGGATGTTCACCACGTCGCTGAAGACGCCCGGCGAGGTGCTCTCGCCGAAGTACGACCTGCTCCCCTCCTCGGCAACGCTCGAGAACTTCGTCTCCGCGCTCACCAAGCCGGGGTTCGTGACGTACCTGACCAACAGCCTCATCGTCACCCTCGGCGCCGTGATCGCGGCCCTCGTGGTCGGGGTGCTGGCGGCGATCCCGCTCGCGCGGTTCCGCTTCCGCGGGCGCAAGGGGTTCCTGCTGCTGATCCTGGTCGCGCAGCTGGCACCGCTCTCGGCGCTGTTCATTCCCATGTACCTGCTGATGCGTGACATCGGGCTGCTCGACACGCTGCCTTCGCTGCTGCTGGTGTACTTCGCGACGTCGCTGCCCTTCACCGTCTGGATGCTCTACGGCTTCATCAACGGCATCCCGTACGACCTCGAAGAGTCGGCCATGATCGACGGCTGCAGCCGCGCGGGCGCGTTCCGCCGCGTGACGCTGCCCCTGCTCGGGCCGGGGCTGGTGACCACCTCGGTGTTCAGCTTCATCACCGCGTGGAACGAGTTCCTGTTCGCGCTGGTGTTCATCCACGACCCGAACAAGCAGACGCTGCCGGTGTGGCTCTCGTCGTTCAGGACCGCGTTCTCGGTCGACTGGGGCGCGATCATGGCGGCTTCGGCGGTGTACGCGGTGCCGGCGCTGATCTTCTTCCTGATCGTGCAGCGCAAGCTGGTGTCCGGCCTGACCGCCGGCGCGGTGAAGGGGTGAGCGATGACTGATCCTCGGGCTTGGGCGGAAGCGGTGCTGCTGCCCGGTTTCGCGGGCACGACGGCGCCGGACTGGTTGCGGCGGCGCCTGGGCGAGGGCCTCGGCGGCGTGATCCTGTTCGGGCGCAACGTGGTCGACGACGAGCAGGTGGCGGCGTTGACCTCGGCGCTGCGGGCCGAACGCGACGACGTGGTGGTCGGCATCGACGAGGAGGGCGGCGACGTCACCCGCCTCGACGTGAACACCGGCTCGTTCGTGCCCGGCCCGCTCGCGCTGGGCGCGGCCGACGACCCGGAGCTCACCACGGCGGTCGCGGCGGCGCTCGGCGAGCGGCTGGCCGCGTGCGGCGTGACGGTGAACCTGGCGCCGTGCGCGGACCTCACGCTCGCGGCGGAGGACCCGATCATCGGGGTCCGCGCGTTCGG
This sequence comes from Amycolatopsis sp. NPDC050768, assembly GCF_040654155.1. NCBI lineage: Bacteria > Bacillati > Actinomycetota > Actinomycetes > Pseudonocardiales > Pseudonocardiaceae > Amycolatopsis > Amycolatopsis sp. NPDC050768. Next base: position 299,038 of record NZ_JBFAHL010000010.1, read on the forward strand.
GTCGGACCCGGCGAAAGCGTCGCCGCACGTCGCGGCATTCGTGACGGGGCTGCAGAAGTACGGCGTGGCCGCGTGTGCGAAGCACTTCCCCGGCCATGGTGCGGCGACGGAGGATTCGCACGTTTCGCTGCCTGTGCTGCCGCGGACGGTCGACGAACTGCGGGAGATCGAGCTCGTGCCGTTCGCCGCGGCGATCTCGGCGGGCGTGCGGTCGATCATGTCGGGCCACCTGGTGGTCCGCGCGTGGGGCGACGAACCGGCGACTTTGAACCGTGTCGCGCTCACCGAGGTGCTGCGTGGCGAGCTGGGCTTCGACGGCGCGGTGATCACAGACGCGCTGGAGATGGGCGCGGTCTCCGGCTCCTACGGCCGGCACGACGGGCTCGGCGGCGCGGCTGTCCGCGCGCTGGCCGCGGGCGCGGACGCGTTGTGCATCGGCGGGGCGGCGTTCGAGGCGGACACGTTGGACGCCATCACCTCTGCGATCGTGGCCGCGGTTTCGGACGGGACGCTGTCCGCGGAACGGCTCGCGGACGCGGCCGCCCGGACGGCGGCGCTGGGCACCTCGCCGACGCCCGCCGAGCCGCAGCCGGTCGACTACGCGCTGGGCCTCTCGGCGGCTCGCGCGGCCCTGCGGATCCAGGGCTCGCCGCGGCTGGTGGGTGCGCCGCTGGTCGTCGACGTGAGCACCGACCCGACGATCGCGGCCGGGCCGATGCCGTGGGGCCTGGGCCCGCACCTGACGGAACTGGTGCCGGGCACCCGCGCGTTGACGGTGTCCCCGGCGGACGCCGTGTCCGTGCGTTCGGAGGCTCGTGACTTCGCGAGCGTGGTCGTGGTGACGCGCGAGGCACACCGGCACCCGGCGGTGCTCGCGTTCCTCGCGGAACTGTCCGATGTGGACTACATCCGCGTCGAGACCGGCGTGCCCGGACCGTCGAGCACGGGGCCGCGGATCGACACGTTCAGCGGCTCGTACGTGAGCCTGCGCGCGGCCGCGGAGTACCTCGCCTGACCCCGGTCCGTGGGCGCGGTCCCCCGACCCATGCCCACGGACCGGCCTTCACGTCCGGTTCGGGTCGACCAGGATCTTCGGCCCCGCGCCCGGCGGGCGGCGTCCGGCGAAGACGTCGGCGACCTCGTGGAGCCCGACCGTCGCCGCGACGATCGGCCGCGGGTCGACATCCCCGTCGGCGTAGCGGTCGATCGCCGCCTCGAGGCCGGGCGACGCGCTGAGGATCCCGACGGCGGTCACGTCCTTGAGGGCCAGCAGCCGCGTGTCGATCCCGCTGGGCTCACCGGCGAGTCCGATGTAGACGATCCGGCCCGACGGCTCCACCAGCTCCAGCGCGGCCGCCGGGACGGCCGGGTCGCTGGTGGCGTCCACGACCGCGTCCACCGGCGACGCAGGTGGCTCGGCGGCCGCGGAGAACCCCAGCTCACGCGCGAAGGCGATCGAGTCGGCCGTGGCGCCGACCAGGTGGACCTCGGCGCCGGCCGCGCGCAGGAACATCGCGGTGAGCAGCCCGATCGTGCCCGGCCCGTAGACCGCGACCCGCATGCCGTCCTTCTCGCCCAACGCGGCTTGCGCCGCCCGCAGCGCGTTCCCGCCCGGCTCGACCAGCGCGCCCGCCGTCGGGTCGAGGTGCGGGGGCAGCTCGTGCAGCGACGTCACCGGCACCGCGATCTTCTCCGCCAGCGCCCCGGCCCGCCCACCGCGGATCCCGACTTCCTGCCGGTCCGCGCACACGTGCTGGTGGCCGTTGCGGCACCGCCGGCAGTGGCCGCACCCGAGCATCGTGTCGCCGACGACCCGCCGCCCCACCCACGCGGGATGCACGCCCTCACCCGTCTCGACCACGGTGCCGCACCACTCGTGCCCGATCCGCATCGGGTAGCGCGCCTGGCCGTCGCCGAGGTAATGCATCTCGCCGGTGAAGAACTCGAAGTCCGTACCGCACACCCCCGCGCGCTCCACGGCCACCACGACCTCGCCCATCACCGCGACCGGCTCCGGCACCTCGGCCACCCCGGCCTCGCCGGGCCCGGTGACGACGAAGGCCTTCACCGGTTCGGCCCAGCACGTCGACTCATGCGACCGATGCTAGTGCTCCGCGCCGGCGCCGCGGGTCCTTCGAAGGGCCGGAAATCACTCGCCCGGAGGGAAGTCCGCCGAGCGGCTCACGTCGGCCCACTTCTCGGCCTCAGCCGCGCGTTCCGCCGAAGACCGTGCGGCCAGTTCCACCGCGCCGGCGCCCAGCAGGAGGCGGCGGGGCGGGGCGGCGTGGTCGACGACGTCGACGATGATCTTGGCGGCGCGGGCGGGGTCGCCGGGCCAGGTGGCGGAGTCGGTGCGGCGGCGGTTCATCGCGCCGACGGTTTCGTCGTAGTCGGGGGTCACCGGGTCGACGCGCATGGACGAGCCGGCCCAGTCGGTGCGGAACGCGCCGGGCTCGATGATGAGGACCTTGACGCCGAAGGGGGCGACCTCGTTGGCCAGCACCTCCGAGAAGCCCTCGACCGCGAACTTCGCGGCCTGGTACGCGCCCATGCCGGGCGATCCGCCGACGCGGCCGCCGACCGACGAGAACTGCACGACGTGCCCCGAGCGCTGGGCACGCAGGATCGGCAGGGCGGCCTTGGTGACGTTGACGACGCCGTAGAAGTTAGCGTCCACCTGGGCGCGGAAGTCGTCGTCGGACATTTCTTCGATGGGTGCGGAGTTGGCGTAGCCGGCGTTGTTCACCACGACGTCGAGCGAGCCGAACGCGTCCACCGCCGCCTGCACGGCCGCGCGGGCGGCCGCCGGGTCGGTGACGTCGAGGGCGATGGCGCGCACGCGGTCGCCGTACTGGGCGACGAGGTCGTCGAGCTGTTCGGGCTTGCGAGCGGTCGCGACGAGCCGGTCGCCGTGGTCGAGGACTGCTTTCGCCAGCTCCCGCCCGAAGCCGCGGGAGCTGCCGGTGATGAGCCAGGTCTTGGACATGAGTGCCTTCCGGGAGTTCGTGCCTACCTCTCCATCAGACACCGATCCCGGACGTTCGTCAACCAACCAGTTGGTTAGTTAGGCCACTCCGCACCGCCTCCGTGATCCGCTCCGCCCGCGACACGAGTTCGTCCACCTCCAGCGCCGGCACCGAACCCGTGCGGCTCTCGATCGCCACCCGCGCGATCACCACGGCCGAGCGCACCGCCTCCGCCGCGGCCGCCACGTCGAGCAGCGCCGCGCCGCTCACCTCGGGCAGCCGCCGTTCGGCCGTCGCCAGCACAGAGGCCGCCGCGGTGATCACGTCCGCCGGAGGCCGCCAGGCGTCGAGATCCGACGTCCGCACCGCGAACGCGTCCTGCTCGGCCAGCCGCAGCCCGTGCAGCCAACTGCCGCCATCGCCGCCGCCGGTGCGCGTCAGCAGGGCCGCTGCCTGAGCCAACGCGAGGGCCGCGACGGTCCCGCCGGCCGGCACCGCGGACCCCACCGGCGGCGTCGCCAGGGACTTCAGGAACTCGCTCATGATCTGATCCCGCACGGAAATCCCCTCTCAGCGCCGAATTCGTTCCATACCCGGGTCGACCAACGGCTCCGCGGCCACCGTCGCCGCGACCCGCCGCCCGAAGTACTCGATCTCCACCGCGTCGCCGATGCCGACGGTCCCCGGCAGCCACGCGTACGCGATCGGCCGCCCGACCGTGTAGCCGTACGCCGCACTGGTCACGTAACCCGAAGCAGCACCGTCGACGAACACCGGTTCCTTGCCCAGCACCACCGTCCGCCCGTCGTCCACGGTCAGGCACCGCAACCGCCGCGCGGCCGTCTCCTCCGAACGGCCCTCGATCGCCTCCCGTCCCGAGAACGGACCTTTCGCCGGGCGAACGGCGAACCCGACTCCGGCCTCGTACGGATCGTGCTCGGTGGTCATGTCGGTGCCCCACAGCCGGTAGCCCTTTTCCAGGCGCAAGCTGTTGAACGCCGCCCGGCCGGCCGCGATCACGCCGAGCTCCTGTCCCGCCGCCCACAACGCGTCCCACAGCCGCAGGCCGTTGTCCGCCGAGGTGTAGATCTCCCAGCCGAGCTCGCCCACATAGGACAGTCGCATCGCCGTCACCGGCACCCCGGCGATCCGCGCCGAGCGCGCTCGGAAGTACTTGAGTCCCGCGTGCGAGAAGTCCTCCGCCGACAACGGCTGCACCAGGTCGCGCGCGAGCGGTCCCCACACGCCGACGCAGCACGTGCCCCCGGTGATGTCCCGGACCCGGACCCCGTCAGGCACCAGCGAGTTCAGGTACGCGACATCGATGTTCCCGTTGATCCCGACCTGGAACACCGAAGGCTCCAGCCGCGCCACCGTGACATCACTGCGCACGCCACCGGCATCGTCGAGCATCAGCGTGTAGGTCACCGAACCCACGGACTTGTCGAGCTGGTTCGTCGTCAGCCCCTGCAAGAACGCCAGCGCGCCCGGCCCGCTCACCTCCACGCGCTTGAGCGGCGTCATGTCGTACAGCGCCACCCCGTTGCGCGTGTGCCACGCCTCCGCCGCCACGATCGACGAGTGGAACTGCCCCGCCCACGCGTCGCGCGCCGGCGGCAGGTACTCGTGCGGCAGGCGTTTCACCAGCGGCGCGTTGGCCTCGAACCAGTGCGGCCGCTCCCAGCCGCCCGCCTCCAGGAACACCGCGCCCAGCTCGCGCTGCCGGACGTTGAACGGGCTCACCCGCAGGTCGCGCGGCGAAAGCTTGGGCTGCAACGGGTGCAGCACGTCGTAGATCTCCACGAAGTTCTGCTGCGAGGTCTCGCTCACGTACTCCGGCGCGAGCTGCACCTCCTCGAACCGGTGCACGTCCACCTCGTGCAGATCGGTCTCCGAACGACCGTGCACGAGCAATTCCGCCACGGCCTTCGCGATGCCGGCCGAATGCGTCACCCACACCGCCTCGGCGATCCAGAACCCGCGCACGTGCTCCGACTCCCCCACCAGCGACCCACCGTCGGGAGTGAAGGAGAAGATGCCGTTGAACCCCTCCTCGACCTTCGTGCGGCCGAGCGCGGGCAGCAGCCGCTTGCTCTCCTCCCACGACGGCGCGAAGTCCTCGTCGGTGAACGGCAGCATCGAGGGCATCGACGACTCCGTCACCTCGCCGTCCACGCCGCTGGGCTCGACGGGCATCGGCCGGTGGGCGTACGAGCCGATACCGAGCCGGTCCACGTGCTCCCGGAAGTACAGGTCCTGGTCCTGGTGGCGCAGGATCGGCAGGCTCGCCTCGCTCGTCTCCGTGTTGCAGCCCACCAGCTCCGCGACCTGACCCGTCTTCACGTACTGGTGCGCGAGCGGCAGCAGCGGCACGGACATCCCCGCCAGCGCACCGAGTTCGCGCCCCCAGAACCCGGCGCACGAGACCACGACGTCCGCGGAGAACTCACCGTGGTCCGTCTCGACGCCGGTCACCCGGCCGCCGGCCTGCTTCAGCCCGGTCACCTTCGTCGAGCCCACGAACCGCGCGCCCCGCGATTCGGCACGGCGGGCCAGCGCGACGACCGCGCGCGACGCCTTCGCCAGCCCGTCGGTCGGCACGTACAGCGCGCCGTGGATCCGCGAGCCGTCGAGCAACGGCCAGCGCCGCACGCACTCGTCGACATCGATGAGGTGCGCCTCGACGGCCCACGACGTGGCCCAGCCGTGTTTGCGGTGCAGGTCGTGCCACCGCGCCGGTGTGCTCGCCACCTCCATGCCGCCGACCTGGTTGAAGCACGGCAGCCCGTCGACCTCCAGGCCGCTGAACTTCTCGACGGTGTAGCGCGCGAACTCGGTCATCGTCTTCGACGGGTTGGTCTGGAACACGAGACCGGGCGCGTGCGAGGTGGAGCCGCCCGTCAGCGGCAGCGGCCCCTGATCCAGCACGGTGACGTCGGTCCAGCCGCGCGCGGTGAGCTCGTCGGCGAGGTTGGCGCCCACGATGCCGGCGCCGATGATCACGACTCGGGTCATGAGAAGACACTCCTTACCGGAAGACGACGGTGCTGTTGCCGTTGAGCAGGACGCGGCGTTGGCTGTGCCAGCGGACCGCTCGCGACAGGGCGAGCGCCTCGGCGTCCCGCCCGACGGTGACGAGTTCCCGCGGCGAGTACGTGTGGTCCACGCGCTGCACCTCCTGCTCGATGATCGGGCCCTCGTCGAGGTCGGGCGTCACGTAGTGCGCGGTCGCGCCCACGTACTTCACGCCCCGGTCGTAGGCCTGGTGGTACGGCTTCGCGCCCTTGAACCCCGGCAGGAACGAATGGTGGATGTTGATCGCGCGGCCCGCGAGCTTGCCGCACAGCTCGTCGGAGAGCACCTGCATGTACCGGGCGAGCACGACGAGGTCGATCTCGTGTTCCCACAGCAGGTCCAGCAGCCGCTGCTCGGCTCCGGCCTTCGTCGCGGGAGTCACCGGCACGTGCTCGAACGGCACCCCGGCGGCCTCGACCATCGGGCGCAGGTCCTCGTGGTTCGACACCACGAGCGCGATCCGGGCGCCCAGGCTGCCGGCGCGCCAGCGGAACAGCAGGTCGTTGAGGCAGTGCCCGAACTTCGACACCATCACCAGCACCCGCGGCGCCGTACCGTCGGCGAACTCGAACTCCATGCCGAAGTCACCGGCCACCGGCACGAACGCTCGCCGGAGATCGTCCACAGTGGCCGGCACGGAACAGGTGAAGGAGGTGCGCAGGAACAGCGAGCCGCGCACGTCGTCGTCGAACTGCTGGTGCTCGACGATGTCGCACCCGCGTTCCATCAGGAACGTGGTGACGGCGTGGACGATGCCCGCGCGCTCGGGACACTTCAGTGTCAGCGTGAAGGCCACGGTGCCTCCTCGGTGTACTCGGTGGCGGCGTCGGCCAGCCACGCGGCGAAGTAGCGCGCGAAGGACTGGCGCACGAGCACGGTGAACTCACCGGCCTCGCGGACCAGCAGCACGATTCCGGTGCGGGCCAGCAACGTCTGCACGCAGGTCCCGGGCGGCGACACTGCCGGGTCCAGGTCGATCGCGCAGCCGTGCGCGAGCACGTCGCGCACCGCCGGCCCGGCCAGCCGGACGGTGGTGCGCTGCGCCGACGTATCGGTCACCGCCCCGACCACGATCGCCGGCCGCAGATCCGTCTCGGTCACCGCGCCGGGTCCGGCGAGGACCAGGTACTCGTCCGGCCCCAGCCACAGCACGTCCACGGCGCCGAACGGCCCGCGGCCGGACGTGAAGGTGCACGGCTGGGCCGGCAACGGCACCCCGAGCAGCTCCCCCACGGCGTCATGGCCTTCGCGCACCCGCACGGTGAGCTGCGTCAGGAACGGCCGTTCCTCCGCGATCACGGCGGGCGCGAGGGCGGCCAGCGCGGCCGCGTGGTCCGCGAACGGGGCACGGCGCATCAGGTCAGCCGTCACGACGGGTCCCCTCCTTGTCGAACAGCACGGATTCCGTCACGGTCACCGGCACCACGGCTTCGCCGACCGGCACGTACAGCGTCTGGCCGACGCGTTCCCGCCCGGACCGCACGAGCGCGAGGGCGAACGTGCGGCCCAGCGCGGTGCTGCGGTAGCTCGACGTCACGTGGCCGAGCATGCGCACCGGCGGCTCGGGCACGTGGTCGGACTCGATGAGCTGCGAACCCTCCGGCAGCAGCACGGCCGGGTCCTGCGGCAGCAGGCCGACGAGCTGTTTGCGGTCGGGCCGCAGGTTCTCCGCACGCGTGAAGGACCTCTTCCCGAGGAAGTCGGGCTTCTTCTTCGACACGGCCCAGCTCATGCCGAGGTCCTGCGGGGTCACCGTCGCGTCGGTCTCCTGGCCGATGATCGGGTAGCCCTTCTCGGCGCGCAGCACGTGCATGGTTTCCGTGCCGTACGGCGTGATCCCGTCCTCGGCGCCGGCCGTCAGCAGCGCTTCCCACAGCGTGATCCCGTACCACGAGGGCACATTGATCTCGTACGCCAGCTCACCGGAGAAGCTGATCCGGCAGACGCGGGCGTCGATTCCGGCGACCACCGCGTCCTGCCAGGTCATGAACCCGAAGGCGTCGTTCGCCACGTCAAGCCCGGGCGCCACCTTCGCGAGCACGGCGCGGGAGCGCGGGCCGACGAGCGGGATCGTGGCCCAGTGCTCGGTCACCGACGTGGCGAACACGCGCAGGTGCGGCCACTCCGTCTGCAGCCACTCCTCCATCCACTCCAGCACCATCGCCGCGTTGCCGGTGGTCGTGGTGACGAGGAACCGGTCCTCGGCCACGCGGATCACGGTGCCGTCGTCGATGACCATGCCGTCGACCCCGCACATCACTCCGTAGCGGATGCGGCCGACCTTGAGCGAGCTCATCAGGTTCGTGTAAAGCAGGTCGAGGAACGCCGCGGCGTCCGGGCCCTGCACGTCGATCTTGCCCAGCGTGGAGCCGTCCATCAGCGCGACGCCGGTACGGGCGGCGCGGCATTCACGCAGCACGGCCGTTTCCAGGTCCTCCCCGGGCCGCGGGTAGTACCACGGCCGCTTCCACTGGCCGACGTTCTCGAACTCCGCGCCGTGCTCGACGTGCCACGGGTGCAGCGCCGTCACCCGCACCGGGTCGTGCAGGTCGCCGCGGTTGCGCCCGGCCAGCGCGGCGAACGACACGGAGGTGTAGGGCGGGCGGAACGTCGTCGGCCGCTGCCCGGCCAGGTCCCACCCGAGCGCCTCGGCGGTGATGCCCGCGGCGAGCAGCCCGGACGTCTTGCCCTGGTCGTGCGCGGTGCCGATGGTCGTGTAGCGCTTCACGTGCTCCAGCGACCGCAGGCCGGCGCCGGTCGCGCGCAGGACGTCGGACACGGTGGCGTCGCGCTGCAGGTCGACGAATCGGGTGTCCACTTCGGACTCCGCCGCCGGCACCTGCCACAGCACCTTCGCCTCCGGCAGGCCTTCCCCCGCCGCGCTGCCGACCACGCGTACGGCCGGCAGGTCACCGTCCGGGATGTACGCGCCGAGCTCGGGTGCGTAGCGCAGAGTGCCGCGAGCCTGGCTGAACAGGTGCACGGCCGGGTTCCAGCCGCCGGACACGAGCAGCAGGTCGCAGGCGAAGCGATCCCCTTGCGTGGCCCCGAGTTCCGCGACGACCGCCGATGTGATGCGGTCACCCCCGGCGGTGCCGACGACCCCGTGCCCGGTCCGGATTTCGATCCCCCGCGCCGCGGCGTCTTCGCCCAGGCGAGCGGACACGGTGTCCCGCGCGTCGGCGATCACCGTGATCTCCGCACCGGCGTCGGCGAGGTCGAAAGCCGCCGCGTAGGCGCTGTCGTTGGTGGTGAACACGACCGCGCGTCGCCCGGCGAGCACGCCGTAGCGGTTCAGGTACGTCCGCGCCGCGCCGGCGAGCATGATGCCGGGCCGGTCGTTGTCCGGGAACACCACGGGCCGCTCGTGCGCGCCGGTCGCGAGCACGATCCGTTTCGCGCGGATCCGCCACACGCGCTGGCGCGAGATCCGCTCGGGGGCCGCGTTCTCGCCGCGTCGTTCCAGCGCCAGCACGAACCCGTCGTCGTACACGCCGAACGCCGTCGTGCGGGAGAGGAACCGGACGCCGTCGGGGATCGCACCGCTCGGCTCGGGCTGGTCGTCGACCAGGAGCACTCGTCCGGAGGCGCCGGCCGCGGCGGCCAGCCCGGCCGGCCCGGCGCCGACGACCAGGACGTCGCAGTGGATGTGCTTGGCGTCGTAGCGGGCCGGGTCGGGCTCGGCGGCGAGCTTGCCCTGACCGGGCAGGCCGCGGGCGACCAGGCCGTCGTACAACTCGACGGTGGTCGCGCTGAGCATCGGCTCCGGGAACGGCGCTTCGATCTGCACGAGCGCGGTCGCGTCCTCGACGCCGGCCGCGAGGATGCCGCGCGGGCGCCCGTACTTGATGCTCGTGGCCACCTGGTGCACGCCGTTCGCGAGCAGGGCCGAAGCGAGGGTGTCGCCGCGGAAGCCGGTCAGCTCCCGGCCGTCGAACGTGAACTTCAGCGGTGCGGCGCGGTCGACGACGCCGCGGTCGGGCAATCGGGTCACGGGATCACCGGCCTGGGCTCGTCGAGGCGGTAGACCGCCAGGAGGTCGTGGGTGCGGGTGTCGCGCACGGCGTTGAACCACCGGCGGCAGCCCGCGCTGTGGGTCCACCGCTCGGGCAGCGGGCCGCTGGGGTTGGCGCGGAAGAACACGAACTTCGCCCAGTCCTCGTCGGACAGTGCGGCCGGGTCCTGCGGGTAGGCGACGTGCGCTTGGCCGCCGTAGTGGAACTCGGTCTCCTCGCGGGGACCGCACCACGGGCACGGGATGAGTTGCACGGGAGCTCCTAGTGGGCGACGGCGGCGGCGCCGTGCTCGTCGACGAGGGCGCCGGTGGTGAACCGGTCGAGGGTGAACGGCTCGGCGTACGGGTGCGGCTTGCCCTTCGCCACGGTGTGGGCGAAGCAGTCGCCGACGCCGGGCGTGGCTTTGAACCCGCCGGTGCCCCAGCCGCAGTTGACGAAGAGGTTCTCCACGGGGGTGAGGCCGACGATCGGCGACGCGTCGGGCGTGACGTCCACGATCCCGGCCCACGTGCGCAGCAGGTGCGCCCGCGCGAACACCGGGAAGAGCTCCAGCGCGGCGGCCATCTGGTCCTCGATGATGTGGAACGCGCCGCGCTGGCCGTAGCCCGCGTAGGAGTCGATGCCGGCGCCCATCACGAGCTCGCCCTTGTGCGCCTGGGACACGTACACGTGCACGGCGTTCGACATGACCACGGTCGGATGCACCGGTTCGAGCAGCTCCGACACGAGTGCCTGCAACGGGTGCGACACCAGCGGCAGGTCGAACCCCGCCATCTGCGCGACCACCGACGAGTGCCCGGCGGCGCACAACGCGACCTTGCCGGCGGCGATCCGGCCCCGCGTCGTGTTGACCGCGGTCACGCGGCCGGCCGTGGTCTCGATGCCCGTGACCTCGCAGTCCTGGATGAGGTCGACACCCAGCGCGGCGGCCGCGCGGGCGAAACCCCACGCCACGTAGTCGTGCTTCGCGATCCCCGCGCGCGGCTGGTAGGTGGCGCCCAGCACCGGGTACCGCACGTCGGGCGAGGTGTTGACGATCGGGCAGATCTCCCTGACCCCGGCCGCGTCGACCCACTCGGCGTCGATGCCGTTGAGCTTGTTGGCCTCGACGCGGCGAACGCTGTCCCGCACGTCCTGCAGGCTGTGCGCGAGATTGAGCACGCCGCGCTGGCTGAACAGGATCGGGTAGCCGAGGTCCTCCTCCAGGCCTTCCCACAGCTTCAGCGAGTGCTCGTAGATGCCGGAGCTCTCGTCCCAGAGGTAGTTGGACCGGATGATGGTGGTGTTGCGGGCCATGTTGCCGCCCGCGAGCCAGCCTTTCTCCAGCACGGCGACGTTGGTGATGCCGTGGACCTTCGCGAGGTAGTAGGCGGTGGCGAGGCCGTGGCCCCCGCCGCCGACCACGACGACGTCGTAGGACCGCTTCGGCTCCGGGTTGTCCCAGAGGAAGTCCGGGTGTTCGGGCAGGTCGGCGCCGGGGGCCGTCGGGTTCACTGCGGGGCCTCCAAGTCCGGGTACAGCGGGAACCTCGCGGTGAGCGCAGCCACGCGGGCGCGCAGCTTCTCCGCGACGGTTTCGTCGAAACCAGGCAGCAACGCTGTGGCCACGATGTCCGCGACCTCCCGGAACTCGTCGTCATCGAAGCCGCGCGTCGCCAGCGCCGGGGTGCCGATGCGAATGCCCGAGGTGACCATCGGCGGCCGCGGGTCGAACGGGACGGCGTTGCGGTTCACCGTGATCCCCACCGAATGCAGGCGGTCCTCGGCCTGCTTTCCGTCCAACACGGAGTCGCGCAGGTCGGCCAGCACCAGGTGCACGTCGGTGCCGCCGGTCAGCACGGAGATGCCGGCCGCCGTGGTGTCCTCGGCCAGCAGCCGGTCGGCGAGCAGCTTCGCGCCGCGCAACGTCCGCTGCTGGCGTTCGGCGAACTCCGGTTCGGCGGCCATCTTGAACGCCACCGCCTTCGCCGCGACCACGTGCTCCAACGGGCCGCCCTGCTGGCCGGGGAATACCGCGGAGTTCACCTTCTTCGCCAGCTCCGGGTCGTTCGTCAGCACGACGCCGCCGCGCGGGCCGCCGAGGGTCTTGTGCGTGGTCGTGGTCGTGACGTGCGCGTGGGGCACCGGCGACGGGTGCAGCCCGGCGGCCACGAGGCCGGCGAAGTGCGCCATGTCGACCATCAGGTACGCGCCCACCTCGTCGGCGATCTCGCGGAACCGCGCGAAGCCCAGCTGCCGCGGGTAGGCCGACCAGCCGGCGATGATCAGCTTCGGCCGGTGCTCCCGCGCGAGCCGCGCGACCTCGGCCAGGTCCACGCGGAAGTCCTTTTCGGACACCTCGTAGGCCGAGACTTCGTAGAGCAGGCCGGAGAAGTTGATCCGCATGCCGTGCGTGAGGTGCCCGCCGTGCGCGAGCGCGAGGCCGAGGATGCGGTCGCCGGGTTTGAGCAGCGCGGCCATGGCGGCGGCGTTGGCCTGCGCGCCCGAGTGCGGCTGCACGTTCGCGAAGCGGGCGCCGAAGAGCTCCTTGACGCGCTCGCGCGCCAGGTTCTCAAGCACGTCCACGTGCTCGCACCCGCCGTAGTAGCGCCGGCCGGGGTAGCCCTCGGCGTACTTGTTGGTGAGCACCGAGCCCTGGGCCTGCAGCACCGCCGTGGGCGCGAAGTTCTCGCTGGCGATCATCTCCAGCATCGACTGCTGGCGGCGCAGCTCCGCGCCGATCGCGGCGGCCACGTCCGGGTCGAAGTCCTGCAGGGAGCGGCCGAGCACGGCGCCCGCTTCCCCGATCGTCGAGGTCATTCCTGCCTGCTTCCGTTCGCTGGACTCAGAACTGGCTGGTCGACTTCTGATATATCAATCTTCGATGTAGGGTAGGCGGGGTGAGCACCCAGGTCAACAGCCCGATCCCGGTCAGCGGCCCGTCACTCGCGGAACAGGCCTACCTGTTCATCCGCGACCGCCTCGTCATGCTCGACATCAAACCGGGCGACCCGATCAACGAAGACTGGCTCGGCAGCACGCTCGGCATGGGTCGCACGCCCGTGCGCGAGGCGCTCAAACGCCTCGAGACCGAGCACCTCGTGGTCGCCTACCCGCGCCGCGGCACGTTCGCCACCGACGTGAACATCTCCGACCTCGCGCACATCTCCGAGGTGCGCCGCACCCTGGAGCCGATGGCGACGGCAGCCGCGGCCGAGCGCGCGTCGGACGCCGACCGCGCCGGCCTCACGGTGCTGCGCGAGCAGCTCGACACGGCGAACCCGGCCGACAACACCGAACTGCTGCGCACCGACCTCGAACTGCACCGCGCGATCTACGGCTGCGTGCACAACCCGTTCCTCGAGGACACCCTGATCCACTACGACAACCTCGCCACCCGCATCTGGTGTGTGTTCCTGCCGCGCCTGCGCGGCATGGCCGGCCACGTGAACGAGCACCTGCCGCTGCTCACGGCGATCATCGAGGGCGACGCGAAGAAGGCCGCCGACCTCACACTCGACCACGTGACCGGGTTCGAACAGGCGATCCGCGCGCTGATCTAACCTTCGGTCCGCGCGCGGACCCAGTCGTGGAACGCGCCGATGTGGTGCTCGCTCGGCACCAGCACCCCGCCGCGGGCGTAGGAACGCGAGTCCATCGCGAGCTGGCACCGTTCGCACGCCTCGAAGTCCTGCAGGTTCACGCGGTGGAACAGCTCCACCGAGCGGTCGAGGTCCGCTCCGGACTCCACCACCTCGGGCAGGTAGAGCCAGTCGCACACCACGAGCGTGCGATCCGGGGCGAGCGGGAACATCCGGTGCAGGATCACGTGGTCCGGCACGAGGTTCACGAACACCTGCGGCCGGATGGTGATCGCGTAGTAGCGGCGGTCCTGGTGCTCCCCCACGCCCGGCAGCCGCGTGACGCCGGCGCTGCCGTCCACGGTGAACCCGGCGATCTGTTCGCCGAACTTCGCGCCGTGGCCCACGTAGTACTGCGCGGCGTAGCCGTCGGCGAACTCCGGCAGCACCTCGGTGAGCTCCGGGTGGATCGTCGCGCAGTGATAGCACTCCATGAAGTTCTCGATGATCTGCTTCCAGTTGGCCTTCACGTCGTACTCGATGCGCCGGCCGAGCGCGAGCCCGTCGAGCCCGTACGCCTCGATCTCCCCCGGCCCGCCGAGCCGGTCCGAGACGTCGGCCATCACCGTGGCCTCGAACGACGGCGGTTCCTCGGCCAGGCACACCCACGCGTAGCCGAGCCACTCGCGCACGGCCAGCTTCGTGAGCCCGTACTCGGTGCGGTCGACGTCGGGCATGCCGGTGAGGTTCGGCGCGGCGATGAGCTTGCCGTCGAGGCCGTAGGTCCACGCGTGGTACATGCACTGGAACGCCCGCTTCACCTGCCCTCGCGCATCGGTGCACAGGCGCGCGCCGCGGTGGCGGCACACGTTGAGGAACGCGTTCACCTTCCCGTCGGGGCCGCGGGCGACGAGCACGCTCTCGCGGCCGATCTGCACGGTCTCGAACGTCCCCGCGGTCGGCAGGTCCGCGGTGCGCACGGCGCAGAACCAGTCCGTCTCGAAGATCCGCTCCTGCTCACGGGCGAAGATCTCCGGGTCGGTGTAGTGGCGGCCGGACAGCGTCGGCAGGAGGCTCTGCGGGAGGTCGGTGGTGGTCACCGGCGGTGCTCCTCTCGGGGCGGGACGGTCGGTGCGGGCCGGCTCGATGCGGGAGGTGCCGGGCGCGAAAACGGCAGAAGTCACGGGAGAGACACCACCGGCGTTGATGTTGCGCAGGACGCAGCGGGTTGCTCTCTCCGGAACACAATGCGGGCGCTCGACCGGCGCTGTCAAGGACGGGATTTTCGCGTCACCCGATTACCGGACGCCGCCGCGAACCTGGTGCACGGAAGCGGTTTCGGCTTTACCCCAACGAAAGCCCGTCAGGCCGCGGGGCCCTCGATGGCGCGACGGAAGAGCGCTTCGATCTCCGGCCGGGTCGGCGGTGGGTCGGCCAGTGCCGCCTGCATGAGCAGGCCGCAGAACAGCCCGGCGAGCAACCGGCCGGTGAGCGGGTCGGTGCGAGTGGAGAACAACTTGATCAGGGCGTCGTCCCACGCGGCGCTCGCCGGCCGCAGCCGCGGCCGGTGCAGGGCGGCGACGTAGAGGTCGTACTCGACGACCGTGTGCGGGTAGAGCTCGTGGATGTAGCCCATCACCAGATCGGCCAGCGCCGCGGCGAAATCGGCCTCCGGGTCGAGCGCCTGCTCCCACTCCTGAAGCTCGCGCACGTTGCTCGCGGCGGCCTCGTGCAGCGCCACCTCGAGCAGGTCGTCGAGCGTCGCGAAGTGGTAGGTCGTGGAACCGAGCGGCACCCCGGCCGCCGCCGCGACCGCGCGATGGGTCAGCCCGTCGATGCCGCGTTCGGCCACGACTTCGATCGCCGCCTTCGCGATCCGGGCGCGCCGCTCGGGGTCGTTGGGGCCGCGCAGCTTCCTGCGCCCGGCGGTGTCACGCGTCGTCATCGCCGCCAAGCTCCTTCACTCACCGGTCTCGTCGGGCACCGCTGATCGTCGCACGGCCTGGTGCGAACGCCCGGTGTCGGCGCCGAGAACTCGTTGTGGACATGTGTACACGCTTAGCGTACAAATGTACGCACTCGAAGTGCCGCGCGTCACACCCCGCGTGGCAAAAGGCTCCGCGAGCTGCTTGGGAAGGCCTGATGAAGGACCTCCACATCGACGGAATCTGGACCGAAACCGCCGACGAGGCGCGCTCGGAAGTGCTCAACCCCGCCAACGGCGAAGTGCTGGCCACCGTGGCCGTGGCAGGTCCCGCCGAGGTCGGCGCCGCCGTGACCGCGGCCCGCCGGGCGTTCGACGCCGGGCCCTGGCGAAGAACGACCGCGGCCGACCGCGCGGACCTGCTCACCCGCATCGCCGCGCTGCTGCAGCGCGACCGCGAGGACCTGGCCCGCACCGAAACGCTCGACACCGGCAAGACGCTGGCCGAGGGCCGCATCGACATCGACGACGTCACCGCGGTCTTCCGCTACTACGCCGCCCTGGCCGCGCACGACGCCGGGCGCGTGGTGGACACCGGCGACCCGCGCGCGATCAGCCGGATCACGCACGAACCGGTGGGTGTCTGCGCGCTTATCGCACCGTGGAACTACCCGCTGCTGCAGATGTCGTGGAAGCTCGCCCCGGCGCTGGCTGCGGGGAACACCACCGTGCTCAAACCGAGCGAGGTCACGCCGCTGTCCACGATCCGGCTCGTCGCGCTCACCGAAGAAGCGGGCGTGCCGCCCGGGGTGGTGAACCTGCTGCTCGGCCCGGGTGCGGTCGGCGCGGCCCTGGTGGAGCACGCCGGCGTCGACCTCGTGTCCTTCACCGGCGGGCTCGCCACGGGCGAGAAGATCATGGCCGCGGCCGCGCGCGGCGTCCGGCGCGTGGCCCTCGAACTGGGCGGCAAGAACCCCAACGTGGTGTTCGACGACGCCGATTTCGAGACCGCGCTGGACTACGCGCTGGCCGCCGCGTTCGTCCACTCCGGACAGGTCTGCTCGGCGGGCGCGCGGCTGATCGTGCAGGACGGCGTGCACGACCGCTTCGTCGCCGAGCTCGCCGCGCGGGCCGACCGGATCCGCATCGGCGACGGGCTCGACCCCGCCAGCGAAGCGGGCCCGCTCGTGTCCGAACAGCACCGCGCGAAGATCGAGGGCTACATCGCCGGCGCCGTCAAGGCGGGTGCGAAGCTGCGCGCGGGCGGCGCCCGGCCTGACGATCCCGCGTTGCAGCGGGGATTCTTCCTGCGCCCCACCGTGTTCTCCGGCTGCACCCGCGACATGGCGGTGGTGCGGGAGGAGGTCTTCGGGCCAGTGGTGACCGTCGAGCGGTTCACCGACGAGGCCGAGGCGATCACGGTGGCCAACGACACCGACTACGGGCTCGCGGGTGCCGTGTGGACGTCGGACGCGGGGCGGGCGCAGCGCGTGGCCGGGGCGCTGCGCCACGGCACCGTGTGGATCAACGACTACCACCCCTACCTGCCGCAGGCGGAGTGGGGCGGGTTCGGCCGGTCGGGCATCGGCCGTGAGCTCGGCCCCTCGGGGCTGGCGGAGTACCGCGAGACCAAGCACGTCTACCACAACATCGACCCCGTACCGCAGCGCTGGTTCAAAGGCTGATCCGCTCGCGCACCCCCTTGATCCCCCGCCCCACCACCTTTGAGGACGACGAACCATGACCACACGATCCAAGCCGGCGGGCGGGGGGTCCGCCGGGGACCACTCCGACAGCTCCGAGCTCGCCAAGTTCGGGTACCGCCAGGAACTCGAGCGCTCACTCGGCTCCTTCTCCAGCTTCGCCGCCGGGTTCAGCTACATCTCGATCATGACCGGCGTGTTCCAGCTGTTCTTCTTCGGCTTCGGCTCGGGCGGCCCAGCCTTCATCTGGACCTGGCCGCTCGTGTTCATCGGCCAGCTGGCCGTGGCGCTGTGCTTCGCCGAGCTGGCCGGGCAGTTCCCGCTCGCCGGTTCGGTGTACCAGTGGGCCAAGCAGATCGCGAAACCGGCGACATCGTGGCTCGCGGGCTGGATCATGATCATCGGCGCGATCGTGACGGCCGCGGCCGTCGCGGTGGCCTACCAGATCATCCTGCCGCAGGTCTCCACGGCGTTCCAGATCGTCGGCAGCGACTCCGACGCCGGCCTCACCTCCACCCCCGGTGGCGCGCAGAACGCGATCATCCTCGCGCTCGTGCTCGTGGTGTTCGCGACGATCGTGAACATCATCGGCGTGAAGCTCATGGCGAAGATCAACAACTTCGGCGTGGCCGTGGAGCTCGGCGCTAGCGTCCTGCTGATCATCGCGCTGGCTGTGCACATCAAACGCGGCCCAGGGCTGGTGTTCGACACCCACGGCACCGGCGACGGCCAGTCGCTCGGGTACCTCGGGGCGTTCCTGGTCGCGTCGCTGATGAGCGCGTATGTGTTCTACGGCTTCGACACCGCGGGCTCGCTCGCGGAGGAGACCACGCAGCCGCGCAAGCACGCGCCACGAGCGATCATCCGCGCGATCACGGCCGCGTTCATCGTGGGCGGGCTGATGATGCTCGTCGGAATGATGGCCGTCGGCGACCTGAACGCCGAGGAGCTCTCCACGTCCGGCATGCCGTACCTGCTCAAGAGCACGCTCGGCACCGGTCTCGGCGACGCGTTCCTGATCTGCTCGGCCATCGCGATCACGGTGTGCTGCCTGGCCGTGCAGACCGCCGCGATCCGCATGACCTTCGCGATGGCCCGCGACGGGCGGCTGCCGTTCAGCAAGGCGCTGGCGAAGGTGTCGCCGCGCTCGAAGACGCCGGTGCTGCCGGCGTTGATCACCGGCGGGCTCACGGTCGTGGTGCTGCTGATCAACCTCGGCAACCAGCGCGCGTTCTTCGTGCTCACCTCGACGGCGATCATCCTGTTCTACATCCCCTACCTGATGGTCACCGGCCCGATGCTGGTGCGCCGCCTGCGCGGGCAGTGGCCGCGCCCCGAGCACGGCCCGTACTTCAAGCTCGGCCGCTGGGGCACGCTCGTGAACTTCGTCGCGGTGCTCTACGGCGCCGGCATGACGATCAACCTGATCTGGCCGCGGGCCGAGGTCTACGGCGACGACCACTGGTACTTCCAGTGGGGTGCCGTGCTCATCACCGCGTTGATCGTGCTCGTCGGCGGGGTCCTGCTGTGGGTCCGCCGGCGGCACTGGGCGGCCGCGCACACGAGCCCCGAACACCAGCCGGACACCCCGGCGCCCGGTTCCGTGACCGGCTGAGAGAAGGAGGAGACATGAGTACCGAGACCTACGACTTCGTCATCGTCGGCGGCGGGTCCGCGGGCTGCGCGCTCGCCAACCGCCTCTCCGCCGACCCCGCGACGAAGGTGCTGGTCCTCGAAGCCGGCCGCGAAGACGCGAAGTGGGACGTGTTCATCCACATGCCCGCCGCGCTGACATTCCCCATCGGCAGCAAGTACTACGACTGGGGCTACCGCAGCGAACCCGAGCCCCACATGAACCGGCGGCGGATCTACCACGCGCGCGGCAAGGTGCTCGGCGGTTCCAGCAGCATCAACGGGATGATCTTCCAGCGCGGCAACCCGCTCGACTACGAGCGCTGGGCGGGCGACCCCGGCATGTCCGAGTGGGACTACGCCCACTGCCTGCCGTACTTCCGCCGCATGGAGAACTGCCTCGCCGACGCGCCCGACGGGCCGTGGCGCGGCCACGACGGCCCGCTCGAGCTGGAACGCGGCCCGGCGACCAACCCGTTGTTCGAGGCGTTCTTCGACGCCGCGGTGCAGGCCGGTTACCCGCGTACCGACGACGTGAACGGCTACCGGCAAGAGGGTTTCGCCGCCTTCGACCGCAACGTCCGCAAGGGACGGCGGCTCTCGGCCGCCCGCGCGTACCTGCACCCGGTGCTGAACCGGAAGAACCTCACCGTGAAGACCCATGCGTTCGTGTCGCAGATCCTCTTCGACGGCACCCGCGCGATCGGCGTCGAGTACGCGCAGGGCCGCGGCGCGCCCGGGGAGGTGTACGGCAAGGAGATCATCCTGTGCGGCGGCGCGATCAACACGCCGCAATTGCTGCAGCTCTCCGGCGTCGGCGACGCGGCCGAGCTGGAGAACCTGGGCATCGACGTGGTGCGCGATCTGCCGGGCGTCGGGGAGAACCTGCAGGACCACCTCGAGGTCTACATCCAATACGCGTGCAAGCAGCCGGTGTCGATGCAGCCCTCGCTCGCGAAGTGGAAGCGGCCGTGGATCGGTGCGCAGTGGCTGTTCCTGCGCTCGGGACCCGCGGCCACCAACCACTTCGAGGGTGGCGGGTTCGTCCGCAGCAACGACGCGGTGGCCTACCCCAACCTGATGTTCCACTTCCTGCCCATCGCCATCCGCTACGACGGCTCCGTGCCGGCGGGCGGGCACGGCTACCAGGTGCACGTCGGGCCGATGTACGCCGACACCCGCGGAACGGTGAAGATCACCTCCACCGATCCGCGCGAGCACCCGGCGCTGCGGTTCAACTATCTGTCCACGGAGAACGACCGCCGCGAGTGGGTGGAGGCCGTGCGGGTGGCGCGCAAGATCCTCAACCAGAGCGCGCTCGACCCGTTCAACGGCGGTGAGATCTCGCCCGGGCCGGCTGTGGAGACCGACGAGGAAATTCTCGACTGGGTCGCCAAGGACGCCGAGACCGCGCTGCACCCCTCGTGCACCGCGAAGATGGGCGTGGACGAGCTGTCCGTGGTGGACCCGGGCAGCATGCGCGTGCACGGCATCGAGGGCCTTCGGGTGGTCGACGCGTCGGTGCTGCCCTACATCCCCAACGGCAACATCTACGCGCCGGTGATGATGGCCGCCGAGAAGTCCGCGGACCTGATCCTCGGCAACACCCCGCTCGCCCCGATCAAGCAGCCCTTCTACCGCCACAGTCCCGCGTAGCCGCCGGTCTGCCGGACCCGTGCGCCCACCCGGCGCACGGGTCTGCGGCGTGCCCGGGAACAGGCCACAAAATCCGCCCCGATCGGACCCCGGACACCTCTTGACGGCGCCCCAGCCGCGCACTCAGACTTGTTGCGTATCGCGTTCTGCGTTCCCCCATACGCAACACGATGCCCATCAAAAGCACCCCATCAAAAGCACACCCCAGCTCCTCCCGGAGGCCCAGATGCTGCGCGCGTGCACAGTGGACGAACTGTCCCCCGGCGAATCCGTCCGGATCGCGGGGCCCGAGCCGATCGCGGTGTTCAACGCCGACGGCGAGCTCTACGCGATCGGCGACACGTGCAGCCACCAGGCCGCGTCCCTGGCCGACGGCTGGCTTGAAGGCTGCTTCGTCGAATGCCCGCTGCACGCGGCACTGTTCGACCTGAGGACGGGGATGCCGTCATGCCTGCCCGCGAAGGAGCCGGTGCGCACGTACGAGGTGCTCGTCGACGGTGGCGTGATCTACGTGCAGGCGGAGCGCGCCGAGGATGCCGCGTGAAAAGCGTCGCGATCGTCGGCGCTTCGCTCGCCGGGGCGCGAGCCGCGCAGGAGCTGCGCGCGCAGGGGTTCGACGGCCGGGTAGTGCTCGTCGGGGCCGAACCGCACCTGCCCTACGACCGGCCACCGCTGTCGAAGGCCTTCCTCGCCGGCACCGCCGAGAGGGAGTCGCTGGACCTGCTCGACGCCGACGACACGGCGTCGCTGGAGCTGCGGCTGGGCACCCGGGCGGAACGGCTCGACGCCGCCGCCGGCCGGCTCGTGCTCTCCGACGGCGGTGACCTGGCGGTGGACGGCGTCGTGCTCGCCACTGGCGGGCGCGCGCGGACGCTGCCCGGCACGGAGGGCGTCGCCGGGGTCCACGTGCTGCGGACGCTGGACGACGCGCTGGCCCTGCGCGCCGAACTGGTGGCGGGCGCGCGGGTGGTGATCGTGGGCGCCGGGTTCATCGGGGCGGAGGTCGCGTCCACCTGCCGCGCGCTCGGTCTCGACGTCACCGTGCTCGAAGCGCTGGCCACGCCGCTCGAACGCGTGCTGGGGCCACAGCTGGCCGAGGTGTGCTCGCGGCTGCACGATCGCCATGGCACGGTCCTGCGCTGCGGCGCCGCCGTCGACGAGCTCGTGACCGCGGGCGGGCGGGTGACCGGCGTCCGGCTCGTGGGCGGTGAGGAACTGTCGGCCGACGTGGTCGTCGTCGGCATCGGCATGGTGCCCGCGACCGAGTGGCTGGCCGGTTCGGGCCTCGAGGTGGACAACGGCGTGCACGTCTCGAGCGGGCTCGTCACCGCGCTGCCCAACGTGGTCGCGGCCGGCGACGTCGCGGCCTACCGGTCGGCGGCCCACCCGTCGGAGAAAATCGGGCGGCGGCACCGGCACGAGCACTGGACCAACGCGAGCGAGCAAGCCGGTGTCGCCGTCGCGAATCTGCTCGCCGGCACCACCACCCGGCACTACACGCCGAGCGGCTACGTCTGGTCGGACCAGTACGAGGGCACCCTGCAGCTCGCCGGCCACCCCGAGCCCGGTGACGAGGTCGTGTTCACCGAGGGCGGCCCCGACGACCCCGCGTTCGTGGCGACTTACCAGCGCAATGGAGTGACGGTCGGGGTCTTCGCCCTCAACAGTGCCAAGCAGTTCACCCGGTTGCGGCGCCAGGCCTTGCGGCGGCCCGCCCCCGTGGCCTGAACTGCGGGGATGGAACGCCGCCAGCTTCAGTACTTCCTCGCCGTCGTCGACCACGGCGGTTTCACCAACGCGGCCCGGCGGCTGCACGTCGCGCAGCCGTCGCTCTCGCACGCCGTGCGCACGCTGGAAAAGGAGCTCGGCGGACTGCTGTTCCACCGCCTGCCCCACGGCGCCACGCTGACGCCGGCCGGCACGGCGCTCGTCGCCCCGGCCCGGCAGATCCTGCGCGACCTTCGCACGGCCGACGCGTCCGTGCGCGAGGTCCTCGGTCTCGACGGCGGGACGCTGGACCTCGCGTCGCAGACCACGCTCGCCGTCGACCCGCTCGCGAAGCTGCTCGGCCGGTTCCGCGCGGCGCACCCCCGGGTCCTCGTGCGCGTGCGGGCGCCGGAGACGGGCTCGGACGTCGTGAACCGCGTCCGAAATGGACAGAGCGAGGTCGGTCTCGTCGAGTCCGGTGCCGAAACGCCGGGGCTCGCCGGGCTCGACCTCGCCGAGCAGGAGGTGTTCGCCGTGCTGCCCGCGGACTCGCCGGTGCGCGACGTGCTGCCGGTGACCGAGCTCGCCGCGCTGGACCTGGTCACCACCCCGCCGGGCACGGCGACGCGGTGGATCGTCGAGGAAGCCCTGCGCGGCACGGCCGAGCCCCGCGTCGTCGTGGAGACCGAGCACCGCGCGATGATCGTGCCCCTCGTGCTGGCCGGGGCCGGTGCGGCGCTGCTGCCCCGCGCGATGGCCGAAGACGCGTGTCGCCAGGGCGCGATCACCGTGCCACTGGACCCGCCGTTGCTGCGGCGCGGCCGGATGGTCTGGCGCGCCGGGCCGCTCTCCCCTGCCGCGGAACGGTTCCTGGCCCTGGCCGGCGAGGGCCCATAAAGATCACCTCTCGGCCTGATCGGATTCCGGTCTGGGCCACCCCCGTCCGGAGCCTGGCCGCCGGGGCCGGCCGCTGTGAAGCTCGTTGGCGTCCACTTCGGAAGGAGCCCTTCATGTCCGCGTTCCCCGCCGGGCGCCACGTACTGCCGCGCCCGGACGTCCCCGTGCCCGCGCCGGCTGCACTCGACGTGCGCGAGCAGCGCGGCCAGGGAACGCCGATCGGGCCGGTACCACCACCGGACGGCGCGCCGAACGTCGTGGTGGTGCTGGCCGACGACCTGGGCTTCGGAACTTCGAGCGCGTTCGGCGGCCCGTGCGCCATGCCGACGGCCGACCGGCTCGCGGCCGGCGGGCTGCGCTACACCCGCTTCCACGTGACCGCGCTGTGCTCACCAACCCGCCAGGCGCTGCTGACCGGACGCAACCACCACTCCGTCGGCATGGGCGGCACCACGGAGATGGCGACCTCGGCGCCGGGTTACCACGGCTTTCGCCCGCGCAGTGCCGCCACGGTCGCGCAGATCCTGCAGGGCAACGGGTACAGCACCGCCGCGTTCGGCAAGTGGCACCAGACGCCGCCGCGCGAGATCAGCGCGGTCGGCCCCTTCGACCGGTGGCCGACCGGCGAGGGGTTCGACACCTTCTACGGCTTCCTGGGCGCGGAGATGAACCACTGGTACCCGTTGCTGTACCAGGGAACCACGCCGGTCGAACCCGGCCGGCGGCCGGAGGACGGCTACCACCTGACCGAGGACCTCGTCGACCACGCCGTCGACTGGGTGCGCACGCAGCGCACGCTCACACCCGACCGCCCGTTCTTCACCTACCTCGCCCTCGGCGCCGCCCACGCGCCGCTGCACGTCGGCCGCGAATGGCGCGAGCGGCACCGCGGCCGGTTCGACCACGGCTGGGACCGGCAGCGGGAGCTGACGCTGGCGCGGCAGAAGGAGCTCGGCGTGGTGCCCGGGGACACCGAACTCGCGCCGTGGGCCGAAGGCGTGCCGCGCTGGGACGAACTCGACGACACCCGCCGACGGCTGGCCGCGCGGTTCATGGAGACGTTCGCGGGGTTCGTCGAACACGCCGACACGCAGGTGGGCCGGTTCGTCTCCGCGCTCGACGAGCTGGGCGAGCTCGACAACACACTGTTCCTCTACCTGCTCGGCGACAACGGCGCGTCGGGCGAAGGCGGCATCGAGGGCACTCTCGTGGAACACCGGCTGGGCCACGGGCTCGTCGACGACCCGGAGGAGATGATCCGCCACCTCGACGAGATCGGGGACCCCAGCACCTACCCGATCGCGCCCGCCGGGTGGGCGCTCGCGCTGAACACGCCGTACCAGTGGACGAAACAGGTCGCCTCGCACCTCGGTGGCACCCGCGACGGGCTGATCGTGCACTGGCCCGCGGGCGGCGCCGAGGCCGGCGGGCTGCGCCACCAGTACGGCCACGTGATCGACGTGCTGCCCACGATCCTCGACTGCGCGGGCATTCCCGCGCCCCACAGCGTCGACGGCGTGCACCAGCAGCCGATCGAGGGCGTGAGCCTGCGCGAGACGATCACCGACACCGCCGCGCCCGAGCGCCACCACACGCAGTACTACGAGATGTGCGGCAACCGCGGGATCTACCACGAGGGCTGGACCGCGGTGACGCGCCACGGCGTGCCGTGGGAGATGGTGGCGACGAAGCGTCGGCCGTTCTCCGACGACGTCTGGGAGCTCTACGACCTCACCCGCGACTGGAGCCAGGCCCGCGACCTCGCCGCCGACCACCCCGCGAAACTGCGGGAGCTGCAGGACCTTTTCCTCGTGGAGGCGGCGAAACACCAGGTGTTTCCGCTCGACGACCGCGTCACCGAACGCGAGAACCCTGTGCTGGCGGGGCGGCTCGACCTGCTGGGCGCGCGAACGTCGGTGACCTACCGCGACGGGATGCGGCGCTTCACCGAGGAGACCACGCCGAACGTCAAGAACCGCTCCCACGTCATCACCGCCGACGTCGACCTGCCCGCCACGCCCGCGTCCGGCGTCGTCATCGCGCAGGGCGGCCGCTTCGGTGGCTGGACGCTGTACTTCGCCGACGGCCGCCCGGTCTACGTCTACAACTACTTCGGCCTCGAGCACTTCACCGCGGCGGCGACCGACCCGCTCGCCCCGGGCCGCCACGAGCTGCGCCTCGAGTTCACCTACGACGGCGGCGGGCCCGGCCTCGGCGGCGAAGCCGTGCTCACCGCCGACGGCGAGAAGCTCGCGGCGGCCCGCGTGGAGCGGACGATCGCGTACTACTTCTCCTTCGACGAGACGCTCGACGTGGGTGTCGACCTCGGCACGCCGGTGTCCGACGCTTACGCCGCCGGGACCAACGCGTTCACGGGGCTCGTGCACACGGTCCGGATCGACCTCGGTCCGGCCGCCGAAGTGGCTGAAGCCGACGGTGGCCTGCAGCGACGGATCATGGGCGCCCAGTGACCACCCCCGGATGATCAGCACTCTGACCGGCCGTTAACCTAGTTCCCTAGTCAATTGGGGTAGCGGATACAGGAGTAACGGACACGGTGTTCGAGTTCCGGTTCGAGAGTGGTTCGGGTGTGCCGCCGTACCTGCAGCTGGTGCGGCAGGTCGAGCACGCCGTGCGGCTCGGCGAGCTCAAGCGGGGCGACCGGCTGCCGACGGTCAAAGAGGTCGCGCGGCAGCTCGTGATCAACCCGAACACCGTGCAGAAGGCGTATCGCGAGCTGGACCACCGCGGCATCGTGCGCGGCCGGCCCGGGATGGGCACGTTCGTCGCGCGCGACGACCCGGCAGGCGTGTCGCCCGAACGGCAGGCGCAGCTGCGCGCCGGGTTCGAGCGGTGGATCAACGAGGCCCGCGGGTCGGGCCTGACCGTCGCCGACGTCGAGGCCCTCGTCTCGTCCGTGCTCCTGCGCATCGGAAGACGTTCTGGGAAGGACAATGAGTGAGCACAGCGGCGATCGCGACCCATGCCCTGGGCCGGCGCTACGGTCGCGCCTGGGGGCTTCGGGATTGCACACTCGAAATCGGCGAGGGTCGCGTGGTCGGCCTCGTCGGACCCAATGGTGCGGGGAAGTCGACCCTGCTGAACCTCCTGGCCGGGCTCCTGCGGCCCTCGGCCGGGAACCTCGAGCTGTTCGGCCGCCCGGTGAAGCCGGGACAGCCGACCGACGGCGTCGCGTACCTCGACCAGCGGCATTCGCTCTATGAATCGTTCCGAGTGCGCGAGATGCTCGAAGCCGCGCGCCGGCTCAACCGGCGCTGGGACCACCGCGCGGCGCTCGACCGCGTGCGTGAGCTGGGCATTCCACTGCAACGCCGCGTCGGCGAGCTCTCCGGGGGCCAGCGGGCACAGGTGGCGCTGAGCGTCGCGCTCGCGCGGCGACCGGAGCTGCTGGTGCTCGACGAGCCCGTCGCGAGTCTCGACCCGCTCGCCCGCCGCGACCTCATGGGCGGCCTGATGGCGGCGAAGGCCGACCACGACTGCACGGTCGTGCTGTCCTCGCACGTCGTGTCCGAGCTGGAGCGGCTGTGCGACCACCTCGTGGTGCTCGATCACGGCCGGGTCGTGCTGTCCGGCGACGTCGACGACCTCATGGCGGAGCACGTGCGGCTCACCGGTCCGGCGTCCACTGTGGACGAGATCCGGAGCGTCCCGCTGTCCTGCGAACGCCGGGGCGACGCGGCCACGATGCTCCTGCGCGGTCCGCGGCCGGCGCTTCCGCCGGGCTGGCGCGCCGAGCCGGTGTCGCTGGAAGACCTCGTGCTGCACCACCTCGCGGCCGGGCGGCCGAAGGAGGTCGCGGCGTGATCTGGGTTTCCTGGCGGCAGGACCGGGCGCGGCTGCTGGGCCTCGCCGTCCTGTTCGTCGTACTGGCCGCGGGCTACGTGGCGATGGGCGCCGGCATGCGGTCATCGCTGTCCACAGTGGACCTGCCCGATTGCTTCGCCGGTGCACCGGACCCGCGGTGCGGTGACTGGCCGGCGCTGATCGCCTTCGTGCACAACTACGCGCAGCTGCTGCTGACGCTCCTGCCCGCCGCGCTCGGCATGTTCCTCGGCGCGCCCGTCGTGGCCACGGAGCTGGAGCACCACACGTTCCGGTTCACCTGGACGCAGTCGGTGACCCGCGGCCGTTGGCTGGGCTCGAAGCTGCTGCTCGGCGGTGCGTTCTCCGTGGCCTACGGGCTCGTCTTCGCCGCCGCGTACGCGTGGTGGTTCGCGCCGGCCACGCAGGTCGACGGCTGGTTCCCGACCTTCGACTTCGGGCTTGTTTCCTTTCCGGCGACCTGCCTGTTCGGCTTCGCGCTCGGAGTCGCCGGCGGCGCGGTGTTCCGGCGGACGCTCGCCGGCGCGGCCGTGGCGCTCGTGGGCTTCCTGCCGGTGATCGTGGTCGTGAAGAACCTCGTGCGCCCGCGGCTGCTCTCCCCCGTGCTCACCGAGCAGACCCACTTCGGCGACCTCACCGTCGGCACGCAGGTGTTCCGCGACGGAGCCGGCGTGATCCACGGCTACGACGAAACCCTGGCCCTGGCCGGGGTCCCGCGGCCCCCGATCCCGGGGATGGAGCCGGTCGACAAGCTGGCCGCGGCCGGGTTCACCCGGCTGTACCCCGTGCAGCCGGCCGGGCGGTTCTGGACGTTGCAGCTGTGCGAGGCGGGTCTGTTCGTGCTGCTGGCCGCGCTGTGCGTGGCAGGGGCGTTCTGGTGGGTCCGTCGGCGCCTGGCCTGAGCACCGCGTACGGAGCGGCGGAGCGGGTGAGCACCTGGGCGCAGGCGAAGCCCAGGGGCACCCGCCCCGCGCGCAGCTCCTCCCGCACGACGCGGGCCCTCGCGACGTGCCGCGCGAACGAGCGGCTCCGCACGATCCGCGCGCGGCGGTGCTGCCCCGCCAGCGCCTCCTCGGCGGTCGCGTCGAGCCACAGCAACCGGGCCGGACGCCGGGTGCCCCGGGCCACCAGACCTAGCCACCGGCGTGTCGACGCGCGGGTGGCGGGCTCGTGCACGACCAGCGGCCCGCGTCGCAGAGCCGCGAACAGCACGATCCGCGCGCGGTGGCACACGTGCACCACCGGCCGGTAGAGCCGGTACGGCACGGCGGCGGGCAGCACGGCTCCGAGGCGGCCGCGGACCTGGTCCGAATCGAGCACGCGCAGGGAGCCGGCGGCGTGGCGCAGCAGGGTCGTCTTGCCGGCTCCGGGCAGTCCCGCCACCACGAGCAGATCGCGGCTCCCGAGCTCGATCACCGTGCGCTCCATGCCCTGACAACGGGCAACGAAAGGTAATGGTTCCTTTACTCTTTCCTCACGTGCGATTGACCCGGTGCGCGCCGCTCCCCTTCAGCCACCGCGCCACGGCCTTGCCGGCCTCCCACAGGATCAGCAGCGCGACCGCCGGGACCAGGGCCCAGAAGAACTCCGTCAGCGTCAGGTCCGTGGTGCCCAGCAGCTTGTTGAAGACGTCCATCTTGATGACCAGCACCGCGAGCACGAACTCGCCCAGCATCGCCCAGTTCATCTGCTTGCTGTCGAACGTGGCGATCGTGAGTGCGGTCCCCGTCTCGCTGCGGCATTCGACCGCCGCCACGATCAAGCACATTGCGAAGGCCGTGAACGCGATCGTGGTGGCGACCTCGGCGCTGCCGAAGTACGCCTGGCCCAGCGAAAGCAGCAGGAGCAGTCCGACGGTCACGACCAGCCCGGAGAGCCCGACGGTGACGAACACCGGGCGGGTGAGCACCGACTCGCCGCGCGGCCGCGGTTTCAGCCCCATGAGCCCCGGTGTTTCGCGGTCGAAGCCGAGCGCGAACCCGAAGGGCGCGTTCACCACGAAGTGGATCCACAGGACCTGCGCCGGCGTGAACGGCTCGCCGGCGGCGATGTTGAACAGGCTGGCGCCCAGGAACGTCAGCACGAACACGACCAGCAGCACCAGGACGAAGCGGATGTACTTCGTGAGGTTGTCGTAGATCTTGCGGCCCTGCTCGACGGCGAACACGATCGTCGCGAAGTTGTCGTCCGACAGGATCATCCGGCTCGCGTTCTTCGCGACGTCGGTGCCGCTGCCCATCGCGATCCCGAGGTCCGCCGCCTTGATGGCCGGCGCGTCGTTCACGCCGTCGCCGGTCATCGCGACGACGTCGCCTTTCTTCTTGAGCGTGTCGGCCAGGATCACCTTGTGTTCCGGGGAAACGCGTCCCACGATGCCGATGTCATCGATGCGGGACAACCGTTCGGCCTCGGGCAGGTCCACGAACTCCGAGCCCAGGACCGCGTCACCCGGGATGCCGAGCTGCTTCGCGATCGCCGCACCGGTGGTGACGTCGTCGCCGGTCACCATGCGCACCCGGATGTGGGCCGCCTGTGCGCTGGCCACCGCGGATTGGGACTGCTCACGCGGCGGGTCGACCATCGCGACCAGGCTCATCACCTGCAGGCCGGTCACGTAGGACAGCAAGTCGCCTTCGGGGTCGAACGCGGCCGGGTCGAGGTCGCACTGGGCGGCGGCCATCACACGCCGGCCCTGCGCTTCCATACTCTTCATGCGTTCGCGGGCCTGCCGGTCCACGGCGTCGTCCCAGGGCACGGACTCGCCGCCCGACAAGGCTGTCGCGGCGCGGTCCAGCACCGCCGGCGCGGCGCCTTTCACGAAGCAGCGCACCACCTCCCGGCCCGAGTCGTCGGTCGTCGGGTGGAAGGTGGCCATCAGCTTGTACGACGGGTCGAAGGGCAAGGTCGCCGTGCGCGGCAGCTTCTCCCGCGTGGCGTCGACGTCGAGGCCGGCTTTGGCGCCGAGCACGAGCAGGGCACCCTCCGTGGGATCGCCGACGACCTTGCCGTCGACGATCTTCGCGTCGCTGGCGAGCAGGTAGGGCAGGATCGCGCTCTCGATGCCGCCCGCCGAACCGGCGGCGTGGTGCACCTTGCCGTCGAGGCTGTACCCGATGCCGCTCACGGTGTAGCGGTCGGTGTGGTTCACCACCTCGACGGCGGTCATCTGGTTCATCGTCAGCGTGCCGGTCTTGTCCGAGTTGATCGCGGAGGTGAACCCGAGGGTCTCGACCGAAGGGAGGTCCTTGACGATCGCGTTGCGCTTGGCCAGGTCCACGCTGCCGAGCGACAGGATCACCTGGCTCACCGTGGGCAGCGCCTCGGGGATGGCCGCGATCGCCAGCGAGATCGCGCTCACGAACAGGACGTCCCACGACAGACCACGGCCGCGGCCCAGCACGAACATCACGACCATGGTGATCCCGGCCGCCGCGGCGATCCACAGCGTGAGCGTGTTCAGCTGCTTCGTCAGCGGCGACTTCTCGCGCGTCGTGGCCGACAGCATCCCCGAGATCTTGCCGAGCTCCGTTTCCTGGCCGGTGCCGGTCACGATGACGGTCGCGCTGCCGTGCGTGACCGGGCAGTTCATGAACGCCATGTTCGACTGGTCACCGGGGCCGAGCTTGCCGGCGGGCAACGCGACCGCGTCCTTCACCGCCGGTGTGCTCTCGCCCGTCAGCGACGACTCGTCGATCTGCAACGCGTTGGCCACGACGATGCGGCAGTCGGCGGGGACCTGGTCGCCCGCAGTGATCAGCACGACGTCGCCGACCACGATCTCTTCGGCCGGCACCGCTTCTTCGACCCCGTCGCGGCGCACCCGCGCGGTCGCCTTCATCATCGATTTCAGCGCGTTCATCGCGCTCTCGGCTTTGCCCTCCTGGCGCAGGCCCGCGATCGCGTTGCCGACGGTGAGCACCAGCAGCAGCGTGGCCGTGCCCCACTGCTTGATCACCAGCGACACCGCGGCGGCCGCGACCAGGATGAGCTGCATGTAGCTGGTGTACTGCTCGAGGAACCGCAGCCAGGCCGCTTTCGGTTTCTCCTCGGGCAGCGCGTTGGGACCGTTCACGCTCAGCCGCTCCGCCGCCGTCGCCGAGGAGAGCCCGAACTCCAGGTCGACGCCGAACGCCGAGGCCACGTCGCCGGGGGTGCGTGAGTACCAGTTGTGCTCTTTCGCCGGCGCGTGCTCCTGTGCGACCATTTCCGCCCTCCGATCGCCGTGAGCCGAAACCGCGGTCGTCAGTGCTTCGTTTTCTTCTTCTTGTCCCGTTTCTTCTTCTCGGCGGCGGCGTACGGGTCGGCCGGCGCGCCTTCGGGTGCTTCGCTTTCCAGCTCCGCCCGCGCGACGAGGAGGTCGTCGCGCCGCTCGTCACTCACCGTCGGGTACTGGGGGTCGATGTCGATCAGCGTGTGCGCCAGCACGGCGGCCGCGCACGTGCGGGCGAACCACTTGCGGTCGGCCGGGATCACGTACCACGGAGCCCATTCCGTGCTCGTCGCCGAGAGCACCTTGGAGAACGCTCGCTGGTAGTCGTCCCAGAACCGGCGTTCGCGGGCATCGGCCGCGGAGAACTTCCAGTTGCGGTCGGGCCGGTCGATCCGCCTGAGGAACCGCGTGCGCTGCTCTTCCTTCGACAAGTTGAGGAACATCTTCACGATCTTGAACCCGTTGTCGGTCAGGTAGCGTTCCCAGTCGTTGATCTCCCGGAACCGGCGCGCCCACACGTGCCCGCGCCGCGCCGACGCGGGCAGCTGCTGGTGGTCCAGGTGCTCCGGGTGCACCCGCACCACGAGCACCTCTTCGTAGTGCGACCGGTTGAAGATCCCGATGTCCCCGCGCGCGGGGAGCCGGCGCGCGTAGCGCCACAGGTAGTCGTGGTCCAGCTCCTCGGACGAGGGCACCTTGAACCCGCTCACCCGCACGCCCTGCGGGTTCACGCCGCTCATCACGTGCCGGATCGTGCCGTCCTTGCCGCCGGCATCCAATGCCTGCAGGCAGACCAGCACGCCGTAGGTGTTCTGGGCGGCCAGGCGGCGCTGGTAGTCCGCCAGCAGGGTGACTCCCGCCGCGAGCAGCTCGCGGCCGTCCTTCTTGCGCAGCACGTCACCTCGGTAGGCCGGGTCGAAGTCCCGGGAGAGACGGACCTTCGACCCCGGCTCGACGCGCAGCGGCCTGATGAACTCCGCGATCCGCTCGGCCCGCTTATCGCCCGCCATGGTTCAGTCCTCTTCGCACCGACCAGGGTCCCTTCCCCCGGCGACGCCTGAACCTTTCAACCACGGCGGGTTTCCCCATCACCTGCTGAGGGCGAGATATCCCGCCGGCCCGCGCACCGCCCGCCTCACCGGCAGCGCGGGCGCGGGCAGCGGCGGACCGGTGCGCCCGGCCACCCGGCGGTGGAGCCGTCCGACGCGCGCGGCCTCACCCGTTTCGGGTGAGGCGCGCGGCGCGAACCCGGTTTCGCGGCACGGTTCCCGGCCGGAAGTCCACAGTGGAGCACCGGATGCGGTCAGTCGTCCACACCGAGGTCGCGCAGGATCTGGCCCGCCACGTGGTCCGTCCGGCCGTCCGGCACCCGGTGCCCGGTGAGCGTGGACCACAGTGATCGGCGGCCGCGGACGTAGACCAGCACGCCCGATCCGGCGCGGGTGATCTCGTCGAGCGAATCGCGCACGGCCTGCGCGCACCCGCAGTGCCGGGCGCCGAAGGCGTCGCCGGCAGGGCACTCCATGTGGACGCGCACCACCGAGCCGCGCCCCAGTTCGCCGTGCACGAGGGCGACGTGCTCCCCGCCGTCGACGAGGTCGCGGTACCCGAGCGCCCGGAAACCACCGTGCGCCAGGGGAAGCCGGGCGTCCGCAGCGCGTTCGACGAGCCGTTCGCGCGCCCGCCGATACGCCGCCACTTCGGTGACGGACACCCACGGCAGACCGTCGGCCGCGGCGTCGAGCTCCACGAAGGCCGCGACGGGTTCGCAGCCCGCGATCCGGGCCAGATCCACGGCCGCCTCGGCGAGGCCGGGGCGTTCGAGCACGCCGAGCTCGCGCGTGCGGGTGGGGAACACGGGCCCGGGCACCCGGAAGTCTTCGCGGCGCGTCGCGGGATCGGCCAGCGCGCGCAGGGTGCGGGCCGGTGACCCGTGCCCCACCCCGACGTGGACGTCGGAGGCGGGCACCATCGCCGGGATCCGCAGCCGGTCGACCCACTCGCCGGGCAGCGCGCAGCCGACCGGCCCGCCGTGGGCGGCCAGGAACCGCGCCGTCTCGCCGGTCACGAGCTCGGCGGCGGCGACCAGCGCCGCCCCCTCCTCACCCGCGACCAGCACGACCTCACCCCGGGCCAGCGCCGCGGCGGCGTCCGTGACACCGCCGGCCGCGACCACCTCCCGGGCCGGTGACAGGGTCACGCGGCACTCCACAACCGCGCGAACCCGCACACCTGCCGGCCCACCGTGGCCAGCTGGTCGCCGACCTTCGCGTCGGCGATCCCGCCCGCCGCGTCGAACGGCTTGGTCGCCGAGTTCACCACGACTCCCAGCGGCGTCGGCCACCCGCGCAGGGCGTGGACCGTCGAGCGCAGTGACGTCAGCGTGGTGACCCCGGCCTGCCAGCCGCCCGTCGCGACGACGCAGCCCACGGCCTTGCCGTCGAGGTAGGGCACCGGGTCGTCGGCGAGTTCCTGCA
This sequence comes from Amycolatopsis sp. NPDC050768, assembly GCF_040654155.1. NCBI lineage: Bacteria > Bacillati > Actinomycetota > Actinomycetes > Pseudonocardiales > Pseudonocardiaceae > Amycolatopsis > Amycolatopsis sp. NPDC050768. The sequence continues at coordinate 332,703 of NZ_JBFAHL010000010.1, forward strand.
GGTGGTCGAGCGCGTTCTTCAGCAGCCCGGAGATCCCGCCGTGGTAGCCGGGCACGGACAGCACGAGGGCATCGGCCCGCCGGACGGCTTCGAGCAGCCGCACGGCCTCGTCGGTCAGCGGCGCCACGCCCGGGTCGTACATCGGCAGGGCCAGCTCCGTGGCCGTGATCAGCTCGGTCTCGGCGCCCTCGGCCGCGGCCGCCGCGAGCGCGTGCCGCAGCGCGCGCTCCGACGTCGAACCCGGCCGCAGCGTGCCGCCGATCCCCAGCACGCGCACGGGGTCTCCCCCGATACTCGGCAATGCGGTCATGCTCGACTCCTTCAGCCAGCCGGGACGAGCGACGGGGTGGGCAGGCCCAGGCTCTCGCGCAGGGTGTCGTGCTCGTAGTCGGTGTGGAACAGGCCGCGCCGCTGAAGCTCGGGCACCAGCATCTCGACGGCGTCGTGCACACCCGAGGGCAGCATGTCGACCATGAGCGTGAAGCCGTCGGCCGCGCCCGCGAGCAGGCGTTCCTGCATCTGGTCGGCGACCTGCTCCGCGGTGCCGACGACCTGGTGGTGACCGCCGCCGTAGCTGCCGATGAGCTCGCGGACGGTCAGGTCCTCCTTGACCGCGAGGCTCACGATGCTGCGGCGGAAGCCGATCGAACCGGTGAACTCCTCGTCCGGGCCGAGCAGGTGCGCGGGGAACTTCTGGTCGAGCTCAAGCACCTCGACCGGCAGGCCGACGCGCTTGGAGAGCTTCTTGATGTTCGCGGTGACGCCGAAGACCTCGTCCATCAGCTGCTTGCGCTCCTGCGCGTCCTTCTCGGTGGCGCCGAGGACCACGGACATGCCGGGCAGGATCTTGATGCTGTCGGGGTGGCGGCCGTACTCGGCCGCGCGCCGGCGCATGTCGTCGCGGAAGGCGACGGCGTCTTCGAGCACGTGCTGGGCGGTGAACACCACGTCGGCGTACTCGGCGGCTTGGTCACGGCCGCGGTCGGACGAGCCGGCTTGGAAGATCACCGGACGGCCCTGCGGCGAGCGCGCGAACGGCATCGGGCCCTTCACCGCGAAGTACTCGCCCACGTGGTTGATCTCGTGCACCAGGTCGGGGTCGGCGAACACGCCGGCTTCCTTGTCACCGAGGAGCGCGCCCTCCTCCCAGCTGTCCCACAGCTTGAGCACCACGTCGATGAACTCGTCGGCGCGCGCGTAGCGTTGCGCGTGGTCGGGGTGGCTGCCGCCGCCGAACATCTCGATCACGGTGGGGTTCTGCGTGGCGATGGAGTTCCAGCCGACGCGGCCCTGGCTGAGGTGGTCCAGCGTCGCGAAGCGCCGCGCCAGGTCGTAGGGCTGGTTGTAGGTGGTCGACCCGGTGCCGACCAGGCCGATCTTGTCCGTGATCCCGGCCATCAGCGACAGCACGGTGACGGTGTCGAGCGCGCCGCACGGGCGCTCGGTGCCGACCTCTTGGTTGGTCATCTGCTCGGCGAGGAAGATCGCATGCAGCTTCCCGGCCTCGGCGGTGCGGGCGATGTCCTTGTACAGCGCGGGGGTCAGGTGGTCACCGGCGTCGCCTTCGCGCGCCATCCACGCGCCGGTGTGCATGCCGAGGCCGTGCATCAGCGCGGCCGTCAGGATCATGGAGGGGGTGCCGGCGTCCACTGGGGGTCTCCTTGGCGTCGTCGGGGATCAGGGCCACGATCGACGCTAGGTTCGCGCCGCGGCCACGACCAGCGGCGTTCTGTGACGCGATCCCTTAGCGCGGCTAACACCTCCCCGTCTCCCCGGGCGGCGCGAGGTCCTCCGGGGTGGTGCCTTCGGCCACCTTGACGCCGTCGAACCAGCCGCTGCCGGGCTCGCCGGGCGGGCGGTCGAATGCGGTGACGTAGGGCTTGAGGTCGAGGATCGGCGTGCCGTCGAGCAGGTCGACGCCCGCGAAGCGCACCGTGTGCCCGGTGACCTCGACGATCCGCACGAGGCTCAGCCCGATCGGGTTCGGCCGCCGTGGCCCACGCATCGCAAAGATGCCCTTGCGCCGTTGCTCGCGACGCAGCAGGTAGGGCACCTGGGAGAGGCTGGTCAGGGGCCGGTCCGGGCGGTCGAGCCAGCTGAGCAGCCAGGCGTAGTCGAAGCCGGCCAGCCCGTCGAGGCCCTCGACGTACTCCTCGGCGAGCTCGAGCACGCCTTCCTCACCACGGTTGGCGCCTTCCTGCACCGGGGTGCGCTCGAGTTCCGTGCGGGCGGTGCGGACGTACCCGACGACGGGCAGCGGGCACTCCATTCAGGACCGTTCCACTGTGGACAGTTTGGCGAGCGTTTCGACCAGCGCGGGCCACGCCGGTCCGTCCGCCACGACGACGTCCAGGTGCCCGGCGCCGGGCACCAGCACCAGCTCCGCGCCGATCGCGTCGGCGTAGTCGCGGGACAGCTGTGTGGGCAGGGCGGTGTCGAGCTCTCCGTGGAACAGAACGACGGGCCCGGGCGGCGTGCCGAGCGCGGCGGGATCGGTCTCGGCGTAGCGCTCCGGCACATCCTCCGGTCCGCCGCCCAGCAGCCGGTCGACGGGACCTTCGGGGTCACGGCGGTGGGCGTCGGCCAGCGCGGCCACCGGAGCGAGCGCGACGACCCCGGGCGCGCCGGGCCGGTGGGCGGCCCACAGCGCGAGCGTGCCGCCGGCCGAGTGCCCCAGCACCACCACCCGCGCCGGGTCGATCCGACCCGGTGCCTCACCCTCGATCAGGCCCGGCAGCGCGTCCACGGCGAGACCGGTGTCGGCGAAGGTCGCGGGCCAGCCGCCACCGCCGCCGGGCCGGCGGTACTCCACGTTGGCCACGGCGAACCCGTGGCGCGTCAACGCCCGAGCCGCCGGTTCGAGGTATCCGCGGTCGACGTCGAGCCGCCAGGATCCGCCGTGCAGCACGAGAACGAGGGGTGCGGGAGCGGTGGCGGGGAAAAACACGTCGGCGAGCTGGTCGGGCTCCGGCCCGTACCGCACGGAAAGGTCCATGCCGGTGAGCCTAGCGAGATCCCGGCTCCAGCTTCGCCAGTTTCGGGACCAGCACGAGCGAAGCGAGCATCAGGCACCCACCCACCAGGATCGGCACGCGGACGCCCGCCGCGGTGCCGAGGACGCCGCCCAGGGCCGCGCCGAGGGGGATGCCGCCCCAGCCGATGAGGCGGTAGGCGCTGCTCACGCGGCCGCGCAGCTCGCGCGGGATCAGACGCTGGCGCACCGACACAGCCTGCACGTTCCAGACGACGATGCCGAAACTGCCCAGCGCATACATTCCGCCCACGAGCACCACGGACGTTGCGAACGAAGTCACCACCAGTGCGGCGCCGATGGTCGTGATGGCGAGGCCGATGCGCGGGCCGAGCGGTAACCGACGCTTCAGCGGCCCCGCGACGAACGACCCCAGCACGCCACCTGTGGCACCGGACGCGAGAACCAGGCCGTAAGCGAACTCCGGTGCATGCAGCGTCTGGACGACGAGCAACACCAGCACCGAGGTCGCGAGCTGCACCGCCAGCGCGGCCAGCGCCAGCTCGACCGCGAGCAGTCGCAGCCCGTGGTGGCCCCAGAGCCAGCGCACGCCTTCGGCGATGTCCGCGCGCATCGAGCGACCGGACCGGGCGGGCACCGCGGGCCGCGCCCGGACGAACCACATCAACAGAGCGGCCACCGCGAAGGACGCCGCGTCCACCACCAGCGGTGCCCCGGCCGAAGCCGCGAACAACGCCGCCCCCAGCGGCGGCCCGACGAACTGCAGCCCGACTACCTGGCTGCTCTGCAGACGCCCGTTCGCCGCATCGAGCCGCGCGGGCACCACAACGTCGGGCAGCATCGCCGTGGAAGCGTTGTCAAACACGGTTTCGGCGCACCCCAGCGCGAACGCCAGCGCCACCAGCACCGCGAGCGGCGGCGTTGCGAGGAAAACCCACACCGCGGCCGCCGCCACGACGACGGCGCGGACCGCGTCCGTGCACCACATCAGCGTCCGGCGGTCGTGCCGGTCGGCCAGCGCGCCGCCGAACAGCGAGAACCCCAGCCACGGCAGCGCTCCGGCCGCCGCGACCGCGCTCACCGCACCCGCCGTCGGCGACACCCCCACCGCGAGCAGCGGCAGCACCGCCATTCGCACTCCGTCGCCCACCACGGACACCGACGCGGCCGCCCAGACACGCGCGAAGTCCGGGCCCAGCCGTTCCCCCTGCCCCACCGTCACCCGGCCATCCTGCCAGCACGGGGGTCCAGACCACCACGACCGCGCGGGGCGGGAACCTCCCCACCCCGCGACTGTCCTACTTCACCACTTCGACCACGTCACCCGGGTGGAGTGCGTTGTAGAACGCCACCGCGTCGGCGTGGGAGAGATGGACGCAGCCGTGCGACTGCACCTTCAGGCTGCCCTGGTGGAACGCCACACCGGTGGTCGTGAAGAAGACCGAGTACGGCATGGGCCCGTTGAACTGCTTGCTGTAGTGGTCGATGTCCTTGTACTGCACATGGAACGTGCCGGCCGGTGTCGGGTACGCGGGTTTGCCCACCGTGATGGGCACACCGCCGCGGACGACGTTTCCGTTGTCCATCAGCCAGGCCCTGCCGGTGTGCAGCTGGACGCAGGCTTTCGCCTGGGTGCTGCACGGCGCGGTGGCCGCGTTCGCGCTGTCGGCGAAGCCGATCGTGGCCGCGACCGCCGCCGCACCCGCCAAGGCTGCCGTGATCCTCCACTTCATCGTTCTGCCTCCCGTCGGTCACAGGAAGAATTCCCCGGTCCGCGAGTTTCCAACCAACCGTGATCAGAGCGTGCGCCAGGACAGCGGCGGCAACGTCAACGCGGCCGTGGCGAGACGGCGGGCGGTCGAAGTGAACAACCCGGCGCAGGCGGAGTCGACCCACTCATCCACTGTGGACACACCCGACGAGCGGTACTCCAGCGCCTGCAGGAGCATTTCCAGCTTGTCGGCATCCTTGGCGCAACGCGCCTCAGTGGACTCCCGCGCCTCGTATTCGTCGACGGCCTCGCGCACCACCGCACGCGCACGCGAAGGCAACGCGGCCGTCTGGTCCGCCGTGATCGCCCGCGGGTCCGGCTTCACCAGATAGGGCCCGGCCGAATGCGGCAGATCACCCGTACGGGTCTCCTGCGTGTCGTGCCACAGCGCCAGAAACGCGGCGCGCTCCGGTGACGCGCCTTCCTCGGCGGCCAGCAACGCCGCGAGCTGAGCCACCCGCAAGCTGTGCTCGGCCACGGACTCGGGATCGCGCACGCCGGCCTGCCACCAGCCGCTGCGGCGGACGCGTTTGAGCACCCCGAGCTCGTAGCCGAAGGCCGCCAGCGCGGTGGCCCCGGTGGCAGAGGTAGCGCTGTCAGTCATGGCCGACAGCGTAGATCAGGGGTTGAGCACGCGATCCGGTTCCCTGGGCGTTGCGCGGCCCCCGAGGTCGATCCGGTGGCCGTACTCGGTCAGGGAGCCCACTCCGCTGCTCATTCCTTGACCGCGCCCATCGTGAATCCGCTGACGAACCGGTCCAGGAACCAGGTGAACACCAATGCGATCGGCACGGCCACCAGCACGGTGGCGCCCTGCAACGACTGCCAGAAGAACACGTCACCGCGCACCAGCTGGGTCGGCACCCCGATGCTCACCGACATCTGGTCGGTCGGGGCGACGAAGGCGAGCGCGTAGATGAACTCGCTCGCGGTCAGGGTGAACGCGAACACGACCACCGCGATGACGCCGGGGTAGGCCAGTGGCAGGACGGCCCGTACGAACGCGCCCACCCGGCTGTAGCCGTCGACCATGGCCTGTTCCTCGATGTCCTTCGGGATGTTCTTGAGGAATCCCATGAGCAGCCAGACCGAGACCGGGATGGTGATGGTCGGGTAGATCAGGACCAGCGACCACGTCGAGTCCTGGAGCCCGACGGCCACCACGATCCGCGACAGCGCGAGGAACAGCAGGCTGGGCGGCACGAGGTAAACGAGGAAGATACCGATCGCCATCGGCCCGGACCACGGTCGGTCCAGCCGGGCCAGCGCATACGCGGCAGGCAGGCCGAGCACGAGCGTGATCAGCACGACCAGGATGCCGACGAGCAGGGTGTTGGCCACGAAGGTCAGGAACTCGGTGTCGGTGAACAAGTAGCCGACGTGGTCCGAGGTGGGCGGCCGGTTGAACACGAACGGGTTGTTCTGGGGGTTGTACAGGTCCCGGTTCTGCTTGAACGCCGTGATCAGGCTCCACAGGAAGGGCGCCGCGCAGATCAGTGCCGCCACGATCGCCGTCAGATACAGGCCGACCCGGGCGAGCACGTGGCGCCTGGCGTATCGCTGCCGCAGCCGTCCGGCTTCCTCGGCGGTGGTCATCGCACTTCGATTCGGCGCACCGCGCGCAGGATGAGCACCGCCGCGGCGAGCAACAGCGGGAACAGGAACAGCGCGATGACGGCGCCCTGGGCGACGTCGCCGCCGTCGATGCCGCGGTAGAAGGCCCAGCTGGCGAGCACCTGCGTGGCGTCGTTGGGGCCACCGCGGGTGAGCACGCGGACCACGGCCATGTCGGTGAACGTGAAGATCGCGCCGAACAGTGCGGCGACCGCCGCCACCGGGAGCACCAGCGGGATGGTGATCTCGAACATCCGGCGCCAGTACCCGGCTCCGTCGACCCGCGCGGCCTCGTCGATGTCCTTGGGAATGGCCATCAGCCCGGCCATCATGATCACCGCGGCCAGCGGGGTCAGCCGCCAGACGTGGACCGCGATCACCGAGGCCATCGACAGGCCGGGCCGGCCGAGCCAGTACACGTTCTCCGCCGGACCGAGCGCGCCGAACTGCCGCAGCATCCAGTCGATCGGCGAGTAGATGGAATCGAGCAACCAGAGCCACGAGATCGACGACAGGGCCACCGGCGTCGTCCACGCCAGCAGAACCAGGAAGCGGACGAGCCACTTGCCGCGGAAGTCCGCGACGAGGATGTTGGCGAGCACTTTGCCCAGCACCACGATCAGAACCATCGAGATCAGGGTGAACACGAACGTGTTGCCCAGCGCCCGCCAGAACACGGGGTCTTGGAAGACCCGCGTGAAGTTGCGGAACCCGACGAAATCGTAGGACGGGTCCCCTGCCGTCACATCCGAGAACGCGAACGCGATGGCGAGCACGAACGGAACGCCCACCAGCGCGACGATGTAGACGATGCTGGGCAGCAGGAAACCCCATGCCAGCAGGCCATCGCGGTCCGCCAGCCGGCGCCGTGCCGGGGCGGTCGCGGGAGTGGTGACCGCGTCGGCGGTGGTGGCCACCTCACCCACCGTCCAGGCGGACAGGGTCGGAGCGTTGCCCGCTGTCGGAGTCGAAGAACCGCAGGCGTGTGCCGGGCACCGCGAACTCGTGCGTCTCGCCCGCCGCGATCGCGGTGTCCACTGTGGCCGGCAGCCGGGCGACCACCCTGGTGGGCTCTCCGATCCGCGACACCGTGCCGTACACGTGCCGGTCGCCAGAGAGGTATTCGAGCCGCTCCACGGCGAGCGGCATCGTGACCCGCTCGCCGGCCGGGACGTTCTCGACCGGCAGCAGGTGCTCGGGGCGGAACCCGACCAGCTTGCCGTCGTGCGGGATCAGGTTCATCGGCGGCGAGCCGATGAAGGTCGCCACGAAGGTGTCGGCCGGGTTGTCGTAGACCTCCACCGGAGGGCCGGCCTGGTGCACCTGGCCCGCGTTGAGCACGGCGATCCGGTCGCCCAGCCCCATCGCCTCGGCCTGGTCGTGAGTCACGTAGATCGTCGTGGTTCCCACGTCCTCCTGGAACCGCTTGAGCTCGTCCCGGGCGCTGGCGCGCAGCTTCGCGTCCAGATTGGACAACGGCTCGTCGAGGAGGAACACCTGGGGGTCGCGAACGAGTGCCCGGGCGAGTGCCACCCGCTGCCGTTCACCACCGGAGAGCTGTCGGGGTTTGCGGTCCAGCAGCGGGTCGAGGCCCAAGAGCCCGGCCGCCCAGCGGGCCTTGCGCTCGCGGTCCTCCTTGCCCATGCCCCCAGCCCGGAGGGGGAACACGATGTTGGCCAGCACGGTCTTGTGCGGATAGAGCGCATAACTCTGGAACACCATCGCGATCTGACGCGCCCGGGGCGGCAGTCCGGTCACCACGTGCCCGCCGATCAGCACGTCGCCGCTGGTCGGCTGTTCGAGCCCGGCGATGGTCCGCAGCAGGGTCGTCTTGCCGCAGCCCGACGGGCCCAGCAGCACCAGGTACTCCCCGGCCGCGGCGGCCAGGCTCACCCGGTCGATGGCGGGCACCCGCCCGCCGTCGAACCGCTTCACCAGGTCACGAACCTCGACGACCGCCATCGCACTCAGCCGCCGACGAGCCCAGCGGCACGCCACTTGGCGAAGACCGCGTTGATCTGCCCCTCCGCCTCGGCGACCGATTGCTGCGGGGTGGCTTCACCGCGCACCGCCCTGGCGAACATATTGGGGATGACGAAGGTGCTGAACACCTCGCCGATGGCCGTGCTGGCCGGCCCCGGATGACCGATGTTGGCGCTCCACGGGATGGCGTCGGCGAGGAGCTTCAGTTTGTCCGGCGGCCGGGAGCCGAACGGGTCGTTCGCGAGCCAGTTCGGCAGCTCGGGGGTCAGCTTGGACCAGGCGGAGAAGTCGTACAACTTCGACTGGTAGGTCGCCGAGGCGAAGTTGGCGGTGTAGTGGAGCAGGAACTCCTTCGCCGCCGGAATCCCGGTGGCGTGCTGCGGGATGATCCAGTTGTACAGAACGTGCTGCGCGGCCAGCGCGGTCTCCGGTCCGCGCAGCGCCGGGACGAAGAACGTGTCGTCGGCGACGGTCGGGTTCGACCCGGCGGCGGTCCGCCAGGCGGAGATCGAGTTGACGATGTAGGACATCTTGCCGGCGACGAGGCCCTGGTTGTTGCTCGCGGCGTTCCAGGAGAACACCTCGGGCGTCATCGCCTGCCCGTAGAGTTTCGTCATGTACTCCACGGCAGCGATCGTTTCCGGCGAGTTGATCGTGACGCGCTCGTTCGCATCCTGCTCGGACGCCCCGAAGGACCACATCAGGGCTCGCAGCACCATGTTGGAGTCGATCTCCTGGGACATGCCGAGGCCGAGCGGGACACCCTTGCTGTTCTTGATCTGCGCCGCGCCCGTGAGGAGCTCGTCCCACGTGGTGGGGCCGTTCGGCATGCCGACGGCCTCCCACAGCGACCTGCGGTAGTTGCCCGGGTCGGGTACCCAGCCCGGCGAGTACGCGTAGAACTTGCCGGTGGCGGGGTTGAGGCTGGACTTCTCGCACAGCGGGAGTTGCCGTCCCCAGCGCCCGGTCGCTTCGCTGACCAGATCCCGCTGGTCGAGCACGCTCGGCTCGAACTGCGACAGCGTCGCGATGTACTGAATGAGGTCGTGGCCCTGGCGAGCCTGGATCTCGGCCGCGATCCGGGTGGGAATCTGCGCCTGGTCGATGTGGTCGACGGTCACGTTGACACCGACCCGGGAACCCCAGTCCCGCGCGAACCGGTCGAACCACACGTCGTGGTTCGGCACGAAGTGGCTCCAGAGAAGGATTTTCAGGTCACCGGAGAGCTTTGTGGACGGTTCACTGAAGGTCTCCTGCGGGGCCTGGCCACCGGCGGTTTCCCCGGTGTCCTCCTCGGAGGCGCAGGCGCCCAGTGCCACCGAACCGAGCGTGACGGCCGCCGCCGCACGCAACACGTCCCGCCTGCTGTGCAGTGAATTGGGGAAGTCGCTCATCACCGACTCCTCCCTCTCGGGAAAAGGAGGCAAATGAGTCTAGTCGATGCCGCGCTCCGTGGCAGCGTGAATCGGACCTCGGTGCGATCGGCAAGAGCTGGAGCAGGTGACTGCCGACGCCCTGGCCCGCCCCCGTTCGGCGAGCCGGTGGGCTCAGGTGACGTACGACGTGGACCGCGCCGGCTGCCGCCGCGCGATCAGGGGTTGAGCACGCGGTCGGTGTAGAAGCGCGTGATGTGCTCGGCCACGAGCTCGGCCGCGCGATCCCCGTCGCCCGCCTCGATGGCGCGCAGGATCTCCTCGTGCTCGGTCACCAGGTCGGCCGCGACCGCCCGCCAGTCCGGCAGGCGCGCGAACGCCGCCGCCATCTCCGACTCGACGGCTCCCCGCAGCGCCTGCATGAGGTCGGTGGCCAGCGCGTTGCCCGAGATCCGGGCGATGCTCACGTGGAACTCGGTGTCCAGCGCGTTGAACTGCTGGTACTCCTGGTCCGCCGCGCGCATGCCCTCGACCAGCTCGGCGAGCCGGGCCACGTCCTCGGGGGTGCGGGTCGCCGCCGCGCCCCGGGCCGCGTTGCGTTCGAGCTGCACGCGCGTCTCGACCAGATCGGCCAGGCTGATCCGCGCGAGCGCGAGGTGCAGCCGCAGCAGGTTGGTCAGCGCCGGGGTCGACCGCGCGGTGACGACCGAACCCGCGTCGGCGCCCGAACCCGTGCGGGCCTCGATGATCCCCATCGCTTCGAGCGCGCGCAGGGCCTCGCGGACGCTGGTCCGGCTCACCCCCAGCGCGCTCACGAGCTCGCGTTCGCTGGGGAGCTTCTCCCCCGCGCGCAGGCTGCCGTCGAGGATCTTCTCCTCGATCTGCGCCAGCACCTGTTCGTGCATCCGCACGCGGCGCACCGGCTCCCAGGCCGCCTCGGTCGTCATGACCGGTTCCTCGGCGTCGTTTCCGGCATCGTTCCGGGTATCACGGTGGTCACGCTCCTCCTCGGGTTCGTGCGACCCGCTCAAGGATGGACGCGGCGAGAGGGTCTGCCTGCGAACCCCGCCGGGCGGGGTCCGATCACAGTGGCGCGACCGGCCCGGAATCTCACCGGAGTTCCTCTGCACCGCGTAGTGCTCACTCAAGGTAATCGGAGCTCGCAGCCAGTGTCAATATGACCTCTTTGTTGGTATGACCACACTAGTCGGCACACGATCCCGCGTACCCGAGTGAGCGTTCGCGCTCCTCCGCGCGGAACGCGATCGCCAGGAGGACGTCACCCAAGCGGTCGAGCACCACCACCGCGTCGGCCGGGGCTTCCCGCGCCGCCCGCCGCGCCACCGCCCGCGCGAGTTTCAGCAGCCCGGCCGCGGCACTCAGCCCGCCGAGCACCTCGAACCCGCGCGGCACCACCACGGGCCCGAGGTCCCGAGCCGCCCGCCACAACCGGGGCAGCTCGGGTACCGGTACGCCGGCGGCAAGCGCGTCGGCCAGTTCCAGCAGCTCGTACTGGACGTCGAGCAGCACGGCCTCGTCGTCGGTCGGCAACGTGCAGGTGGACACCGCCGCGCCGATCGCCGCGTTGGCCTCGTCGACGGCGTCGCGCGCGCTCACGGCACCATCCATGACAGCACCGGCGTGGACTGCAGGTACACCAGCACGCACATCAGCGGCACGAACACCGCCGACGCCGCGAGCACCCGCCGGAACAGCAGGCCCTCCTTACCCGCCAGTCCCACGGCGCTCGCGCCGATCGCCAGGTTCTGCGGGCTGATCATCTTTCCGAGCACCCCGCCGCTGCTGTTCGCCGCCGCCATCAGCGTCGGTTGCAGCTGCGCTCCGTGCGCGGCCGCCACCTGCAGCGCGCCGAACAGCGAGTTCGACGACGTGTCCGAACCCGTCACCGCCGTGCCGAACCAGCCGAGCAGCGGCGAGAGCAGTGCGAAAAGCCCGCCCGCGCCGGCGAGGAACAACCCGAGCGTCGCCGTCTGGCCCGACATGTTCATCACGTACGCCAGCGCCAGCACCGCCATCACCGTCAGCCCTGCGGTACGCAGCTGCACGATCGTCTGCCCGTAGGCGCGGATCGCCTGCCGCAGCGGCACTTTCAGCAGGAACGCGGACACGACACCGGCGATGAACAACACCGTGCCGCTGTCGGCGAGCCAGTCGAACTTGAACGACACCAGGCTCAGCGGTTTGCCCGCGGCCGTCGCGATGTGCAGGCCGGGCCAGCTGAACGTCTTGGTCGTCGTGGCCAGCGCCGCCGCGACCGCCGGGATCGCGGCGATGGAGAACAGCACGATGATCGTCGCGTACGGCGCGAACGACCGCAGTTGCTCGATTCGCGAGTCGACGACCGTCCGCTCGCGCACCACCGTAGCCGCGGCCACCCCGCTGCCACCGGAAACCGGCGCGGGCCGCTCACCACCGTCATCCGGCGCGCGGTCCGGCGCGTCGGCCGGCTTCGGCCGCCAGAACCGCAGCAGCACCAGCACGGCCGCGGCGGACACGAGCGAAGCCGCGATGTCCGTGAGCTGCACCGGGCCGAAGTTCGCCATCAGGTACTGGACCACGGCGAAGCTCACGCCGCACACGAGCGCGGCCGGCCACGCCTGCCGCAGCCCGCGCCGCCCGTCGAGCACGATCATGAGCACCAGCGGCACGATCAGCGCGAGGATCGGCACCTGCCGTCCGGTCATGGCCGCGAGGTCGTCGAGCGGCAGCCCGGTCACCTTCGCGAGTGTGATCACGGGCAGCGCCACAGCGCCGTACGCGACCGGTGCGGTGTTGGCGATCAGCGCGACCGTCGCCGCCTTCAGCGGTTTCAGCCCGACCGCCACCAGCATCACCGAGCAGATCGCCACCGGCGCGCCGAAGCCGGCGAGCGCCTCCAGCAGGGCGCCGAACGAGAACGCGATGATCACGCCCTGCACCCGCTGGTCGTCGCTGATCTTCGCGAAGGTGCGCCGCAGCACGTCGAAGTGCCCGGACACCTTCGTCATCTGGTAGATCCACAGCGAGTTCAGCACGATCCACAGTGCGGGGAACAAGCCGAACGCCGCGCCTTCGAGCGCGGAATCGAGGGCGGGGCCGGTGGGCATGCCGTAGACCGCGATGGCGACGACAATCGACAGCACGAGCGCGATCACCGAAGCCAGCCAGGCGCGGACGCGGAACACGCCCAGCAGCACGAACAACACCAGCAGGGGCAGGGCGGACACAAGGGCGGGCCAGCCGAGGCTGCCGCCCAGTGGCGCGGGAACCTGTGTGTACACAGGTCACCTCCGGGACTCTCGTCGTTGAGAGGGGGTGGGGACTGGAGCTGGGCTCGTCAGAACACCGGCGTTTCGGTGTAGGAGCCGAAGACATCACGCAGCGCACCGGTGATCTCTCCCATGGACAGGTGTGCCTTCACGGCCTCGATCGTGGCGGGCATGAGGTTCGCCGCCGGGTCGGCCGCCACGGCGAGCAGGTGCTCCATCGCCGCCTTCGCCCGATCCGGGTCCCGGTCGGCCCGCACCTGCTTGAGGCGCGAGAGCTGCCGGGCTTCGGACTCCGGGTCGAGCTTGTGGGTCTCGATCTTCTCGCCGTCACCGGAGTCGACGTAGGAGTTCACGCCGATCACGGGCCGGTCGCCGCTGGCCTTGCGGCGCGCGTAGTCGTAGGCGGTGTCGGAGATCTCGCGCTGGAAGAAGCCCTGTTCGATCGCGGCCACCACGCCGCCGAGCTCCTCGATCTTCGTGAAGTAGTCGTGGATGCCCTGTTCGAGGCGATCGGTCAGGTTCTCCACGTAGTACGAGCCGCCGAGCGGGTCGATCACGTTCGGCACGCCGGTTTCGTGGGCGATGATCTGCTGTGTGCGCAGCGCGACCTTCATCGCCTGCTCGCTCGGGATCGTGTAGGCCTCGTCGAGACCGTTGGTGTGCAACGACTGCGCGCCGCCGAGCACGGCCGAGAGGGCCTGCAGCGCGGTGCGGATGATGTTGTTGAGCGGCTGCGGTTTCGTGAGCGTGGCCGCCGCCGTCTGCGCGTGGAAGCGCAGCCGCATCGACTGCGGGTTCTTGGCGCCGAAGGTCTCCTTCATCATCTTCGCGTAGAACCGCCGCACCGCGCGGAACTTCGCGACCTCCTCGAAGAGGTCCGCCTGGCTGACGAAGAAGAACGACAGCCGTGAGGCGAACTGGTCCACGTCGACCCCGGTGGCGACGACGTCCTCCACGTAGGCCTTCGTGATGGCCATCGTGAACGCGATCTCCTGCAGCGCGTTCGCCCCGGCCTCACTGATGTGGTAGCCGGAGATGTTGACGGGGTTGTAGCGCGCCATGTGCTCGCTGGCGTAGACCACGGTGTCGCGCACGATCCGCATGCTCGGCCGGACCGGGAACACCCACTCCTTCTGCGCGACGTACTCCTTGAGGATGTCGTTCTGGATCGTCCCCGAGAGCTTGTTCAGGTCGTAGCCGCGCTGTTCGGCGACCGCGACGTACATCGCGAGCAGGATCCACGCCGACGGGTTGATCGTCATCGACACGCTGATCTTCTCGAGGTCGATGCCGTCGAACAGCGCCTCCATGTCGGGCAGCGTGTCGATCGCGACGCCCTCGCGCCCGACCTCGCCGAGGCTCATCGCGTCGTCGCTGTCCAGGCCCATCAGCGTCGGCATGTCGAAGTCGACGGACAGGCCCGTCTGGCCCTGCGCGATGAGGTACTGGAACCGCTTGTTGGTCTCCTCGGCCTGCCCGAAGCCCGCGATCTGGCGCATGGTCCAGGTGCGGCCGCGGTACATCGTCGGGTACGGCCCGCGCGTGTACGGGTAGCGGCCGGGCAGGCCGATGTCGTGCCAGTCGTCGGGCAGGTCGGCGGGGGTGTAGACGCGCTGCACCGCCATGCCGCTGCCGGAGCGGTAGACCTCGCGCGATTCGGGCTGGCGGTCGACGAACGCCGCGAGCTCGTCACCCTCCCAGCCGGCGAGTTCGCGCGTGACCGCCTCGACGAGCGCTTCGGTCGTCAGTGCTGAGTCGGCCGGGGCCGGGTCGTGCTCGTTCACCACAATTTCTCCTCGTCAGTCGTCACACCCGGCCGCCCGACCAGGCGGCGGGCGGCGGAAAGCGGGTCTTCCCGGCGCGCGGTCACGTCGTCCACCGCCCGGTCGAACGTGGGGACGCCGGGGCGCAGGTCGTCGAGCACCAGCTGTTCGGCGACCCACCGGATGCGGGTCGCGCTGTTGCGCCGGGCGCGCCGCTCGCGTTCGCCGTGCTCGGTCATCCATGCCAGGTGCGCGGCGAACTGCTCGGCGAGCTCGGGCACGCCGTCGCCGGTGGCGGCCACGGTCTGCTGGATCGGCACGTTCCACTGGTGCGGCTTGCGGTGCGCCAGCCGCAGCATGTCGCGCAGCTCCGCCACGGTCTTGGCGGCGCCTTCGCGGTCGGACTTGTTCACCACGTGCACGTCGGCGATCTCGAGCAGGCCGGCCTTGATCGCCTGCACGTCGTCGCCCATGCCCGGCACGCTCACCACGGCCACGGTCTGGGCCGCGCTGATCACGTCGACCTCGGCCTGCCCGACGCCGACCGTCTCGAGCACGACCACGTCCTTGCCTGCGGCGTCGAGCACGGTGATCGCGTCGAGCGTCGCGCGGGAGAGCCCGCCGAGCGCGCCCCGGGTGGCCACGGACCGGATGAACACGCCCTCGTCGCCCGCGAGGCCGGTCATCCGGATGCGGTCGCCGAGGATCGCGCCGCCGCTGAACACGCTGGACGGGTCCACGGCCAGCACGCCGACCGTCTTGCCCTGCTTGCGGTAGAACTCGCTCAGCGACTTGACCAGCGTGCTCTTGCCGCTGCCTGGTGGCCCCGTGAGGCCCAGGACGTGGGCGTTGCCCGCCTTGCCGTGCAGTTCGGCGAGCGCCTCGTCGACACCGGCCGTACGCCGTTCCACGAACGTGAGCATCCGTGCGATGGCCGGGTGCTCCCCCGCGAGCACCCGCCCGACCACGTCGCCCGGCGTCTTCACGACCCACTTCCGAAGCGGCGCAGCAGGTCGCGGTCGTCGATCACCCGCCGCGCCTTGAACTCGGTGCGGTCGAACGTCTTGTACTCCACGGGGACGACGTGCGCGCCGACGCCGAGCGCTCGGCGCAGCTTGTCCTCGATGGCACGGGCCCAGCCGTCCAGAGTGGACTCCGCGACTCCGCGGTGCTCCACCTGCACGGCGAGGGTGTCCATCGTGGACTTTCGGCTGATCACGATGCGGTGCTCGCCGCCGTAGCCCTCGGCGGCCATCACCACGTCGTCGATCGCGCTCGGGTACACGTTCTCGCCGCGCACGGTGAACATGTCGTCGATGCGCCCGTAGATGCCCTTCGGCAGGAACGGGTACGTGCGGCCGCGGTCGACCGAGGGCGCTTCCCAGCGCGTGAGGTCGTTGGACAGCAGCCGGATCATCGGCTGACTGGTGCGCTCGAGCGTGGTGTAGACGGGCGTGCCCTCGCGGCCGTAGTCCACGCGGTGGTGGTCGACGGGGTCGCACACCTCGGTGTAGACGAGGTCCTGCCAGGCGAACACACCCGGCTCGTGGTTCGCGGCACCCAGGTGCATCCACGGGCTGACCTCGGCCATGCTGCCCGAGTCGTAGACCTCGGCGCCGAAGGCTGTCTCGATGCGGCCACGGATCGTCGGCACGCTCGCGCCGGGCTCGCCGGAGAAGAACAGCTTGCGCAGCCCCAGATCCGCCGGGTCCACGCCCTCGTCGGCGGCGACCTCGGCCAGGTGCAGCGCATACGACGGCGTCCCGTAGAACACCGTCACGCCCATCTGCTTCATCCACATGACCGTGCGGGCGGTCTGCCCGGGCGTGCCGGCACCGAACGGGAACACGCGGGCGCCGAGGCGTTCCGCGCCTATGTAGGCGCCCCAGGAACCCCAGTAGAGGCTCAACGGCGAGGCGACCAGCACCGTGTCGTGCTCGCGGATGCCCATCCCCCACATCACGCGGGCGTGGGCGTTGGCGACGCTGCGCCAGTCGCGTTCGCCGATGCCGAACGCGGTCGGGCGGCCGGTGGTGCCCGACGTGCCGTTCACGTGCTTGACCTCGCTCGGGTCCACGGCGAGGTAGCTGCCGAACGGCTCGTGGGCCGCCTGGTCGGCGCGCAGCTCTTCCTTGCGCACCACGGGAACCTTCTCGAAGTCCGACAGGTCGCGGATGGCCGACGGGTGGATCCCCGCTTCCTCCCACTTGCGCCGGTAGAACGGCGCGTGGTCCCACGCGTAGGCCATCACCTCACGGATGCGGGCGAGGATCGCTTCGTCCCGCTCCCCGGCCGGCATGGTCTCGCGGCGCGGGAACCAGTGCGCCTGCCCGGCCGGCGGCCGGTAGGTCTCGTCGTAGCGCGGCGGCCAAGTCCACTGTTCCATCAGGCCTCCTCCGTCACGCCGACCAGCGCGCGGATGCGCTCGACGATCGTCTCCGGCGTGGTGTCCTGGCCGAGTACCTCGGCGACCCCCATTTTCTTGAGCGCCTCCTCGTCCTCGTCCGGCATCACGCCGCCGGCGACGATCGCGAACCCGGGCCGGTCGGGCATCGCGTCGATCAGCTCGAAGATGCGGGTGAAGATCGGCATGTGCGCGCCGGAGAGCAGGCTGACGCCGAGCACGTCGACGTCCTCCTGAACGGCCGCTTCCAGCACCTGCTCTGGGCTGCGGTGCAGGCCGGTGTAGATCACCTCCATGCCCGCGTCGCGCAGGGTCCGCGCGACGACTTTCACGCCCCGGTCGTGGCCGTCCAGCCCGATCTTGGCCAGCATCACCCGGATCGGTTCGCCGCCGCTCTCACCCACCGTGTCCACACCTCGTTCCACGACCTGCACTGCATCTGGTCTTGCCTTGCATGTGGTCTGACCATAGAAGTGGGCGTACGGAATGTGCAACCCTGTGCCCAAGCATCACCCGGCTGCACGAAGGCGAAGGTGTCCGACTTGATCGACGTGAGCACCGTTTTGGCCCGCAGACAAGGGGCGATCGGCAGGCTGACCGTGAACCGCCCGGAGGCGCTGAACGCCCTGGACCTGCCCATGATCTGGGCGATGCTGACCGCCCTCGACGAGTGGGAGTCCGACCCCGCTGTGACTGCGGTGGTGCTCGACGGCGCCGGCGATCGGGCGTTCTGCGCGGGCGGCGACATCAGCGTGGTGCACTCGTCGGCCGTCGGCGATCCGGCGGTCGCCCGGACGCTGTGGCGCGAGGAGTACCGGCTCGACGCCCGCCTCGCGCGCTACCCGAAACCCGTCGTCGCGCTCATGGACGGCATCACGATGGGCGGCGGGATCGGGATCGGCGCGCACGCGGCGGTCCGGGTGGTCACCGAACGCTCGGTGCTCGCGATGCCGGAGGTCGCGATCGGCCTCGCACCCGACGTCGGCGGCGCGCTGCTGCTCGCCCGTGCACCCGGGGAGCTCGGCACGCACCTCGCGCTGACGGCGGGTCGCGTTGGCCCTGGCGACGCGGTCCACTGTGGACTCGCGGACCACCACGTGCCCGCCGGCCGGTTGGCCCCGCTCGTCGAAGACCTCGCCGCCGGCGCTGCACCCGGGGCGACCGTGGCGAAGTACGCCGAGGATCCCGGCCCTGCGCCGCTCGCGGCAGCGCGGTGCTGGATCGACCACGCGTACGGCGGCGCGACCACCGTCGAAGGCGTGCTCTACCGCCTCGAGGCGATCGACGAGCCGGGGCCGCGCGAGGCCCGCGCCGCGATCACCGCGGCCGCCCCGACGGCACTCAAGGTGACGCTGCGAGCGGTCCGTCAGGCCCGTGGGATGACCTCGATCGAGGAATGCCTGCGCCAGGACTTCCGCCTGTGCAGCCGGTTCCTCGCGCATCCCGACCTGGCCGAGGGCATCCGGGCGGCGATCCTCGACAAGGACCGCTCACCGCGCTGGCGCCCGGGCACGCTCGCGGAGGTCGACGACGCGGCCGTCGACGCGTTCTTCGCACCGCTTGCCGACGAGCTGGACTTACCGGAGCAGTCCACATTGTGGTCTGACCACCGCTGACCTAGGCTCGGACCAGCCGGAAATCCGACAACGCGGTCGAGGAGGCGGTCCGATCGATGGGCCAACCGGACAACGTGCGGTACCTCGGGTCACCCGGCCAGGCGCTGGCGGGGATCCAGGACTGGATCCTCACCGCGCGGCTGGGCGCTGGCGACCCGCTGCCCGCCGAACGCGACCTGGCCCGGGCGCTCGGCGTCGGGCCCGCGCACGTGCGCGACGGAGTCCGCGCCCTGGAGGCGGCGGGCGTACTCGAACCGGCGGCCACGGGCACGGCGGCCGCGGTCGTGGCCGGCGAACCGAGCGGCGCGCTGCACAAGCTGCTCAGGCTGCACCTCTCGCTGTCGCGGTTCGCCACCGGTGACCTCATGTCCATCCGGCTCGAGCTCGAACGCTCGTCGGCGGCGCGCGCGGCCCGCGGCGCGGCTCCGGAAGACCTCGAACAGCTGCGGGAGGTCACCGCCGAAATGGGCCGTCCCGGCGTGACCCGCGTGCGGTTCCGCGAGCTCGACTCCGGCTTCCACCTCGGCCTCGCCCGCGCCGCGCACAACGATCTCGCCGCCGTGCTGCTCGCCTCGCTCGGAGACGCCGTGGGCGACGAGATGACCGCCGGGTACGCCCGGACGGCCGACTGGCCCGCGACGGCGCGGCAGCTCGCGACCGAGCACACGTGGATCCTCGACGCGATCGAAACCGGCGACCCGGAGCGTGCGTCGGCCGAGGTGACGAGGCACATCGCCGGCTTCTACGGCCTGCGCGCCGGCTGAGCGGTTCCCCGGAACCCCTTGCGGGGCATAGGGTCTCCCCCAGGTTTCACGGATGAGCAGTTCACCGTCGAGCACTGGAGGACGCATGTCGTTGCTGGCCGAGCTGAGCGCGGCGATCACCGGGGGTGGCATCGAGGTCGTGGACCTCACCGCTCCCCTGACCTCGAGCACCCCGATCCTGCAGCTGCCCGAGCCGTTCGCGAACACGATCCCGTTCCGGCTCGAGGAGATCAGCCGCTACGACGAGCGCGGCCCGCGCTGGTACTGGAACGACATCCACACCGGCGAGCACACCGGCACCCACTTCGACGCGCCGGTGCACTGGCTGTCCGGAAAGGACGGTCTCGACGTCTCCCAGGCGCCGCTGAGCACGCTCGTCGCGCCCGCGGTGGTGCTCGACGCGTCGGCGAAAGCCGAGGGCAACCCCGACTTCCTGCTGTCCATCGACGACGTGCGTGAGTGGGAGTCCGAGCACGGCGCGCTGCCGGCGGGCGCGTGGCTGCTCTACCGCAGCGGCTGGGACGTGCACTCCAGCGACCAGGACGAGTTCCTCAACGCCGACGAGTCCGGCTCGCACACCCCCGGCATCTCGCCGGAGTGCGCCAAGTGGCTCGCCGAGGAGACGCCGATCGCGGGGCTGGGAGTGGAGACCGTCGGCACCGACGCCGGTCAGGCGCCCGGGCTTGACCCGGCCTTCCCGTGCCACGAACTGCTGCTCGGCGCGGGCAAGTTCGGGCTGACGCAGCTGCGCAACCTGGCGAACCTGCCCGCCACCGGCGCGATGCTGGTGATCAGCCCGCTGCCGATCGTCGGCGGTTCGGGCAGCCCCGCCCGGGTGTTCGCGCTCGTCGAGCGTGGCGCGTGAAGGTCGCGGAACTCGTCGGGCGCACGCTCGCCGACCTCGGCGCGGGCATGGCCTTCGGCGTGGTCGGCAGCGGCAACTTCGAGGTGACCAACGCGCTGCGGGCGGCGGGCGTGCGCTTCGTCGCCGCGCGCCACGAAGGCGGCGCGGCGAGCATGGCCGACGCGTACGCGCGGATGAGCGGCCAGGTCTCCGTGCTGAGCCTGCACCAGGGCTGCGGGCTGACCAACGCGATTACCGGCATCACGGAGGCTGCGAAGAGCCGTACGCCGATGGTCGTGGTCACCGCAGACGCCGCCGCGGCGGCCGTGCTGTCGAACTTCAAGATCGACCAGGACGCGCTCGGCATCGCGGTGGGCGCGGTGGCCGACCGCGTGCATTCGGCGGAATCCGCTTTCGCGGACACGATCCGCGCATTCCGCACCGCGCGGCAGGAGAACCGGACCGTCGTGTTCAGCCTGCCGATCGACCTGCAGCAGCACGAAGCCCCGACGCCCGGCGAAGTGCCGGACGTGCCCGGTCCCGCGCCGATCCGGCCGGAGACCGCGGTGTCCGACGAGCTGGCGGAGCTGCTGTCCGAGGCGCGGCGCCCGGTGTTCATCGCCGGCCGCGGCGCCCGTGGCCAAGCCACCGCGCTGCGGGCGCTGGCCGACGTCACCGGCGCCCTGCTGGCGACCTCGGCCGTGGCCAACGGCCTCTTCCACGACGACCCGTGGTCACTCGGGATCAGCGGCGGCTTCTCGTCACCGCTCACCGCGGAGCTGATCGCGGACGCGGACCTGGTCGTGGGCTGGGGCTGCGCGCTGAACATGTGGACCACGCGCCACGGCAAGCTGCTCGGGCCGCGGGCGCGGCTCGTGCAGGTGGACCGCGAGCAGGCCGCGCTCGGCGCGCACCGGCCGATCGACCTCGGTGTGGTCGGCGACGTCGCGGCCACGGCCGTCGACGTGCTGGAACTGCTGGAAGCGCGCGGGCACAAGGCCGCGGGCTACCGCGGTCCCGAGGTCGCGGCGCGCCTGGCGGCCGAGGTGCGCTGGAACGACGTGGCGCACCTCGACAACTCCGGAGACGGCCGCATCGACGCGCGCACGCTGAGCGCCCGCCTCGACGAGCTGCTGCCCGCCCGGCGGGTGGTGTCGGTCGACTCGGGCAACTTCATGGGTTACCCGAGCGCGTATCTATCCGTGCCGGACGAGAACGGGTTCTGCTTCACGCAGGCCTACCAGTGCGTCGGGCTCGGGCTGGGCACGGCGATCGGCGCGGCGCTCGCGCGCCCGGACCGGCTGCCCGTGCTCGGCGCCGGCGACGGCGGGTTCCACATGGCGATCTCCGAGCTGGAGACGGCGGTGCGGCTGCGGCTGCCGCTGGTGGTGATCGTCTACAACGACGCCGCGTACGGCGCGGAGGTCCACCACTTCGGCGACGCCGACCTCGACACGGTGCGCTTCCCCGACACGGACCTCGCGGCGATCGCCCGAGGGTTCGGCTGCACCGGCGTCACCGTGCGCACGCCTGGCGACCTGGCCGCGGTGACGAAGTGGCTCGACGGTCCTCGCGAAGCGCCGCTGGTGATCGACGCGAAGGTCTCCGACGACGGTGGCTCATGGTGGCTCGCGGAAGCGTTCGGGCACTGAGACTTTCGGGGCGCTGAGAACTGGAGGCGCCGAGGTTTTTGGCCCGGTGTCAGTGTTTGCTGCCCGCCCGCGCCGCGATCCGCGTCATCAGCGGGCGGGGCAGCAGCTTCCCCAGCGCCGCCGCGGTCTTGTACCGCACGTCCGGCACGCTCACCGCCGTGCCGCGGCGGAAGTCGCGGATCGCGGCGGCGACGAGGGTCGCACCGTCCAGCCACAGCGAGTCCGGGATGCCGCTGGTGTCCATTCCGGACCGTTCGTGGAACTCCGTGCGCACCCAGCCGGGGCACAGCGCCATCACGTGCACACCACTGCCGCGCACCTGTTCACGCACGCTGTCGCTGAAGACGACGACCCAGGCCTTCGACGCGCTGTAGGTGCCGCGCGAGAAGAACGCCGCCACCGACGCGACGTTGATCACTCCCCCGCGCCGGCGGGCCAGCATGCCGGGCAACGCCGCCTTCGTGATCCGCAGGACGGCCTCGCAGTGCACCCGCAGCATGTCCAGCTCGGCGGCCACCTCGGTCTCGAGGAACTCGCCCTGCTGCCCGAACCCGGCGTTGTTCACCACGAGGTCCACCGTGGCCACGCGCTGCTCCACGCGGGTGATCCCGGCGTCCGTCGCCAGGTCGGCAACGAGGACCTCGACCGGCACGCCGTGGTCCGCCCGCAGCGAGCTCGCGAACTGCTCGAGCCGGGCCGCGTCCCGGGCGACGAGCACGACCCCGAATCCGTCCGAGGCGAGCCGGCGGGCGAACGCCGCGCCGATTCCGGCTGTCGCACCGGTGACGAGAGCTTCGGGCATGCGCGGCAGTCTAGGCCGGGCACTCACCAGGTCATCGCGAGCCGGGCGATCGACCCGCCCACCTGGTCGCCGAGTTCCGTGCCCAGCATGGGGATCTCGGTGAACGGGACGGCCAGGCGCAAGTCCGGCATCCGCCGCAGCAAAGCGGCGTACGCGGCGCGCAGCTCAACCCGCGCGAGCGGAGCGCCGATGCAGTGCGACATGCCGTAGCTGAACGCCGGGTGCGGGTTGGGGCGGCGCCCGACGTCGAAGCGTTCAGGATCGGCGAACACGAGGTCGTCGAAGCCCGTCGAGTAGTGGTCGCACAGCACGAGATCACCCGCGCGGATCACCACGTCCGCCACGGCGATGTCCTCGGCCGCGTACCGCGGCACGCAGGATTCGGCGACCCGGCCGACGCGCAGCACCTCTTCCACGGCCGTGTCGAGCAGGCGCGGGTCGGCCCGCACGCGGTCGCGCTGGCCGGGGTGCCCGGCGAGCAGCGCGATGCCCGCGCTGAGGTTGCTCGGCGTGACGAGGAACGAGAAGCTCGCGAGCGCGAGCAGGCCCGACACATCGGCGTCGTCCGGGATCACCTCGCACAGCGTGGACGCGAGATCGTCGCCAGGGGTGCTTCGCTTGTGGCGCGCGAGCTCGCGCAGGTACGCGTACAGCTCGTCCGGCGCCGCGGCCGCCGCGTGCTCGGCGTCGACCTCGCCGGCGCCGAGGAGCAAGGCGAGAAAGCCGTCCGAATCGGGCACGCCGACGAGGTCGCAAAGGATCCGGAACGACAGCGGCAGCGAGAAGTCGTTGTGCAGGTCGGCCGGGGGCCCGGCCGCGAGCACGACGTCGATCTGCTCGTCGACCATCGCCGCGACGCGGTCGGCCAGACGCTGCATCTTGCGGCCGGTGAAGTGGGGCACGAGCGCGCCCCGGATGTCGCCGTGGCGTTCGCGGGCCGCGGCCGGCTCGGCGTCGGACACCGCCAGGTCGAACATCGGCGTGCGCACGTACCGCGGCCGGGCGCCCGGATCGGGGTGTGTCTTGCCCAGCCGCGGGTCGAGCAGCAGCTGCCTGAGCTCCGCGGGCCGGGTGACGAGCCAGGCTTCGTCACCCGCCGGCGTCCGCACGCGGGCCACCGGACCGGTGTCACGCACGGCGCTCAGCACCGGATCCAGCTCGCCCAGCACCAGGTTCCCGCATTTCAGCACGGGCGTGTCCACCGCCGGCTCCCTCCGGTCAAGATCACTTCACGCTAAGCGGGCGCGACTGCGGGAAACCCCAGTGATCCCTCAGCGGGACGACACCCCGATCGTGATCGGTGGTGCTGCGGCGGCGCTGAGCGGGAAGTCGGTAGCCTGGCCCCGTGGTCGACCCCATCCCCCGCGGTTCCGCCGAGAGTGACCCCGAACGTCCTGATCAGGACGGTGAGGGCGAGTCGTCCGGTTCGGACGGTCCCGGACGCAAGGCGCGCAAGAAACGTCCGTTCTGGCAGGAACTGCCGATCCTGATCGTGATCGCCCTCGTGCTCACGATCCTGATCCAGCAGTTCGTGGCGAAGGTCTTCATGATCCCGTCCGAGTCCATGGAGACCACGCTGCACGGCTGCACGGGGTGCTTCGGCGACCGCGTGGTCGTCGACCGGGTCACCTACGACTTCACCGACCCCTCGCCGGGTGACGTGATCGTGTTCCGCGGACCCGGTCCGTGGACGGAACACGAGATCGCGCCGCAGGAGCCGAGCAACATCTTCGCGAAGGGACTGCGCGAGCTCGGCTCGCTCGTCGGCTTCGCGCCGCCGGACGAGCAGGACTTCGTCAAGCGCGTGATCGCCGTCGGCGGGCAGACGGTGCAGTGCTGCGACCCGCAAGGCCGGGTGATCGTGGACGGCAAGGCGCTCGACGAGCCCTACATCCACTGGATCGACCCGAACGACCCGGCGCAGAAGTCGTTCGCCCCGGTCACCGTGCCGCAGGGCAGCCTGTGGGTGATGGGCGACAACCGCAACGACTCGTGCGACTCCACCTGCCAGGGCGGGGGCGGTGTCAACGGCACGGTGCCGGTCGACGACGTGATCGGCAAGGCGCGCTTCATCGTGCTGCCGCCGTCACGCTGGGGCGGGGTCAGCGACTTCGACGCGCAGGACTCGGCGACCCCGGTTGCGCTCGGCGCGCCGGCGTGGCAGCAGGGCCTCCCGCTCGGGGCGGGCATGGCGCTCGCGGTGCCGACGCTGTTCGTCGGCCGGCGCACGCGGGACGCGCTGCGCAAGCGCCGCGGCTGATCGCGTTCCGCCAGGAGAGTTCACGCGAGTCCCGTTAAGGTCACCCGACGTGGACAGCGCGCGCGAACCCTACGACCGCGAAGCCGCCGAGCAGTGGTTCCGGCGGCGCGGCCTGCCGTCGGTGGTGCGCGGCCGCCCGGCGCACCTGCTGGCGCGGATCGTGCCCGCCGAGGTGTTCGTGGTGCTCGGGTTGCTGTTCACCACGGCCACGTCAGTGGTCGACGGCGGCAGCGACGACGAGTTCGCGCGCCGGATGGACCAGACCTGGTTCGCGCTGCTCTACCTCGTCGTGCTCCTCGCGTACGTGGTGGTGCCCTCGGTAGGCGCGTGGCTCGCCGCGCGCTGGGTCCGGCGGCGCGTGCCGGCTCGGCGGGGCACGCCCGTCGCGCTCGGGGTGGCCGCGGTGTTCCTGGTGCTCAACCCGATCGTCGACGCCGCGGCCCCGCCGCACGACTCGCTGCCGGTCGGGGTGCTGGAACAGCTCGGGCTGCTGGTGGTGCTGCTCGTCGCGGCGTTCTTCGGCGGCGGGTCGATCCTCGGCTGGGCGCTGCGGGCCGCGTTCCGCCAGCTCGGCCGCCTCGGTGACCTCACGTCCCGCGCGTTGCCACTGCTCCTGCTGTTCACCGTATTCGGCTTCTTCACCACCGAGATCTGGCAGGTCACCGCCGACCTCACCCGGCACCGGATCTGGCTCGTCGTCGGGCTTTTCTCGGTGGTGGCGGTGCTGTTCCTCGTGGCCACGCTGTCGGACGAGGTCCGGTCGCTGACGAAAGCGGAGAAGCCCGCCGAACCGGACACGCTGGACGGGACCCCGTTCGCGTCGTGCACCGATCCCGCGCCCGAGCGGGTGCCGCTGACCAAGCTGGAGCGGGCGAACATGGTGCTCGTCCTGCTGCTCACGCAGATCCTGCAGACGCTCGTGCTGTCGGTGCTCACGTTCGTGTTCTTCGTGGCGTTCGGCGTGATCACGGTCCGCGCGCCGGTGATCAAGTCGTGGGTCGGGCACGATCCGACACCGGGCACCCTGTTCGGCATCCAGGTGCCGATCGCCAACGAGCTGCTGCAGGTGTCGTTGTTCATCGCCGCGTTCTCGGCGCTGTACTTCGCGGCCGGCGCGGTCACGGACTCGACGTACCGCAGCTCGTTCTTCGAGCCGCTGGTGCGGCACCTGGACACGAGCCTCACGGCCCGCGACCACTACCTCGCGCGCTTGCCCGTGCGCGGCTGAGCCCGCAGCCCTTCCACCACGAGGTGCAGCAGGCGGTCCGGCAGCTTCGGGTCGTCCGGCGTCTCGTCGGATGCCTGACCGATGGCGCCGGCGAGGCGCAGGAGGTCGGCGATCGTTGCACTCTTGTGAGCCTCCCCCGCATTTTGCGCTCGGGCGAGCAGCGTTTTCCCGGTCTGTTCAACGGGAATCCGCGACGTCGCGAGTGTCGCGTTCGGACGGTCCTGGCCCGTCGCCACCGCGATGGCCTGCCACGCGCGGTGGCGGTCGACCACGGCCCTCAGCCACGTACCGAGGGCACCGAACGCGTCGTCGGCACGCGCCAGCTCCCGGCCGAGGTCGAGCAGCGCGTCCACCTCGCCCTGGAACACCGCGTCGAGCAGGTCTTCGCGGCGCGGGAAGTGGCGGTAGAGCGTGCCGATCCCGACGCCGGCCCGGCGCGCGATCTCCTCGAGCGACGCGCCCGTGCCGTGGGCGAGGAACGCCGCCCCGGCCTCGGCAACGAGCCGCTCGCGGTTGCGGCGGGCGTCGGCCCGCAGCGGGCGGGTCACGCGGCTTTGAGGTGGTGGCTGAGGTCCCCGGCCAGCGCCACGTGCGGACGCCGTTCGACGAAGCGCCACGCGCCGTGCGAGCGTTCGAAGCGGTCGTCGTAGTGGCCCGACGCGATGGGCTGCAGCGGCAGCCCGGGTGTGGCCTGCAGCGCGGTCCAGTAGCTGTGGGCCGTGGCGGTGCCGGCGGCCTCGTCGACGTGGACGCGCACGTTGGTGGTCAGGTGGCGGGTGCGCGGGGTGCCGTCGGGGTAGAGCACGAGCGTGTCGTGGAAGTACCGCTCGACGGCTTCGCGCCCCGTCGCCGGGTCGCCGCCGGCGAAGGTGCCGTGGGCGAACAGCTCGCCGACCGCGGCGAAGTTCCCGGCGTCGACGTGCGCGGCGTAGGTGAAGATCAGATTCTCGATGGCCTCACGTGCGGACATGATCGCTCCTTGTGCTTAAGAGGAGGGGTGCCTCCGCTCCACTATACGGAGGTACCCCTCCTCTTCGCCAGTGCGGTGTCCCGGTCACGGAAAACCGTTGGCGCGCTGGAGAAATTCACGGCGATGGAGCTGGTCGCAGCGTGGTAGGTTCGCCGCGGATCCGGCGCCGCCACGATCCCACGACGGACTTCCCGGGGGCTTCACATGTCCATCGTCATTCCCAGCTTCGACGACTCCGTGATCGTGCGGTCGGGCGACGCCGAGGTCATCGGCCGCGCACCCACGACCGTCAAGCTGCTCGCCGACAGCAGCTCCACGGGCGGCGCCCTGTCGACCATCCAGGTCGAGCTCAAGGACGGCGCCAACGGCGCGGCGCCCCACCACCACGCCGGCTCCGCCGAGCTGTTCTACGTCCTCGGCGGCACCGTCCAGGTCCTCTCGGGCGACACCGTCGTCACCGCCGACCGCGGCGACCTCGTGGTCGTGCCGCCCAACCTGACCCACGCCTTCGCGGCCGCACCGGGCGAAGACGCCGACCTGCTCATCGTCATCGCGCCGGGCGTCGAACGCTTCGAGTACTTCCGCCACCTCGAGCGCATCGCGTACGGCAAAGCGGCCCCCGAAAGCCTCCTGGAGGTCCAGGAAATCTACGACACGTACTTCAGCGCGAGCGCGGCGTGGGAAGCGGCGCGGACGGTCTGAGCCGTTACTTCGGCAGCGCGTCACCCACCGCGCTGTACGCGTTCATCGGCAACGTCGAGATGCCGCCCAAGACGGTGGTGTCACGGCGGGGGAACCAGAACACCGTGACCGCCAAGGCCTCGACGCGCTGGGTGTCGGCGCCGTACATCAGGCCGCCCACCTCCGCGGTGACGCGGGTGGCGGGGCCGGAGTAGTAGCCGTAGAGCGGCAGGTCCCGGCCCGGGCGGCCCGCGGTGAGCGCGTGGAAGCCGGGTGAGCTCGCGCGGGAGCCGGTGGCGAGCTCGGAGGTGATGCCGTCGCCGTCGCGGTGGCCGAGCACGAGCTGGTACGGCGAGGCATCAGGTCCGGCCGATGCGCGTTCGAAGAACAGCACCACCTCGCCTTCCGGGTCCACAATCTTGGTGCCAACCACCTCGCCGATCGGAGCCGCAGCGCGTTGTTCGGGCTGGGCCGCCGTCACGGCCAGCGTGGTCACCGCGGGCGAATCGGGCGTCCTCAGCAGTTGCGCGCCCACGACGACGCCGACCAGCACGACCACCGTCGCGGCGGCGGCCGACAGCCGGCGCAGGCGACGACGCCGGCGTCCCCTGCGCATCACGTTCGCCAGGTCCACGGCCGTGAACTCCACGGCGGGCGGTTCCGCCAGCACCCCGCGCAGCGCTTCGAGATCCGTCACGACGCCTGCCCCGCCGCGCACGAGTGCCGCTCGGCGGCCGTGCCGCGCATCTTCGCCAGCGCACGCGAGTTGGTGCTCTTCACCGTGCCCAGCGACACCTTCAACTCGGCCGCGACGTCGGCCTCCGACAGGTCCCAGAAGTGCCGCAGCACCACGATCGCGCGTTCCCGCGGGCTCAGCGGCGCCAGCGCCCGCATGAGCCACTCCTGGTCGACGACGCCGACGGTGAAGTCGCGCTCGACGGCGCGCTCGGGCACCTCCTCGGTGGCCTGCTCGCGGTACGGGCGGCGCCAGCGGTCGATCACGTGGTTGGCCAGCACCTTGCGCGCGTAGGCGAACGGGTCCTGCTTGCGGATCCGCGGCCAGGACGTGTACGTGCGCACCAGCGCGGTCTGGACGTCGTCCTCCGCCTGGTGCCGGTCGCCGGTCAGCAGGTAGGCGGCGTGCAGCAGCCGCGGCGAGAACGCGCGGACGAAGTCCGCGAACTCACTGTCACCCCGGGCCATGCCGGTCCTCGCGCGCGTACATGACCGGTCAGACGAGCGGGACCGCGAAAAGGTTGAGTCCATTCTCGTCGGGGCCGGGTGCTACAACGGACCCGGCGTCCCCGACCGGAAGGTGCTCGATGCAGCGCGCGGACACGATCGACCAGGCCCTGGAGCGGTTCGACTCCGGCGAGCTCTTCGCCGAGCTCGCCCGCCGCGTGGCGTACCGGACCGAGAGCAACCTCACCGCCGGGCACCCGCGGCTGCGCGCGTACCTCACCGACGAGCTCGCCCCGGCTCTGGAAGCCCTGGGCTGCCGCACCCGGGTGGCCGAGAACCCGGTGGCGCCCGAGTGCCCACTGCTGGTGGCGACCCGCCACGAGTCCGCCGACCGGCCCACGGTGCTGCTCTACGGCCACGGCGATGTCGTCAACGGCGAAGCACCCCGATGGCGTGAAGGCCTCGACCCGTGGACGCTGATCGCCGAAGGCGAGCGGTGGTACGGCCGCGGGTCGGCCGACAACAAGGGCCAGCACACGCTGAACCTCTTCGCGCTGCGCGAGGTGCTACGGGCCCGCGGGCAGCTCGGGTTCAACCTCGTCGTGCTCGTCGAAACCGGTGAGGAACGCGGCTCCCCCGGCCTCGTCGAGGTGTGCGGGCAGCTGCGCGACGAATTGCGCGCGGACGTCCTGATCGCGTCCGACGGGCCCCGCGTGCGCGCCGACCTGCCGACGCTGTTCCTCGGCTCTCGCGGCGTCACGCAGTTCACGCTCACCGCGGACCTGCGCCCACGCGACCACCACTCCGGCAACTGGGGTGGCGTGCTCCGCAACGCGGCCACCACACTGGCCGCCGCGATCACCTCCCTTGTGGACGGACGGGGCCGGATTCTGGTGCCGGGGCTGCGTCCCCCGGCGATCCCCGAGTCCGTGCGCGACGCGTTGGCCACCGTGCCGGTCGGCGGCGGAGCGGACGACCCGGCCGTCGACGAGGGCTGGGGCGAGCCGGATCTCACGCCCGCGGAACGGCTGTTCGGATGGAACACCGTGGAGGTGCTGGCGTTCCTCGCCGGCACGCCCGCGTCACCGGTCAACGCCATCCCGGGCCGCGCGGAGGCGACGCTGCAACTGCGGTCGGTGGTGGGCACGAACCTCGCCCGGCTCGAGCCGGCGCTGCGGAACCACCTGGCGGAGCACGGTTTTCCGATGGTCGACGTCGCTGTCACCGAGAGCCGGCCGCCGACGCGCACGGATCCCGATCACCCCTGGGTGCGCTGGGCCGCCGACTCCGTCGCCCGCACCACAGGCAGCGCGCCCGTGCTCCTGCCCAACCTCGGCGGCACGATCCCCAACGACGCGTTCGCGGAAATCCTGGACATGCCGACGATCTGGCTCCCCCACTCCTACCCGGCCTGCGCCCAGCACGCGCCCGACGAGCACCTGCTCGCTCCCCTGGCGCGCGAGGCCGTCGCGATCATGACCGGCCTGTTCTGGGACCTGGGCGACAAGTGATCGTTCACATTCGTGAACCCGGCAAGTCCGCTCCGGGCATTTCCGGCATCCCGTTCATGGACGTCGTCCACTCGACCTTCGCGGTGGGCCACTCGAAGCTGTGACCTGGGACGTTCACCCAGCGAATCCGGACGTGTGAGGCGAGCGGACACGCACATCGACCTCCCGCCGCGAACCCGCGGGAGGTCGATGGCATGATGCCCCAACCGGTCCCGCCCGCGGAGGGCGGCAGTGAGCCGATGAGGAAGGTGAGGCTTGAGCACGCGCACCACCCAGGTGGACGATCTCCGACTGGTGGCTCAGCCCAGTGCGGTTCCGTGCACCGAGCTGTTCGTCCGCCTGATCTTGTCGGACTGGTCGCTCCTGCCGATGCTGGAACAGGTCACCGCCACCACGTCGCGGCTCGTCGGCGACATCGTGGACCAGAGCAACACCGCCGCCCCCGCGTTCATCACCGTGCGCCTGCAGCTGCGCGGCGAGGTGCTCGTGGTCGAGATCGAGGACGACCTCGTCGGCCCGAACCCGCCGCGCACCGCGCCCGGCGACCGGATCGGCGTGGAGCCCCTGCGCAACGGCCGCCTCACGTGGTGCGAGATGCCGCTGCCCAGCGGCATGACGGCGGGCCAGGTCCGCCTGCCGCGTCGGCAGGAACGCCGCACCCTCGTGGACGAGCCCGTGTCGGGCGCGCCGGTCGCCGCCGACCCGGAAGTGCTGGAACGGCTGCTCAACCGGCTCAGCGGCTGGTCCGATTGAGCACGCCGTCCACAGTGGACCGCGGTCAGGCGGCGCGCTCGCTCCACGCGCGCTCGAGCGCCTGCGCGAACACCTCGGTGGCCTGACCACCCGCGACGCCGATGCGCCGGTCCAGCACGAAGAACGGCACCCCGGTCGCGCCGAGCTGCGCCGCTTCCCGCTCCTCCGCCCGCACGGCGTCCGCGTAGGCCGCCGGATCGGCCAGCACCCGGCTCGCGTCCTCGCGGTCCAGACCGGCCTCCACCGCCACGTCGAGCAGCGTGTCCCCGGTGAACAGCGGACGCGCCTCGGCGAAGTTGGCCGTGAACAACGCGTCCACCATCCGGCGCTCCAGCCCGCGCTCGCGCGCGAGGTGCATCAGCCGGTGGGCGTCGAAGGTGTTGCCGATCTCCCGGTCGGACCGGTACCCGAGGCCGACCTCCGCGACGAGCCCGGCGAGGTGCTCCTCCATCTCCACCGCCTGCGGCCCGTACCTCGCGGTCAGCATTTCCTGCAACGGCTCCACCGTGTCGCGCGACGGGTCCAGCTCGAACGACCGGAACGTCACCTCCACCTCGTCCCGGTGCTCGAACCCCTCCAGCGCCGCCTCGAACCGCGCCTTCCCGAGGTAGCACCACGGGCAGATGACATCGCTCCAGATTTCCACGTGCATGTCCCCAGCCTAAGGACCGCGGGGGTGATCCAGAAGTACGCACTCCCAGGTAACCGACCCCTTCCTGCGCGGCGACGAAGCCGGGCCCGGCGGCTGTGGGACGACTCACCACGCGGCGGACCCACGCAGGGTCACCGCCCGGACCACCCGACCGTGGGCCCAAGCTAGGAGTTTGCCTAGTTCCCGCCCGTTTCAATCGGAGGTGTGGAGCGACCTGGGACGAAGACCGAAGCCCGCCGGGTCCGCCTCCGAGTCACGGCCGCGCACGGCGTGGGAGCGGACGGGCGGGCTCGCGGGCCTGCTCGTGTCGTCGCTGCCGTCGCTGGTTTTCGTGGTGGTGAACTCCTTCGCGGGGCTGGGCTACTTCCTGTCCGACATCTGGTTCAGCCTCGCGTGTTTCGTGGCGCTGGCGCTGGCGGTGTCGATCGTCGTGCGCCGGCCGCTGGTCGGCGTGGTGTGGAGCCTGGTCAACAGCGAGAAGATGACCTGACGGGCCGACCGGCGCTCGCGGCTGGGCTACGACCTGGCCACGGCCACGGCCACGCTGGTGTTCGCGTCGCGGTTCCTGGTGCAGCAGTACCTCTACGACCAGGACTGCACGGGCTGGCTCGCCTTCGCCAAGATCGCCATGGGCAACCCGCTCACCGGCCTCGCGTTCGGGGCCGCCGCGTGGGCGATCCACTACGCGAGCAAGCGCGAGAAGCTCCTCGCCGACGAGTAGTGCCGAGAACACGGGAAAGCGAGAAGTTTTCCCCTTCGTGGTGTCGAATGGCGTCGAGCCGGTTCGTGGGCAGGGTGAGGGACCGGCGAACGGACCGGTCGCCCGAGCGAAGGAGCCCGCCATGAAGCAGTACCTGCTCGCCGTCCAGCTCGACGAGAGCAAGCCGGAGCCCGAAGAGGACTTCGAGCCGATGCTGGCCCGGACCGGCCGGGTCACCGAGGACATGAAGTCCGCCGGGGTGTGGGTGTTCGTCGGTGGTCTGCGGCCCTCGCACGCGTCCACGGTCGTGCGACCCGGAGATGGCACGGTCACGATCACCGACGGCCCGTTCGCCGAGACGAAGGAACAGCTCGGCGGGTTCTGGGTGATCCGGTGCGACGACCTCGACCAGGCGCTCGTGTGGGCCGAGAAGTGCGCGCTGGCCTGCGGGCAGCTGATCGAGGTGCGCCCGTTCGACGACATCTCGCAGCGCTGAGGCGCCGGTGGACCTCGACAGCGTCTACCGGGCCGAGTACGGCCCCTGCGTGGCCACGCTGACGCGCCTCCTCGGCGACATCGGGCTCGCCGAGGAGGCCGTGCAGGACGCGTTCGCGGTGGCCGTCACCAAATGGGCCGATGCACTGCCGCCCAACCCCGGCGGGTGGATCGTGACCACCGCCCGCAACCGCGCCATCGACCGCCTGCGCCGCGAGTCCACGCGCGAGGCGCGCCACGCGCAGGCCCTGCTGCTGAACGAACGCGACGAGCCCGAGGAGGTGGGACCCGTGCGCGACGACCAGCTCCGCCTGATCTTCACCTGCTGCCACCCGGCGCTGTCGCCGCTCGCGCAGACCGCGCTCACGCTGCGGCTGCTCGGCGGGCTGGAGGTGCCGGAGATCGCGCGCGCCTACCTCGTGCCGGAGGCGACCCTCGCCCAGCGAATCGTGCGGGCGAAGAAGAAGATCCGCGACGCCGGCATCCCCTACCGGGTGCCCGGCGCGGCCGACCTGCCCGACCGGCTGCCGCCCGTGCTCACCGTGCTCTACCTGGTGTTCAACGAGGGCTACACGTCGACGTCCGGCGAGCTGCTGCGGACGGACCTGTGCGCCGACGCCGTCCGCCTGGCGCGGGCGCTCGCCGAGCTGATGCCGGACGAGCCGGAGGTGCTCGGGCTGCTGGCGCTGCTCCTGCTCACCGAAGCCCGCCGGCCGGCGCGCGTGGGTCCCTCGGGTGAGCTGGTGGTGCTAGCGGAGCAGGACCGGTCACTGTGGAACCGCGAGCTGATCGCCGAGGGGCACGACCTGGTGCGCCGTTGCCTGCGCCGGGGGCAGCCGGGTCCGTACCAGCTGCAGGCCGCGATCAACGCCGTGCACACGGACGGGCCGGCCACCGACTGGACGCAGGTCCTGGCGCTCTACGACCAGCTCCTGCAACACTCCCCGACCCCGGTCGTCGCGCTCAACCGGGCGGTCGCCGTGGCCGAGGTGCACGGTCCGGCGGCGGCGCTGGCCACTGTGGACGAGCTGGACCTGCCGGGGTACCACCTGCTGCCGGCCACCCGCGCCGACCTGCTCACCCGGCTGGGCCGGACCGCGGAAGCCGTCGCCGCCTACGACGAAGCGATCAGCCTGGCCGGCAACGACACCGAACGCGCCTTCCTGCGAACGCGCCGGGCTCGCCTGGCCGAAACCTAAGGCGCCACAACAGGTTCCCGCGCGCCCGTGCGTTCGGCACCGATGCCCGCCGCCACCACGAACAGCACTCCCGCGGCCGCGGCCAGGTCGGGCACCTGGTGGAGCACGAGCAACCCGATCGTCATCGCGATGGCGGGTTCGAGGCTCATGAGCGTGCCGAAGGCCGACGCTGTGAGCCGCCGCAGCGCGAGCATCTCGAAGCTGAACGGCACCACCGGCAGCAGGATCGCGAGCCCCAGCCCGGCGAGCAGCAGCTCCCACGACAGGTGCCCGAACACCGCCGGCCCCTGCACCAGCGTCGCCACGATCGCCGCCACCGGCATGGACACCGCGAGGCCACGCACGCCCGACACCTCGTCGCCGACACGTTGCGTCAGCAGGATGTAAGTCGCCCAGCAGACCGCCGAGGCGAGCGCGTAACCGACGCCGACCAGGTCCGCCCCGCCCTCCCACGGTTCGGTCAGAAACAGCACGCCGACGGCGGCGAGCACCGGCCACAGGCGTTTGCCGCCGCGCCCGCGCGTGATCGCGACCGTGAGCGGGCCGAGGAACTCCAGCGCGCTCGCGGTGCCCAGCGGCAGCCGCGCGACGGCGGCCATGAACAGCATCGTCATGCCGGCGGTGACAACGCCCAGCACCACGCACGCGAGCAGCGTCGAGCGGCTGAACGACGACGGGCGCGGGCGGACCAGCACGAGCAGCAGCACCCCGGCCCAGGCGAGCCGCAGCCACGCGGCGCCCTCGGGCCCGACGCGGTCGAACAGGCCGACGGACAGCGCCAGGCCGAGCTGCACGCAGAGCATCGCGGCGACGGCGAGCGCCGCCCCGGTGCGGGTGGAGGAGGAGAGCACGCGTCCAGGAGAACCGATGGCCACCGTTCGTGTCCACGTGCCGATCGTGAACGTACTGTCCGGGAATCCTGGACAATGGCGGCATGGACACCCGCAGGCTGCAGTTCCTCCTCGAGCTGTCGCGGCTCGGCTCGATGCGCGCCGTCGCGGATGTGCTCGACACCACCACGTCGACGGTGTCGCAGCAGATCGCCGCACTGGCGCTGGAGACGGGCGCGCCGCTGCTCGAACCGGACGGCCGCCGCGTCCGCTTGACCCCGGCCGGGCAGCGGCTGGCCGAGCACGCCGTGACGATCCTGGCCGCAGTGGAGGCCGCGCGGGCGGACCTCGACCCGCACGCGGAGCCGGCGGGCACCGTGCGGGTGGCGGGCTTCGCCACGGCGATCCGGCGTGCGCTGCTGCCGGCCGCCGACCGGCTGGCGCGGACGCATCCACGGGTGCGGCTGGTGATCAGCGAGTACGAACCTGCCGAAGCCATGACCCAGCTGCTGGCCGACGACGTCGACCTGGCGCTGATCTACGACTACGACCTCGCGCCCGCGACCACCGACCGGTCGCTCGACGTCCGTCCTCTGTGGACGGCCGCGTGGGGGCTGGGCGTGCCGGCGACGGACGCGGGCCGGGTGGCCGGCGAAGGCACGCTGACCGTGTTCGAGGCGTTCCGCGACCACGACTGGATCGGCAACTCCCGCAACCGCGCCGACGAGGACGTGGTGCGCACGCTGGCGTCGATGGCCGGGTTCACCCCGCGCGTCACGCACCTGGCCGACAGCCTCGATCTCGTAGAGGACCTGATCGTCGCGGGGCCCGGCGTCGGGTTGCTGCCGGTCGCGCGCCCGACGCGGCCGGAGGTGGCGCTGCTGCCGCTGACCGGGCCGGACGTGCGGCTGCGCTCGTTCACGGCCACCCGGCGCGGGCGGGACGCGTGGCCGCCGCTCGCGCTCGTGCTCGACCTGCTGCGGCGCCGCTACGATGGCGAACCATGACCACGGAAAAGGCGATCCTCGCGGGCGGATGTTTCTGGGGCATGGAGGAGCTGTTCCGCCACCAGCCCGGCGTCGTGTCCACGCGCGTCGGCTACAGCGGCGGCGACACCCCCAACGC